>NZ_JALGBX010000021.1 GCF_022808175.1 Streptomyces sp. AP-93 | reverse complement strand
GACGGGCCGAACCGGGACTTCTACCTCAAGAAGCGCGGCGAGGGCTGCAAACACGTCCAAGCAGTCATCGCCCTGGCTCGCCGACGCGCCAGCGTCCTGTGGGCTCTCCTGCGCGACAACCGGGCCTTCACCTCCGCCCCACCGGTCACGCAAGCGGCTTGACTTCGTCATTGAGACTCCAGGTGACCCGGATCGGCTCCCCGCCGGGGATGGACTCGGTGGTGACCAGTGCGCTGCCGGCCGGGTCCCGCTCCCCGGGCAGGGCGTCGTTGACGGCGGCGGCGAAGGCGGCGGTGGCGGCCGGCTTCCCGCCCGGGAGCTGGTGGGTGGCGCCGTCGGTCAGGACGATCTGGAGGATCCGCTCGCCCTCGACGCATGCCTCCTGGACGGCGGCGAGCGGGATGTCGGTGTTCCGTGCGCCCCGGACGATGCGCAGCCGGTCGGTGCCGAGCGAGGCCCTCGCATCGTCCCCGCGCCAGAGCGGTTCCTCCCCCTCGGATGTCGACCCGGTGGTGACCAGGGCACTGCCGGCCGGGTCCCGGTCCTCGGGAAGGGCGCGGTTGAGGGCGGCGGCGAAGGCCGCGGTGGCGGTCGGATTGGCGCCGCTCAGCCGGTGGACGGCGCCGTCGGTGAGGGCGATCTCGACGAGCAACTCCTCCCCCGCGCGGGCCTCTTGCACGGCCGCGAGGGGGATGAGCGTGTACTGCGGGCCCTGCTGGATCCGCAGGTGGCCGGCTCGGAGGGTGGCTGACGTGCCGCTGTCGGCACCGCGCCCGATCAGGACGGGGAAGGAGGGCATGGCCCCATGATCCCCGGCGCGGCCGCATGGTTGTAGGGGCGCGGGACGGCTCAGTCGAACCAGCGGTCCCGGGCCAACTCCGGCGTCCGGGACGGGTCCTCCAGCAGGGCCGCCACCTCGAAGCGGCGCGGCCACTGGCCCGCCGCCCAGGCGAGGGCCGCCGCGACGCCCTCCAGGGTGGACGCGTGCAGGGTGCCGTCCGGGGTGCGGCGCCAGTCGAGCTCGATGCCGCCCGCGAGGAGTTCCTCGTGCTCCACGTAGCTCTTCGGGGTGGCCGGGCCCAGGAGCTGGTGCACGGATTCGGGGACCTCGTGCTCCTCGCCCTCGGTGGTCACCTCCGCCGGGACCGTCTCCGAGAGCCGCCGGACCTGGAACAGCTCCGCCAGGTCGGCGGCCCGGGACGGGGCCACCGGCAGCAGCGGGAGCCCGGCCGTCAGGGGCAGCAGGTCGGGGGCGTCCGCGATCAGCGCCTCGGCCGCGTCCACCACGACCACCTCGCCGTCCACGACCGCGCGCAGCTCGTCGGGCAGGGTGACCTGCTCGGGGTCCAGCTCGGCCAGCGCCCCGTACAGGCCGTGCAGTTGGCGTCCGCCGACCTCCCGGTCCGGGTCGGCGAGGCGGCCCAGCAGCTCGGCGGCTCCGCCCGGCTCCTCCAGCAGGGCGGGCACGGTGGTGCGTACGCCCAGGGCCCGCAGGACCTGTTCGTCCTCGAAGCCGGTGGCGTCCGCCGGGGTGTAGAGGCCCGCCAGCAGCGGGTCGCCGCCCGCCGAGCGCAGGCCGGCCGGGCGGCGGCCGTCCAGGACCGGGTGGTCGCGCAGCCACCACGCGGTGTACGAGCGCACGGAGCGGGTGGTGCCGTCCGGGAGCAGGACCCGCACGGGCTGGGTCAGGGCGTCCCGGAAGGGGGGCTGTGCCAGCATGGCCAGGGCCTGGGGCCAGCAGTCGTCGTCGACCAGGTCGAGGTCCCGTACGGCGACCAGCTCGGTGGCGACCGGCGGCACGGGGGTGTCGGGGAGCTGGTCCAGGAGGTCCTCGCACCACACGTCGACGGCGTCGAGCAGACCGGCGTCGTCGGGCTCGGCGAAGTCCCCGTCGCGGGGCTCCAGTTCGTCGGGGTCCAGGACCACGTCGGTGGCGCGGACCAGCTGGAAGGCGGCGAGGACGCCCACGGCGGTGAGGGTCCGCTCGTCCCAGCGTTCCACCAGCTCGGCGTCCAGGTACGGGATCTCGTCCTCGCGGATCACGGAGGCCAGCGGGGAGCCGGGCAGCAGGAGCTCGCCGGCCGGGGTCGGCTCGCCGTCCTCGTCGGGCAGGGCGAGCGCGCCCAGCCACGGTTCGTCGCCGGGGGAGAGCTCGGCGTCCCGGACCAGGCCCAGCACGATGTCGGCCAGTTCCTCGGGGTCGAGGGCGTCCTCGTCCCAGATCTCCCCGGAGTCCAGGGAGGCCGCGACGGCCGCCCGCACCTGCGGGGTGGTCAGGACGGCGCGCGGGCTCGCCGGGAGCGCGCCGAGCTTCTCCAGCAGCGGGTGCACCGCGTCGGGGTGGGCCACCTTCAGGCCGAGCCGGGCCAGGCTCTGCGGGGTGCCCGACCGCGGGACGTCCGCGCCGGGCAGCAGCAGGTGCCGGGGGCCGATCGCGGTGCGGCCGTCGGCCAGCGGCACGGGCAGGCCGGAGAGCCGGTCGGGGTCGACCCCGGCGAGGCTGTCGTAGAGGCGGTACCACCATTCGGGGGTCCGCTCGATGCCCGCGATCCGCTCGATGGCCTCGCCCAGCGGCAGCCGGCCGACGCCCAGGGTGCGCAGTTCGGGGCGGCGTTCCAGCCCGGCCGGGAGCAGGGTCGGCAGCACTTCCGCCAGGACCCGTACGGTGTCGGCGCCCGCGCCCTCCACCACCTCGGCCTCGAAGGGGCGCAGGGCGGCCCGCTCCCCGGGCTGTCCGGGCTGTCCGGGCTCTTCGGGCTCTTCGGGCTCCTCGGCGGGGGCGGCGGGTGCGAGGAAGGCCGTGCGGGGCAGGCGTGCGATGACGGCGGCGCGCAGGGCCCCGTCGAGCTCGCCCTTGCCGAGCGGGCCGGGTACGAGGTCCACGAGCGCGGTGCTCACCGGGTCCCAGGTGCCGAGCAGTTCGGCGTACGCGTCGGCCGCGCGCTCCACGAGGAAGTCGGTCAGCGGCCCCGGCGCGGGGTGCCGGCGGGTGGTGTCCAGCGGCAGCGTCGCGATGAGCAGCGCGGGGATGCCCAGCGGTTCGTCGGTCGGGGTCGGCGCGTGCACCACGGCGGCGGTCGCGGGGCGGACCGGGGCGCCTTCGGTGTCGACGGGCACGGACCAGGACACCGCCCAGACGGGCCGCAGCCGTTCCTCGACGGGCCGGTCGGCGAGCAGCGCCTTCTCGATGGGGCCGGAGTGGCGGACGGTGCGCCATCGCCTGCGGCCGGACGCGGAGTCCGAGGCGGAGTCGGTGATGACGGTGTACGGGCCTTCGGCGCGGCGGGTCAGCGTCCGCACGCCCCCGGTGGGGGTGTCCACGACGACCTCGGCGAGCCCCGGCAGGGTCAGCAGCAGGGCGTCGTCCACGGCGGCGAGCAGCCGCCCGGCCAGTTCCTCGGCGGCGGCGTCGCGCAGCGGGAGGACCACGACGGTGTCGTAGCCCTCGGGCGCGGTGCCCTCGGCGGGCAGCGGGAGGCGCAGCAGCGGGACGTGGCCGTCGCGGCGGCGCAGTTCCTCGCCGAGTCCGGAGCTGCCGACGGCGGCTCCCCGGGCCAGCTCCCGGGCCTCGGCCAGGGACCAGCGGACCCCGCCGTGCCGGCCGAGGACGGCGGGCTCGTCGGAGACGGCCAGGACCGCGGCGAAGCCGACGCCGAAGCGGCCGACGCTCCCGGAGGAGTCGTCGCGCTTGGCGGAGGCGCGCAGCGTGGACAGGGACTCCACGCCGGTGGCGTCCAGCGGGGAGCCGGTGTTGGAGACGGCGAGCAGCGCGTGCCCGTCGGGCTGGTCGGTGCCCGCGTGCAGGGTGAGCCGCAGCCGGCCGGGAACCCCGGCGCGGGCGGCCGCGTCGGCGGCGTTCTGCGCGAGCTCGACGACGAGCCGGTCGCGGTAGCCGCCGAGCGCGAGGTCCTCCTCGGCGTTGGCGTCCTCGCGGAAGCGGGCCGGGCCGGCGCCCCAGGCGTCGAGCACCCCGCGCCGCAGCCGGGCCGTGCCGAAGGGGTCCACGCCGTCCTGGGCCGCCGTCACTCGCACGCTCACGCTGCTGCCTCCAAGCTGTACTGCGCTGTACTGCGCTGTACGGCATCCGGGGAACGCCGGATGCCGGGCCCTGAAGGTATCGCGTGCGTCGAGCGGCTCCGCAAACGAACCGGCTTCAGGCAGACTTCATGAGTCGGTATCGCACTGCTATTTGTGAGGATTGCGCATGATCACGCTCACCAAGGAAGACGGCCCCGCGGACCTGGGCGGCGTAACCCACCTGTCCATCGGGGTCTCGTGGGACCCCACCGTGGGCAGCAGCGGCGGCCTGATGGGCAAGTTCAAGCGGAAGCTGGGGACGGACCTGGACCTGATCGCGATCGCGATGCAGGGTGCGGACCCGGTCCGCCTCGCGGGCCTCGACTCCCTGGACCCCATGGGCAACGGCTCGCTGCTGCACAGCGGGGACAACCAGACCGGCCACGGCGACGGCGACGACGAGACGGTGACCGTCGAGTTCGCCCGGATACCGGGCAACGTCACGTCCATCGTCTTCGTCGCCGCCGCGTACAAGAAGGGCAGTTCCTTCCAGAGCGCCCGCAACATCAGCTTCAAGGTCTACGACGGCACGGGTGGCAGCACCCAGCAGGTCGCCGACATCTGGCCGAGCCTGCTCGGCAGCGACAACGGCTGCGCCGTGGCCAAGGCGGTCCGGGACGGGTCGGGCTGGAAGCTCCACGTCATCAACGAGACCGGCAAGATCAAGGCGGGCGACGAGCAGGCCCTCATGCGCTTCGCCGTGGCCAAGTAGTCGCCGGTTGAGCCCGATGGGGAGCCGAGGGGGAGCGAGGGGACCCGAGGGCTATTCCTGGCCGACGAGGTGCGCGAACACGACGACGTTGGCGTCCCAGTGGCGGTCCTTGGTGAGGTTGCCGCCGCAGGTGATGACGCGGAGCTCGGCCTTGCCGTGGGTGTCGCCGTAGACCTTGTCGGTCGGGAACCGGTCCTTCTTGAACGTGTCGACCGTGTCCACGGCGAAGACGGCGGTGGAGCCGTCGTCGCGGTGGACCTCGATCTTCTCGTCCTTCTTCAGCTTCTTGAGGTTGTAGAAGACGGCCTCGGGCGCCTGGGGGGTGTCCATGTGGCCGACGATGGCGGCCGCGCCCTTCTCCCCGGGGGTCGGGCCCTCCTTGTACCAGGCCGCGTCCTTGGGCTTGCCGAAGTCGGGCTCCTGCATGGCGCCCTGGGCGTCGAGTCCGACGGTGTCGAGCGGGGCGTCGACCTTGATGTCCGGGATCACGATGCGGTCCGGGACGGAGGCCCCCAGCACCGAGGCGGCCTTGGCGGTGGCCGGGTTGTTCTCGGACGCGCCTGCGGCGGCGTCACCGCCGGAGGCGCAGGAGGAGATCAGCAGGACGGTGAGCGCCGAGGCGCCCGCCAGGGCGGCCGCGCGCAGTGCGCGGCCGCTCCGGCGGGGGGCGCGTTCGGGGGCGGACTGCTCAGCCATGGTTCGCGGCGTCCGAGGAGACCCAGGCGAGGGGGGCCTGGCCGGTGTTCACGGAACCCTTGGGGGTCTTGTGGTGGCTCGGGTCGAGCGGGGCCGGCTTCGGCTTCGGGTTGACCGGGCTGGTGGCGTCGGTGGAGAACTTGACGGTGTCGAACTTCTTGCCGCCCGCGTAGGCCCCGACGCCGTAGTAGCCGGACTTGACGTCCTTGGCGACGACCGCGGTGCCGGTCCAGACGCCCTTGCCGTTGCTCTTCAGGTTGACCTGGCCGCCGAAGGCGTCGGACTTGACGAACGCGCTCTTCTCGTTCGCCGAGGTCTTGATGGTGACCTGGATCTTGTCGCCCGGCTTGCCGTTGTCCTTGGACAGGCTGACGGTGGACTCGGTCGGCTTCGGGGCGTCGGCCTTGACCGTGAGCTGCGCGGTGGCCTGGAGCTTCTTGCCGTCGGGGCCCGTGCCGGTGAGGGAGATGCCGTAGGTGCCGGCGGGGACCTTGGCGACGGTGGCCGTGGCGCCGCGGCCGTCGGTCATCTTGACGTCGTTCAGGGCCTTGGAGGAGATGGACAGGTTCGTCGAACCGTCCGGGACCTCCATCGAGAGCTGGACGGAGTCGCCGGCCTTGGCCGAGGAGACCGAGACCTTCAGGGCCACCGGGGCGGCGGTCTTGCCGGTGGCGGGGCTGCTCGACGCCGTCGGGGCGGAGTCGGCGGCGAACGCGACGGCGGGGGCGGCCAGGGCCATAGACGAAGCGAGGGCGATGGCCGAGAAGGTGAGTGCCTTGCGCATGGGGTTCCTCCTGAACGGGCCGGGGTTCGTTCCCGGCACACCAGACATGAGGGACATCCTGGGGTGGTTGGTTGCGCCGCTCCGAGGGGCCGGGAGAGACCCCTGCCGAAGGTCCCGGGGCATGAAACCGCAGGCGGTGGAGGTGATGGGGATCTTCCGTTTGCGGGCTCTTTGCCCCGATTTTTGGGACCAAGGTCCCGGAGGTCGGGGCTGTACGGCGGACTGCGTCCTTCAGGGGTCGTTCAGGACCGCTTCAGGACCTCCTCAGGGCGGACTCAGAACTGACCCGGGACGTCGTCGGGCGGGGTGCGGACAACGCGGAGCCCCCGGTGACGAAGTGTCACCGGGGGCTCCGGAGCGTGTCGGACGGGCTCGGACGGGCTCGGACCGTGTCGGACCGTGTCGGTCAGAGGTTCTCGATGACGTAGTCCACGCACGCGGTGAGCGCCTGCACGTCCGCCGGGTCGATCGCCGGGAACATCGCGATGCGGAGCTGGTTGCGGCCGAGCTTGCGGTAGGGCTCGGTGTCCACGATGCCGTTGGCGCGCAGCACCTTGGCGACCGCGGCCGCGTCGATGTCGTCCGAGAAGTCGATCGTGCCGATGACGGCCGAGCGCTTGGCGGAGTCCGCGACGAAGGGGCTGGCGTACTTCGACGCCTCGGCCCAGCCGTACAGGTGGGCCGCGCTGGCCGACGTACGGCCGGTCGTGAACTCCAGACCGCCCTGGCTGTTCATCCACTCCAGCTGCTCGTTCAGCAGGAAGAGGGTGGAGAGCGCCGGGGTGTTGTACGTCTGGTTCTTCACCGAGTTGTCGATCGCCGTCGGCAGCGAGAAGAACTCCGGGATGTGCCGGCCCGAGGCGTGCACGCGGGCCGCGCGCTCCAGGGCCGCCGGGGAGAACGCCGCCAGCCACAGGCCGCCGTCGGAGGCGAAGGACTTCTGCGGGGCGAAGTAGTAGACGTCGGTCTCGGTGATGTCCACCGGCAGACCGCCGGCACCCGAGGTCGCGTCCACCAGGACGAGGGAACCCTCATCGGCGCCCGCGACGCGCTTGATCGGCGCCGCGACACCCGTCGAGGTCTCGTTGTGGGTGTACGCGTACACGTCCACGCCCGCCTCGGCCACCGGGTCCGGGTGGGTGCCCGGGTCGGAGGAGATCACCGACGGAGCGTCCAGCCACGGCGCGGACTTCGCGGCGCTGGCGAACTTGGAGGAGAACTCGCCGAAGGTGAGGTGCTGCGACTTCCGCTCGATGAGACCGGCGGTCGCGATGTCCCAGAAGGCGGTGGAGCCGCCGTTGCCCAGGATCACCTCGTAGCCCTCGGGGAGGGAGAAGAGGTCCCGGATGCCCTGGCGCACCGATCCGACCAGGTTCTTGACCGGAGCCTGGCGGTGGGAGGTGCCGATCAGGGAGGTACCGGTGGCGGCGAGGGCGTCCAACGCCTCGGTCCGCACCTTGGAGGGGCCCGCGCCGAAGCGTCCGTCGGCGGGCTTGATGTCAGCGGGAATCTGGATCTCGGCCACCAGCGGAGCGTATCCGGTCCGGGTCCACGCCTTGGAGCCGCGTCCACCCGATGAGATGACGCGGACGGGCGGGAGCCGGTGGGAGGCTGTCCGCCGTGACGTCACCCGGTGAACTCGAACGGACCTTGCGGAAGAACCTGCGCGGAGAGGTGGACTTCGGCGCCGCCGCCCGGGCCCTGACGACGATGGACGCCTCGAACTACCGCCGCGTCCCGGTCGGCGTGGTCTCCCCCCGCGACGCCGAGGACGTGGCCGCCGCGCTCGCGGTGTGCGCCGGGGCCGGGGTCCCCGTCGTCCCGCGCGGCGGCGGCACCTCCATCGCGGGCCAGGCGACGGGCGTCGGCGTCGTGCTCGACCTCACCCGCCACATGAACGCCCTCGTCTCCCTGGACCTGGCCGCCCGCACCGCCGTGGTCCAGCCCGGCCTGGTCCTCGACCGGCTGCGGGACGCGGCCCGCCCGCACGGGCTGACCTTCGGGCCGGACCCCTCCACGCACTCCCGGTGCACGCTCGGCGGCATGATCGGCAACAACGCCTGCGGGGCCCACTCCGTGGCCTGGGGCACCACCGCCGACAACGTCGCCGAGCTGGCGGTGACGGCGTACGGGGGCTCCTCCCACCGGCTCGGCACGGGCTGGGAGGGCGCGCCGGACGGGCTGCGGGAGCTGGTGTCGCAGAACCTGGCCGTCCTGCGCACCGGCATGGCGGGCGGCCCGGCCGACGGTTTCTCGCGGCGGATCTCCGGCTACGGGGGCCTGGACGCGCTGCTCCCCGAGCGGGGCACCGAGGTGGCCCGGGCGTTCTGCGGGAGCGAGGGCACGCTCGGGGTGGTCACCGAGGCGCTGGTACGGCTCGTGGAGCTGCCGGCCGCCCCGGCGCTGGCCGTCCTCGGGTACGCCGACGAGAGCGCCGCGGCGCAGGCCGCGGCGGGGCTGCTGGGGTACGGGCCGCTGACCGTGGAGGGGATGGCGGCCGACCTCGTGGGCGGGGCCGCCGCCGGGCTGCCGCGCGGCGGGGCGTGGCTGTTCGCGGAGATGCGCGACGAGGGCGCCGCCCGCGCCCTCCTACGGGCCTCCGACGCGGTGGACGGCCTGCTGCTCACCGACCCGGCGGCGCAGCGGGCCCTGTGGCGGATCCGCGAGGACGCGGCGGGCACGGCCACCCGGATGCCCGACGGGACCATGGCCTGGCCGGGCTGGGAGGACTGCGCGGTACCGCCCGCCCGGCTCGGCGCCTACCTGCGGGAATTCCGGGCCCTGCTGGCGGAGCACGGGCTGCGCGGATCCCCGTACGGTCACTTCGGCGAGGGCTGCGTGCACGTGCGGATCGACTTCGACCTGGTGACGCCGCCGGGCGTGGCCCGCTTCCGGGCCTTCTCCTCGGACCTCGCCGACCTGGTGGTCGCGCACGGGGGCTCCCTGTCGGGGGAGCACGGAGACGGGCAGGCGCGGGCGGAGCTGCTGCCGCGGATGTACGGGCCTTCGGTGATCGGCCTCTTCGAGTCCTACCAGCGGGTCTGGGACCCGGCGGGCGGCATGAACCCCGGGATCCTGGTCCGCCCGGCCCGCCTCGACGAGAACCTCCGCTTCGCGGTGCTCCCGGCGTCACCGCTGGCGGGGGAGGTGGCGCGGTGCGTCGGCGTCGCGAAATGCCGCTCGACGGAGGTCGGGGGGCCGGGGGTGATGTGCCCGTCGTACCGGGCCACGGGGGAGGAGCGCCACTCCACGCGGGGGCGGGCCCGGTTGCTGCACGAGATGCTGGCCGGGGAGATCGTGACCGACGGGTGGCGTTCGGCGGAGGTCGCCGAGGCGCTGGATCTCTGCCTCGGCTGCAAGGGCTGCCGCAGCGACTGCCCGGTGGGGGTCGACATGGCCTCCTACAAGGCGGAGTTCCTCCACCACCACTGGGCGGGCCGGCTGCGCCCGCTCTCCCACTACGCCCTGGGCGGGCTGCCCGGCTGGCTCCGCCTGATCGCCGCGCTGCGGCTGGCGCGGCCGGTGAACCTCCTCTCGCGCTTCCTGCGCGTCCCGGGCCTGGAGCGGTCCCGCCCCTTGCCCCTGCTGGCCCGGACCCCGTTCACCCGCGGGTGGCGCGCGGCGGTCCGCTCCGCGGGCTCAGGTCCCCTACCCGCCCTTCCCCCGTTCCCCGGGCTCCGCCCGGACCCGTTGCCGCGCGCGGCACCGTCGCCGGGGGCCAGCCCCCGGACCCCCGCTCCTCAAACGCCGGAGGGGCTGGGTTTGCCGGAGGGGGCGGGTTTGGCGGAGGGGGCGGGTGTGCCGACGGGCCCGGGTGTGCCGGAGGAGGCGGGTTTGCCGACGGGCCTGGGTTTGCCGACGGGGGCGGATGTGCCGGAGGGCCCGGGTTTGCTGGAGGGGACGGGTGTGCCGGAGGGCCCGGGTTTGCTGGAGGGGGTGGATGTGCCGGAGGGCGCGGATGCGCCGACGGGCCCGGGTTTGGCGGAGGGGGCGGGTTTGCCGACGGGGGTGGAATTGCCCTCCGGGCAATCGGGCCCGTCGGGAGGCGCGCGTACGGGCCGACGTCGGCCAGATCCAGCCCCGCCGGCGTTTGAGGCGCGGGGTCTGGGGCGGAGCCCCAGGGGGGCCGGGGCGCAGCCCCGGGGAACGGGGGAAGGGCGGGGCGGGGACAGCCGCCCGCAGGGCACGCCCGCGCCGGGGGCCGCGCTCGGGACGGCTCCGGTCGTGACGGTGTGGCCGGACACGTTCACGGAGTACCTCGCGCCCGAGGCCGGCCACGCCGCAGTCCGGGTCCTGCGGGCCGCCGGCCTGGAGACGACCGTCCCGACGGGCCGCGTCTGCTGCGGGCTGACCTACATCTCCACCGGCCGCCTGGACGCCGCCCGCAGGGTCCTGCGCCGCACCCTGGACGCGATGGACGCCGCAGGCGACCCGCCGGGTCCCGTCACCGTCCTCGAACCGAGCTGCGCGGCAGCGCTCCGCACCGATCTGCCCGCCCTCCTCCCGGAGGACCCCCGCGCACCCCGTCTCGCAGCGGCCGTCCGAACCTTCGCCGAGACCCTGGAGGAGTACGCCCCGCACTGGCAGCCGCCCCGCCTCGACCGGCCGGTCGCCGGCCAGACCCACTGCCACCAGCACGCCGTCCTCGGCGACGCCGCCGACCGCCGGCTTCGCGAGCGCGCCGGGCTGAGGGGGGAGCTCAGCGGCGGCTGCTGCGGCCTCGCGGGCAACTTCGGCTTCGAGCCCGGCCACCACGAGGTCTCCGTGGCCTGCGCCGAGGAACAGCTCCTGCCGTCGCTGCGGGCGGCCGCGCCGGGTACGGAGGTGCTGGCGGACGGGTTCTCCTGCCGGACCCAGATCGCGCAGCTGGCCGGCGGCCGGGCCCGCCACCTGGCGGAGGCCCTGGCGGAGGGCTTGCAGGCGACGCCGCCGGAACCGGACGTACACCAGATGTAAGGCAAAACACGGACGCATGGTCCTTACCCACCCCCTAATCTGGATAAATGCCCGCACCTTCCTGCCCCACGAGCACCCCCACGACCACCGAGCCCGCGCGAGCGACGGCAACGCCAACGGCAACGGCAACCGCCCCCGCAGACGGCTCCTTCCGGGCCCGCTTCGGCCCCGTCGCCCTGGTGGTCACGGCGGGCGTCTCGGTGCAGTTCGGCGCCGCCCTCGCGGTGATGCTCATGCCGCGGGCGGGCGCGGCCGGCGTGGTCACGCTGCGGCTCGCCGCGGCCGCGGTGGTGCTGCTGCTCGTCTGCCGGCCCAAGGTGCGCGGGTACTCCCGCTCCGACTGGTCGACCGTGGTGTGGTTCGGCGTGGCCATGGCCGGCATGAACGGTTTCATCTACCAGGCCATCGACCGCATCCCCCTCGGCCCCGCCGTCACCCTGGAGGTGCTGGGTCCGCTGGTGCTCTCCGTCGTGGTCTCCCGCCGCCTGCTGAACCTGCTGTGGGCCGGGCTGGCGCTGGCCGGAGTGGTCCTGCTGTCCACTCACGGCGGAGGCGGCCTCGGCGGGCTCGACCCGCTGGGCGTGGCCTTCGCCCTCGCGGCGGGCGGCATGTGGGCGGCGTACATCGTGTTCAGCGCGCGGACCGGCCGCCGGTTCCCGCAGGCGGACGGGCTGGCGCTGGCGATGGCCGTGGCCGCCGTACTGTCCCTGCCGCTCGGCGTGATCGAGGCCGGCTCGGCCCTGCTGCGCCCCAGCACCCTGCTCCTGGGCCTCGGCGTGGCGCTGCTGTCCTCGGTCCTGCCCTACACGCTGGAACTGCTCGCCCTGCGCCGGCTCCCGGCGCCGACCTTCGCGATCCTGATGAGCCTGGAGCCCGCGATCGCCGCGACGGCCGGCTTCCTGATCCTGAACCAGGCGCTGTCGGCGCTCGACGCGGCGGCGATCGCGCTGGTCATCGTGGCGAGCATGGGCGCGGTCCGCTCGCAGACCCGTCTGCAGAGCAGTCCGAAGAGCAGCCTGAAGAGCAGTCGACGGAGCCGTCAGCGGAACTGATCGTAGAAGCCGGTCTTGAGCTGCAGTGCCCCCTCCTCGATCTCCCTGAAGGCGGCCGCCCCGGCTGACCCCTCAGCCCGGCCGAGGAGCTCGGTCACCCGCGCGGCCAGCCGGTCGGAGTGGGTGTCGGACAGCATGGACACCGTCGCGAGCGAGTGCGTCTTCGCGTCGTGGACCAGGTGCGGGTAGTAGAAGCGCGAATGGTTGCGGCCGCCGCCCTCGCTCGTGAACAGCGGGCCCATCCGTTCCCACAGCCGCCCGTACTCGACGGAGACCAGCACCTCGCCCCAGAAGCGGAGGAAGGTCAGCAGCCGCAGATCGGCGTCGGCGTGACCGCCCGCGTCCGCGATCAGTGCGAGGGTGCCGGTGATGGCGCGCTTCGTCGCGGCCGTGGGCCTCGACGCCACCAGGGCCTCCCTGGACACTCCGAGCCGGCGCAGGTCCTCCGTCATGTCCTCGCGGTGCGAGGGCGCGTGCCCCGTGGCCCCCGGGTACTCCTCGCGCAGGATGATCCGGGCGATCCGCAGCCCCTCCTCATCGCGCAGCAGGTCGATAGCCAGGTCGTAGGACGGGGTGAAGGCGAGTGATACGAAGCGCCGCTGGAGCAGGAGCGCGGTGAAGTCCTCGTCGGGCAGCCGGGTGATGTTCGCAAGGACCGGATGCTTCTCGAAGCGTTCGATCAGCCCGTTCTCGAAGCCGTCCAGCTCGTGCAGCCCGTCCTGCCGGCCCGGAGTGCCCACGTCGTGCATGGCCGTACCTTTCAGTGGATCTGGATCTGAATCTGGGTCTGGATCTGGGTCTGGGTATGGCTTTTGGGTCTGGCTCTCGGGTCGGGATCACCAGCTGATGTTCCTGAGCGACTCGCGCCAGTCGGGGAGCGCCACGTCGCGGCCGATCTCCCACAGCGTGTTCAGCTCCTTCTGGACCTGCCGTCCCATCGTGGTGTCACCGCCGTCGATCTCGGTCTGGGCGGAGTCCACGGCCAGCTGGCCGTGCAGGAACGAACTGACCAGAAAGTGCTCGTCGGCCTTGTGTACGGCGATGGACGGCAGGGAGTTGTACACCCGCACCCTGAGCAGGGCCCGTCCCGTCGGCCCGACCGCCCTGTGCAGCTCCGCGAGGCCGGCCAGACACATCTCCACCCGGGCCTTCACGTCGAGCGCGAGGGCGGGGTCGCGTACGGAACGCAGTGCCTCGTCGCGCAGTCCCGCCACGGGGGAGGACGGGTACAGGAGCATGATGCGCACCGGGACACCGTGGTCCACCAGCGCCTTCTCCAGCGAGGGCTGGAGGTGAACCAGGTTGGGGATGAAGGTCTGCAGGATGGCCACCTCCTGGGTGGCGCCCTCCACGAACGCGTTGAACTCCACGTCGGGGAACTCCGCGTGCACCCGGATCACGCCGAGGTAGTTCTCCTGCTTGAGCTGCTGCGCGACGGTGTCGATGTCCAGCTTGGCGAGCTGCGCCTGAAAGCTGCTGTCGAGCCGGGCGACCTGCGTCCTGAGGGTGTCGTCGAGGCGGGTGACCTGCGCCTCGACCGTCTCGTCCAGGCCGGTGATCCGGTCGCTGAAGGTCGCGCTCAGCGCGGTGACCTGGTCCTGGACCACGTCGAGCTTGCGCAGGCGGTCGATCTCCAGGAGCAGGAACACGGTGACCGTGCTCAGGATGAGCAGGGTCACCTTGGGAAGCGCACCGCCGGGAGCGAGTGCGTCGAGCCACCCGAAGAGGTCCGCGATCAGGACCACGACGCCCGATATGGACATCAGGGCCAGCGCGATCCGTTCCACCCGATAGCGAACGTCGACACTCATGTCGCTCCAGCCCCCGTGCCCGGTACCTCGTACCGCGTACCTCGTGCCGTCGTGGTCGGCGATGACGCTATACCGACTCCCGTTGTTCCAGGGAGGTTTGAGGGGTCTGGAGGGGTGGGGTGGGGTGAGTTCAGGCCAAGCCGGTCCGGCCCGGTCGGTTCCGCTCCGGTCAGTTCCGGATGACGTCGCCGGCCGGCCGGGGCGTCACGTCCGCGTGCTGGACGTTCGCCTCGACGTGGGTCGACCCGGACACCCGGTCCGCGACCCAGGCGGAGAGCGAGAAGCCGGAGCCCGAGTCGGTGGAGTCCCCGTCCGGGAAGTCCTGGCCCCAGCCGCCGGCCACGGCCACACCCAGCGCGAGGGCGCTCAGGGCGGCGGTCGCGAAGTACATCCGACGAGTCGTCATGCGGGGAGCATCCCAGCCGCCCCGCACCGGAGGGAAGACCCCGCACGAAGGGTCCGTGGCCAGCTGTCCGTGGCCCGTTCTCAACCCTGCTGGTCCGAGCCCGAGCGCGAGCCCGAGCCCGCATCCCCCGCCGTCCCGTAGCGGGCCGCCGTGGCGGCGGCGGCCGCGCCGATGCGCCGGCGCAGAGCCGCCGGGGCGAGTACCTCCGCCTCCGCACCGAGCCCCAGGAACTGCGCCTCCGCGTGGTCCTGCGACTCGATCGGCAGCACCGCCCGGGTCCACCCGGGCAGTCCGGGGTCCGGGGTCCCGGTGGCGGCCAGGGCCCTGGCCTGGACACCGGTCAGCCGGGAGGCCGCGCGCGCGGAGACCCGTACCTCCGCCTCCTCCGGGTACAGCCGCTCGTGGAACTCCGCCTGGCTGCGCCGCCAGTGGGCCGCCAGCTCGAAGCCGGCGGGGAGCGCGCAATGCGCGCCGGTCTCCCGTACGGCCAGGATCTGGTCCACCCGGTAGGTGCGCGGGGGGCTCGGCGTTCCCTCTGCGCCCTCCGTTCCCTCCGCGCCCCCCGTGCCCTCCGCGCGCTCCGCCTCTGCGCCCTCCGCGCCCTTCGCCTTCGCCTCCGCCTCCGTCGTGCCCGCGACCAGGTACCAGCGCCCCGCCTTCAGGACCAGCCCGTACGGGGCCAGTCGCCGGTCCACCTCGTGGGGTTCCTTCCAGCGCCGGTACCGGACCTCGACGACCCGCCCCCGCCACACCGCGTCGGCGATCCGCCCCAGGTGCGGGGTCTCCTCGTGCTCCGCGTACCAGCCCGGCGCGTCCAGGTGGAACCGCAGCCGCATCCGGTCGGCCTGCGCACGCAGCTCCGCGGGCAGGGCGGCGCGCAGCTTCAGCTGGGCGGTGGACAGGGCGCGGCCGAGGCCGAGTTCCGCGGCCGGTCCCGGCATCGAGGTGAGGAAGAGGGCCTCCGCCTCGCCCGGGGCCAGCCCGGTGAGGCGGGTGCGGTAACCGTCGAGGAGCTGGTAGCCGCCGCTGTGCCCGGCGTCGCCGTACAGCGGGACACCGGCGGCGGCCAGGGCCTCCGCGTCGCGGTAGACCGTACGGACCGACACCTCCAGCTCCTCGGCGAGCTCGGCGGCGGTCATCCGGCCGCGGGTCTGGAGCAGGAGCAGGATCGAGAGCAGCCGGCTGGACTTCACTGGGACTTCACTGACACATGGTGTCAGTGAAGTCCTCCTACGGTTCCCCCATCAGCGCAGAACAGCGCAGAACAGCAGAGAACAGCAGAGAACAGTTGTTGGGGAGACCGCACATGAACGACTTCGACTTCCTCGTCGGCACCTGGGACGTGTCCAACCGGTGGCTCGCCGACTTCCTGGACGCGGACAGCGGCTGGGAGGCGTTTCCGGCGGTGTCCCGCGTCACCCGCCACTTCGACGGCGCCGCGAGCTTCGACGAGATCGAGTTCCCGACGAAGGGATTCGCGGGGCTGACCCTGCGGCTCTACGAGCCCGAGCACGAGCGGTGGACCCTGAACTGGGTCAGCCGCCGGACCGGAACGCTGTTCCCTCCCGTCACCGGACGGTTCGACCCGGCCACGGGGACGGGCGTCTTCGAGGGCGAGGACACCCATGACGGCAAGGCCGTCCTGGTGCGGTTCGTGTGGTCGCGGACGGAGACGGACTCCCCGCGCTGGGAGCAGTTCTTCTCGGCCGACGGGGCCGAGACCTGGGTCCACAACTGGACGATGGACCTCAGCCGCCGGGCGGCCGGCGCCCTCGCTTGATTCCTTCTGCGCCCGGCTGCGTGTCAGAGGAGCCCGAGCGGCCCGAGGGCCGAGCTCAGTCCGTCCGGCCGCTGCGCGACGGCAGGTGCTCGACCAGTCGGACCGGGCAGCCCAGCGCCGCGGCCCCCGCATCCGCGACGGCGTCGTCGCCGACCATGAGCACGTCCGCGGGCGCCGCCCCGAGGGCTTCGCAGGCGATCCGGAACAGGCGGGGGTCGGGCTTCTGGACCCCGTGTTCGAAGGAGAGCACGTACGCATCGACGAACCGGTCGACCCCGTGGGCGCGGAAGACGGGCCGCAGGTCCCAGCCGATGTTGCTGACGACGGCGACGGGGACGCCCCGTTCACGCAGGGCGGCGAGCGTGGCCGCGGTGTCGGGGTAGGGCCGCCAGGCCGCGGGGACCCGGTGCCGCTCGTAGAGGGCGTCGGCCAGCTCCGCGGAGGGCAGCGGCACCTCCCGAGCGAGGGCGGTATAGGCGGCCCGGTGCTGCGCGGGGCTCAGGTCCCGCTCCCGCCACAGCGGCTCCAGCCGGGCCGGCAGCCGTCGCGGCGACGCGCCGCCGGGAAGGGCGCCCGCCTCTTCCAGCAGGGCGGCGCAGGCGATGAGTTCGGCTTCGGGCAGGTCGATTCCGGCGTCCGCGACGATCGCGCGCAGCCAATCCTCGGTGGGCTCGACGCGGAAGAGGGTGCCGGAGAAGTCGAACATCACGCCTGTGACGGCGCCCGCGAGCACGCCCACGTCGCTGCCCGCTTCCCTGCCCACGCCCCTGCCCGCTTCCCTGCCCACGCCCCTGTCCGCGTCCCTACCCACGCCCCTGTCCGCGTCCCTGCCCACGTGTTTACCCACGCCCCCGCCCGCGTCTCTACCCGCGTCGCTGCCCACGTCGCTGTCCTTGCGCTCGGCCATGACGTGGATCCTCGCCGCGGGCCCACGTCCGTGCAAGCCCCCTCCGCTCGGCGAGTGGTCGCCCCAAGTCCCCGGCCTGCCACCCCCGTTCGCGTCCGCCAAAAATAATGCAAGCACGCTTGATTGTTTTCGTGGCGGCTGCCACGCTTCCCCTCACGCCGAGAAGGGGAGCGCACCCGTGCCCGATCCGTCCGCTGTCGAGAACGTCTTCGCCGTCTTCGCCGATCTCCGCGAGGAGGGGCGGGAACTCGACTCTCTGGTCGGGGAGTTGCCCGCCTCCGACTGGGCGAAGCCCACGCCCGCGCCCGGATGGAGCCTCGCCCACCAGATCGCCCACCTGCACTGGACCGACCGGGCCGCGCTGCTCGCCCTCACCGACGCCGCTGCCTTCGCGGGGCTCGTCGAGGAGGCCCTGAAGGCCCCCGACTCCTTCGTCGACGCGGGCGCCGAGGAGGGGGCCGCGCTGGCTCCCGCCGAGCTGCTCGCCCGGTGGCGGGGCGGCCGGGCCGCACTCGACGAGGCCCTCGCCGCGGCCTCGCCCGACGCCAAGTTCCCCTGGTACGGGCCGCCGATGAAGGCCGCGTCGATGGCGAGCGCCCGCCTGATGGAGACCTGGGCACACGGCCAGGACGTGGCCGACGCGCTCGGGGTGCGCCGCGTACCGACGGCCCGGCTGCGGCACGTGGCGCGGATCGGGGTGCGGGCGCGCGACTACGCGTACGCGGTACGGGGACTGCCCGCGCCGGCGGGGGAGTTCCGGGTGGAGCTGACGGCTCCGGGAGCCCGCGCCGAGGTGTGGACGTACGGCCCCGAGGACGCGCCGCAGCGGGTCACCGGCCCGGCGCTCGACTTCTGCCTGCTGGTGACCCAGCGCGCCCACCGCGCCGACTTGGCCCTGACGGCGTCCGGCCCCGACGCCGACCGCTGGCTCGACATCGCCCAGGCCTTCGCCGGCCCGGCGGGCCCGGGGCGCGCGCCGGGGGCCTCCCGGTGACCCGGCGCCCCCTGCTGATCGGCAACGCGTCGGGCTTCTACGGAGACCGCTTCGACGCCCTGCGCGAGATGCTGACGGACGGCCCCCTCGACGTACTGACCGGGGATTACCTGGCCGAGCTGACCATGCTGATCCTGGGCCGCGACCGCCTGAAGAACCCGGAACTCGGCTACGCCAAAACCTTCCTGCGCCAGTTGGAGGAGTGCCTCGGCCTCGCCCACGAGCGGGGCGTACGGATCGTCGTGAACGCGGGCGGCCTGAACCCGGCGGGACTCGCCGGAGCGGTCCGCGCGCTGGCCGCGAAGCTGTCCGTCCCCGTCGCGGTCGCGCACGTGGAGGGCGACGACCTGATGCCGTACCCGCTGCTGCCGTCGGGGGAGGGCGCGCTCACCGCGAACGCCTACCTGGGCGGCGCCGGGATCACGGCCTGCCTGCGGGCGGGCGCGGACGTCGTGGTGACCGGCCGGGTCACCGACGCGGCGCTGGTGAGCGGGCCCGCGGCATGGTGGTTCGACTGGGCTCCGGACGACCACGACCGGCTGGCGGGGGCGGTGGTGGCGGGCCACGTACTGGAGTGCGGCACCCAGGCCACCGGCGGCAACTACGCCTTCTTCACCCGGCACGACGTGTCCCGGCCGGGGTTCCCGCTGGCGGAGATCGCGCAGGACGGCTCGTCGGTCATCACGAAGCACGCGGGCACGGGCGGAGTCGTCTCCGTCGGCACGGTCACGGCGCAACTCCTCTACGAAACCCAGGGAGTCCGCTACCTCGGCCCCGACGTGACGGCCCGCCTGGACACGGTCCGGCTGACACAGGCCGGCCCGGACCGCGTGGCGATCTCGGGCACCCGCGGGGAAGCCCCGCCCGCCACCCTCAAGGTGGGATTGACCCGCATCGGCGGCTGGCGCAACGAGGTCGTCTTCGTCCTGACGGGCCTGGACATCGACGCGAAGGCGGCCCTGGTGCGGGAGCAGTTGGCCCCGCTCCTGTCCCCGGTGGCCTCCACCGTGTGGACGCTGTCCCGCACGGACCACGAGGACGCGGAGACGGAGGAGACCGCGAGCGCGCTGCTCCGCCTGGTCGTCCGGGACCCGTCCCCCGACCGGGTGGGCCGCGCCCTGACCTCGGCGGCCATCGAACTGGCCCTGGCCAGCTACCCGGGCTTCCACGTCACGGCCCCGCCGTCCCCGGCCCAGCCGTACGGAGTCTTCGACGCGACCACCGTCCCCGCCCGGGAGGTCCCCCACACGGCAGTCCTAGCGGACGGCACCCGAGTGACGGCAAATCCAGCGGCGGCATATCCAGCCCCTCCGGCGTTTGAGGAGCGGGGGTCCGGGGGCGGAGCCCCCGAAGGGGTCCGGGGCGCAGCCCCGGTTTCGGGAAGGGGCGGGGTGAGGGAAAGCCCCGCAGGGCCCACCACCCCCGAGCCGCAGGCCCTGGCCACTCCCGAGCCGCAGGCCCTGGCCACTCCCGAGCCGCAGGCCCTGGCCACTCCCGAGCCGCAGGCCCTGGCCACTCCCGGGCCGCAGGCTCCGGCCGCCCCCGGGCCGGCGGCGCCGCCGACGGTGCCCACCGCCCCCACCCGCAGGGTCCCGCTGGGCACCATCATCGGAGCCCGCAGCGGCGACAAGGGCGGCGACGCCAACGTCGGGCTGTGGGCCGAGAGCGACCCCGCCTGGGAATGGCTCCACCGCACCCTCACCGTCGCCACCTTCAAGGCCCTGCTCCCCGAAACAGCCCCACTGGAAGTGACCCGCCACGCACTCCCCAACCTCCGCTCCCTCAACTTCACCATCACCCGGATCCTCGGCGACGGCGTGGCCTCCGGCCACCGCTTCGACCCCCAGGCCAAGGCCCTGGGCGAATGGCTCCGCTCCCGCCACGTGGACATCCCCGAAGCCCTGCTGCAACCGCCCGCGGAGACTCCCGCACCCCTGCCGGGGCCGCCCGCTGGGACTCCCGTAGCCCTGCCGGGGCCGCCCGCGGGGACTCCTGCACCCCTGCCGGGACCGCCCGCGGAGACTCCCGTACCCCTGCCGGGACCACTCGCGGGGACTCCCCTAACCCTGCCGGGTCCGCCCGCGGAGATCCCCGTGCCCACCACCACCCCGGAGGGGACCCCGTGACCCGCCTCAAGAGCGCCGTCGACCCGCTCGCCCCTGAGCACGCGCAGGCCCGTACCGCCACCCTGGAACGCCTCGCCGAGCTCGATGCCGTGCACGCCACCGCCCTCGCCGGCGGCGGCGAGAAGTACACCGCCCGCCACAAGACCCGCGGCAAGCTCCTCGCCCGTGAGCGCGTCGAGCTGCTCCTCGACCCGGACACCCCGTTCCTGGAGCTGTCCCCGCTCGCCGCCTGGGGCAGCGACTACCCGGTCGGCGCCTCCATGGTCACCGGCATCGGCACCGTCGAGGGCGTCGAATGCCTGGTCACCGCCAACGACCCCACCGTCCGGGGCGGCGCCTCCAACCCCTGGACGCTCAGGAAGGCCCTGCGGGCCAACGAGATCGCCCGCCAGAACCGGCTCCCCTGCATCAGCCTCGTCGAGTCCGGAGGTGCCGATCTCCCCTCCCAGAAGGAGATCTTCATCCCGGGCGGCGCCATCTTCCGCGACCTCACCCGGCTCTCGGCCGACGGCGTCCCCACCATCGCCGTCGTCTTCGGCAACTCCACCGCCGGAGGCGCGTACATCCCCGGCATGTCCGACCACACCATCATGATCAAGGACCGCTCCAAGGTGTTCCTGGGCGGTCCGCCGCTCGTCAAGATGGCCACCGGCGAGGAGAGCGACGACGAGTCCCTCGGCGGAGCCGACATGCACGCCCGGACCTCGGGCCTCGCCGACTACTACGCCCTCGACGAGCACGACGCCATCCGCCAGGCCCGCCGCGTCGTCGCCCGCCTCAACCACCGCAAGGCCCAGCCCGATCCGCCGCGCGCCGAAGAACCCCTCCACGACCCGGAGGAACTCCTCGGGATCGTCCCCGCCGACCTCAAAACCCCCTTCGACCCCCGTGAGGTCATCGCCCGCATCGTCGACGCCTCCGACTTCGACGAGTTCAAGCCCCTCTACGGCACCAGCCTGGTCACCGGCTGGGCGAGCCTCCACGGCTACCCGGTCGGCATCCTCGCCAACGCCCAAGGAGTGCTGTTCAGCGCGGAATCGCAGAAGGCGGCCCAGTTCATCCAGCTCGCCAACCAGCGCGACATCCCGCTCCTGTTCCTCCACAACACCACCGGCTACATGGTCGGCAAGGAGTACGAGCAGGGCGGCATCATCAAGCACGGCTCGATGATGATCAACGCGGTCTCGAACTCGAAGGTCCCCCACCTCTCCGTCCTCATCGGAGCCAGCTACGGAGCCGGCCACTACGGCATGTGCGGCCGCGCCTACGAGCCCCGCTTCCTCTTCGCCTGGCCCAGCGCCAAGTCCGCGGTCATGGGCCCCGCCCAGCTCGCCGGAGTGCTCTCGATCGTCTCCCGCCAGTCCGCGGCCGCGAAGGGACAGCCCTACGACGAAGAGGCCGACGCCGGCATGCGCGCCTTCGTGGAGGCGCAGATCGAGTCCGAGTCCCTGCCGATGTTCCTGTCCGGACGGCTGTACGACGACGGGGTCATCGACCCCCGCGACACCCGCACCGTCCTCGGCCTCTGCCTGTCGGCCGTCCACAACGCCCCCGTCGAGGGCGCCCGTGGCGGCTTCGGCGTCTTCCGGATGTGAGCCCGCACATGAACCCGCACGCGAACCCGACGACGACCGCGCCCATGACCTCGCCCATGAGCGCGGCCATGGACCCGGCCATGACCTCGCCCACAAACCTGACCTCCCTCCTCGTCGCCAACCGCGGCGAGATCGCGGTACGCGTCTTCCGCACGGCCCGTGCGCTGGGCCTGGCCACCGTCGCCGTCCACTCCGACCCCGACGCGGACGCCCTGCACGTCCGCACGGCCGACGCGGCCGTACGGCTGCCCGGCGCGGCCCCCTCCGACACCTACCTGCGCGGCGACCTGGTCATCGCGGCCGCCCTCGCGGCGGGCGCCGACGCCGTCCACCCCGGCTACGGATTCCTCTCCGAGAACGCCGACTTCGCCCGCGCCGTCAGCGCCGCCGGTCTCACCTGGGTCGGCCCGCCGCCCGAGGCCATGGAGGCCATGGCCTCCAAGACCCGGGCCAAGGACCTGATGCGCGCCGCCGGGGTCCCGCTGCTCGACCCCGTCGACCCGCACGCGGCCACCACCGCCGACCTCCCGCTGCTCCTCAAGGCCGCGGCGGGCGGCGGCGGCCGCGGGATGCGGGTGGTCCGGGACCTCGACTGTCTCAAGGAATCCCTCGAAGCCGCCTCCGCCGAGGCCCAGTCCGCCTTCGGTGACGGAGAGGTCTTCGCCGAGCCCTACGTGGAGCGCGGCCGCCACGTCGAGGTGCAGATCCTCGCCGACTCCCACGGCACCGTCTGGGCGCTCGGTACCCGCGACTGCTCCCTCCAGCGGCGCCACCAGAAGGTCATCGAGGAAGCCCCGGCGCCCGGCCTGCCCGAGGCCCTGCGCGCCACCCTGCACGAGGCCGCCGTGGCCGCCGCCCGCGCGGTTTCGTACGAGGGCGCGGGCACGGTGGAGTTCCTCGTCACCGCCGACGGCCGCCCGTACTTCCTGGAGATGAACACCCGCCTCCAGGTGGAACACCCCGTCACCGAAGCGGTCTTCGGGATCGACCTCGTCGCGCTGCAACTGCGGATCGCCGAGGGCGCCGCCCTCCCGCTGCACCCGCCCACGCCCGCCGGACACGCCGTCGAGGCCCGGCTCTACGCCGAGGACCCGGCCCAGGACTGGCGTCCGCAGACCGGGACCCTGCACACCCTCGCCGTGCCCGGCGAGGTCCGCGTGGACACCGGTTTCACCGACGGGGACACCGTCTCCATCCACTACGACCCCATGCTCGCCAAGGTCGTCGCCCATGCCCCGACCCGCGCCGAGGCGGTCCGTGCCCTGGCGCACGCCCTCGCCGGAGCCCGGATCCACGGACTGACCACCAACCGCGAGCTCCTCGTAGGCTCCCTGCGACACCCGGAGTTCGCGGCCGCACGGCTCGACACGGGCTTCTACGAGCGCCACCTGCCCGCCCTCACCGAGGCCGCCGCGGACGACCCGGCCCCCGTGCTCAGCGCGCTCGCCGCCGCCCTGGCCGAGGCCGCCCCCGACCCGGACGCCCGGCTCGCCACGCGCCTCGGCGGCTGGCGCAACCTCCGCTCCCAGCCGCAGAGCCGCCGCTACACGGCCGCCGGGACCGAGCACGAAGTCCGCTACCACCCGTCCCGCAGCGGCCCCCCGGAACTCCTCGACCACCCCGGCGTGCGCATCCTGTCCGCCACGCGCCACCTGGTGACCCTCGAAGTGGACGGCGTCCGGCGGCTGTTCCACGTGAAACAAAAATCGAACACGACGTACGTGGACTCCGTGCTCGGCTCCCAATCCCTGACCCCCATCCCCCGCTTCGCGGACCCGCAGGACCGCACCGAACCGGGCTCCCTGCTCGCCCCCATGCCCGGCACCGTCGTCCGCGTCGCCGAGGGCCTCGCCCCCGGCAGCCCCGTCACCGCCGGGCAGCCCCTGCTCTGGCTGGAGGCCATGAAGATGGAGCACCGCATCCTCGCGCCCGCCTCCGGCACGCTCACCGCGCTCCACGCCGTCACCGGCCAACAGGTCGAATTCGGCGCCCTGCTCGCCGTAGTCCAGGAGGAAGCATGAGCTCCACCCCCGGCACCACGACCCTCGAAACCGAAGAACACCAGGCCCTGCGCGCGGCGGTCGCCGCCCTCGGCCGCAAGTACGGCCGCGAGTACCTCGCCCGCACCGCCCGGGAGGGCGGCCACCCCGACGAGCTGTGGGCGGACGCGGCCAAACTCGGCTACCTCGGGGTCAACCTCCCCGAGGAGTACGGCGGCGGAGGCGGCGGCATCGCCGAACTGTCCATCGTCCTCGAAGAACTCGGCGCAGCGGGCTGCCCGCTCCTCATGATGGTGGTCTCGCCCGCCATCTGCGGCACGGTCATCGCCCGCTTCGGCACCGAGGCCCAAAAGCAGGCCTGGCTCCCCGGCCTCGCCGACGGCACCCGCACCATGGCCTTCGGCATCACCGAACCCGACGCCGGCTCCAACTCCCACCGCATCACCACCACCGCCCGCCGCGACGGCGACGACTGGATCCTCACCGGCCGCAAGGTCTTCATCTCCGGCGTGGACATCGCCGACGCCACCCTCATCGTGGGCCGCACGGAAGACGCCCGGACGGGCAGCCTCAAACCCTGTCTCTTCATCGTCCCCCGCGAAACCCCCGGCTTCGCCTACACGCCCATCGACATGGAACTCCAGGCTGCGGAGAAGCAGTTCGAGCTGGTCCTCGAAGACGTACGCCTCCCCTCCTCCGCCCTGGTCGGCGACGAGGACGCGGGCCTGCTCCAGCTCTTCGCGGGCCTCAACCCCGAGCGCGTCATGACCGCAGCCTTCGCCATCGGCATGGGCCGCTATGCCCTCGCCCGGGCCGTCGACTACGCGAAGACCCGCCAGGTCTGGAAGGCCCCCATCGGCGCGCACCAGGCCATCGCGCACCCCCTGGCGGCCGCCCACATTGACCTCGAACTGGCCCGCCTGATGATGCAGAAGGCGGCCCACCTCTACGACGCCGGCGACGACATGGGGGCGGGCGAGGCCGCGAACATGGCGAAGTACGCAGCGGGGGAGGCCTGCGTCCGGGCGGTGGACCAGTCCGTCCACACCCTGGGCGGCAACGGCCTCACCCGCGAATACGGCCTGGCCGCGCTGATCGTCGCCTCCCGAGTGGCCCGGATCGCCCCGGTCAGCCGCGAGATGATCCTCAACTTCATCTCCCACCAGACCCTGGGCCTCCCCAAGTCCTACTGACCGAACTCCGGTGCCGTTGCCGCTGCGCGGGGCGGGGAGTCCCCTACCCGCCCTTCCTCCGTTCCCCGGGGCTCCGCCCCGGACCCCGCTCCTCAAACGCCGGAGGGGCTGGATTTTCGCCGGTGTCAGCCATATCCAGCCTCGCCGGCGTTTGAGGCGCGGGGTCTGGGGCGGAGCCCCAGGGGGTCCGGGCAGCGCCCGGGGAACGGTGGAAGGGCGGGTCGGGGAACTTCGCCGCGCGCAGCGGCAAGGGTCGCAGCGGGGACTCCGCCCCGCAGGGCCACCCACCCGCAGCCCACCGGAGCCCGCCGCAGGCGACCCGCATACCCTCCCCGGAGGGGATCCCGACCGAGCCGACCACCCCCTCCGGAGGAGACATGCCCCCACTGGTCCACGCCGCGCGAACGCCCGGCCTCGCCACCCTCACCCTCGACTCCCCGGCCAACCGCAACGCCCTCTCCGCCACCCTGGTCCAAGAACTCCGCGCAGCCCTCGCCACCGCGGCGGCGGAACCGTCCACCCGGGCCGTGGTCCTCACCCACACCGGCACCACCTTCTGCGCCGGCGCCGACCTCAAGTCGCCCTGCGACCCGGCCGACTTCCTGGCCCTGCTCCGGGAGATCGCCGAACTCCCCAAGCCCGTCGTCGCCCGCGTCACCGGCCACGTCCGCGCGGGCGGCCTCGGCCTGCTCGGCGTCTGCGACATCGCCGCCGCCGGGCACGGGTCCACGTACGCCTTCACCGAGACCCACCTCGGCGTGGTCCCGGCCGTGATCTCGGCGCCGCTGCTCCCGCGCCTGGACCCCCGCGCCGCGGCCCGCTACTTCCTGACGGCAGAGGTCTTCGACGCCGCCGAAGCCACCCGCATCGGCCTGCTCACCCTCCACACCACCGACGCGGACGTCGACAAGGTGCTCGCCCCCGTCCTGGAAGGCCTCCTCAAGGCGGGCCCCGAGGCCCTGGCCGCGACGAAACGGCTGGTCACCGCCCCGGTACGGGCCGCCCTGGAGCGGGACGGAGCAGCTCTCACGGAGCTGTCCGCCCGGCACTTCGCCTCCGCCGAGGCCCGCGAGGGCATCACCGCCCGCTTCGAACGACGGGACCCGTCATGGCTCAGCTGACGGAGACGGGACCCAAGCAGGCCCGCAGCCGGGTCACCCGCCGCCACCTCCTCGAAGCGGCCGTCTCCTGCCTCGCCGAACAGGGCTGGGCCGGATCCACCGTCGCCGTGGTCGCCGAGCGCGCCGGCGTCTCGCGCGGGGCGGCCCAGCACCACTTCCGCACCCGCGAGGAACTGTTCACCGCGGCCGTCGAGTACATGGCCGAGGTGCGCTCGACCGCACTGCTGGACCTGTTCCCGCGCGGCGGTACCGCCGCGGCCCGCGCCGACGTGGTCGGGGCGCTCATCGACCTGTACACCGGCCCGATGTTCCGCGCAGCCCTCCAGCTGTGGGTCGCGGCCTCCCACGAGGAGCAGCTGCGGCCCCGCGTGGCCGAGCTGGAGGCCCGGGTCGGCCGCGAGACCCACCGCATGGCCGTGGAACTCCTGGGCGCGGACGAGTCCGTACCGGGCGTACGGGAAACCGTGCAGGGCCTGCTCGACATGGCCCGCGGCCTGGGCCTGGCCAACGTCCTCACCGACGACACCGCCCGCCGGGCGCGGGTGGTCGCCCAGTGGGCCCGCATCCTGGACTCGGAACTGGGCTGAGACCGCCCCCTCCACCTCTCCGGAAACGCGGCGGGCGCCGCACCCCCGAGGGGATGCGGCGCCCGCCACGAGCGGCGGCCCTGTGCGGGGGCAGCCGACGCGGTCGCGCACTCAGGCGGACTCAGGCGGTCTCCGCCAGTCTCGGGCGGATTCAGGCGGTCTCCGCCATGTCCGCGTAGCCGGCGATCTCGCGCGGGTTGCGCACACCCGGCCCGGTGTAGCGGGCCGAGGGGCGGACCAGGCGGCCCGTGCGCTTCTGCTCCAGGATGTGCGCGGACCAGCCGGCGGTACGGGCACACGTGAACATCGAGGTGAACATGTGCGCCGGGACCTCCGCGAAGTCCAGCATGATCGCGGCCCAGAACTCCACGTTCGTCGCGAGCACCCGGTCGGGACGGCGCGCGTGCAGCTCCTCGAGGGCTGCCTTCTCCAGGGCGGCGGCGACCTCGTAGCGCGGGGCGTCCAGCTCCTTGGCCGTACGCCGCAGCACGCGGGCGCGCGGGTCCTCGGCGCGGTAGACGCGGTGGCCGAAGCCCATCAGCCGCTCGCCCTTGTCCAGGGCCTTCTTCACGTACGCCACGGCGTCGCCGGTGCGCTCGATCTCCTCGATCATGCCGAGGACGCGGGACGGCGCCCCGCCGTGCAGCGGCCCGGACATGGCGCCGACGGCCCCGGACAGCGCGGCCGCGACATCGGCACCCGTCGAGGCGATGACGCGCGCGGTGAAGGTCGAGGCGTTCATCCCGTGCTCGGCGGCGGAGGTCCAGTAGGCGTCGACTGCCTTGACGTGGCGCGGGTCGGGCTCGCCGCGCCAGCGGATCATGAACCGCTCGACCACGGACTCGGCCTTGTCGATCTCGCTCTGCGGGACCATCGGCCGTCCCTGGCCGCGCGCGGACTGGGCGACGTACGACAGCGCCATCACGGCCGCCCGCGCCAGGTCGTCGCGCGCGGTCTGCTCGTCGATGTCGAGGAGCGGTTTCAGACCCCACACGGGGGCGAGCATGGCGAGCGCGGACTGCACGTCGACCCGGATGTCACCGGAGTGCACCGGGATCGGGAAGGGCTCGGCGGCCGGCAGGCCGGGGTTGAAGGCACCGTCGACCAGCAGGCCCCAGACGTTCCCGAAGGAGACGTGGCCCACGAGGTCTTCGATGTCTACGCCCCTGTACCGGAGCGACCCACCCTCCTTGTCGGGTTCGGCGATCTCCGTTTCGAACGCGACGACTCCCTCGAGACCGGGTACGAAGTCGGACATCAGGCGGCTCCTCAAATAGTGCGAACACGCGCGGCTCCCGGCGTGATTCGCGGTCCGGCGCGGTCATCCCCGTTGATGCCCGGCACGGCCGATGGTCATCCGTTCGGGACCGTCGGACCGGCCCCAAGATTTTGTACGTTCCGCTTGGCGCGGGGAAGCGTGACATACGGCACAGTCCCGGACGCGCCGCTGCGGCAGGATGGCCGCGTGACCGATCAGCACCCTGACCCTGCCGACATGCGCAAGCAGTACCGCTCCCAGCTCGTCGCCGAGGAAAGCCTCGCCGAGGAGCCGATGGGCCAGTTCGCGCGCTGGTTCCGCGACGCTGCGGAAGCGAACGTCTTCGAACCCAACGCGATGGTCGTCGCCACCGCAACCCCGGACGGCCGCCCCAGCTCGCGCACGGTCCTGTTGAAGCAGTTCGACGAGCGCGGATTCGTCTTCTTCACGAACTACGACTCCCGCAAGGGCCGCGAACTGGCCGCCAACCCCTTCGTCTCCCTGCTCTTCCCCTGGCACCCCATCGCCCGCCAGGTCATCGTCACCGGCACGGCGACCCGTATCGGCCGCGACGCGACGGCGGCGTACTTCCGCTCCCGCCCCCACGGCTCCCAGCTGGGCGCCTGGGCCAGCGAACAGTCCACGGTGATCGCCTCCCGCGCGGAACTGGACCGCCGCTACGCGGAACTGGAAGCCCGCTACCCCGAGGGCGAACAGGTTCCGGTTCCCCCGCAGTGGGGCGGCATCCGCGTGGTCCCCGACGCGGTGGAATTCTGGCAGGGCCACGAAAACCGCCTCCACGACCGCCTCCGCTACGTCCTGGAGGAGGAGAAATGGCGCGTGGAACGCCTCTGCCCGTGACCCCGTAGGGGCCCGCACACGCAGACGACCCGCGAGCTCGGGTTTCCCCCCTGCAGTGGGGGAAGCCGGCCGGACGTACCGGCGAGCTCGCGGGTCGGGTGACTGCTTGGGATTGGCGCCAGGCGTTCCCGCCGGGCACCGCACTGGGTGCGTGCGACAGCGGGCGCTTTAGCCCGCAGCCACCTCACGCGTCCGGTTTCCGTACATTGCGGCAACCACCTCCCTTCTCGTGTGCCGCCACTGTAGGCACTCCCTCAGAGCGCGCTCAACCGAATTTCGGGGGCGAATCCGCAGACGTATCCAGGGCCGTCCGGAGCCGCCGGGTCATACCTTCCTGACGACGATCGAGTCCGGGACCAGCCGCTCCAGATCGTCCACGTCCGAGGTGTAGACGGTGACCTGCCCCTTCTGCTGGCGCGCGATGACGGCGAGCACCGCGTCGATCGCGTACTTGTGGCCGTGAAGCTCGGCGTCCGCCAGGAGTCGTCGGGCCTGACGTGCTTCGTCCTTTCCGACGTCGGCGACCTTGAGCCGGGAGAGGACCCAGTCCCATCGCTGTTCGGTGGTCCTCCCGTCATAGGCCTCGACGAGCGTCATGGGAGAGGTCACCGCCTCGGCTCCACCCCGGGCGGCGATGTCCAGCAAGGCGATCATCTTTCGGTCGCCGCGCACGGCTAGGGACAGTGCTTCGCAGTCGAGCACGAAGACGCGCGGCGGTGGCTGCCCGCGCTCACCGGTCCGCTTCACGCGGCCTCTCCGGCCTGGTGCCTTGCCATGGCGCGGCGGCGTTCGTGCTCGGCGTCGAGAGCTTCCAGATCCTCGAACGCGGCCGCGCGCTCCTCCTCGGTGACAGGGCCGTGCTCCTCCTGGAGCCAGTCGACCAGTTCCCGCAGCCGGTCCCGGTCGCGCTTGAACCGCAGCGCTTCGGCGACGTACGCCGACAGGCCTCGCTCCGCCGCTTCCGCACGGATCTCGTCAAGGAGCTCTTCGGGAATCGTTACCGTGATCTTCTTGGTCGCCATATACAAGACCATACTCCCCGTATCGCAGCCCTCACCAGTTCGACGGGCGGCCCCGGGTCACGGACATATCGGGATGATTGCGGGAAGTGGGTGTGTGCTGCGTCACGTTCGAGTTCAATGACGTGACGTGCCGCACACGCGAACACCTGCAGGGGGCCCAGGTGACTGCATTCGGACGTGATGAGACCGCCGACGATCTGCTCGCAGCGCTGCTGGACGGGATGGACGCGGCCTTGTGCGCGTTCGATGCCGATGGCGTGATCACCCACTGGAACCGTGAGGCCGAGCGGATCCTCGGGTGGTCGGCGATCGAGGCCGTGGGGCGCAAGGGGTTCGCGGGGTGGGCCGTGCGGGCCGCCGACGCGCAGGACGTGCAGGACAGACTCATGGCCGCCCAGGACGTGCAGGGGCGGCAGGTGCACGAGTTCGCGCTGCTGACCAAGGACGGCGGGCGGTTGCTCGTGCGGACCCAGTCGGCGGGGGTGCCGGGCGCCGACGGGAAACCGGCCGGGGTGTACTGCGCCTTCAGCGAGGTGCACGCGCAGATCGACCTGGAGCGTTCCATCGCCTTGAGCGAGGCGCTGATGGAGGACGCCTCCTGGGGGGTCGTGCTCGTCGACGTGGACCTGCGCCCGGCCGTGGTCAACGCCCACGCCGCCCGCGCCTTCGGGTCCGGCCGCACCGTGCTGCTCGGGCGGCCCCTGGGGGAGCTGCTGGCGCAAGGGGTGGAGGAGCTGGAGGGGGCCCTGCAGCACGTGCTGGCCGAGGGGGCGCCTCCGGCCCCGGCGGAGCTGTGGGTGTCCGTACGGGGCCCCGAGGGCGTGCGGCGGCGGTGCTGGCGGTGCGGGTTCCTGCGCCTGGCGTCGCCGCTCGCGGAGGAACCCGTACCGCTCGGGGTCGCCCTGCTGTTCCAGGACGTCACCGAGGCCCGCCAGGCGCAGCTGGACACGGCGCAGCTGCGGTTCCGGTCCCATCAGCTGTACCGGGCCGGGCGGGCCGCCGCCGAGTGCGAGGACCCGGCCGAGGCGGCGGCCGTACGGCTGGAGTTCGCCCTGGCGGGCTTCGCCGAGCACGCGCTGGTGGACGTACTGGACGGCTCGCTGCGGGAGCGCGTACGGCTGTTGCGCTGGGCGGCGTCCCCGCCCGGCCTGCCGGGGCTGCCCGAGCCCGGGGCGATCCCGGTGCGCTACGACGCCGGCCACCCGGTGCTGCAGGCGCTGGACCGGGCCGGGTCGGTGCGGACCAGCGCGCCGGGCGGGCAGGCGGACGGGGCGTGGGCGGGCGCCCGGCGCTGGCCCGAGGGTGCGGCGCACGCCCTGTGCACGGTCCTGCGCAGCCGGGGACGGAGCCTGGGGACGCTGACGTTCCTGCGGGGGCCGTCCCGGGCCGCCTTCGAGCGCGCGGACGCGGAGTACGCGGAGGAGGTGGCGGCCCGCGTCGCGGCGGACCTGGACCTGTCGGGGCGGTGAAGCCGGGGCGGCGGCCACGCAGGGCTGGGCTAAGAGGCCGGACCAGCGCCCTGAGCGACCCCGGATGAGCCGCCCTCGGGCGACCACGCCGGACAGCCCAGGAATCGCCCCGGCTGCAATCCGTCATCCCCACAGGAATAACGGATCAAGTCTTAGTGGCGGAAGAAGATGCGGTCGCCGTATTCCTGCATGACGCGGCCGTTCCACTCGTGGCCGCCGTCCACGTTGCCCGAGCGCAGGAGCGGCGGTTCGACCCCGCGGGCGACGAGCTCGCCGGCCGCGGCGGCCATGACCGCCTGCATGATCGCGCTGGTGACGACGGTGGAGGCGGGGGCGAAGGGGGCTTCGATGCCTTCGTGGGTGAGCTCGGCGTCGCCGACCGCGATCTTGCTGTCGAGGACGATGTCGCAGTGGTCCTTGAGGAAGGTGCCGGAGACGTGGCGGGACCTGGTGCCGGTCGCGTAGGCGACCGAGGTGACGCCGATGACCTTGAGGCCGATCGCGCGGGCGTTCATGGCCATCTCGACCGGCAGCGCGTTGCGCCCGGAGAGGGAGATGATCACGAGGACGTCGCCGTCACTGGCCGGGCTGCTGTCCAGGACCGCCCCGGCGAGGCCGTCGACGCGCTCCAGGGCGCTGCCGAGGGTGGCGGGCATGACGTCGATGCCGGCGGTGCCGGGGACGGCCAGGAAGTTCATCAGGGCGAGCCCGCCGGCCCGGTAGACCACGTCCTGGGCGGGGAGCGAGGAGTGCCCGGCGCCGAAGGCGAAGAGCTTGTGCCCGGCGGCCACGGCGTCCGCGATGACGGTCCCGGCCTCGTTGATGCGGGCGGACTCCTCGTCCCGTACCCGCTCCAGCAGGCCGATCGCGGCGTCGAAGAACTGACCGGCCAGCTTGCTCTCGCTCATACGCCGATGGCCTTCCGGGGTGGGAGTGGGTGAGGTTGTCGTCCGTGTCCGCCGCTCACCGTGCGGTCTGGACCAAGGGCGTGTCAATACGAACTTTCATCCAGGGGGCGAAAGGCCCGGTGGGCGGCGTAATGAGAGGTGGCCGGAGGTGCCCGGGGGGCGTTCCGGGGCGGTCCGGTACGGCCCTTGACGTCCTACACGGGACGGTTGTCGGCGCGATGGGTCAGAATTGGGGGCAGGGCCAGCGCACGCAATCCGAGGGGCACGAATGTCCGGACTGATCGATACCACGGAGATGTACCTCCGCACCATCCTCGAACTGGAAGAGGAAGGTGTGGTGCCCATGCGCGCCCGTATCGCCGAGAGGCTGGACCAGAGCGGCCCGACGGTGAGCCAGACGGTGGCGCGGATGGAGCGCGACGGCCTGGTGGCCGTCGCCAGCGACCGTCATCTGGAGCTGACCGACGAGGGGCGCAAGCTGGCGACGCGGGTGATGCGCAAGCACCGACTCGCCGAGTGCCTGCTCGTCGACGTCATCGGCCTGGAGTGGGAGCAGGTGCACGCCGAGGCCTGCCGCTGGGAGCACGTGATGAGCGAGGCGGTGGAGCGGCGGGTGCTGGAGCTGCTGCGCCACCCGACCGAATCGCCGTACGGGAACCCGATCCCGGGGCTGGAGGAGCTGGGCGAGAAGGCCGAGGCCGATCCCTTCCTGGAGGAGGGCATGGTCAGCCTGTCCGAGCTTGACCCGGGCGTGGAGGGCAAGACCGTCGTGATCCGCCGGATCGGTGAGCCGATCCAGACGGACGCACAGCTGATGTACACGCTGCGGCGGGCGGGCGTTCAGCCCGGCTCGGTGGTCAGCGTGACCGAGTCGCCCGGCGGCGTGCTGGTCGGCAGTGGGGGCGAGGCCGCGGAGCTGGAGGCGGAGATCGCCTCCCACGTGTTCGTGGCGAAGCGCTGACGGACGGACCGAGGGAGGGGTAGGGGGATGTGACGGGCTGACGCACGAACGTTCGAGCGGGTCGTCAGTGCGAGCGAATCCGACTGGTGTCGGCCTGTGTGGGCCGGTGCGGATCTGTATGGATGGTCCCGGCGCCTTGCGGCGCCGGGACCGGTCCTCCCCTGCTTGACCTGGAGCCCCGAGCTCTCAAGGTCATCCCTTCGGACCGTCTTCCCCGAGCGGCCCGCCTCCCTGTTGAAAGGATCTCCATCGGCAGCGGCGGTCAATCCTTGAGCAAGGTCACTCGAAAGAGCGGTGTTGTCGGCGAGAACCCCGTTTTCGAATACGGGTTCGATACTGTGGCCGGGAGCGAAGGGGGTGCATCTGCGGTGGTACGACGCCTCGATGTGACGGGGGCCGACGGCGTACGCCTGGCGGCCTGGGAGTTCGGCGAAGCGGCCGCGGAGCCCCAGCGGTCGCCGTCGGGTGAGCCCGCGGCTCTCTTACTGCACGGCCTGATGGGCCGCGCCTTCCACTGGACGGGCACCGCCCGCTGGCTCGGCGAGACCCGCCGCGTCGTGGCCCTCGACCAGCGCGGCCACGGCCAGAGCGAGCGCCCGCCGACCGCCGGCCCCGGCAGCTCCGTCGCGTACGGGCGCGAGGCCTTCGTGGCCGACGCCGAAGCGGCCGTCGAGCAGCTCGGCCTCGCGCCGGTGACGCTGATCGGCCATTCCATGGGCGCCCTCACCGCCTGGCAGCTCGCGGCCCGCCGCCCCGATCTCGTAGCGGCCCTGGTCATCTGCGACATGCGGGCGTCCGCGCTGGGCGAGGCCTCGCAGCAGGAGTGGGAGGAATGGTTCCGGCACTGGCCGCTGCCGTTCCCCACCCAGGACGCCGCGCGGCGCTGGTTCGGCGAGGACGACCCGCGGGTGGAGCGCCCGGATCCGGGCCGGGGCGAGTTCTTCGCGGAAGTGATGCACGAGGCCGACGACGGCTGGCGCCCGCTGTTCTCGCGCCGGCAGATGCTGACCGCGCGGGAGACGTGGGTGCACGACGCGCACTGGGAGGAGCTCGCCCAAGTCCGCTGCCCGACGCTGGTCGTCCGCGGCCTGGACGGCGAGCTGGGCCGGGCCGAGGCCCAGGAAATGGTCCGCGTCCTGCCGGCCGGACAGTACGCGGAGATCCCGGACGCCGGGCACTACCTCCACTACGACCACCCGACGGCTTGGCGGGCGGCGGTGGAGCCGTTCTTGGAGGGCATCAAGGCGCCGGCGTGAGGGGTGGGGCGGGGCCGGGCGCGGGGGCGGGGGCCCGGACAGGACCGGCCGGGCCGGTGGGGCGGCTGTGGGCCCGGGTGTGGCTTGTTGCTCCTCCTTTGCCGGATGGGCCTCCTGTGGGGCCCTGTGGGGCCGTACGGGGCCCTGCGGGGCCCAGGTGCGGCCGACGGGGCCGGCGGGTCGGCCCGGGTCGTCGCGGGCTGTCGGCCCGGCGGGCTGTCGGGCCGTCGGGTGGCGGCTCGGCCGGGCTGTTCGGCCCCTGCGGGCGACGCGGCATCCGTAGCGCGTCAGCCGGCGTCACGGTGCCGTCGCCGCTCCAGGAGCAGCCCTCCCGGCGCTGGGAGCCGGTCTACGGGGCTTCCAGGAGGGTGAGTTGTTCCGGCAGCGGGAGGGCTTCGCCCGCGGCGAAGGCGGCCGCGAAGGCCTCCGGGCCCAGGGCCGCGCGGGCTCGGGCCGCCGCCCGGTCGGTGTCGGTGCGTTCCGCCTGGGGGCGCGGGGTGCCCACCGAGGCGCGCAGCGCCGTCGCCGTGCCCAGCAGGGAGGCCGCCCGGGCGGGCGGGAGTATCCCCGCCAGGCCTTCGAGGGCCAGCGCGAGCGCGCGGGGATCCCCGGAACGGCGGGCCGCCGCGAGGCCTTCCCGGTGGAGGGACTCCGCCGCGGCCGGGTCGGCCCGCAACTCCGCGACGTACCCCAGCTCCGCCAGGACCAGCGCCGCTCCGGAGTCCACGCCGAGCCGCTGGTTCCAGTCGAGCCACGGCCGCAGCCGGGCTTCGGCGCCGTCCAGGTCTCCGCCGCGCCGCGCGCCCAGGGCGAGCCCGATCGCCGCGAACTGCTCGGCCGGGCGGTGGCATTGCTCCTCCGCCAGCCGCAGGGCCTGCTCGTGCAGCACGGCCGCGTGCGCCAGGTCGCCGGTCAGCAGCGCGATGCGGCCCTGCCGGGCCAGCCGGTAGGAGGCGTGCGTCCACAACTCCAGTTCCTGCGCGTCCCGTACGCCGTCCTCGTGCAGCTGCGCCGCCGCCGCGTAGTCCCCGGTCACCTCGGCGAGGATGCCGAGCTGCTCGGAGGTCTGCAGCTGGCCCCAGCGGTCACCGAGCTCGGTGAACACCGCGGCGGCGGCCTCCGCGTTGCGGCGCAGTTCCGCGAGGTCGCCGTCGTACATCGCCCGCGTCGAGAGGGTGAGCAGTGCGACCGCTTCGCCCCACCGGTCGCCGCTTTCGCGGAACTGATCGGGGAAAAAGGCGAGTTCGTCCTCCAGGACGCCGGAACCGAAGCCGCACCGGGCGTAGGTCAGCAGCCACTGCCCCCGGAGGTCGGCGCCGGAGAAGTCGCCGCCCAGGTGGCTGTCGTCCCCGCCGAGCAGTGCGAAGGCGGCGTGCAGGGCCGTGGCGCCCGCCGCTCCGGTGGCGTCGGTGGCTTCCTGGATCCGGCCGCGCAGGAACCAGTACCAGGACTGCGCGCCGACGAGCCGCAGTCCCAACTCCCCGGCCCCCGTGTGCTCCAGGGCGGCGCGGGCGTTGAGGCCCTCCCGGTCGAGCCGCCGCAGCCACTCGCCCTGCTCGGGCCCGTGCAGCCGCTCGGCCGCGCGCTCGGCGAACCCGGTGTAGTACTCCGCGTGCCGCTGCCGGGTCGCGCCCGTCTCCCCGGCGGCGTCGAGCCGCTCCAGCCCGTACGCCGCCACCGACTCCAGCAGCCGCAGGCGCGAGTCTCCGTACGCCGAGACCACGAGCGAGCAGTCCACGAGCCGCGTGACGAGATCGAGGACGTCCTCACCGCGGATGCCCTGGCCGGGGCCGCTCTGACCGGGACCGCTCTGGCCGGAGTCGCTCTGACCGGGGCCGCCCTGTCCGGAGTCGCTTTGACCGGAGCCACTCGGACCGGGGCCGGTCCGCCCGGCGGCGCCACCGTCCGCGCACACCGCCTCGGCCGCCTCGACGGTGAATCCGCCCGCGAACACCGACAGCCGGCGCAGGACCGTCGCCTCCGCCGGGGAGAGCAGCTCCCAGCTCCAGTCGATCGTCGCGCGCAGCGTGCGCTGGCGGGCCGGGGCGTCGCGGCGTACCTGGTTGAGCAGGCGGAAGCGGTCGTGCAGGCGTTCCGCCAGTGCCTCCACCCCCAGGACCCGCACCCGCGTCGCGGCGAGTTCCAGCGCGAGCGGGATCCCGTCCAGCCGGCGGCAGATCAGGGCCACGGCCTCCGCGGTGTCGGGGCCGAGGACGAAGCCGGGGGCGGCGGCCGCCGCGCGGGCCGCGAAGAGTTCCGCGGCCTGTGCCTCCGCGAGCGGGGCGACGGCCTCGATCACCTCGCCCGAGAGCGCGAGCGGCTCCTGGCTGGTGGCGAGGACGCGCAGGCCGGGGGCGCGGCGCAGGAGCCGTTCGGTGAGGGCCGCGGCGGCCGGGAGGAGGTGTTCGCAGTTGTCGAGTACGAGGAGTGCCGCGCGCCGCCGCAACGCCTCGGCGAGCCGGTCCTCGACACTGCCGCCGCCCGCGTCGTCCTCGCGCATCCCGATCGCGGCGGCCACCGCTTCGGCGACCGACGTGGCGTGCGCGCCGGCGAGTTCCACGAACCACACCCCGTCGGGGTGGGCCTCCTCCAGCCGCGCCGCCGCGGCGAGCGCGAGCCGGGTCTTGCCGACGCCGCCCGGCCCGCACAGCGTCACCAGCCGCCCGGCCCCGAGTGCCGCGCACACCCGGGCGACGGCCTCCTCGCGGCCCACCAGGGAGCTGACGGGCGTGGGCAGGTTGCCGCCGCCGCCCGCGTGCGCCCGGCCGCTCCGAGCCACCTCCCCTGAGGGGCCGCGCCCGGCTGCCGAAGCCGGGCCCGCGGCCGAGGCCGGGGCCGCCGCCTCCGGGCCCGCCCCCGCCTCGGGGCCCGCCCCCGCCTCCGGGCCCGTCAGCGCCGGGTCCTGGCGCAGGATGGCTTCGTACAGACCGGAGAGCTCCGCTCCGGGGTCGATGCCGAGTTCCTCGGCGAAGAGCTCGCGCAGGTGCGCGTAGACGGCGAGGGCCTCGCTCTGGCGGCCGGCGCGGTACAGCGCCCGCATCTGGCTGCCGCGCAGCCGCTGGCGCAGCGGGTGGGCCGCGGCGGGGCCGGCCAACTCGTCGGCGAGCTCGCGGTGTTCGCCGAGTCCGAGGCGGGCCTCGGCCAGGTCCTCGTACGCCGTGATCCGCTGCTCCTCCAGCCGGGCGATCGCCGCCTGCGTGAAGTCGGCGTCCCGGAAGTCGGCGTACGCCTCCCCCTGCCACAGCCCGAGCGCCCGCGCCAGCAGCTCCGCCCTGGCCCGCGGCTCCGCCTCCTTGCGCGCGGCGGCCGTCAGCTCCGCGAAGCGGTCCGCGTCCACGGCCCGCGCGGGAGCGCGCAGGGCGTAGCCCGCGGGACCGTACGCGACGAGAGCGCGTGCGCCGTCCTCGGCCTTGGCGAGGGTCCGGCGGAGCTGGGAGACCTTGGTCTGGAGGGTGTTCCCCGGGTTGCCGGGGGCGGCGTCGCCCGCCCCGCCCCACAGGTCCTCGATCAGCCGGTCCACCGGCACGGGCCGGCCGTCGCGTACGAGGAGGGCCGCGAGCAGGGCCCGTACCTTCGCCTCGGGAACGGGTACGGGAGTCCCGTCATCCGTGCGGACGGTCAGTGGCCCCAGCACCTCGAAACGCATGCCGCAACGTTACTTCTTGCCCGTCAGAACGGTGTGAGGAGACGAACCATGGAAGCGTGCGAGCGCCCGTGCGTGACTCGTGCGCGGCCCGTGCGCGCCCCCGGACATGGTGTTCCTGTGACCGCGACCGAGCGGTCAGGCAACACACCGGAAGGAACAGTCGGATGACCACGACCATGACCACGACCGCCGCCACCACGAGCCCCCTCTCCCGCGAGATCCGCCTCGCCGCCCGCCCCGTGGGCGAACCGGGCCCGCACCACTTCGACCTGGTCGCCACCGAGGTCCCGGAGCCCGCCCAAGGGCAGATCCTGGTCCGCAACACCTGGATGTCCGTGGATCCGTACATGCGGGGCCGGATGGACGACGCACCCTCCTACATCCCGCCCTTCGCCCTCGGCGCGGCCCTCGAAGGCAGCGCGATCGGCGAGGTCGTCGCCTCCCGCTCCGCGGCGGTGCCGGTCGGGGCGACCGTCTCGCACTTCCTCGGCTGGCGGGAGTACGCGGTCCTCGACGCGGCCGCCGCCACCGTCGTGGATCCCGCGATCGCCTCGCAGTCCTCGTACCTCGGTCCGCTCGGCACCACGGGCCTGACGGCGTACGCGGCGCTGACCCGCACCGCCCCGGTCAAGGAGGGCGACGTCGTCTTCGTCTCCGCCGCCGCCGGCGCGGTCGGCAGCGTCGCCGGGCAGCTTGCGCGGCGCCTGGGCGCCTCCCGGGTGATCGGTTCGGCGGGCGGCCCGCTGAAGACGAAGAAGCTGCTGGACCGCTTCGGCTACGACGCGGCCGTGGACTACCGCCAGGGCGACCTGGCCGGCCAGCTCGCCGAGGCGGCCCCCGAGGGTATCGACGTCTACCTCGACGCGGTCGGCGGCGACCACCTCCAGGCGGCCATCGGCGCGATGCGCCAGGGCGGGCGGATCGCCATGGTCGGCGCGATCAGCGGCTACAACGCCACCGCTCCGGCGGTGGGCCCGGACAACCTCTTCCAGGCCGCGGCCCGCGAGGTGACCCTGCGCGGGATGCTCGTCTCCAGCCACTTCGACCTGTTCCCGGAGTGGATCGGCCGGGCCGCGGGATGGCTGGCGGACGGCAGCCTGCGCACGGAGGAGACCGTCGTCGAGGGCATCGAGCACGCCCCGGAGGCCTTCCTCGGCATGATGCGCGGCGCGAACACCGGCAAGATGCTGGTCCGCCTCTCCCCGGAGACCGCCACCGCGAGCGTCTCCGCCCTCACCACCGATGCCCGATGAGCGCCGCCCTGGTCGTCCTGGCCCACCCCCGCGGCGATTCCCTGACCGCCCAGCTCGCCCGCCGCGCCGTGGCCCGGCTGGAGGCCGACGGCCACACGGTCGACGTGCTCGACCTGCACGCCGAGGGCTTCGACCCCCGGATGGGCGCCGAGGACGAACCGGACTGGTCGGACCCCGACAAGGAGTACTCCGCCGAGACCCGGGCCCACATGGACCGGATCGCGGCCGCCGAGATCCTCGTGGTGGTCTTCCCGCTCTGGTGGTTCGGCCTCCCGGCCATCCTGAAGGGCTGGATCGACCGGGTCTGGAACAACGGCTTCGCCTACGGCCGCAGCCACCCGCTCCTGAAGGGCAAGCGGATGGTCTGGATCCCGCTGGTGAGCTACCCGGAGGCGAAGTTCAAGGAGCTCGGCTGGGACGAGCCGGTGGACCGCCTCCTGCGCGTCGGCATCTCGCAGTACTGCGGCATCGAGGAGGCAGTCGTCCACTTCGTCTACGACTCCCTGAGCGCGGGCGCCTCGGCCCTCGCCGAGGCGGACGCCGCACTGGCTCCACAGCTTGAGAGCCGTGCTCATCTTTAGAGCCGTGCTCATCGACGGGAGCGGCCGAGGGGGTGCCCGGCGCCCACGGGCCGGGCACCCGTCCCGCGTTCAGCGCTACTCCGTGCCGGGGAGCCAGCCCCGCTGGACCGCGCGGACGCCGAACTCGAACCGGCTCGCGGCGCCCAGCCGTTCCATCAGCCCGTTGGCCAGCCGGCGGGCCGTGCGCGGCGAGACCGCGAGCCGTTTGGCGATCGCCTCGTCGGTCAGGCCCTGCGCCAGCAGGCGGATCACCGTGGTCTCCTGCGGGCTGAGCCCGCCCCCCTCGTCACGCTCCTCGGGGGTGCTGCCCAGGGGCCGCGCCGCCGACCAGACGTTCTCGAAGAGTGCGCACAGCGCCGTCAGAGTTCCCTGGCCGGTGAGGACCACCGCGCCCGCCCCACTGTCTTCGCTGCTGACCGGGATGACGGCGGTGGTCCTGTCGAAGATCATCAGCCGGGTCGGCAGGTCGGGGGCGGTGCGCACCTCCCCGCCGAGCTCGCCCAGCCACGTCGCGTAGGCCACGGTGATCTGGCTGTTGCGCACGCTGTCCTGGTACAGGGTGCGCATCCGCACGCCGCGGCCCAGCAGTGCGAGGTCGTTCGCCTTCGAGGCCTCCTGAGTGTCCGGCCGCTGCCCCCCGCCGGGTGCGAACGTCATCAGCTCGGACCGGACCCCGTGCGCCAACCCGGTGATCCGGGTCCGTATCTCGTCCAGGCCCACCAGCTGCTCGACGCCTGGGCTGGGGGCGGCCGGGCTCAGATCGGCGAACTCCGCGATCAGCTGGGCGGCGGCCGCGCGCGACGACTCGATGCGCAGTTGCTGGGCCGCGAGCTCCGCCTGCTGGCGGGCCATCAGGATCTCCATGCCGACCTCGGGTGGGACGGCGTGGAGCTCTCCCTCCCGTTCGTAGGACGGGCGGAGCAGGGCCAGCTCGCTGAGCAGGTCCAGACTGTTGCGGATGTCTGCCTCGGATACGCCGAGACGGCCGGCAAGAGCACGCACTCCGTCGCGCGGGTGCGCGAGCATGGCGCGGTAAACGGCCTCGGCGGTCGCGTCGAGGCCAAGCGTTGCAAGCACAGCGGTTCCCCCCCCTGTGTACCCCCGTGAATCAGGGTCCGAAGATCATCGCACGCGGTGTCCAGCGAGGGACCAAGCGGTCCTTGGCCGCTTCCGGCCATGGCCCGAACAGTCCACGTTCAAGTCATATGCCCGAAGTGAAGAATTCGGGATCGTGGAGTGCATGTACCTCGTTCACGCGGCCCTCCGCGCTCCCGAGCCCGGCACCCAACTCCCGCCGCACGCAGGCGAACTCATTCGCGCCTTTGCCGGCGCCAGTGCTGCCGGTGCCGGTGCCGGCGCCTGTGGCCCGGTGGAGCACGTTTCCGCGCATCCGCACGCCCTGCCGGATCCGACCCTCGGCGTCTATCTGCTCGCGGACAGCCTGAACGAGGCGGAACGGCGTACGGAGGCGCTGTGCCGCCGCGCCTTCGAGGAAGTGCCGGCCCTGTGGGGCTGGACGGTCGGGCGCGTCGGCGCACCTCTGGTCACGCCGTACTACGAGCACCTCCTGGCGGCCGCTTCCGGACGTGCTGGACGGAACGGTCCAGGTCCGGTTCCGTCCAGCTGAAACCCCTTCCACCCGCCGTGACCTGCGACGAAAGTAGTGATCGCCGGAAGGGAACACCGCCCCGAAGGCAACACCGGAGGAAACGTCACCGCGGGACGTGAGACCGGAAAAGGCCGCTCATCCCAGCTTTCGCAAAGGACCACTCCCATGCTTCGCACCCGCCTCGCCAAGGCCGCCGCGGTCACCACTCTCGCCCTCGCCGCGATCACCCCGGTTCTGGCCGGCCAGTTCACCGCCACCACCACCACCGACGAGACCCGCATCACCGCGACCACCGGCTGGCAGACCGCGCCCGTCGGCAAGCTCACCACTGGCTGGCAGTAACTGGCCCCGCCGCCGGGGGAGCAGCGCCTTCAGCGCCACCCCGCCGCGGCCCACGAACTTCACCGCAGGACGCAGGACGCAGGACGCAGGACCGCCCGACCGTAAGACCGCCCGACCGTAAGACCGCCCGACCGTAAGACCGCCCGACCGTAAGACCGCCCGACCGCAAGACCGCAGAACCGCCTGACCCGCCCGACCGCACCACCGCGCGCCGCATCCACCGGCCTGACAGCTGCTCCTGCAGGGCAGCCGTCCCACCGCCCGGCCGGCGCGCCCCCACTCTTCGGCCCTCACCAGGCCCGTCTGCGGAATCCGCAGCGACACCACACTTCCTTTCACGCCATCAGGAGCTTCGCCATGTCCCGCACCATCAAGACCATCGCCATTCGCATCGCCTCCACCTCCGCCCTGGCGGCGACGGCGTTCACCATGGTGGTCGCCAACCCGGCCAGTGCCTCGCCGCTGACCGACGGAATCTCCGCCACCGCCCGTGCCGAGAACGGCAACGGAGCCTGTGCGCACGGTGGTTACGATGGCGGCCCCAACCAGACCAACAGCTGCAGCGGCGGCGTCACGGCCCATGCCTGGTGCGCCGACTTCGCCGGCTGGGTCTGGTCCCGCAACGGGGTCACGGGTCTGGCCAGCCTGGACGACCGTGCGGCCAGCTTCATGGACTACGGCAAGAAGTACGGGACGATCTCCAGCACGCCGCACGTCGGTGACGCGGTGGTCTACAACTACAACGGCAGCAACTACGCCGACCACGTGGCCCTGGTGACCGCGATATCCGGGAACACGGTCACCATCACCGGTGGCAACCAGGGCAGCCGCCCGGGCCACGTCAGCACCTACCCCACCACCAACTGGCACGTGGGTGACCGGCCCTTCGGTCAGACGATCAGCGGCTACGTGTCCCCGGCCGGCAGCTCGACGCCCTCCCTCCCGAACCCGGCCTCGCTGGCCGAAGGCACGCTCGTGAAGTCGGCGAGCAGCCCGTCCGTCAAGGTGATGATCAAGGGAGCCGGTCTCGCGGTGGCGGGCTCCGACGTCACTCCCGGCAAGTACGACCTGAGCAAGGTCGTCACCATCGACGACCAGGCCTTCCGGTCCCTGTCGAGCGCCCCGCCGTCGGGCACCGTGGTCCACGACCAGGCCGGCGGTGCGGACCGGTACGTGATCATCGGTGACGCCGCGCTCAAGATCGGCGGTGCGGACTGGGTCGCCGGCGGCTACAACACCCGTGCCGACATGGGCGTTCCGACCGCATGGCTGAAGGCTGCCGCCCAGCGCACAGTGGCGACCGGCATCGTGGTGATGGACCAGTCGGGCACCGACCCGTCCCGCTACGTCATGGTCGCCGGCTCGGCGCTGCACATCTCGGCCACGGAGTGGACGGCCAACGATTACAACGAGCAGACCCTGATGGGCGTTCCGGCCGAATGGCTCAAGGGCGTCGTCGCCAAGCCGCTCCAGGCCGGCACGGTCGTCATGAACCAGTCGGGTACCGACTCCTCCCGCTACGTCATGGTCGGTGGCACCCCGGTGGGCATCTCCGCCACCGAGTGGACCAGCGTCGGCTTCGACAAGCTGTCCCTCATGGGCGTCCCCGGTGGATGGCTCGGCTCCGCGGTGACCAAGCAGGTCGCCAACGGCACCATCGTCAAGGACGCCTCCGGGTCCTCCGCCTCGGTCTACGTCATGGCGGGTGGCGTCGCCGCTCCGCTGACCAGCGCGGACTTCACCGGCTTCGGCTACGACCAGCGCCCCCTGGAAGGTGCCCCCGCCGCATGGCTGAACACGGCCGTGACCAAGGCGGCCCCCGCCAACGGCACGATGATCAAGTCGGCGGGCGACGCCACGGTGTGGGAGATCGTGGGCGGCAAGAAGCGGGCGATGGCGGCCACCGAGTTCGGCGCCGGCAAGCGCAGCTTCGCCGATGTCGTCGGTGTCGGCAGCGCCTTCACGGCGAAGTTCCCGACCGCCTGATCCCGGTCGCTTCCAGCGCCACCGCTGAGCACCACCCGTGAGTGCCTCCAGTGAGCGCCACCGCTGAGCACCACCACTGAGCACCGCCCCTGAGCCGCCCGGCCCGAAACAGCCGGGCGGCTCGGTCCCGGCCGCTCCGCCGCCGACACCCAGACCTGCTGCCCGAGGGAATTCCGATGCGCTCCGCCGCCGCCCGCAAGAAGTCCGCACTCGCCACCGCCGCCACCGCCCTGCTGGCCCTCGCCGCCCCGCTCCTCGCGAGTACCCCCGCCTCCGCCGCTTCCGTGGCGACCTGGGACAAGGTCGCGCAGTGCGAGGCCAGCGGGAACTGGCAGATCATCGACCGCACCGGGACCTACTTCGGCGGTCTGCAGATATCCATGCCGACCTGGCGTGCCTTCGGCGGTACGCAGTACGCCGCCCGCGCCGACCAGGCGACCAAGCAGCAGCAGATCCTGATCGGCGAGAAGATCCTGGCCGGGCAGGGTCAGGGCGCCTGGCCCCACTGCGGTCCCGCCTCGGGCCTGGGAGCCGACCACGCGAACCCGTACCCCACCGCCCCGACCTACCCGGCTCCCTCCTCCCTGGCCAGCGGCACTCTGGTGAAGTCGCCGAACGGCCCGGAGGTACGGGTGATGATCGCCGGGGCCGGAGTTCCGGTGGCCGGCTCGGACGTCGCCCCGGACCACTACGACCTGGGCAAGGTCGTGGTCATCGACCCCAACGCCTTCAATGGGCTGCCGAGCGCCCCGCCCGCCGGCACGGTGGTCCACGACCAGGCCGGCGGAGCCAACCGGTACGTGATCATCGACGGTGCCGCGCTGCCGATCTCCGCATCGGACTGGACCGAGAACGGTTACAACCTCCGTGCCGACTACGGCGTCCCGACCGCCTGGCTGCAGGCCGCGGCGCAGCGGACCGTGTCGACCGGCCGCGTGGTGATGGACCAGACCGGCAACGACCCCTCCCGCTACGTGGTCGTGAACGGTGCGGCGCTGCACATCTCGGCTTCCGAGTGGACCGCCAACGGGTACAACCAGCAGGCCCTGATGGGCGTTCCGACCGACTGGCTGGCCTCCGCGGCGACCCGGCAGATACCCAACGGCTCCATCGTCAAGGAGGTCTCCGGCGCCGACTCCACCGTCTATGTCATGGCCGGTGGCGTGGCGGTCCCCCTGACCAACGCCGAGTTCACCGGCTTCGGCTACGACAAGCGTCCGCTGCTCGGCACCCCGGGCGGGTGGCTGGCCGCGGCCGCCGCCAAGGCCGCCCCGGCCAACGGGACGATGCTGCTCTCCCCGAACAGCGCCACGGTGTGGGAGATCGTGGGCGGCAAGAAGCGGGCGATGGCGGGCTCCGAGTTCGGCGCGGGCAAGCGCAGCTTCGACGACGTGGTCAGCGTCGGCAACGCCTTCACGGCGAAGTTCCCGACCGTCTGATCGCCGGCTCCGCAAGCGAACGGGCCGTGGGCCTCCGCTCCCCAGGGGAGTGGAGGCCCACGGCCCGTTTCGGCTGCCTCCGCCGGTACGCGGCCGGTCAGCCCTTGCTGACCGCGACCAGGATCTCCGGGAGCTTGCGCACCACCGTCGGGGCCGCGAGGCGCAGGCCGGCCCAGGTGGACAGCGTCCCCCAGGCCACGCCCAGGGGGAGCAGGATCCAGGCGAGGGACTGCTCGTCCGTGGCGCTGAAGTAGATCGCCAGGGCGATCAGCGGGGAGCTGATCAGTGCCGAGGCGAGCATGCCTCCGAGGAGGGCCGCCCAGGCCAGGGCACCCTGGCCCGGGGCGACGCTCTTGAAGGCGCCGTCGGTCGGGATCGAGTACGCGAGATGGGCGGACGCCAGGGCTCCCGTGCACAGCATCGAGCCGAGCAGGGCCAGGGCCAGGCCCAGGGCCCCGGGGAGGCCGGACCAGTCGCCGAGCAGGCCCGCCGTGACCACCGCGACCAGCGCCGTGAAGGGCACGGTGACCAGCGCGAGGGCCAGGGCGCGGGCGCGCAGTTCCACGTACGCGTCCCGGGTGTTCGAAATGGTCTGCGCGACCATCCAGAACGCCGAGGTGTCCTGCCCGAACTGGTTGTACATCTGCAGGCCGAGCATGCCCGAGGCGAAGCAGGCCAGGTACACCGAGCCGCCGCCCTGGACGGCGTTGGCGACCGGGATGATCAGGCCGAGCGCCAGGGCCGATACCCACGCCGCCTTGGTCTTCGGGTCGCGCACCATGTAGCGCAGCACGCGCTGGGCGGCCGCGCCCGTACGGTCGTCAGGCAGGAGCGACCAGCCGCCGCCGGCCGCGCCGTTCGCCGGCTTCTTCTTCTCCTTGGCGGCCGCGATCGTCGAACCGTCAGGGGTGACCATCAGCTTGGTCAGGCTGCGCTCCCAGAACCAGAGCACCAGGCCGAGGGCCGCGACCGTGATGAGGAGTTGGGCGGCCGCGACCCCGTACGAGCCCTCGCTCGCGGAGTCCACCATCCCGACGGCCGTCGCGGGCGGCAGCCAGCGCACGATGGCCCCGGCCGGCTCCAGCTTCTCCGGGCCGCCGGTCTGGAACAGCCGCTGGGCGGCGAAGTTCGCCACCTGCGCGCCGATCGCGATCAGCAGGCCGCTGAGCAGCGCGAGGTCGCGCCCCTTGCGGCTGGTCAGCAGCCGGACGTTGGCGGTCGCCACCGCCCGGGCCAGCGCGACGCAGCCGACCAGCAGCAGCGGCACGGCCAGTACGGCGGCCACCACGCCCGCCGCGCCCCGGGCGACGGCGATCATCGAGCCGACGGCCAGGCACAGCGTGAACAGCGGCCCGATGCCGACGAGCGAGGCGGCCAGCATGGCCCGTACGAGCGGACGCGGGCGCAGCGGAAGCATGACCAGCCGGGTCGGGTCGAGCGTCTCGTCGCCGGTGGCGAAGAACAGCGGGACGAACGTCCAGCAGAGGGCCGTGATGGCCGCCAGCAGGACGACGACCGCGCCGGCGTGCGCGTTGCCGCGCAGCACGGTGAAACCGAGCGTGGCGAGGACGGCGATGAAGATCGCGAAGGCGAGGGCGCCGAAGTAGGCGGCCTTGCGCATCGGGGAGCCCTTGAGTCCGTTGCGCAGGAGGGACAGCTTGAGGCGGACGAAGATCGGGGTGATGTTGACGGACGCGGACGCGGACGCGGAAGCGGAGGCGCCGGCGGGGGTGGCGGACCCGGATGCGGGCGCAGCAGCCCGCATCGGCGTCGGCGTGGGCGTCGGCGTGGGCATGGGCGTGCTCATCGGACGCCCGCCCCGTTGCCCGCGGCCCCGCCGCCGAGCCAGTCCAGGGACTCGCCCGTGGCCCGGCCGTGCGCTCCGACCAGCTCCAGGAACGCGGCCTGCAGCGAGGGCGCGTCGCCCCGTACGTCGGCCAGCGGGCCCGCGGCCCGGATCCGGCCGGCGGCCATGACGGCGACCCAGTCGCACAGCGACTCGACGAGCTCCATGACGTGGGAGGAGAAGACGACCGTGGCTCCGGAGGAGGTGTAACGTTCCAGCACTCCGCGGATGGTCTGCGCGGACACCGGGTCGACGCCCTCGAACGGCTCGTCCAGGAAGAGCACTTCGGGGTTGTGGAGCAGTGCGGCCGCCAGGCCGATCTTCTTCCGCATGCCCGTCGAGTAGTCGACGATCAGCTTGTTCTGCGAACCGGCCAGGTCCAGGATGTCCAGCAGCTGGGTGGCCCGGCTGTCCGTCTCCCGGCCCGGGAGCCCCCGCATCCGGCCCATGTAGCCGAGGAGTTCCCGGCCGGAGAGCCGCTCGAAGAGCCGCAGTCCCTCGGGCAGCACGCCGATCCGGGACTTGACCTCCACCGGGTCCGCCCACACGTCGTGCCCGGCGACGATGACCCGGCCCATGTCCGGGCGCAGCAGCCCGGTCACCATCGAGAGGGTCGTCGTCTTGCCCGCGCCGTTCGGCCCGACCAGGCCGACGAACTGCCCGGCCGGCAGCTCCAGATCGATCCCGGATACGGCCACTTGCTCGCCGAACCGCTTCCACAAACCCTCGACCCGCACGGCGGGTGCGGCGGCCGGTGCCGGTCGTGCACCGCCGCCCGTTCCGTCCGCCCCGCCGATCGCAACGCCCTGGTCCGGCATGCGCCTGCCTCTCGTTCCGTTCCCCGTGTCCTGCTTTTCTCACCATAGGAGGAGGGGGAGAGGCCGGGCAGTTACTTATGTCATGAGTTTCCGCGCGGAGATCTTCGCTGGTCAGGGCGGGGCGGGCGGGGCGGTTGGAGCGGGTGGGGCGGGGATCACGCCGTGCGCCGGGCCCGTTCCGCCGCCGCCTCGCGACCGCACGCGTACGCCAGGGCGTCGATCAGCTCCTCCACGTCCGGCAGCCACCGGTTCGCGGCCGTCGGCGGCTGCGCCCACTGCACCGAACCGCGTCCGCCGATGCGGGTCGGCGGCGCCGCCACGTACTCGCCCTCGCCGCGCGTGGCCAGGTCGAGCTGGGCCGGCTGCCAGCCGATCTTGCGCAGCAGGTCGGGCACCTTCGCCCCGGCGCCGGGCAGGACGAAGAACAGCATCCGCCCCGCCGGGTTGGCGATCACCGGTCCGAGGGTGCGCTTCATGCGCTGGAGCCGGGCCAGCGCCAGGAATCCGGCCGCGTCCGGGACGTCGAGGGCGTCGAAGGTCCGGCCGGTGGGCAGCAGGATGGCGGCCTTCGGGTTCTTGCCCCAGAGCCGCCTGACCTGCACGGCGCTGCCCGAGGCCTGCGAGGCCCAGTCCTTCCCCGCCGCGTGCGCGCCGGGCGCCGGGCACTGGGCGCCCCCGCACGAGCACTGTTCCCGCCCCTCGCCGGACTCCAGCCAGGTGCCGGCGAAGACATCCCAGTGCCGTTCTTCCGTGTACCGCACGGCATGGTCCAGCAGCGGCTCACTGCGCTGCAGGGGGATGGGCGCGGTCTCCGTGACTCCGATGGTCTCTTCCACGTGCAACACAACTCTTGCGGTCACCGGGGGTTACGGGCTTCAACCGGCCTGGCTCGGGAGCATCGATCCTGCATGCGGGGCGCATCGGTGCATCGCGGGGGGCGCGTGGGAGGCCGGGGCGCCGGAGGTGGGTAGCGACGGGACGCAATGGGGAAGATTCCCCGCACATCAGGCGGGAAGTGATCATTCGAACGATCACCCGCGTCTCTGGGGGTTTTCATGGCAGCCAGGCCTCTCGTCGCCCGCCAGCCGAACGAACGGCTGCAGGCGCTCATCCAGGAAGCCGGGTGCTCCAATGCCGGGCTCGCCCGGCGCGTCAACATGTGCGGGGCCGAGCACGGCCTCGACCTCCGCTACGACAAGACCTCCGTAGCCCGCTGGCTGCGCGGTCAGCAGCCGCGCGGCCGGGCCCCCGGGATCATCGCCGAGTCGCTGGGCCGCAAACTCGGCCGGACCGTCACCATCGACGAGATCGGCATGGCCAACGGCAAGAACCTCGCCTCCGGTGTCGGCCTGCAGTTCTCCCCGACCGTCATCGGCGCGATCGAGCAGGTCAGCGAGTTGTGGCGGAGCGACGTGGGCCGGCGCGACTTCCTGTCGGGGGCGAGCGTGGCCTCCTCGGCGCTGGTCGAGCCGAGCCGCGACTGGCTGATCACCGGGGCCGACGCGCAGGTCGCGCGCAGCGGCGGCTCACGGGTCGGGATGTCGGACGTGGAGGCGGTACGGGCCACCACGCAGGCACTGAAGGACCTCGACCACCGCTTCGGCAGCGGGCACGTGCGCCCGGTGGTCGTGCACTACCTCAACTCGGTGGTCTCCGGCCTGATCGGCGGCTCGTACCGGGAGCCGGTCGGCCGGGCCCTGTTCGCGGCGGTCGCCCGACTGACGGAGCTGGCGGGCTACATGGCGGTGGACACCGGCCAGCCGGGCCTGGCACAGCGGTACTACATCCAGGCGCTGCGGCTCGCGCAGGCGGCCGGCGACCGGGCGTACGGGGGCTACGTCCTGGCGGCGTCGATGAGCCACCTGGCGGCGGAGCTCGGCAACCCGAGGGAGATCGCGCAGCTGGCGAGAGCGGCGCAGGAGGGCACCCGGGGCCAGGTCACCCCGCGGGTCGAGGCGATGTTCTACGCGGCGGAGGCGCGGGGGCACGCGCTGCTCGGTGACGCGCGGTCGACGGCGGTGCTGTCCTCGCGGGCGGTCACCGCGCTGGAGCGGGCGGAGCCGGAGTCGGGGGACGACCCGGAGTGGATCCGGCACTTCGACGGGGCGTACCTCGCGGACGAACTGGCGCACTGTCACCGGGACCTGGGGCAGGCCGACGCGGCGGCGAAGCGCGCGGAGGAGGCTCTGCGGGACCTTCCGGTGGGGAAGGCGCGGCGGCGGGCGATCGGGCTGCTGCTGTTGGCTGCGGCGCGGGTGCAGCAGCGTGAGGTGGAAGCGGCCTGTCAGACGGCGACGCGGGCGGCGGACGTTCTGTCGGGGATCCGCTCCCACCGCGGGGCGGTGTACCTGGAGGATTTCCGCAGCCGTCTGGACCCGTACCGGGAGGAACCGGCGGCCCGCGAGTTCACGGCCCGCCTGGAGCCGGTGTCCTGACCGGGGCCGGTCGCATGGTGCGGCGCCGTTGCCGGGGACCAGTCCCCGGGCCCCTGCGCCTCAAACGCCGGCGGGGCTGGGTTGTGGCCGGCGTGGCCGGGGCTGCGGGTGGGGCCGGTGCCGGGGTCGGGGTGGGGTGTCGGCCTGGACTGCATGATTTAGGCGCCCCCTGTTCTACTCCGACAGGGCGCGGGGTGTGCCTGCGCCACAAATCACGCTTTACGTCCAGTCCAACACCCCACCCCGCCCCCGTCCCCGTCCCGGCCGCCCCCAGCCCCGCCGACGGGAGGATGATCGGCCCGCCTCCAGCCCCGCCGACGGGAGGGTTATCAGCCCGCCCGCGCCAATCCAGCCCCCTGCGCCAATCCCGCCGACCACGCCAATTCCGCCGCCTGCGGCAATCCAGCCCGCCCGCGCCAATCCAGCCCCCTGCGCCAATCCCGCCGCCCACGCCAATTCCGCCGCCCGCGCCAATTCAGCCGCCCACGCCAATCCCGCCGCCCGCGCCAATTTAGCCGTCCGGCGTTTGAGGACCGGGGTCTGGGGCGGAGCCCCAGGGGGTCCGGGCGCAGCCCGGTACCCCCTTCCAGCCCGTCCGGCGTTTGAGGACCGGGGTCCGGGCCGGCCCGGGGAACGGTGGAAGGGCGGGTCGGGGACATCCCACCGGAGGGCCGGACCGCGGGGCCCGGGGGATTCGGCCCGCCCGGGGATGATCTTCGGTGGGGGCGGGCCTGCCGGGCGAGGGGGGTGACCGGGTAGCGTGAGCCGACGGTTCCGTAGACGCGGACAGGTCGGAGAGGGAGTTCCGGTGACCGAGAGCGGACAGGGCGGCAGCCCGCAGGGAGGCGAGCCGTGGGGCCCGCACGTGCCCGCGCAGCCGCCCGCGCAGCCCGGCAGGGAGCCGGAGTACCTGCACGGTGAGCCCGCCTACGGCTACCCCGCACCGGGCGGCCCCGCCTACGGCTACCCGCAGGGTCACGTGGTCGGCCCCGGCTACGAGGGCCCCGGCGACCCGCACGGCTACGGGTACCCGCCGCTGCCGGAGGCGGCCACCCAGTACATTCCGCCGGTGCCCGCCGCCCCCGCGCACGAGGAGGCGGCGACGCAGTACATCGCGCCGGTCCCCGCGGCCCCCTCGTACGACGAGGCGGCCACCCAGTACATACCGCCGGTCCCCTCGTACGACGAGGCCGCCACCCAGTACATCGCGCCGGTCCCGGCCGCCCCCTCGTACGACGAGGCCGCCACCCAGTACATCGCGCCGGTTCCGGCCGCGCCCGCCGATCCCGCCGCCGGGTTCGACGGGATGTTCCGGGGGGACACGCAGGTACTGCCTCCCATCCAGGAGCCGGTGCTCCCCCAGCAGCCGCGCCGCCCTCAACCGCAGCAGTACGCGCAGCAGCCCCAGCACCAGCAGTACGCGCCGCCGCCGCAGCAGCAGTATCAGCAGCAGCCGCCCCCGCACTACCAGGAGCAGGACCTCGCCCCCGCTCCCCGCAGGGTCTCGCCCGTGATCATCGCTGCCGTCGTCATCGGCCTGGCCGTCGTCGGGCTCGGGGTCGGTGCGCTGCTCGGTGACGGCAAGGCGCAGAACAACGACCCGGCCGCCGCGGCGCCCACCCCCACCCCCGGCAGCTCCGCCGCGGACAGCGGGGAGGCTCCGCTGGATCCCGCGCAGCCGCAGGCGGTCCAGCTCGACAAGCTGCTCGCGGACAGCAACGACAGCCGGGCCTCTGTGATCAAGGCCGTCGAGGACATCAAGGGCTGCAAGAACCTGGACCAGGCGGCCACCGACCTGCGCGACGCGGCCCGGCAGCGCGAGGAGCTGGTGACCCGGCTCCAGGAGCTCAAGGTGGACCAGCTCCCGAACGACGCGAAGCTGACCGCGGCCCTCACCAAGGCGTGGAAGTCCTCCGCCGAGGCCGACAAGAGCTACGCGGCCTGGGCGGACGACGTGAAGTCCGACGGCGACAAGTGCAAGGACGGCAGGGCCAGGTCGACCGGCAACGCCTCGGACGGCAACAAGGCGAGCGGCGACGCCACCAGGTCGAAGGAGTCCGCGGCGCGGATGTGGAACACCATCGCCGCCAAGTACGACCTCACCAAGCGCGACAAGAGTCAGCTCTAGCCTTAGCTTGAACGGGGGGCCTGTTCCAGGGTCTTGGTCATGTCCATGGACTGCTCGCCGCCCGGCTGGGCCACCAGGCGGCCCTGCTGGACGACCTGGAAGGTGACCCGGCCGTTGACCATGCGGGGGAAGCCGGCGACGGCGCGCATGTCCTCGTAGCGCCAGCTGAGGTCGGGGGTCAGGCCGCCGGTCTTCACGGGGGCGGACTGGTTGAGCTTGCGCGTGAGGGCGCGCGCGGTGAGGTCCTCGTCCTCCTTGAACCGCTTCACCACCTCGTTGAACACCGTGTACGCGATCCAGGTGGTCTGGGCGCCGCTGTCGTCGGGGTCCACGGCGTTGTCGCCGAAGGCGTGGTCGGAGATGACGTTGCGCATCTGCGTCCACAGGGGATCGGCGGCGACCGGGTACCAGCTCGTGACGTACGCGCCCTCGAAGGGGCTCTCCTTGCCGCCGGTGCGGTCGACCAGGGCCTGGCTGACCGAGCCCAGCACCGAGGAGACCTGCGGTTTGCGGTTCTGGGAGTCGGCGGCGCGGCGGAAGGCGTCGAAGAAGGTCTCGGTGCGGGCGCCGAGGACGGCGGCCACGCAGCCCTTGTCCTTCCCGTCCTTTCCGTCCTTCGCGGAGGAGGCGCCGCCCTTTCCGGGGGTCCCGGAGGAGGAGGAGGAGGAGGAGGACGCCAGTGCCTCGTTGGCCTGGGTGGAGAGGTCCGCGGCGTCTTCGGCGGCCCGGATGTCGCTGGCCTCGGCCATCTGGTTGGCCGTGAGGCCGGCGTTGAGCTGGTTGGGCAGGGAATCGCCGGCGAGGGTGTCGGGGCGGACCAGGGCGACCTTGGCGCAGGTGCGCCCCAGCTGGTGGCCGGCTCCGGCCATCAGGACGGGCTGGCCGCCGTTGACGGGGAAGGAGAGCGGGGAGCGGAACTCCTCGGAGGAGATCCCGTACCCGCCGATGAAGGGGATGCCCTCGGCTTCCAGCGGGGCCAGGAAGGCGCGTCCGTGCTGGCTGTAGGAGCCGATGACGGCGACGGCCTTCTCGGCGACCGCCTTGCGGGCGCAGTCGGCGGCGCCGGTGGGCGTGTTGCGCTCGTTGCAGGTCAGGACGCGGAGCTTGTGCCCGTTGATGCCGCCCTTGGAGTTGACCCAGCGCTCGTAGGCCTTGGCCATGCCCGGCATGCCGGGCATGTTGGTCGCCTTGGAGTCCTCCGGAGCGAAGGTCATGACCGTGAGGGTGCCGGCGTCCCCGGGGCCCCCCGAGCCCCCGGGGAGCACCCCGCAGCCGGCGACGAGACACGCGCCCATCGCCATGGCCGTGGTCCGGGCCAGGAAGGTGCGGGAGAGTGCTGCTGCGCATCGCCGGGTGGTCATGTGCATGCACCATTCCGCGCCCGGGGTAACTGAAGTGTGAGGTGCGAGCAACATCGGGTGACGTCGAGGTGAATTACGGGTGTCACCCGCACGCTGAGTGAGCGCCGGGCGGGTCCGGGCCCCCGGGTGCGGGCGCCTCAAGATCACGCCGGACGGGAACGTACGATCGAAAGCGTGACATTCGCCCAAGGTTCGAAGAACTCTTCCCGCCGCGGCGGCCGCTCCTCCACCATGGGCGGCATGCCCCTCAACGACATGCCGTGGTGGCGCTGGCGCAGCAACGTGCGCTCGGCGCTGCACATGCTTTCCGACCCCGTGTTCCAAGAGGACACCTGGCTGGCCGGCGCCGAGGGGTACGGGGACGTCACCGACGCCGTGTACCGGCTCGTCGAGGACACCTGGCTCGACAGCTGGTCCGCGGAGAAGTACGTCGGCACGATCTTCCGCGACTCGCAGGAGGCGGCCCTGGTGGACCTCGCCGTGCTGCGGGTGCTGCGGATCATGCACCAGATAGGCGCCGACGCCCCGGTCTCCGGCTACCTGGAGCACCACGCCTGGCCGGAGGCGGTACGGGCCGCGCGCGAGGCCCACGTACGGCTGGCGACGGCGGACGGGGACGACCCGGACGCGCGTCCGCGCTCACTGGACGTCCTGAGGATCCTCACGCGCGCGGTGTGATGTGGAAGGCTGTCGGGTCATGAGCGACGACCCGCAGCCCCAGGCCACGCAGCAGCAGTACGTACTGACCCTCTCCTGCCCCGACAAGCAGGGCATCGTGCACGCCGTGTCCAGTTATCTGTTCATGACCGGGTGCAACATCGAGGACAGTCAGCAGTTCGGCGACCGCGACACCGGCCTCTTCTTCATGCGGGTCCACTTCGAGGCCGACGCCCCGGTGACGGTGGAGAAGCTGCGGGCCAGCTTCGCCGCGATCGGCGACACCTTCCGGATGGACTGGCAGATCCACCGCTCCGACGAGCGCATGCGGATCGTGCTGATGGTCTCGAAGTTCGGGCACTGCCTCAACGACCTGCTCTTCCGCCACCGGATCGGTGCGCTGCCGGTGGAGATCGCGGCGGTGGTGTCGAACCACACCGACTTCGAGGAACTGGTCGGCTCGTACGGGGTCCCGTTCGTGCACATCCCGGTGACGAAGGACACGAAGGCGGCGGCGGAGGCGCGGCTGCTGGAGCTGGTGCGGGCCGAGGAAGTCGACCTCGTGGTCCTCGCGCGGTACATGCAGGTGCTGTCGGACACCCTGTGCAAGGAGCTGAGCGGGCGGATCATCAACATCCACCACTCGTTCCTGCCGAGCTTCAAGGGCGCGAAGCCGTACCACCAGGCGCACGCGCGGGGCGTGAAGCTGATCGGCGCGACCGCGCACTACGTGACGGCGGACCTGGACGAGGGCCCGATCATCGAGCAGGAGGTCGAGCGGGTGGGGCACGAGGTCACCCCGGACCAGCTGGTGGCGATCGGGCGGGACGTGGAGTGCCAGGCGCTGGCGCGGGCCGTGAAGTGGCACAGCGAGCACCGGGTCCTGCTGAACGGGACCCGGACGGTCGTCTTCACGTAGGCCCGGACGTAGGCCGCGCGTGGGCCGCGCGTAGGCCCGGTCGGCCTACATCCGGCTGAGCGAGGCTGCCGCGAAGAGGACGTCGCGGATGGCCTCGCGGTCGCCGTTCTGGCCGACCGCGGCATCCTCCGGGGAGATGTGGCCCGCGGCGAGCTGGCAGAATTCGGCGCCGTCCAGGGCGATCCGGGCCACCGTGTGGTCCGGCGAGGGTTTCGCCGCGGGGGAGTCCAGGGCGATGTCCCACCCGCCGCCCCCCGCGCCCTCGATCTCCAGGTGCAGGGTCCGGCCCGGCGCCCCCGCCGCGACCAGCCCGCGCGGCGGCGCCGCCAGCCCCGCCCGCCGGCGGACGGCCAGGGCCGCCGGCAGGAGCCGGGCCGCCAGGTCGATCATCCGGTTCAGGTGGGGCGCGGACGGCGGCTCGTACGGGTAGTCCACCGCCTCCGCGATGTCCACGGCGTGGACCCAGCACTCGAAGGCCCGTTCCAGGAAGGCGTCCCCGAGGGGCAGGGCGAAGGCGCCGTACTCCACGTCCAGTTCCGCCACCCCGCGGCCCGCGAAGGACACCGTGCGGACCAGCGTGTGGCCCTGCTCCCGCCACGGCTCGCGGACCCGGCGGGTGGTCGGGTACGGGGAGTCCTCCCAGAACCGCTCCGTGCGCTCGGCCGGGCTGCCAGCGGGCGCGTCCCGGCCCAGGGGGTCGTCCAGGCCCAGCGCGGCCGCCACGAGGCCGTCCACCGCCAGCAGGTGCCCGATGACCCCGGCGACCGTGGTCCGGCGGGTCTGGCGGCGTTCCTCCTCGAACCACTTCAGCCGGACCGGGGTGTGCCACTCCGAGTCCCCGAAGTCCCGTAGCAGCGCGTCCAGCCGGGCCGTCTCGGTGTCGTACGGGCTCGCCCACACCGGGACCGGGATGCGGGCCGGGCGCTTGCCGAGGCAGTCCTCCAGCACGCGCGAGCGCAGCAGCGGCTTGAGGTCGAGGCTCTCCTCCGGGTGCAGCAGGCCCACGGCGTCGCGCAGCCGCAGGGCCTCCTCGGCGCAGGGCGCGCACTCGGTGAGGTGGTCCTCGACGGCCTGGGTCTCCTCCGCGGAGCAGGCCGCCAGGGCCCAGGCGCCGAGCAGGGATTTCAGTACGGCGTGGGTGGGCGGGGGAGCGGCCGGGACGGGCTCGGGCTCGGCGGGCGCCGGTACGGCCGGGAAGCCGGTGATCTCCGTGTACTCCGGGTAGGGCGAGTCGTCCAGGTCGTCCAACTCGTCGGGGTCCGGCGCCCCGTCCGCGGCCGGCGCGTAACCCGGCCCCGCGAGGTCGAGGTCGTCGGGCGCTCCGCGCGGGCCCGGTATGCGCGCCGGGCCGCCGGGGTTCGGGGGCCGCTCGTACTCTTCGCCGTCTTCTTCGCCGGAGGGGCTCGGCGGCATCGTCATCGGGTCGTTCCAAATCCGGAGGGGCCGTATCCCGGCGGGACCGTGTCGTCGCGCGGGACGGCGTTGGCCGTGGAGAGGAGCTGCAGGCCCAGGCGCAGCCGGCGCCGGGCCTCGTCCTCGCTGATCTGCAGGTCGGCGGCGGCCTGCCGGTAGTCGCGGCGCTTGAAGTAGGCGAGTTCGAGCGCGGCCCGCAGGGGTGCGGGCATGGAGGTGACGATGAAGTCGGCGCGGGCGGCCGCGTTGGCGCTGCGCACCTTCTGTTCCAGTTCCTCGCGGGAGCCGTTGCCCAGTTCGGCCTGGCGCAGGCGGGCGACGGCCTGCCCCTGGGTGATGCGGGCGACCCAGGAGCGCATGGAGCCCTGTTTGGGGTCGTAGGCGTCCGGGTTCTCCCAGATGTAGCCGAAGACCTCGCGGGTGACCCGGTCGGCGGCCTTCTCGTCGCCGAGGACCCGGTGGGCGAGGCTGTGCACGAGCGAGGCGAAGCGGTCGTACAGCTCGCCGAGCGCGGCGGCCTCGCCGCGGGCCAGGCGTTGTTGCATGCGGCGGTCCCAGCGCGGTGGTGCGTCCTTCGGCATCGTGCCCCCAGCCGGCTTCCCGGTTTCGCAGCCGTGTGTCGACCACTCGAATGTAGTGGGCATGCAGCGGTCCGCGCCCGTTTTGCCAGAACCTCGTCTCGGAAGTGCGCCCTCCGTGATAGGGGCGCCGCACGGCGTGAAGGGGGAGGTGCCGCCCGGACACCGCCGTTGAGAAGACGTGGGTACAGGCGTACGCGCCCCGTCGCGCTCCTCGTGCGCTGGTTCGATGCGGCCACCTCCTTGCCCGCTTCGCTTAACGCGCAGGCCACGTAGGCCTTACGCTCCTGTCCTGTCTTGAACTGACTCCACCGCACACGTGAAGGCGGAACGCCGAACATGGACAGCGCAGAATACGAGCGCAAGATCGCCGCCCGATTCGCCACCTTCGACCAGGACGGGTCCGGGTATATCGACCGGGAGGACTTCAGTACGGCGGCCAAGGCGGTCCTGGCCGAATTCGCCGTGGCGGCCCGGTCCGACAAGGGTCAGGCCGTGTTCGCGGGCGCGGAGGCCTTCTGGCAGGGCATGGCGGGCATCGCGGACGTGGACGGGGACCAGCGGGTCTCCCGCGAGGAGTTCGTCACGGGCGCGGCGAAGCGGCTGCGGGACAACCCGCACCGGTTCGCGGAGATCGCGCGGCCGTTCCTGCGGGCGGTGATCGCGGTGGCGAGCCCCGCCGGCGAGGCGGCCGGCGACGCCGCGGGCGGCGCGACCCCGGCGGCGACGGCGCGCGTCCTGCGCGTGCTGGGCACCCCGGAGGAACTGGCGGGCCCGGTCGCGGCGGCCCTGGACGCGGACGGCGACGGCCGCATCACCGAGGACGAGATCCTGGCGGCCTTCGCCGGCTACTGCGGGGTGGCGGCGCCGGACGCGTAGGCCCTGGCCGGGCGGGGGCGGCGGGCGGTCTGCCCACGCCCCGGCCCGCAGGATCGCCCGCGTCAGGCGAGCGCGGGCAGGCCCCGGAGGGCACGGCGGGCGATGTCGGCCAAGGAGGCCACCCGCTCGGAAGACGGCAGTCCGCCACGAGGGGCCGTAAGGGCTCCCGCGCACTGGCCGCAGTGGGCGTCCGGGGCGGGCAGCGGGTCGCGGCAGACGCCGCATTCGGCAGGGGGCGCTGCGGGCGCCGCGGGGTCCCTGGGAGCCCGTGGCGCGGGCAGTTTGCGGACGAGGCGGTCGGCCAGCAGGGCGCGAGCGGAGTAGACGAACGGCGGCAGGCCGTCGGTGAGCAGGCAACGAGCCTCGAGGTCGGACACGCCGTGCTCCAGCCACCGCTGGGCGAGTGGGGCGAGAGCGAGCGTCTCGGTGACGCCGAGCCTGAGCCGCGGCTCGTACGCGGTGATGCGCGCGAGCAGCGCCGCCCCCCGCGCGGTGCCCTGCGTGGCGGACTGCCCGACCGTGCCGGGTGGTTCCGGCGACGGGGGCGCTTCGGGCGCCTCGAGTGGTTCGAGTGCTTCGAGTGCTTCGGGGAGGGAGGGTACTTCTCCCGAAGTCTTTGTCCCCTGGGGGGACGCTCCCGCCCTTCCGGTCACCCCCTCACCGGTTCCCGGGGTGGGGTCCGGGCCCGCCCCGGGTGGCTGCGGCCGGTCCTCCGTGGGCGGGGTGTCCGAGACGAAGGTCTCCGTGTGGACGTGCCCGGTCAGCGGGTCACGCACGGTGCGGCGCGCGTAGTACCCGTACCGCACCAGCTCGTCGACCGCCTTGGAGACGCCTCGGCGCCCCACCCCCGGGTGCTTGTCGGCGAGCGTACGGACGTCCTCGCGGGAGCCGTCGGGGAGGGAGAGCAGATAGCAGAGGATGCCCCGTGCGGTGAAGCTGAGGCGCCGGTCCCGGACGACTTCGTTGCCGAGGACGGTGAAGGCACGCTTGCGCGGGCTAAGGTGGATGCGCACTGAAGGTCTTTCTCTTCGGTGTCGGACCCCGGGGTGTTGGAGCACCGCCGGGGTCACCTGTCTGTGTGCAGTTCGTGTTGATCCGGGACGGTAGCGCACCCGTTCCGGCATATACCAGCCGTGGCCAGCACTATGAACTGGGCGTAATGTCGCATGAGTTCGCGTCTCGAAGGGCTACTGGCTATCCCTTGAGTTCCGCCACGGTTCGCGCGCGGTTGCTCAGCTCGCGCACCGCGCGGACGGTCGTATGCTGCTTGAGGCGGAGCGCCATCACCTCGAAGTGTTCGTCGCCCCTGGCCGAGGACAGGTCCTCGTACTCGTCGAGGAACCGGCCCCAGGACTCGCAGGCGGCCTCCACGTGCCCGATCGTGAGCTGCCGCTGGGCCAGCAGGCCGTACGCGTGGAGACGCCCTTGCCTCTCGTGTGCCGGCTGCACCCGGATCGACTCTTTGAGGGTTCGGACGGAGCCCGGGACGTCCTTCGTCTCGTTGAGGACGTGCGCGACGTGGAAGAGGTAGGCGGTCCGGTCGTAGCCCCCGATCGATTCGCGCCGGTCGTCTGCCTGTCCGAGTGCGGCCTCGGCCTCCCGGAGCCGGTCGAATGCCTGCCGCTTGTCTCCTACCATCGCGGCACCGTGGGCCTGTTGGCCGCGTAGGAACGCCACCAGTCTTGGTCCGGCCACGGGGGCGGCTTCGGCGGCCGAGTCGGCGAGCTCCAGCGCCCGTCGGCCGTAGCCGAGGTTGGAGGCCTGGAGGCTCATCCCGCGCAGTGTCCGGCAGTAGGTGACGTGGTCATCCGCTTCGCCGGCCAGCTTGAGGGCGCTCACGTAGTAGTCCTGGCCGAGGCGGTGCTGACGTTCGTACATGGCCATCCACCCCGTGAGGTAGACGAGGTCCGAGGCTGCGGCGAGCATGCTGCGCCGTACTGGGGCTGAGGCCTCCGCCTTCAACCAGGGACCCACCGAGTTGACGAGGAACGCGGCGGCCATCGGGCGTGCATGCCCTGCGCCAAGCTCGTCGAGGATGTCGGCGATCCGGTCCGTCATCGACCTCACGGCATCCACCTGGCCCTGGCCGACTCGCGTTGTAGCCTTTCCCGGCCTTATGGGGTCGGGGCTGTCGGCTCGCGCGAGCTCGGGGAACAGGGGGATGGCCAGCGCTGCGGAGAACACACCGGCCGCGATGACGCGACGGCGGGATGGATCCATGTCAGCCCTTCCGAGGTCTACGAGGTCCCGGACGGTGTCCGTCTCTTCCCTGTCCGACGGGGCCGTGAGACCGGCTTCGGCGTAGGTGACCGGCCGGCCGAGCTTCCGCTCGAAGGCTTCGATGATCAGCCCCCTGACCTGTGCGCGGGGTTGATGGCCGGCGATCCATTGAGATACGGCGGGCTGACCGTACTTGAGCCCGATCCCAGCCTCCGCGCCGAGACGGTTGATGATCGAGGCGAACTGCTGTCGCGACCATCTGGCCTGTTCGAGCAGCGCGGGCAGGCCGGTGTTGGGTGTGCGTGAGTGTTGCGCCATGTGCAGCTCCCGACCGGTGCATGGCTTGCATACTTCTCCGACCGTTCAACGGTACTCGCGGACAGGGGTCGTGGGGTTACCTCTTCATACCCGGTGGTGATCGAGCGGGAGTTGTTCGCCCGCTGACGACGGTAGGGAGCGGTCGATGACCGACGACGGTGAATGGCACGAGTCCACGGCTACGGGCGGCGGCGTATGCAGCAGCCTCGGCGAGGCGCTCCTCCAGATGGCCGCGGCGATAGAAGCCGGGGTCGAGGAGGCCGCCGAGACGGACATCATCGAGGTCCTCACCACCGAGCCTGAGATGATGAGGCTTGCCGAGCTGACCTTGCGCCTGCTCACTCACTGCAAGTGCCTCGCCGTCGGTCTCGGCGAAATCGCGCCCGCGCAGCGCTCACCGCGCGCACTTGGCGCGTTGCGTGACTGGGGGGACGTCGACTCCGCAGACCCGGAGCTGGACACCCGCTACGACGCCACCAGCAACCTCGCGTATGCGCGGATGTTGGCCCTGATCGCCCGCAGCCTGTTGACGGCGCTCCGGGATCACCGGGCCGCTCTACCAGCGACAAGGGCTTTCGTGGGCCGTACGGGCGCGCCTCCGATCGCGCCGGGTCAGGCCGGCCGGTGAGCGACCACGTGCGGCCTCTTCCGGTCGGGTGGCTCGTGATGTGAACTACGCGAAGCGCTCGCGAAGTTTGTACTTGAGGACCTTGCGCAGGGCGTCGTTGCGGGGGAGGGCGTCCACCAGTTCCAGTTGTTCCGGGAGCTTGTGGGTGGAGAGGCCCTCCGTGCGGAGGTACGAGGTCACCTGGGCCAGGGTCAGCGGGGCCGCGCCCGGGGGCTGTTCGACGACCGCGCAGACGCGTTCGCCGCGTTCCGGGTCCGGCAGGCCTATGACGGCGACGTCGGCCACGGCGGGGAGCTGGTGGAGCAGGTCCTCGATCTCCTTCGCCGAGATGTTCTCGCCCTTGCGGATGATGACGTCCTTGCTGCGGCCCGTCAGGACCAGGTAGCCGTCCTTGGTGAGGTGGCCGAGGTCGCCGGTGATCAGGTAGCCGTCGGTGTCGAACACGCCGGTGTTCTGGTCCCGGTTGAGATAGCCCTGGCAGACGGCCTCGCCGCGCAGCCGGACCTCCCCGTCGGTGTCCGGGGGGAGGAGCGTGCCTTCCGGGGTCGTGATGCGGATCGACATGCCCTTCGGGGGCCGGCCCTCCGTGGTGGCGAGGTTCTCCGCGGTGTCGTCCGGGGCGCCCATCGTGATCATGGGGACCTCGGTCATGCCGTAGCCGTGGGTGAGCTGGCAGCCCAGTTCGCGGACGACCGCGTGGTAGATCTCCGGCGGCTTCGGGGCGCCGCCGCCCGCGAGGAGGCGGAGGGTGGGGATGAGTCTGGCGGACGGGTCCTTGCGCTGCTCGGTGAGGAACATCGAGTAGAAGGCCGTGGAGCCGCCGGCGACCGTGACTCCGTGGCGGCGGTAGCCGTCCAGGGCGTCGGGCATCGCGAACTTCTCGAACAGGACCGCCGGGAAGCCGTAGAGCAGCAGCATCACCGTGTAGTCGGGGCCGGCGATGTGGGCGAACGGGAAGGCCATCGAGCCGACGTCGTCCGGTGACAGGTGCAGGGCGTGGGCCAGGCAGGAGCCGCCCGCGATGAGGGAGCGGTCCGTGTGCAGGACGCCCTTGGGGTCGGAGGTGGTACCCGAGGTCCAGTAGATCCACCGGACCGCGACGCCCTCCTCGGGGGGCGGGGGGAGCACCGCCGGATCACCGGTGGGGAGGGACTCGTAGGCCTCGAAGACGCCGTGCGCGCCGAGGCGGTGCGCCATCGCGGTGTGGTCGAAGCCGCGCCAGACGCCGGGGACGGCGAAGAACTCCGCCTTCGACTCGCGCAGGGCGAAGCCGACCTCGCGGTCCCGGTAGAAGGGGATGACGGGCGTCTGGACGGCGCCGATGCGGGCGAGGGCGACCGAGAGCAGCACGGTCTCGATGCGGGTGGGGAGCTGCCAGGCGACCACCGTGCCGGGGCGCACGCCCATGCCGTACAGGCCGGCCGCGACCTGCTCGGAGCGGTCGCGCAGCTCCGCGAAGGTCAGCCGGCGGTCGTCGCCTGGGTCCTCGGCGGCCTCGATGAGGACGGGGGCGTCGGGGGTGATGGCGGCCCGGCGGGTGATCAGGTCCCAGAGCGTGCGGGACCGGCTGAGTTCGACTGCGGTGCTGTCCGTCATCCCGGACCGACCTCCCCTGGCCGACATGACCTGACGGATAGTCAGATCAAGCGCAGAGCGTAGGGCGCGGACGCTTGTCGGTCCAGAGGCGGGGAGCTAGCTTGGTTCCAGATTTCTGACGCTCCATCAGATTCGCCGGAGCGGCGGATCGGAGCGACGGAGCCATTCGGCATGCGGCGAGGGGACATCATGGAACTGCCTCGGATCATCAGCGTCGACGACCACGTCATCGAACCGGCCCACCTCTTCGACGTGTGGCTGCCCGCCAAATACCGCGACCGCGGGCCCAAGGCGCTCACCGCCGGCATCGGCGAGCTCGCCTACACCGGCGGCAAGTACGTGATCACCATGGACCCCGACGGCCCGCCCACCGACTGGTGGATCTACGAGGACCTGAAGTTCCCGTACAAGCGCAACATCGCCGCCGTCGGCTTCGACCGCGACGAGATGACCCTGGAGGGCATCACCCGCGAGGAGATGCGGCGCGGCTGCTGGGACCCCAAGGCGCGCCTCCTCGACATGGACCTCAACCACGTCGAGGCCTCCCTGTGCTTCCCGACCTTCCCGCGCTTCTGCGGGCAGACCTTCGCCGAGGCGAAGGACAAGGAAGTCGCCCTCGCCTGCGTGCGCGCGTACAACGACTGGATGGTCGAGGAGTGGTGCGGGGACAGCGGCGGCCGCCTCATCCCGCTCTGCATCATCCCCCTCTGGGACATCGACCTGGCCGTCGCCGAGATCCGCCGCAACGCCGCGCGCGGGGTGCGGGCCGTGACCTTCTCCGAGATCCCCACCCACCTCGGCCTGCCCTCCATCCACTCCGGCTACTGGGACCCCTTCTTCGCCGTCTGCCAGGAGACCGGCACCGTCGTCAACATGCACATCGGGTCCAGCTCCCAGATGCCCGCCGCCTCCCCCGACGCCCCGCCCGCCGTCCAGGCCGCGCTCAGCTTCAACAACGCCATGGCCTCGATGATGGACTTCCTGTTCAGCGGCGTGCTCGTCAAGTTCCCGACGCTGAAACTGGCGTACAGCGAGGGCCAGATGGGCTGGATCCCGTACGCCCTGGAGCGCGCCGACGACGTGTGGCAGGAGCACCGCGCCTGGGGCGGGGTCAAGGACCTGATCCCCGAGCCGCCGTCCACGTACTACTACCGGCAGATGTTCTGCTGCTTCTTCCGCGACAAGCACGGAATCGCCTCGCTGGACGTCGTCGGCCGCGACAACGCCACCTTCGAAACCGACTACCCGCACGTGGACTCGACCTTCCCGCACACCAAGGAGGTCGCCCTCGACCACGTCAAGGGTCTCGACGAGGAAACCGTATACAAGCTCATGCGCGGAAACGCCATCCGTATGCTCGGTCTGGACTTCGACAAGGACCGGCGGACGGGGCGGTAGGCGCAGTGGACCTCACCTACACCGAGGAGGAACGGGAGTTCCGGGCCCGGCTGCGGGCCTGGCTCGCCAAGGAGCTCCCCGGGCTGCCTCCCAAGCCCTCGCCCGACGACTGGCCGGGCCGCCGCGCCTACGACGCGGGCTGGCAGCGCAGGCTGTACGACGCCGGGTACGCCGGACTGCACTGGCCGGTGGACGCGGGCGGCCGCGGGGCCACCCCCACGCAGCACCTGATCTTCCTGGAGGAGACCGAGCGCGCGGGGGCCCCGTACGTCGGCGCGAACTTCGTCGGGCTGCTGCACGCCGGCCCGACCATCGCCGCCGAGGGCACCGCCGAACAGCGCGCGCGCTGGCTGCCGCCCGTCCTGCGCGGCGACGAGGTGTGGTGCCAGGGCTTCAGCGAGCCGGACGCGGGCTCCGACCTGGCCTCGCTGCGCACCCGCGCCGTCCGCGACGGCGACGAGTACGTGATCACCGGCTCGAAGATATGGACCTCGCACGCGGAGGTGTCCGACTGGTGCGAGCTGCTGGTGCGCACCGATGGGGACGCCCCCAAGCACCGCGGGATCTCCTGGCTGGCCATGCCGATGGACGCGCCCGGGGTGACGATACGGCCGCTGCGCACCCTGGCCGGGTCCACGGAGTTCGCGGAGATGTTCCTCGACGAGGTACGGGTCCCGGTCGCCAACCGGGTCGGCGCCGAGAACGACGGCTGGCGGGTCACGATGGTGACCCTGTCCTTCGAGCGCGGCACCGCCTTCGTCGGCGAGGTCGTCGCCTGCCGGCGCACCCTGGGCGAGCTGGCGCGCACCGCGAAGGCGAACGGCCGCTGGGACGACCCGGTGCTGCGGCGCCGGCTGGGCCGGCTGTACGGGGAGTTCGGCGCCCTGTGGCGGCTCACCCAGTGGAACGTCAGCGAGTCCGAGCGCTCGGGCGGGGTCCCGGGCATCGGCGGCAGCGTCTTCAAGCTGGCGTACTCGCACGCGCGCCAGGAGCTGTACGACACGGCCGCCGAGGTGCTGGGCGCGCAGTCCCTGTCCCTGGACGAGGAGTGGACCCTGGACCGGCTCTCCTCGCTCTCGTACACGATCGCGGCGGGCACCTCGCAGATCCAGCAGAACATCGTGGCCGAGCGGATCCTCGGCCTTCCGAAGGGCAGGTGAGCGTCCGTGGACTTCCAGCCGACGCAGGACCAGCGGGACCTGCGGGCGGGCGTACGGGACCTCCTGGCGGGCCGGTACGGGCGCGAGGAGCTGCGCGCCTCGGTCGACCGGGCGGCCGCCACGGGCCGGTCCGTGGATCGTGCGCTGTGGCGGGAGCTCGGCGAGGCCGGGTTCTTCGCGCTGCGGCTCCCGGAGGACGAGGGCGGGGTCGGACTCGGGATGCCGGAGGCCGTCCTCGTCTTCGAGGAGGCCGGGCGGGCCCTGCTGCCGGGACCGCTGGTCGCCACCCACCTGGCCGCCGGGCTGGTCGCGGGGGCCGCGGAGGGGGAGGCGGTGGTGACGGCCTTCGACCTGGAAGGCCCGCTGGTGGCCCACCTCGGCGAGGCCGACGCGGTGCTCGGCGCGGACGGGGAGCCGGTCGAGCCAGCCGGCGGGTACGGCGCCGGGGAGCCGGTGCGCTCCGCCGACCCGCTGACCCCGCTGGCGCGGGTGCTGCTGCCGGGGGAGCCGGTGGCGTCCGGCGCGTACCGGGACGCGGGGGCGCTGCTGACGGCCGCGCTGCAGCTCGGCAGCGCGCTGCGCACGGTGGAGCTGGCGGTGCGGTACGCCAAGGAGCGCGAGCAGTTCGGACAGCCGATCGGGGCGTTCCAGGCGGTCAAGCACCTGTGCGCGCAGATGCTGGTGCGGGCGGAGGTGGCCCGTACAGCCGTCTACGCGGCCGCGGTGACGGCCGATCCGGCGGAGGTGGCCGGCGCCAAGCTGCTGGCCGACGAGGCCGCCGTACGCAATGCCCGGGACTGTCTGCAGGTGCACGGCGGGATGGGCTTCACCTGGGAGGCGGACGTACACCTGCACCTGAAGCGGGCGTGGGTGCGGGCGGAGCAGTGGCGGACCGCGGCGCAGGCGGAGGAGGCGCTGGCGGCGGAGCTGCTGGCGGTGGTGGAGTAGGCGGTGGCGGAGTAGGCGGTGGTGGGGCAGGCGGCGGCGGAGTAGGCCGGGCCCGGGTGGGCCGGCCTTGCCGGCCGACCAGCCCGCCGTGTGCTCGCTCGCTGTGACGGAGGGGTGCGGGAGGGACGGCGCGGGACGCATGTCCGATTACGGAGAGTTGATATCGGTTTGTGTCCTTCGCCCGACTCATTGCGGCCCGGAGCCGGGGGGCCGCTCCGGTACGCTCCCGGGAATGCGAGCGGTTGAGCGGCGCGAGCGCCGCACAGTATGCACCACGCCCACTCCTTCACGCTGGAATATGCCCGAAGCGCTTGTTGTGGTGACTGTATGTCAACCATGCTGCTCCGCAAGGGGGTCACACTCGGTGACCCCGTCCTGTCGCGAGGCGAAGTGTCCGCCGGTTCGGATGGTGTGAGCGGTGCAGGTGCTTCAGGTTCAGCTGGAGGTAGGACCGGACCCCGCCGAGGTCGGCCGGGCCCGCCGATGGGCCCGCTCCCGGCTCGCGGGCTGCGGCATAGGGGATGACGAGCCGCTCGCCGAGACGCTGATCCTGCTGATCTCCGAGCTGGTCACCAACGCCGTCGTGCACACCGGTTGTCCGGCCGTGCTGCGCATGCTCTTCGGGGAGCCGGGGGTGCGGGTGGAGGTCGCGGACGCGAGCGACCGGGCGCCGTCCCCGCGACAGGCCGCCGGGGACGACACGGGCGGCCGTGGACTGGAGCTGGTGGACGGGCTGGCGGACCGCTGGGGCTGGCAGCGCGAGGGCGCCGGGAAGCGGATCTGGTGCGAGATCGACCGCGCCGAGAAGAGTGCGGGGGAGTTCGCCGGGGGGCCCGCGGGGGACGCTCCGGGCGGGCCGGAAATCCAGGGCGCGATCCGGGAACCGCGCGTGTACCTCTAACGAGGTGTTGACGGTTCGTCAACTGGTGATCACTCTTGTGTTGAACGATTCGTCGCGAGGGGACGCCAAGGGTCAGTCCTGCCTTGACGAGTGCGGGTCGTGGGGTGGCGGCCGCCGTGCCGCGCTCGGGGCGTGCATGCGCGCCGCCGCCACCCGCAGAACCCTTCCGTGAACTTCTCCGTCGTGTTCGTGCCCCCGTCGTGCAATGCGATGGCGCCCCCGGGTCGTCTTGGGTGTGAGGGGGTGAGGCCGGGTGGAGCCATCCGAAGAATCGTTTGCGGAGTTCGTCGCGGCAGAGGGACTCCCGTTGCTCCGCACCGCGCGGCTGCTGACGGGCGACTGGCACCTGGGGCAGGACCTGGTGCAGGTGACCCTGGCCAAGGTGTACGACCGCTGGGCTCGCGCGGGCCGCTACGACGCGCCGGTCGGCTACGCGCACAAGGTCATGGTCACCACGTACTGCACCTGGCGCCGCAGGCGCTGGCACCACGAGCTTCCCCACGCGGCCCTGCCCGATTCCGCCGGCGGCCCGGGCACCCCGGGCGGCCCGGGCGGTCTCGGCGCCGACGCGGCCGAGGCGGTCGCCGCCTCGGACCTGCTCGAACGCGCCCTGCTCGGCCTGCCGCGGCGCCAGCGGGCCGTACTGGTGCTGCGCTACTACGAGGACCTGGCCGTCGAGCAGACGGCGGAGATCCTGGGCTGCCCGAACGGCACGGTGACCAGCCTGGCCGCGCGGGCGCTGACCCGCTTGCGGTCCCACCCCGACCTCTGGCCGGGCGACGGCACGAGCACGAGCAGCAGTAGCAGCAGCACCAGCACCAGCACGAGCACGAGCACGAGCATGGGCACGAGTGAGGCGGAGGCGCGATGAACGGGTTGCCCGAAGAAGAGCTGCGCCGCGCCCTGCACGCGCTGGCGGACCGGCCGGCGGTGCCGCTCGCGGTGCCCACGCCGCAGGCTGCCGTCCGGGCGGCCGCCCGGATCCGCGGGCGCCGGAGGGCGGCCGGGGCCGCGCTGGTGGCGGCCGTCGCGGTGCTGGCCGTCCTCGCCCCGCAGTGGTCGGGCGGCGGGTCCCGGATGCCGGCCCCGCCCGCCGCGTCCGCGGGACCGCCGAGCGAGCAGGCCGAGGCGACGGCGCCGGCCGTTCAGACCGACCCGGCGCTCGGGGTCCCGTACGCGCACACGCTGTACGTGCACTGCGGGATCCGGTACACGAAGTTCGGCGGCCGCTGGTGGCGCGCCGAGCCGGAGGTGCCCGAGGAGGCCCTGGACGCGGCCCTCAGGGCGAACCCGTACACGGCGGGCACGATGGTGCTCGTCTCGGAGGTCGAGGCGCGCTTCGTCCGCAGCGGCCCGGACCTCGCGGTCACCTTCCGCCCCTTGGCGGTCGAACCACCGCCCTGCCGCTGAGAGTTGGCGTACGGGCCTCGGTCCGCCCGGGCCCGGGCCGGGTCCGGGCCGGGTCCGAGTGCCCGCGGTTCGCGTGGAACTATGAGGTGTCCATGACGTGTCTCTGGTCGTGGCGCGTCGTCCCACCCCGAAGACCCACCTCACCGCAGGAGGAGCGCATGGCAAACCCGTACGAGGTGACGCCTCCGCCCGCCCCGGGGCGCCGTGGGGGCAGACTCCCCGGCTTCCTCGTCGTCGTTGTCCTCGTTGTCCTCGTGCTGCTCGTCGCAGGCGTCTACGGAGCCTCCCAGTGGCTCGGCAAGGACGGCGACACGGGCGACGCCAAGGCCTCCCCCTCCGCGTCGGCGTCCGCCGAGCCGTCGTCCAAGGACCCCGGGAATCCGGAGTCCTCCTCCGACACGTCGAGCACGTGGGCGGTGGGCGACTGCGGCGGCCCCGACCCGGACAACAGGCCGGACGGCTACCGGCCGCAGAAGTGCTCGGCGTCCGGTGCCACCTTCAAGGCGATCGACATCAAGGACGCCAGCATCCTGCCGGGCGCGATCCAGTGCCCGCCCGGCACCGACCTGATGATCCAGGTGAGCATTTCCTACGGTTCTGCGAAGTCGGGCGGCATCCCCACCAACACCGTCTGCGGCCGCAACCTGACCGGCGAGCACCCCGGTGACGCGGGCGCCGGCGGCGGCCAGCTGGTGCAGGGCGACTGCGTGACCGACCAGGCGCAGGAAGTGCCGTGTGCCCCGGGTGGGTCGGGCACGTACAAGGTGCTCGGCCTGGTCAAGACGAAGGCCGAGTGCCCGTCCGGCACCACCGAGCCGATGCGGCTGACCATGGCGGTGGGCCGCCCGTACGACGTGATCTGCGCCAAGGGCTGACCGTAGGGCGTGCGAGGCGGTGGTCCCGGACCACCGCTCCTGCACTGCGAACGGAATTACCCGCATTTGAGCCTAGGGCGCACCGGTCGGGATGTCGACTCGGCGAGTCTCCCCGCAGCCGCCTACCGTCGAGGTATGAGCGGGATTGTCGTGGTGTACGAGATGTCGGGTGACGACGAACGGTCCGTCCTGCGTGTGCATGCAGCGCCTGCCGCCCCGGGAATGACCACGGTCCCGGGTCCGAGGACCTTCTGCGGCAGGGACACCTTCGCCATGGAGGCGGCCTCGTGGACGCCATCCGGAGATCCCGGTTCCCCGTGGTACCCACCGCAGGACGCGAGCCGGATCTGCCCCACCTGCGATGACGCGGCCGACGGCGGTTGAGCACCCCCCGAACCGACGGCCTGTGGGAGACGACGACGGACCTATGGCCGTCGCGGGAAAGAGGATCGTGATGAGCACTGCGGTTCTGAGAATCCTCCGCCTTCAATGCGAAAGGTCCAGCGAGGATGCGGGCGATGAAGTGAGCATGCGCCTCGACGGCGTTCCGGTCTGGCCGGCCGTCGGCGAGCGCGACTACCCGCCGATGACGAGTGGGCAGGACATCGGGTTCGCGAGAGATGTGCTGATCCACCACGCCGATGCGGTCCTCACTCTCCACGATCTCGACGATCTCAGCGCCGACGACGTTCTCGGCAGCATCAGGATCCCTGCCGGCGAGGCGGGTACGGGGGAGCACACCCGGGACATCCTCGGCCCCGAGTCGCACTACAAGCTGACTTACAGGGTCGGGAAGATCACGTTCTGAGGTCCCAGGCCAGGGGAGGGGTCCGCCCCCGCCCTGCTACCACGGACGCGGCATCGCCCACCCGACGGTGATGAATGTGCCGTTCGCCGCCATGCACATCTAGCGGCTCATTACGCTCAAACCATGGACGCACACCCCGAGGAAATGCGCTCCGCCGCTGTGGTGGTCGCCCGCGACGAGACCGGCCTGGTTGCGCTGCTCACCTCCCGCTTCCCCCGCCACGGCGGCGACTTCCTGTTTCTGCCCGGCGGACGCATGGAGCCCGGCGAGGACCCCGAGACGTGCGCCCGCCGTGAGCTGCGCGAGGAGGCTGGGGTCACCGCCACCCTCTGGCGCCCGCTCGGCGCGTATGCCATCACCCTCGGCGCCACCGCCCGCGTCCACCTGTACCTCGCCGAAGGACTGACCCTTGGCCCGCAGGAGCTGGAGCCCTCCGAAGCCGACTTCAAACTCACGTGGTGGCCGATGGCCGAGGCCATCAACGCGGCCACCGAGGGCCGCTTCCTCCTCCAAGGCGGCCCCCTCGCGCTCCTCCTCGCCGAACGGACCGAATAGGACCAACCTCATGGCCGTGTAGCGAACCCGTATGCCGACGCCCCGCACCTGAGCCATCGGGAGCGGGGCATCCCTGTGTCCGTAGGGCGTGCGCGCCGGTCCGGCGGACGGCCGCTCAGAGGATGGCGACCGGGGCCACCGGGGTGCCCACCGCGCCGACGAAGGGTTCCGGCATGGCCGAGAGGAGGAAGGAGTAGCGGGATTCTTCCGCACAGGCTGTGGACAACTTTTCGAGGTTCCAGTTCTGGCCCTGGTGCATGCCCATCTCGACCAGGTCCAGGGCGTGCACCGGCAGCCACAGGTTCTCTATCTCCGGCGGGAAGATCTCGAAGGTCAGGGTGTCGTTCGCGACGGCCGCCACGTCCCGCGCGTGGAACCACTCGGGCGTACGGACGGACAGGCCGGGCGACGGGTAGCCGTAGCCGTGCTTGTCGCCCGCGAGGTAGACCTGCACCTGCCCGGTGCGGACCAGGACGATGTCGCCCGCGCGGACGGTGACGCCGCCGAACTCCTCCGCCTGCTCCAGGTCCTCCGGGGTGACCGCGTGCCCGCCGGGGAGCCGGTCCAGGCCCTTGGCGCGGGCCACGTCCAGCAGGACCCCGCGCGAGACGATGTGCCCGGCCTTGTCGATGCCGCTGAACTCGGCGCGGCCGTGCGCCGTGATGGTGCCGGCCGGGCGGCCGTTGTAGATCTTCCCCGAGTGCGAGACGTGCGTGAGCGCGTCCCAGTGCGTGCCGGCCTGCAGTCCGAAGGTCACCGCGTCGTCGCTGCACGCCACCGTGCCCGGGCCGAAGAGCTCCTGGTTGATCTGCACCATCGTGTGCAGCGGGTTGATCCGGCCGGGGATCATGCCGGACTGCACCCCGTCCTCCTTGAGGGGCAGGGCCAGGGGGATGCGGCGCCCGGTGCGGATCTCGGCCGCCGCCGCGCGGACGACCTCGTCGGTGATGAGGTTGAGGGTGCCGATCTCGTCGTCGGCGCCCCACCGGCCCCAGTTGTTGACGCGCTTGGCGATGTCGTGGAACTCGGCGGGCATGGCCATGGATCTCATCAGCTCCTTGAGGGGGAATTGGGCGGTGGTGGCGAACTGGGGCTTGTGCTGGCGTATCGAGGTGCCCATAGAATCTAACGGACCGTCAGAAAACGCGGGAAGGGGCCGGACGTGGGGAACTTCTTGGCAGGCAAAGTCGTCGCCGTCACAGGCGCCGGCCGGGGCATCGGGCGGGCCGTGGCACTCGCCGCGGCCGCCGAGGGTGCCAGGGTCGTCGTCAACGACTACGGCGTGGGCATGGAGGGCAACGAGCCCACCAGCGAGATCGCCGAAGCGGTGGTGAAGGAGATCGTCGCCGCGGGCGGCGAGGCCGTCGCCGTCGCCGACGACATCTCGACCATGGCGGGCGGCCAGCGCATAGTCGACACGGCGCTCGCCCAGTACGGACGCATCGACGGAGTCGTGTGCGTCGCCGGCATCCTGCGCGAGCGGATGCTGTTCAACATGTCCGAGGAGGAGTGGGACCCGGTGGTCGCCACCCACCTCAAGGGCACGTTCACCGTCTTCCGTGCCGCCTCCGCCGTCATGCGGCGCCAGGGCACCGGCACGCTGATCGGCTTCACCAGCGGCAACCACCAGGGCTCGGTGGCCCAGGCCAACTACAGCGCCGCCAAGGGCGGGATCATCTCGCTCGTCCGCTCCGCCGCGCTGGGCCTGGCCAAGTACGGGGTCACCTCCAACGCCGTCGCACCCGTCGCGCGCACCCGGATGTCGGCCAACGTACCGATGGAGCTCAAGGAGATCGGCGAGCCCGAGGACGTGGCGGCGCTCGTCACCTACCTGCTCTCCGACAAGGCCGTGGCGGTCGGCGGCGAGAAGATCACCGGGCAGGTCTACACGATCGCCGGCCCCAAGATCGCCGTCTGGGCCCAGCCCCGCGAACTGCGCGCCGGCTACGCCGAGGGCTCCTGGACTCCCGAGAAGATCGCCGACTTCCTGCCCGGGACCGTCGGCACCGACCCGATGCCGATGCTCGCCCAGCTCGAAGCCATGGCCAAGGCGGCGGCCGCCAAGGACCGCCCCAACGCGTAGGCCCTGGCCGGGCGTTAGGGGTGGCCCGGTGGCCCGGTGGCCCGGTGGCCCGGTGGCCCGGTGCGTACGCGTACCAAGACGCGACAGAGACGGCCCAGCGGCCGGACAGGAACCGAGGGGGGTACGACCATGGACTTCCGCTTCGACGAGGAGGCCGAGGAACTGCGCGGCCGCGCCCGGGCGTGGCTGGCGGAGCACCTCGTGGGCCCGTACGAGGAGGCCGTCGGCCTCGGTGGGCCGGGCAGTGAGCACGAGGGGGTCGAGATCCGGCGTGCGTGGGAGCGCGAGCTGGGGCGCGAGGGGTGGATCGGCCAGGGCTGGGAGGCTGATGGCTACGGCAACCAGCGCCTCTCCCTCACCGGGCAGGTGGTGTGGGCCGAGGAGTACGCGGCCGCGCGCGCCCCGGCCCGGGTCGGCCACATCGGCGAGAACCTCCTCGCGCCGACGCTGATCGCCTACGGCTCCGCGGAGCAGCGGGCCCGCTTCCTCCCCGGCATCGCCCGCGGCGAGGAGCTGTGGTGTCAGGGGTACTCCGAACCGGGCGCCGGCTCCGACCTCGCGGGAATCCGTACGACGGCGGTACGGGACGCCGGTCGGGGCGCCGACGGCCTGTTCCGGGTGACCGGGCAGAAGATCTGGACCTCGCTCGCCCAGGACGCGGACTGGTGCTTCGTCCTGGCGCGCACCGGGGCCGGGTCCGTGCGGCACCGCGGGCTGTCCTTCCTCCTGGTCCGCATGGACCAGCCGGGCAAGGTCGAGGTCCGGCCGATCCGGCAGATGTCGGGGACCTCCGAGTTCAACGAGGTGTTCTTCGACGGGGCGGTCGCCGCCGAGGTGGTGGGCGGGGAGGGCAACGGCTGGTCCGTGGCCATGGGACTGCTCGCGCTGGAGCGCGGGGTCTCCACGCTCGTCCAGCAGATCGGCTTCGCGGCCGAACTGGAGCGGGTGGTCCGGGCGTACGTGGACGCGGGCGCGGGCGACCCCGTCCTGCGCGAACGCCTCGTACGGCAGTGGGCCGAGCTGCGCACGATGCGGTGGAACGCCCTGCGGACGCTGGGCACCGCGGGCGCCGCGGGCGCCTCGGGCGGCGACCCCGGCGCGCCCAGCGTGGCCAAGCTGCTGTGGGGCGGCTGGCACCGGCGGCTCGGGGAGCTGGCGGTGGAAGTGCGGGGCGCGGTGGCCACGGCCGGGCCGGGGCACTGGTCGCAGGGGACCCCGTACGAAATCGGACTCGACGAGGAGCAGCGGCTGTTCCTGTTCACCCGCGCCGACACCATCTACGGCGGCTCGGACGAGATCCAGCGCAACATCATCGCCGAGCGCGTGCTCGGCCTGCCTAAGGAGTCCAGTTGAGAGGCGTCGTATTCGACGGCAAGCAGGCCCAGGTGGTCGACGATCTGGAGATCCGGGACCCGGGGCCGGGGGAGGTGCTGGTCGCGATAGCGGCGGCCGGGCTGTGTCACAGCGATCTGTCGGTGATCGACGGGACGATCCCGTTCCCGCCGCCGGTGGTGCTCGGGCACGAGGGTGCGGGCGTGGTGGAGGCGGTAGGGTCCGGGGTCACGCACGTGGCGCCCGGTGACCACGTCTCGCTGTCCACGCTCGCCAACTGCGGGGCGTGCGCGGACTGCGACCGCGGCCGGCCGACGATGTGCCGCAAGGCGATCGGGATGCCGGGGCAGCCGTTCTCGCGGGGTGGCAAGCCGCTCTTCCAGTTCGCGTCCAACTCGGCCTTCGCGGAGCGGACGATCGTCAAGGCCGTGCAGGCGGTGAAGATCCCCCGGGACATCCCGCTGACCTCGGCCGCGCTGATCGGCTGCGGGGTCCTGACGGGCGTGGGCGCCGTACTGAACCGGGCGAAGGTGGACCGCGGCGAGACGGTGGTCGTCATCGGCACCGGCGGGATCGGGCTGAACGTGCTCCAGGGCGCGCGGATCGCGGGGGCCACGACGATCGTGGCGATCGACGCGAACCCGGCGAAGGAGGCGGTGGCCCGGCAGTTCGGCGCCACGCACTTCATCGACGCCTCGGCGGTGGCGGACTCCTCGGCGGCCGTGAAGGAGATCCTGCCCACCGGCGCGGACCACGCCTTCGAGTGCGTGGGCAACGTGAAGCTGATCCGGCAGGCGATCGACCTGCTGGACCGGCACGGGCAGGCGGTCCTGCTCGGCGTGCCCGGCTTCACGGAGGAGGCGGCCTTCCAGGTCTCGTCCATGTACCTGGACAAGACGATCATGGGCTGCCGGTACGGGTCCTCGCGCCCGCAGCGGGACATCGCGCTGTACGCGGAGCTCTACCGGCAGGGCAAGCTGCTGCTCGACGAGCTGGTCACGGAGGTCTACCCGGTCGAGGACTTCGCCAAGGCCGTGGACGACGCCCACCACGGGCGGGTGGCGCGGGGGGTCCTCACGTTCTGAGTCCGTCTCTTCCGCTGGACCCGTGGCCGGTCCCGCTCTCCGGAGCGGGGTCGGCCGCGGCGCGTTTCAGTACCGCCGTTTGACCACCCAGGCCAGGGCGGGCACCGGGGTCGGGCTCGCGGCCCGATCCAGCCGCAGGCGAAGACGGCGGAGGCGGCGGCGAAGGCCGGCTCGGCGGTCAGCGGCGGGTACGGGGACACCGGGGTCAGTGCGCAGGCGAGCGCGCCGATCGCACTGGCCACCATCAGCCGGCCGGTGATGCCGGTCCACCGGCTGCGACCCGGCTCGGACGTGTTCCTCATGGCCTCCCGCCCGTTCGAGATCCGCAGGATAGCGGCGGGGGCGTGCGCTCTGGTGTGGGGGCCGTCAGTCGGTGAAGCGGCCGAAGCGGCCCTTGTGGAAGAGGAGGGGCTCGCCCTCGCCGGCCGCGCCCATGGCCTCGACCCTGCCCACCACGATGAGGTGGTCCCCGCCGGTGTGCACGGCGTGGATCCGGCAGTCGATCCAGGCGGGCACCGCCTCGAGCTGCGGCGATCCCGTGGCGGGGGCCGGGGTGTGGGCGACTCCGGCGAACTTGTCGGCGCCGCTGACGGCGAAGGCCCGGCACAGCTCGCCCTGTTCGGCGCCGAGGATGTTCACGCAGAACACCCCGGTGCGTGCGATGCGGGGCCAGGTGGTCGACGTACGGGCCACCATGAAGGTGACCAGCGGCGGGTCGAGGGAGAGCGAGGCGAAGGACTGGCAGGCGAAGCCGGCCGGGCCGTCCTCGTCCTCGCCGGGCGGTGAGGTGATGATCGTGACCCCGCTGGCGAAGTTCCCCAGTACGGCACGGAATTCCGCGGGGCTGACGGGCGCGCGCTCGTCTTCGCCGACGGCCCGCAGATCGGGGCGGGGCAGTGCTTCGACGGGCTCGGTCCCGGGCTCCGCGGCGGCGGAGGGGAGGGATCCGACTGATCTGAGGTATCGGACGACGGTGGCCGCCATCCCTGCGTGTCCCATCACACGGACGATTGAAGCTGACGGTGCGTCAGATAGGAAGAGGAGTGTAGGGTCCACATCAATTGAACGTGTTCAACCGATGTGGATGTGAGGGTTCACCGTGTCGGACCACATGGTCGTCACGCCGCCGGGCAGGGGCTCCTGGAGCGGCATCGCGCCCGGTGCGGGAACCGTCGCCGCAGCGCAGTTCCTGGTCGCGGCGCTGTTCTGGTGGGTCTCACCGGGGCAGAGCGACGCGTACGGCGTGGGCTACGGCACGTTCGCCATCGGCCTGATCCTCGAGGTGGCCCTCGGGTGCATCGTCCTTCCGCCGCTGTCGCTCGCAGCGGGCTGGGTGCACGGAGCGCTCTTCACCACCCCGGTGATGATGCTCTCCCACGCCGTGGGCGTGCACGCCCGGATCCCCGCGCCCCGGTGGGCCGGGCCCGTGCTGGTCCTGCTCGCAGGCCTGTACGCCGCACCGGTGGCCCTGGTGACGCGCACCTCGTACGTCACCACGTGGGGCTGGATCGCGGCCGCCGGGGTGCTCCCGGTGGGGGTCGCGGTATACGCGCGGATGCGGCAGCGGACGAAGCTCCGGGTGCGGCTGTGGACGCTGGCGGCGACCGTGATCGCGGTACCCGCCGCCTTCGCCGCCGGCTTCCTCATGCCGCCGTACCAGCCTCCGGTCCTGGAGCGCGCCGACTACGTCGGCGTGTGGACCGGCGGCGGCGTCGAGCTGGAACTCGACGCGCAGGGCGTGGCGACGGCGGAGGGGCTGCCGGTGGACAACGGATTCGACGAAGCGGGCCGCTGTTCGGGGCGCGGGACCTGGGAGCACGCCGCCGGGACGACGGCCGACGGGACGACGGCCGACAGGACGACGGCCGGCGGCTACGGGGCGGGCGTGGTCCTGTCCATCGAGGAGTGCGAGAAGGCCTCGCTGTCCTGGGACGTGGCCGGCACGGCGGAGCACCCTCAGCTGTTCGTGCTGATCGGCGACCCGGACGGCGGGGACGTGCGCGTGCTGCGGAAGCGGGCGCGGTAGGCGGTCGGCGCCACGTCCAGGGCGTGCTGGAACACCCGGCGCATGGTCTCGGCGGAACCGAAGCCGGACCGCTCGGCCACCGCGTCCACCGGATCGTCGCCCGCTTCGAGGAGCGCCTGCGCCGCTTCGAGCCGCACGGACTCCACGTACCGGCCCGGCGTCATCCCCGTCTCGGCGCGGAAGAGCCGGGCGAGGTGGCGGCCGCTGACCCCGGCCTCCCGGGTGACCTCGTCGAGCGTGAGCCGGGGGTCGGCCCCGATGGCGTCCATGACCGTGCGCAGGACCGGGTGCCTGGCCTCGCGCGGGGTCAGGCGGGCGCTGTACTGGGACTGGCCGCCGGGCCTGGCCATGAAGACGACCAGCTCCCGCGCGACCTCCCGGGCCAGGGCCGGCCCGTGGTCCTCCTCGACCAGGGACAGCGCGAGGTCGATGCCCGAGGTCACCCCAGCCGCGGTGACCACGTGCCCGTCCTGGACGAACACCGGATCCGCCTCCACCCGCACCAGCGGATACGCGGCCGCGAGCTGCGCCGCGAGCCGCCAGTGCGTGACCGCCCGCCGCCCGTCGAGCACCCCGGTCTCCGCCAGCACGAAGGCCCCGGCACACACCGAGGTGACCCGGCGCGAGCGGCGCACGAGCTCGGCGACCAGGCCCGTCAGGGCCGCATCGGCGACGGCCCGCCGCCAGTCGCTCCGGCCGGGGACGACGAGGGTCCCGGGGCGGGCCGGCAGGCTGTCGGGGCCGCCGTCCGCGCCGATGCGTACGCCCGAGGAGGTGCGGACGTCGGTCCCGTCCGGGGAGACGATCCGGACCTCGTAGCGGGCTCCGGCTCCGGCGCCGTGGACGTTGGCGGTACTGAACACCTCGGCGGGACCCGTGACATCGAGCAACTGCACGCCGTCGAAGGCGACGATGACGACGGGATGTGCGGCTCCTCGGCCCAGGGGGTGCGCGGCTACTCGGCCCACGGGGAGTCCAGGATCAGGCGTACGAAGTCCCCGCGCTCGAAGCCGGGCACGTGGTGCGCGAGGACATCGGCCTTGACGTTGCCGAAGGCCGTGCCGGGCTTGGGTGCCACGCCGTCGGCGAAGGCGCGCAGGATGCGCTCCTTGAACCGCGGCCGCGGGTGCAGGGCGACCACCGCAGCGCGGTCCGCCTCGGCGAGGTCGTGGTAGCCGATGCCGAGCACGTCGTACTCCACGCCCGCCGTCACCAGTGCCACCTCGGGCTCCATGTGCTCCGGGATGCCCGGGGTGGTGTGCAGGGCGATCGCCGTCCACACCCGGCGCACCGAGTCCTCGGGGACCTGGTGGCTCCGCAGGAACCGGCGGGCCTCGTCGGCGCCGTCCACCTCGAAGCGGCGGCCGCTGGAGCGGAAGGGCTCGGTGAGGCCGAGGTCGTGGAACATCGCGGCCACGTAGAGCAGTTCGGGATCGGCCTGGACACCGAGGCGCCGGCCCTGGAGGCTGCCGAAGAAGTACACGCGGCGGGAGTGGTCGTAGAGCAGCTCGCCCACGCTGTCCCGGACGAGCTCGGTCGCCTCCTTCGCCAGTCGTGAGTCCGGTACCCGGATCGTCGTGTGCGGGAGTGCGCGTGCGAGTGCGTCGCTCGTCGTCATGGTCCGGCCCCTTTCTCGGCTCCCTGCGGGTCCCCACCAGTCTTCGGGGCCGCGCGTCCTCCCACCATGGCCATCACGCCACACATCCCACAGATACGGACACGGCAGGGGCCGTACGGGTGATTCCCCCGCCGTACGGAGCCCTCTGGAGGGCGGGCCCCGGACGGGCTCGGCATCGTGGCGGGGGACCGGAGGCAACACCCCCGCACCAGCAGCAGCACCAGCACCAGCAGCATCAGCAGCGGCGCACGCACAGGAGGACCTTCATGCTCGGCACCGATTTCCGCAAGGGATCGCCCAACTGGCTCGACCTCGGGAGCCCCGACACCGACGGGGCCGTCTCGTTCTACACCGGCGTCTTCGGCTGGGAGTACGTATCCCTCGGCCCGGAGGCGGGCGGCTACGGCTTCTTCCAGGTCGACGGCAAGACCGTCGCCGCGCTGGGGCCGCTCACCGAGGAGGGCGCGACCCCGGCGTGGATGCTGCACTTCAACACCCCCGACATCCAGGAGACGACGGCGGCCGTCAAGGCGGGCGGCGGAGTCGTGCGCATGGAGCCCGGGGACGTCATGGGCGAGGGCTGGCTGGCGCAGTTCACCGACCCGCAGGGCGCGGAGTTCGCGTGCTGGCAGCCGGGCAAGACCGCCGGGCTGGGGCTGACCTCCGAGGTGAACAGCCTGGTCTGGGCCGAGCTGCACGCGCCCGACCCGGTCGCGGCCGTCGAGTTCTACGCCGGCCTCTTCGGGTGGCGCTCGGCGGAGATGGAAGCACCCGGGATGACGTACCGGGTGCTGAGCATCGCCGACGGGGACCAGGAGGACGGCTCCTTCGGCGGGGTCGCACCGCAGGGCGACGGCGCGGGCGAGGGCGCCGGGGCGAACGAAGTCCCGCGGTGGGTCCCGTACTTCAACGTCGCCGACGTGGACGCGACCGTGGCCGCCGTCCGGGGCGGCGGGGGCTCGGTCCTGATGCCCGCCGCGGACGTCCCCGAGGTCGGCCGGATGGCGTGGACCGCGGACCCGGCGGGAGCGGTGTTCGCGCTGCTCACGCCGGACCCGCAGATGTAGGTCACCGTCCTGCCCGTCCTGCCCGGCCTTCCCGTGCTCCCCGGCCTTCCCGGCTAGCGGCCGCGGTACTTCGGGGTCCGGCGCTCCACGAAGCTGGCGACCCCTTCGTTCGCGTCGGCCGTGGTCATGTTCAGCTCCTGGGCGGTGGCCTCGGCGGCGAGCGCCGTCGCCCGGTCACCGTCCAGGGAGGCGTTGACCAGCTGCTTCGTCAGGGCCAGGGCGCGGGTGGGGCCCTGCGCGAGGCGCTCCGCCCACTCCCGGGCGGTCTCCTCCAGGGCCTCGGCGGGCACCACCTTGTTGACCAGGCCGAGCCGCTCGGCCTCGGCGGCCGGTACGGCGTCCCCGAAGAACATCAGCTCCTTCGCCTTCTGCGGGCCGACGAGGCGGGGGAGGAGGTACGCGCCCCCGCCGTCGGGGACCAGGCCGCGGCGGACGAACACCTCGATGAAACGGGCCGGTTCGGCGGCGATGACCAGGTCGCAGGCGAGCGCGAGGTGGGCGCCGATGCCGGCCGCGGTGCCGTTCACGGCGGCGATCACCGGCTTCTCGCAGTCGAGCACGGCCGTGATCAGGCGCTGCGCGCCGAGCCGGATCATGCGGGCCACGTCCCCGGCGACCCGCTCCGCGGGGGCGGCGGGCGATCCGCGCAGGTCGGCGCCGGCGCAGAAGCCCTTGCCGGTGGCGGTGATGACGACGGCGCGTACGTCGGGGTCGGCGGAGGCGTCGGCGAGCAGCCCGATGACGCGCTCGCGCTGGTCCCAGGTGACGGCGTTCATGGCCTCCGGGCGGTTGAGGGTGATCCAGGAGACGCCGCTCTCGAAGCGGTGGAGGACTTCGTCCTCCGGGGTGCCGGTCATGGTGGAACTCCTGTTCGTGGGTGGGTGCGGCGCCGTTGCCGGGGACCAGTCCCCGGGCCCCTGCGCCTCAAACGCCGGCGGGGCTGGGTTGTGGCCGGCGTGGCCGGGGCTGCGGGTGGGGCCGGTGCCGGGGTCGGGGTGGGGTGTCGGCCTGGACTGCATGATTTAGGCGCCCCCTGCTCTACTCCGACAGGGCGCGGGCTGCACCTGCGCCACAAATCACGCTTTACGTCCCGGCCGACACCCCACCCCGCCCCCGTCCCCGGCCCGGCGCAGCCCATTCAGCCGTCCGGCGTTTGAGGACCGGGGTCGGGGGCGGAGCCCCAGGGGTCCGGGCGCAGCCCAGGGCCCCTGCTTTCAGCCCGTCGGCGTTTGAGGACCGGGGTCCGGGCTGCGCCTGGTGGTATCCCCAGCCCCGACGTCGTTTAGGGCGCGGGTCCGGGCTGCGCCCGGTGGTATCCCCAGCCCCGACGTCGTTTAGGGCGCGGGTCCGGGCTGCGCCCGGTGGTATCCCCAGCCTCGCCGGCGTTTGAGGCGCGGGTCCGGGCTGGCCCGGGGAACGGTGGAAGGGCGGGTAGGGGACTTCGCCCCGCAGGGCCACCTCACCCGCACCGGCCCACCGGCCCCGCACCGGCCCACCGGCCCCGCACCGGCCCACCGGCCCCGCACCGGCCCACCGGCCCCACGCCGGGACGGCGGTGGCGAGCACCCCGGCCGGCCAAGGCCGGACGGAGTCCCGCGCAGCGGTGCGGGGCTGCGCGTCGGGAAGGTGGCGGCGGGTCGCCGGAGGTCAGCGGCAGATGGCCAGCGCGTCCAGCGCCACCGCGCCCTGTCCTCGGGGGAGGACCATCAGGGGGTTGATGTCCAGCTCGGAGAGTTCGTCGCCCAGTTCCATCGCCATCCGCTGGACCCGGAGGATGACCTCCACCAGCGCGTCGACGTCGGCGGGAGGCGCCCCCCGTACGCCCTCCAGCAGCGCGTGCCCGCGGAGTTCCCCGAGCATGGCCCGGGCCTGGTCCTCCCCGAAGGGCGGGACCCGGACGGCCACGTCGTGCAGGACCTCCACCAGGACGCCGCCCAGCCCCACCGTCACCGTCGGGCCGAAGAGTTCGTCCTGGGTGACCCCGACGACCATTTCGACGCCGCGCTCCACCATCTGGCAGACGAGGATCCCGTCCAGGGGGACGTTCTCGTAGCGGGCGATGTCCGTCAGTTCGCGGTAGGCGTCGCGGATCTGGCTCGCCGAGGTCAGGCCGATCTTGACCAGGCCCAGTTCCGTTTTGTGCGCGAGCTGAGGGCCCGAGGCCTTCATGACGACGGGGTAGCCGACCAGCCCGGCCGCCCGTACGGCCGCTGCGGCGCTGGTCACCAGTTGTTCGCGGGGCACCCGTATCCCGTAGGCGCGCAGGAGCTGCTTCGCCGCGTGTTCGCTGAGCTGCTGGCCCGGACGCATGAGGGCCTGGGCCTTGCGGAAGGAGGGTGAGGTGGTGCGCGGGGCGTCCTCGAAGGGGGAGCGGTAGGAGGAGGTGAAGCGGTGGTGGCCTAGGTACGCGCGGACGGCGGTGATGCAGTTGCCGAAGGTGCGGAAGGTCGCGACCCGGGAGGAGCCGAGGAGCGTGGTGCGGTAGGCCTCCTCCGTGCCGACCGGGGAGCCCCAGATCACGCAGATCAGCTTGTCGGTCTGCTCGGCCGCGTCCACCAGGTCCTGGGCGAGTTTGTCGCTCATGGGGGGGAAGGGGCCCGTTATCGGACAGATCAGGACGCCTACCGAGGGGTCCGCGAGGATGGCGTCGATGATTTTGCGGCCTCGCCAGTCGCCCACCGGGTGGCCGCCGTTGTCGACGGGGTTGGAGACGCCCAGGTACTCCGGGATCCACTGGTGCAGCTCGTCCTGTTTGGCCTGGGAGAGGGTGGGGATGCTGAGCCCCGCCTCGGTCGCCAGGTCGGAGAAGTGGGCTCCGGTGCCGCCGGAGATGGAGTAGACGACCACTCCGTCGGCGAGGGGCTTTCGGGCGCGGGCCAGGAGGGCCGCGGTGTCCTGGAGTTCGTCGAGGCCGTCGACGCGGATGACGCCGAACTGCCGCATGGCGGCGTCGACGACGGTGTCCGCGCCGGTCAGCTTCCCGGTGTGCGAGGCGGCCATGCGGGCGCCGGTCTCGGTGCGGCCGACCTTGACGGCGACGACGGGGACGCCGTTGCGGGCGGCCCGGTCGGCGGCGAGCAGGAACTGCCGGCCGTCCTTGAGGCCCTCCACGTAGCAGGCGATGGCTCCGACTTCGGGCTGCTCGGCGAAGTAGGAGATGAAGTCGGAGGTTTCGAGGTCGGCCTCGTTGCCGGTGGGCGCCCAGTGGGAGAGGCGGATGCCCAGCTCCTGGAGGGTATAGACCGGCCGGCCCTGGTGGCCGGACTGGGTGATGAGTGCGATGGCCGGGCCGTCGAGGTCCTCGCGGAACTTCTCGAAGGCGTTCAGGTTCGTGTTGGGCCCGAGGAGGCGCAGGCCCGAGCGCCGTACGGCGGCGCCCAGGCGGGCCTGCGCGGCGGCGCCCTCGTCGCCGGTCTCGGCGAAGCCGGAGGCGAAGGCGACCGCGAATTTCACCTTGGCTTCGGCCAGTTGCTCCACGATGGGGAGCGGATCGGCTACGAGGAGGACCGCGAGGTCCACCTGTTCGGGCAGGTCGGCCACGGAGGCGTGGCACGGCAGCCCGAAGACCGTGGCTCGGGTGGGGTGCACGGGGTGCAGCCGGGCACCGACGCGTTCCGCCCAGGCGATGAGCTGGCGGGTGATGCCGGTGTTCGGTCTGCCGTCGGCGTCCGAGGCGCCGATGACCGCCACGGACTCGGGCCGGAAGAACCGGTCCAGGTCGGGGGCGTCGGCGTGCAGGGGCCGACCGCTGACGTCCAGCGCGACCGTGTCCTCGGCGGACGGAGCCGCTGTGGAGTGGACGGCCGTCCTGGGGGTCTCCCCGCAGGCCTCGACACGTGCGCGGAAGTCGGTGGTGAGGGTGCCGTGAGTAGATCCAAGCATCGTTCCGCCCGCTCCTGCTCGATGAACCTCGACGAATCTCAATAACTGACGCGTAGTCAGATTACTGAACTGACGTGCCGTCAGGAACAGGGATGCACAGGAAAGCTGGTGGAGGTGATGTGTGGAACGTTCGCGGCCCGGTTCCCGGGCACACCTCAGGGCGGTCCCGGGGTGGTCCCGGGCCGGCTTCCGGTATGCCGTCCGGGGCCGTCCAGGGAACGGTCTCAGATCACCGGGAGCCGGTCCAGACCAGTATTCGGCCGAGGTCAGGGGGCCGTGGCGGCCGGAGCTCCTCACCACTCCCTGGGGGCGATGAGCTCCTCGATGTCCGCGTCCGCGAATCCGTACGCCGAGGCCACGAACGTGAAGTCCTCGGCTATCTCCTCGCGCGCCACGGTCTCGATTTCGCTCCCCGCGGCCTCGAACTCCGTCTCCAGCAGGTTGAACTCCTCGGTCGCCGCCCCCGTCAGCACGTACAGCGCGGCCAGGTCCGAGGGCTGCTCGGCCTCGATGCGCGCGCACAGGCGGAGCAGGATGGCCCGGCCCTTGTCGAGGACGCGATCGGGGTAGTACGCGTCCCCTTGGAGTGATCTCCCGGCTGAGGCCGGGAGATTCCTGCTTACCTTGCGGTAGCGGGCTTGACGCGTTTGGCGCGCCTGACGACTGCCCTCCCGGCAGCCGGGATGAGCGCGAGGCCCATCCGGTAGAGGTGCAAGACGTTGCGGGCTGCGTTGTGGTCGGCGTTGCCCGACCAACCGCAGTCCGGGTTCTTGCACACGAACACGGCCTGCGACTCCCGGCTGCCCGGGGTGGTCAAGCCGCAGACTGAGCAGCGCCGGGAGGTGCCAGGGGCGGGGACCCTTACCAGGGTGCCGGCGTGCCGGGCGGTCTTGTACGTCAGCATGGCGACCGTGCGGCCCCACGCCTCCCCGCTGATGGAGCGGTTCAGCCCGGACTTCTGGGCGACGTTCTTCCCCGGCTCCTCGATGGTTCCTCTGGCCGACTTGACCACGTTCGTGATGGTGAGTGCTTCGACCACGACGGTGCCGTAGGTGCGGGCGATGGTGGTGGTCGTCTGGTGCTGCCAGTCCAGGGCTCTGCGTTTGGCTTTCGCGCGGAGTCCTGCGATCTGGTCGTAGGTGTGGTGCAGCCGGCGGCTGGTGTGCTCGCCGGGCTTGCGGTGTGCCTTGCGCTGGGCGGCGCGCTGCTCCAGACGCAGAAGCTTCGCCTGCTCCTTGCCGGTCAGCCAATCGTCGTGCTCGTAGGTCCCGCCGTCGGAGAGCGCGATCGGGACGGTGACGCCCACGTCGATGCCGACGTCCGACCCCTGGTGGCGGTCGGGCTTGGCCTCCAGGGCCTGGACGCGGAAGGCGATGTGCCAGCCCAGCGCGTCCTTGACCAGCCGGGCCCCGGTGATCCGGTTCTGCCCGTCGGCGTGCTTGCCGACGGGCAGGTCCTTGGTCCACCGGAAGCGGACCCGGCCCACCTTGGGGACATTGGCCATGCCCCAGCGGCGGTGCACCCGGGTGATGTTCAGGTCCCGGCCCTGCGGAATGTCCACGGACATCACCGTGCGGAACCGCCCTTTGAAATTCGGCGCGTCGGCGCGGCCGTCCCAGCAGTTCTTCCACGCCTGGAAATACGTCTTCAACACCGCTTGCGCGGCCTGGGCCGGAAGAGCAGCAAGAAAATCGATGTCCTCGCGGGCCTGCCGGATCGCAGCATCCGCATGTCCGAGGGTCCGCTTCTCCTTCGGCATCATCTGCCACCACGCGTGGAGCAGGTTCCACATCGTGCGGGCCGCGTGCGCCTGGCCATCAGTCTTCAACACCCCGGCAGGCGACAGCGCGAGCCGGGCACGGTGCCCGAACCGCCGTTCAATCAGGGTGTCTTGATTCACGGCCGGGAACCTAGCATTGTTTTATGTCACCGCGCTGGAGCCCTCATCCCGATGCCAGAACCGGTCGCCATGTTGTCTACAACCTGCACGCTCGCTTGGTTTTCGTCACCAAGTACCGGCGGAAAGTGTTCACTGACGCCATGCTGACCCGCACCGAAGAGATCAAGCGGGAGGCCTGCGACGACTTTCGAGGCCGAGCTGAAAGCAGTTCAACGGCGAACAAGACCACGTCCACCGAAAATCGGCAGCGTACCGTCTGGCCGTCACCCCGGAGAGGCAGAGCACTCCGGCGCTGCACCAGTGTGGGGGGCGGGGGCCAGGGGCCGGTGCAGGGCTGATGGGCGGGCCCTGCGTGCGATGCGCTTGGCGATCTTCTCGGCGTCCAGGGACAGTTCGCGGAGGTTGCCGCTGATGGGGTTGGTGAAACCGGTGAAATAGAGGCCCGGGGCGTCGGGCGGGGTGTTCGCGCCGTGTGTGCGGGGGCGGCCCCGGTCGTCCAGTACGTCGAGGCCGGCGACCAGGCCATCCAGGGCGCGGCGGTAGCCGGTGGCCGCGATCACGGCGTCGGGGGTGATCCGCGAGCCGTCCGCGAGGACCACCTCGGCTCCGTCGAAGGAGTCGACGGCGGCCACGGGCTCCACCCGGCCCGTGCGGACCGCGTCGATCAGGCCGACGTCCTGGAGCGGGATCGACCCCTGCTTGACCCTGCTGTAGAGGCCGGTGGTGGGGCGCGGGAGTCCGTACGCGGACAGGTCCGGGACCGAGGCCTTGCCGACGATCGCACCGAGCCGGTCGACGAGCCGGACGGGCAGGTGCCGGACAAGGATCCCGGTCCGCTGCGAGGGCCAGCCGGCGGTGGAGCGGCGCAGGATGTGCGGGGCCGTGCGCACCGCGAGGCGGACCCGGGCGGCGCCGCCTTCGGCGAGGTCGACGGCTATCTCGGCGCCGGTGTTGCCGACGCCGACGACGAGGACGTCCTGGCCGGCGTAGGGGACGGGGTTGCGGTACTCGGCGGCGTGGGCGAGGGGGCCCGGGTAGGTGTCCCGGCCGGGCCAGTCGGGGATGAGGGGGGTGTGGTTGTACCCGGTCGCGACCACGACCGCCCGGGCCGCCATGACGCGGCCGCCGGTGGCGTGCAGGGTCCAGCCGGGGGCGTCGGGGAGGGAGTCCGCGGAGTCCGTGGGGTTCTTGGAGGGCTCGATGCGGGTCACCTCGATGCCGGTGGCGATCTCCAGCTCGTGGAACTCGGCGTACTTCTCCAGGTAGCGCACCACGTTCTCGCGGGCCACCCAGCGCCCGAAGCGGCGCGGCATGGCCAGGCCCGGGAGGGCGGAGAGCCGGCGCGTGGTGTGCAGGTGGAGGCGGTCGTAGTGCCGCCGCCAGGAAGCGCCGACCGATTCCGACTTCTCCACGACCACCGCGCGGATCCCGCGGGCGCGCAGCGCGGCGGCGACGGCGAGGCCGCCGGGGCCGGCGCCGATCACGTAGACCGGGCGGGGCTGGGTGGACAGATCGGGTGCTGTGGGGACTCCGGGCATGAGGTGTGAGCGTATCGCCGCACGGGGGCGGTGGGTCTCGGACGAGGAGGGAATCGGTTGCGGATCGATTACGGGGAGTGGTGGGGGGAGTGGGGAGTCGTGGGGGGAGTGGTGGGGCGTGGTGGTGCGTGGCGAGGGGTGGTGGGGGGTGGTGGTGCGTGGCGAGGGGTGGTGGGCGGGTGGCGGTGGGCGGGGGCTTGTGGGATGGGGTGGGATCCGGTGAACTGACGGTACGTCAGGTAAGTGTGCCCGGAGGAGTGGTGTCGTGAGTACTGGAGCCGGTACGGCTGCGCGGTTCGACCTGCCGGAGATCGACGACTTCACGCGTCCCTACTGGGAGGCGGCGGCGGAGGGGCGGCTGTTGCTGCGCCGCTGCGGGGAGTGCGGCAAGGCGCACCACTACCCGCGGGAGTTCTGCCCGGCCTGCTGGGCGGGGGAGGACCGGGTGGCGTGGGAGACGGCGAGCGGGCGGGCCACGCTCTACACCTGGTCGGTGATCCACCGCAACGACCTGCCGCCCTTCGGGGAGCGGGTGCCGTACGTGGCGGCGGTGGTGGACCTCGCGGAGGGGCCGCGGATGATGACCGAGGTCGTGGGCGGCGTGGCCGGCGTTGGCGGGGAGGGGCTGGAGCTGTGCGTGGGCATGGACCTGGAGGTGACCTTCCGGGAGGCGGCGGAGGGTATCTGGGTGGCGGTGTTCACCCCGACGGAGGCGGCGGCCTGACGGCCGTCACCGGCCTTCGGTCCGCCGGCGACGCTGTGCCGCCGGTCCCCGCCCGTCAGGGTCGATGGGCGCGCACAGCCAGCAGGTAGCCGGCCTGGAAGCGGCTCTGGGCGCCCAGTTCGACCATGATGTCGGCGACGTGCCGGCGGCAGGTGCGGACGGACATGCCCAGGCGTGTGGCGATGGAGGCATCGGTCATGCCTTCCATGAGCAGGCGGACGATGGCCTGACGGACGTCGTCCGCGATCTCGCTCCGGGTGCCGAAGGCCACCGCGAAGGGTTCGGCGGCCAGCCACAGCCGTTCGTACGTCTCCTTGACGAACGCCACCACGCTCCGCTCGCGCACGACGGCCGCGGCGTGGGGGTTGCCCGGTACCGAGATGACCGCCGTCTCCTCGTCGAAGACGAGGAGACGGCTGAAGTGGTCGTCGAGGGTGCGGACGTGCGCGCCCAGCCGTGTGAGGTGCTCGACGTACTCTCCCGTGCCCGCGCTGAAGCGGGCGGTGTGCTGGTAGAGGACGCGCATCTTCACGCCGCGTTCGAGGGCGGCCTGGTCCCGGGGGGCGGCCTCGGTGAGGATGTCCACCTGGCGCGCCCCGCCCGGCTGGGCGGTGAGGATCTCGTCGCGGGCGTGCGCGGTCAGGTCCGCGATGGCGGACCGGGCCTGTGTGAGGTCCTCCAGGATCTCGAACCGGTTCTGGCTCTCGCGCAGGGCTCGGCCCGCCTCGAAGACGGGGAGCAGGGACATGATGGACGCGCGGGCCTCCTCGGCGAGGGCCCGGCGGGCGCGGATCTCGCGTTCGAGGGGGAAGACGACTCCGGCGACCGCTTCGTCGGGCGCGACCGCGCGGAACGTGCTCCCGGGTGCGCCGCGCAAAAGGCCCATGGCGAGCAGCCTCTCCATGGCGGCGTCGGCGAGCGGGTCGGGCAGTCCTGTGGCGGCTCCGATGCCGTTGGCCGAGAAGTTCTGCCCATTGCTGTGATCCAGCGCATATTCATACACGCGCTGGAGGACTTCCTGGTCCACACCAAGCGAATCCATTTGCGCCACTCTGCCTCCTATTTACCCGGTTCAGGAGGTGTCATCATCCTGCCATGCAACTTGATGATCCTCTTTATGCGCGCAATATCCATACGCGGGCTGGCATGGTGATCCATCTCGCCTCCATCGACGCAAAGGAGCCTCCGTGGTGGAGAGGTGAACAGTAGTCAATGTATAGGTGAACTTCGATCATGAAACTTTTGCGCAATGTAGTTCTCGCCGCATGGACGCTGACCCTGACCGTCGGCGCCGTGGCGGCTCTGAGCGGCACCGCGTCCGCCGCCACCGCCACCGCGTCCACCGCCACCGGCGGCGTTGGCGCGTACGACACCGGCTGGGGCTGAGCAGCCCCCGCTCCACCTCCTACTTCCCGCCTCCCTCCCACCCCGCGACCGCATGTCGACGCTGCGTCGCGGAGGGCACGGATTCCGAGGCTCCCGCACCCTTCACCGGATGTACTGGCGCACTGCTACGGGCGGCCGACCGTTCCCTTGCCGTGCCTGCGTGCGCCCTTTCCGGGTATCAGGAACAGGCGACCCCATGATTCTCACTGGGACCGAGATCGAGCGTGAACGCACGAACGGTCGTATAACGATCGAGCCGTTCACCCCCGAGCAGGTCAATCCCAACAGCTATAACTTCCGCCTCGGCAAGACCCTCCGGGTCTACCAGGACATGCCGCTCGACGCCCGGCGCACCAACGACTTCGAAGAGATCGAGATCCCGGACGACGGCTACGTCCTGGAGCCCGGCCGGCTGTACCTGGCCCACACCATCGAGAAGCTCGGCAGCGAGCACTACGCGCCCACGTTCGCGGCGCGCTCGTCCGTGGCCCGCCTCGGCCTCTTCATCAACCTCTCCGCGAGCCTGGGCGACATCGGCTACACCGGCCAGTGGACGCTGCAGCTCTACAGCATGAACCGGGTCCGCGTGTACCCGGGCATCAACATCGGTCAGATGATGTGGTGGCGGCCGCAGGGCGAGATCGTCCTCTACGACGGCAAGTACCAGGGGTCCGTCGGCCCCCGGTCCAGTGACATCCATGTCGACTTCGACAAGCAGTTCGCCCGCCAGCGCTTCCCCGGCCTCGGTGCGACCTTCGAGCCGAACGAGGTGGGCCCCAAGTTCGACCAGCTCAGCCGCTCCAGTCACGACTTCACGGTCCCGACCGCCTTCTGCGTGCCGGCGGGGGAGTTCACGGACGCGCTCACCGACGAGCAGAACGCGTCGCTCGTCGACGCCTTCGCCGACCTCAAGGCCACCGTCGGCGCCTTCTTCACGGACTCCGTCTCGCGCATCCAGAAGACCGGCGCCGAGATCCACGTCCCGGAGCAGGCCCGCACCCTCCTCGCCGCCCGTCTCCACGAACTCTTCGGTGACTCCGACGTGGAGCTCGCGGTCCGCTCCTCGGGCCTCGACGAGGACACCGAGGGCTCCAGCCTCGCCGGTGTGCACCAGTCGATCCTGGGTGTCCGCGGTGCCGACGCGGTGATCGAGGCCATCGAGCAGTGCTGGCGCTCGTACTACGAGGCTCCGGCGGTCGCCGCCCGGGTCCGGGCCGGGAACTTCACCGCCGCGCCCCGCCTCGCGGTGATCGTCCAGCGCCTGATCCGGCCCACGCTCGCCGGTGTCGCCTTCACCGGGCTCGACGGCGCCGACGACGACCGGGTCTCCATCGAGTACGTCGAGGGGCTCGCCGACGAGCTGGTCGCCGGCGTCGCCGTACCGCGCCGCACCGACTCGGCCGAGGTGGCCTCCGGCCCGGCCGCGCAGGCCGCCGCGGACCACCCCGTGCTCGTCGAGGTCGTGGACCTCGTCCGCCGCCTGCGCGAGAGCCGTGGACACGACATCGACGTCGAATGGGCGGCCGACGCCGACGGGGTCCACCTGGTCCAGGTGCGTCCGCTGACCGCGGCCCGCGAGGTGTCCGCCGTCTCCACGGACCCGGTCACCGAGGCACACCGGCTGTACGTCGACGAACTGCCCGCCGGCTTCAACCTCGGCGCGGTGGCCGCCGTCTACAGCGGCTACACCGCCAAGCGCGGCCCCGCCCACCGGATGGCCCACGCGCAGCAGGTCTCCACCGGTGCCGGCTGGGTCATCCGCTTCAACGGCCGCGGCCTGCACGGCGAGACCACGGCCGAGGCCCTGCGCCGCACCCTGTCCGGCGGCACCGACGAGTGCGTCCTGGACTTCGGCGAGACCCTGCGTCAGATCGTGGTGCCCAAGGAAGAGGTCCTCGGTCAGCTCGCCGTCGCGACGGGCGTCACCGCGGACGGCACGGCCCTGCACACCGTGGTCGTACGCGACTTCATCCGCGGTGAACTCGGCGTGATCTCCCGCCGGGCCGGGGAGACGGGCCTGGTCGTCGAGTACACGGACGAGGGCCTGATGGCCCTCAACCGCGGCACCGCCGGCGGCGAGACGATCGTCGTCAAGGACGTGGCGGCCGGCTACGACGACCCGGACAACGCGAGCTTCCCCGCAGCCGGAGCCGTCCTGCGCCCGCACCTCGACGAGATCGCCCGCTTCACCGCCGCCATGCACGCCAAGCACGGTCCGGTCACCCTGGAATGGGTCTTCGACAAGGGCACCCTCTACTTCGTCGACTACTCGGTGCTCGGCGGCGACGACACCGTCACCGTCGCCCACGGCGAGGTCTGCATCTCACCCGGCACGGCCCGCGGGCCGCTGCTGCGCCTGGACGACGACGCGCTGCTGCGCCGGCTCTCCATCGGTCCGGCCGTGAGCATCGACAAGTCGCAGGACGTCAGCGAGCACGAGGGCCTGGCCCGGATCCTCGACCTGGTCGCGTCGTACGACGAGAAGCCCGTCATCAGCGCCTCCCGGCCGTACGCCGTCCTGTCGGTGCTCATCGAGCACGTCGCCGGATTCGTCTTCGACCAGGGATCCGCGCTGGGCCACCTGGCGATTCTGCTGCGCGAGGCCCGGATCCCCGCGGTGACGGCCGCCGGGATCAGCGGAGCCGAGGCAGTCATCAGCGACGGCACGGTCGCCACGACCGGCCGCAAGGGAGAGTGAACGTGAGCGCCACCCCCGCACCGACGACCACGCCGGCCGTCGGCCGCCGCGCCTGGCTGGCCCTGGGCGGGCTCCACCTGCTCAACGGCACGGCGCCCCTGTCCGACTCCGACGCGATCGTCCTCGTAGAGCTCGACGCTCCGCTGGAGCAGTCCTTCCCCAGCAACACGGTCGTCCTGGAATGGGACCGCCTCGGACTCCTCGAACTGTCCGCCCGAACCGTCGACGGCACCCGCCGGCACACGGCCAAGGCCCGGGGCGACCAGCTCTTCCCCGGCATGCTGCCGGGCGCCGAGCTGCGCGCCGCGGCGACCGCCGTCACGGGCCGTGAAACCGGCCCGCTGGTCCCGCTGTTCTACGTCACGGCGGACGGTGACAGGGCCCACGTGCACAGCCAGATCCGGTTCCTCGCCGAGGACGCCTGCTTCATCCGGATCACCCCGGAGCCGGTGGCCACCTCCGAGGTCGAGGAGCTGGGCTGGCTCGCGGAGGCGGTCCGCCTGCACGCGGAGCAGTTCCTCTTCCTCAACAACCACCAGCGCTACTACCGCAAGTGCTTCGGCGGCAAGGAGCTGGAGTACAAGTACACGCTCGCCCCGCCCGTCGACACCTGGACGCTGACGGTCGAGCTGTACCAGGAGCTGCTGGCCGGCGGGCTGCCCGGTTACGTCATGGAGTACCGGGACGAGTACCAGGCCTGGGACTACCTGAACCACCTCTTCGAGATCACCGGGCCCGAGGAGGAGCGTGGCTACGCCTCCTTCATCCCCACCACCGACGGCAAGCACCTGCTCAAGCGCAAGTGGTACGCCGAGGACGCCTTCGAGCGCCGCGAGACGCACACCTACGGGCTCGACCTGGAGGACGACGGCCGGTTCGAGGACCACATCCGGGAGGAGCTCGGGGTGCAGGCCGTACGCCTGCCCTCCTTCCGCCGGGTCCGCTACGACATCAACTTCGAGTCGGTGCGCACCGGACACGTCTACGGGATCTTCTTCGACCACTGCAGCCTGGTCGAGGCCCGCGACGTGACTCTCAACCAGTGCGAGCTGGAGTACCTGCGCAGCCGGGTCGCCGTCGAGCCCGACGAGGCCGCGGTGCTGGCCGAGATGACCGAGATCGTCGCCTGGCTGGAGGCGTTCCTGCGGGCCCGCGGCCTCAGCGACGAGCGGGGCTTCTACTCCAAGAGGACCTTCCTCAAGGACGCCGTGGCCGCCCGTCCCGAGCTGGCACGGAAGGTGGGCTGATGGCGGGCGCCGCGGTGCGCGCGGTCCTGCTCGACCTGGAGGGCACCCTGTACGCGCGGGGCGCCGTGATCGAGGGCGCGGTGGAGGCGGTGGCCGCACTGCGCGGACTCGGCGTCGGACTGCGGTTCCTCACCAACACCGACTCCAAGCCGGCGGACCGGATCAGGACCGAACTCGCCGAGTACGGGCTGATCGTGGCGGAGGACGAGCTGTTCACCCCGGTGGTGGCGGCGGCGCAACTCCTCACCGCCGCCGGGGCGCGCACCTACCCGCTCGTCTCGGGCGCACTGCGCGCGGTCCTGCCGACGCTGGCCGCCGAAGCGCCGTACACCCACGTGCTGATCGGCGACTGCCGGGACACGCTGGACTACCCGGCTCTCGACGGCGCCTTCCGCGCCGTGCGCGGTGGTGCCGAGCTGCTCGCGCTCCAGAGCGGCCGCTACTTCAAGCGGGACGACGGCGACCATCTGGACACGGGAGCGGTGGTGGCGGCCGTCGCGTACGCCTCGGGTGTCACCGCCCGGGTGCTGGGGAAGCCGGCCACCGACTTCTTCGAGCTCGCGGCCCGGTCCCTGGACGTGCCGGTCGCCTCCTGCGTGGTGGTCGGCGACGACGCCACGACCGACATCGCCGGCGGTCTCGCCGCGGGCCTGCGGACGGTGCAGGTGCGCACGGGCAAGTACGCGGACCAGCGGGCTGAGGGCCTCACCGGCCGGGCCACCCACGAGATCGGTTCCGTGGCCGTGCTGCCCGCGCTGATACGGGAGTTGGTCGCCGGATGACGGTGTACTGGGTGGTCTGGGACGCCGGGGCGCACTGGATCGTGGACCGGCTGGAGCGGGAGGGCGCCCTGCCCGCCCTCAGCCGGATGCGCGAGCGGGGGGTCTTCGCGGCCGCCCGGCCCGCGCACCCCAACTGCCAGACCCCGCCGTCGCTGGCGACCCTGTTCACGGGGACCTGGCCCAGCGAGCACAAGGTCACGGGATACACCGTGCCCGGAGCGGGCGAGGGCATCGCCAGCCATGTCAGCGGCTTCTCCCCGGGGTTCCCCGCGGTGGCGCTGGTCTGGGAGGCCCTGTCGGAACACGATCTGACCAGTGCGCTCGTCCACGCTCCCTGGGTCTTCGGCCACGACGGCCAGGTCGGCCCGCACATCAAGGGAGCGGTGGAGGCCTACAGCCGCCGCTCGACCCGGCACGCCGTGCGGGTGCTGGATCCCGGCAGCGGGATCCAGGAGTGGCAGATCGGCGCGTTCCGTGTCGAGGCCGTGGTCGAGTCCTCGTCGGGGTCCGCGGCCGAGGCGGAGCCCTCCGGGCTCGTACGGGTACGGGTGCGGCCCGGGGGAACGCGAGCCGGAGCCGGGCTCGCGGACCGTCACACCGACGGTCTGCTCCTCGGGGCCGGCGCGGGCTGGCAGCCGCTGTGGCTGGACCGGGACCACGGCACGTGGGTGGCCTGTGTCCCGGTCGACGGGCGGCTCCTGCTGGTGCACACCGGCGTCTGGCAGACCCGTACCGGGGGCCGCAACCCCAAGACCCTGCACCGGCTCGCGCTGTGCCCGCCCTTCGCCGGCGAGGGGGTGGGCCCGCTCTACCGCGAGGGGGTCTTCGGTCCCCGGCTGGCGGAGGGCGGGGACGGCAGCGCGGAGGAGGTGTTCCTCTCCTCGGTGGAGTGCGTGGCCCGTTCGTTCGGCGCCGCCGCCGACGCCGTGCTGGAGACGCACGACGCGGATCTGGTGGTCGTCTACCTGCCGATGACGGACGACGTGGGACACGAGCTGCTGGGCTGGTGCGACGAGCGAAGCGCCGCCTACCGGCCGGACATCGCCGAGTCCGTGTGGTCGTACGTCCGCCGCTGCTACCAGTGGTCCGACGCCGTGCTGGGCCGGGTGCTGGACCGGGCCGACGAGGACGACTCCGTGGTGCTCGGCGCGGACCACGGCATGGTGGGCAGCACCCATCTGGTGCACCTCAACGACCAGTTGGTGCGCTCCGGCCTGGCCTGCACCCATGCGGACGGCAGTCTCGACACGGACCGCTCGGAGGTGTTCTACCACCCGGCGAACAACGGCTCTCTGTGGGTCGGCCCGGGCCCCGCCGCCGACCCGGAACGGGCTCGGGCAGCCATGGAGCGGGCCTGCGCCGGCCTCGGTTCCCTCACCGACCCGGACACGGGCCGGCCCGTAGTGGCCGGGTTCCTGCACCGAGACGGTGAACGAGCAGCCGATCCGGCCGCCGATCCGGCCGTCGTCTACGTGGCACTCGCCGACGACTACCAGCCGACCGCCCAGCTGCTGGGCGAGGGCCCGGTGGTGCGCCGGGTCCCCAAGACGGGGGCCCACGTCGTCTACACCGGCGACAGCAGGCTCCACGCCGTGCACGCGGCCGTGGGCCCGGGCATCGCGGCCGGTGTCGACGCGGGGGTCATCGACAACACCCACCCCGCCGCGCTGGTCCTCGGCCAGCTCGGCCTGGGCCGGGCCGCGCCGGGCCCGTACTCCACCAGCACATCCGAACCGACCGACGAAAGGTGACGGCATGCCGTCCGGCTTTCCGCACGTCCTGTCCCCCGACGACCTGACAGCACGCCGCCACGCGCACGTGGCAGCCTTCCTCGCGGGCCGCGCCCTGGACCCCGCGTGGCTGACCGCGGTGATGCGCGACCAGGTCGGCGAGGGCCTGCTGATGTTGACCAGCTCTCCCGTGCACGGGCTGGCCAACCCCACCAGCGACCTCGACTTCATCCGCATCCAGGAGGCCGCGATCGACGGCCCGCGGATCTCCACCAAGATCTTCGAGAACGGGCACCACCTGGAGGTCGTCTCCTTCAGTCAGGCCGAACTCACCTCGAACCTCGATGAGTTGAACCGGCTCGCTGCTCTTCCGGCGGCGGAGACCGTGGCCGGCTTCCGCGCCTGGGACAAGACCCGCGAGCCGCGCCGCAAGCAGACCGAGCGCATCGTCAACGGCATCGCCCTGGACGGGACCGCTCCGTACCTGGAGTGGCTGCCGGCGCTCAGTCGTGTCTGGAGCCGGGCTTCGCTTCAGACCGCCGTCGAGCAGGCCGTGCACGCCGTGCTCGCGGAGGCCGCCGGAGAGACCCGGGGCCGGGTCGGCTACGCGTACAACGTGCTGTTGCACCTGATGGACGCGCTCCTCTCGCACCACGGCGACGTCTACACCACCCGCAAGTGGTACGTGCTGCGCTGGACCCGGCACGTGGCCGCCGGCGACTGGTGCGACGAGCGGCTCCAGGCGGTCGCCTCCGACGTGGAGCGGCTGCGCAAGGGCGTCAACGCCGCCCTCGAACCGGCCGCGGCCGGCGAACCGCTGGCCGGAGCGTTCGCGGCCGTCGTCCTGGACGCCGTACGCGCCACCGGAACCGCCGAGTCGGTCACCGTCGGCGTCGAAGCCACTGGCTCCGTACAGCCCTACCTGGCCGGGGCCTCGCTCCTGCTGGGCTCCGGGAACGCCGTGGTGCTCCCCGGCGTGGCCGCCGGGACCGACCTGCCGCTCACCGGCTCGCCCGTGGCCCTGGACGAGCTGGCCGGGCTCGACGCGAAGGCCGCGGGCACGCTCCTGCGGGCGCTGAGGGCGGGGGCGGCCCGGCTGCGGATCGGCTACGCCGGCGCGGAGGCCGGCCGATGACCACGCACGCAGGCAACACAGCCACGGACAAGGAGCCGGACATGACCGAAGGCCGCACGCCGCGCACCTCGCGGACCGCGACGGAACTCACCGCGTTTCCCTCGGTGCGCGCCGGGCACGTCATGGCGGGCCCGCAGGCCGTCGAGGCCTGGGTGCAGGCCGCGTGGCTGATGCTGGCCGAGGGGCGGGCGTACATCGAGGACCTCGAAGGCGGCACGGAACAGCCGCAGATGCAGCAGGCCGCGAAGCTCCGCTTCCTGGAGCAGCTGCTGGACATCGACCAGCGGCTGGCCGGCCGCGCCCCGGTGGACGACGCACACTGCCTGGCGGTCGCCCTGGAATACGGGATGCGCGAAGTCGTCGACGCCACGGGCCCCGAACTGGCCGCGGTCTTCGGCCTGTACGAGGAGTTCGGCGGCGACAGCTGTGCCGTCGAGGAGATCCACGTCCTGTGGGAGCGGCTGCTCGATGCCTTCCCCGGGGAACTTCCGGACCGACTGGTCGCGGAGGGGCAGCGGGACATGCTCCGGACGCTTCGGACCTGGGCCCGCCTGGCCCGCGCGGCCGGGCTCGACATCGGATTCCTGGCCCCCTTCATGAAGGCCGCCTGAAACAGAGAGGTGAGGTGAACATGCCTGAGATCCAGGCGGAAACGCTGATCGACGGACGGACCCCCGACGACGTGTGGGACCTCGTCAAGAACAGCGGGGGGATCGCGTCGCGGGCCGGGCACGTGGTCGCCGTGACCCCCCAGTCGGCCCAGGAGAAGACCTTCCGCCTCAATGAGTGGAAGGTGCTGCTCAACGGCAGCGAGGTGACCTGGGTCCAGCGCGAGGCGGCCGGCCCCGGCCTGCGGCTGCGATTCGAACAGACCGAGGGCGACCTCGAAGAGCTGTCGGGCGAATGGACGGTCACCGCCGCGCCCACCGGCACCCGGGTCCGCCTCTCCATCGGCTTCGAGCTGGGCATCGACGGACTCGCCCCCCTCCTCGAACCCATATGGGCCCAGTCCCTCCAAGCCCACGCGGACGCGCTGCTGCGCTCCCTGTCGGCCTGCGCCGCATAACCGAGAAAGACCTGACATGAGCCTGTACCTGAACTTCCTGCACACCACGGTGCGGTTCGACGTGGCCGAGGACGCCGAGGCCGTCTTCGAGCCCGTCCGCCGCTTCTTCCGGCACCTGATCTCCACGGAGCCCGCCGCCCCGACAACCTTCCGGATCGACGTGCGGGCCTACGACCCGGACACCGACGTCGACCCCGAGGTCTGGGCGCTGCCCCTGTCCGTCGTCCGACGCAGCAACGCCGCCGAGTTCAACTTCGACGCGCACATCGTGGACGGCGGCGGCCGCCGCCAGTACATCAACCGCGCGACGCTGCTCGACGCCCCCGCGGACACCGCCAAGGACAACACCTTCGCGGTCCGCCTCACCGAGAAGTCCACGGTCCAGATCCTCGACTTCGTACGCGATCTCGTGATCCGGCACGAAGAGAACCTGGGCACCGTCGTCCTGCACGCCTCGGGCCTGCACCGGGACGGCGAAGCCGTGATCATCGCCGGTCCCAAGGGCGCGGGCAAGACCACCACGCTGCTCTCGGCCCTGCGCCGGCCCGGCTGGCAGTACTTCACCGGCGACAAGCTGTTCTGCACCGTCGAGGACGGCGAGATCCTCGTCCACCCGTGGCGCGACTACCCGTACGTGGGCGTCGGCACCATCCGGGCCGACGCACGCCTGGAGCAGCTGGTCCGCGACGGCGTCGACGCACAGGTCGACACGTACGAGCCGGGCCACAAGATCCTCATGGACCCGGATGTCTTCGAGTCCTGGCTCGGCGCGGAGTTCACGGCCGAGCCCAAGCGGCTGGCCGCACTGCTGCTGCCCGAGGTCAAGCCCGGAGAGCCGCTGACCGTCCGGCACCTGACCGACGGAAACGAGCGCTGGGCCCACCTGAACAAGATCGTGGACCGCCAGGTCGACACGACCTTCTTCACCTGGCAGTCCTACCTGGTGCCCGACTACACGGAGTTCTACCGCTCGCTGGCCGAACTGCGCACCGTACTGGATTCCGTGGACATGGTCCGGCTGCGCGGAACCCTCGACATCGACCCGGACGCCGTCCTCGGCCGCCGCCCCGCGCGACCCGCGGACAGCGGCGACACCGCCGCCGCGACCGCCACGACCGCCACGACCGCCGTGCAGGAGAACCGACGATGACGACCGAAAGCCGCCGCCCCCTGCGGATATCCGTCGTCGGCCTGGCCGGCGCGGGCAAGTCCACCTGCGCGACCCTGATCGAGGAGTTCGCCCGGGACAAGGGTCTGACGCATGCCCGGGTCAAGCTCGCCAAGCCGCTGTACGACCTCCAGGAGCACGTGTACCGCACCGCGGGCGGCTCCCTCCACGCCGGGGCCCAGGACCAGATCCTGATGGAGGCGCTCGCCGACGCGATGCGCCGGATCCGGCCCGACTCCCTCGCCGCCGACTTCGTCGCCCGGCTCTCCTCGGTCGACGCGGACCTCGTCGTCAACGACGACCTGCGCGACCCGCACGTCGACGCTCCGGCGCTGCGCGGACACGGATTCAAGGTGCTGCGCATCACCTGTGACGAGGAGCTGCGCCAGGTGCGGCTGGCCGGCCGCGGCGACCCCTCGCGCGCGGACCGCTCGACCCGGGAGATCGACCGGATCGAACCCGATGCCGTGATCGACAACGGAGCGGGCCTGGACGAGTACCGGTCCGCCGTCAACCAACTGCTGGGGAGCTGGCTGTGATTCTGAGCGGACCCGAGATCCTGTCCGAAGTACGGGCCGGACGCATCCACATCGACGACTTCGACGCCGAGCGCATCGAGCCCAACAGCTACGGCTTCCGGCTCGCCGACGACATCCTCTGGTACGAGCAGGACGTCATCGACTGCTTCGAGCCGCCCAAGGCCGAGCACCTGAAGATGGGCCCCGAGGGCATGGTCCTCGAACCGGGCCGCTTCTACCTCGGCGGCACCATGGAGGCGATGGGCAGCCCCCACTACGCCGCCACCCTCTACGCCTGCCGGTCCGCCTCGACGCTCGGCATCTGGATCCAGTTCTCCGCCCCGCTCGGACACAGCGGAGCGGTCTTCCCCTGGACGCTGGAGATGAAGGTCGCCCACCCGGTGCGGGTGTACCCCGGCATGATGATCGGCAAGCTCGCCTTCTGGTCCATGCAGGGTGAGGCCGTCGGTTACGACGGCAAGTACACGGGCTCCTCCTCGGCCGTGGCATCCCGCTTCAGTCTGGACGCCCGTGTCGCAGATTGATCTCTTCCGCATACTGGCGGCGCTCGCCCTGCTCCTGGCCGCCGCGCACCTGACCGGTCGGCTCTTCGCCAGGTTCCGGCAGCCCCCGGTGATCGGCGAGATCCTCGGCGGCCTGCTCCTGGGGCCCACCGTGCTGGGCCAGCTCCTCCCGGAGGCGCAGCACTGGCTGTTCCCCGGCAAGGGCCCGGCAGCCTCCGGGCTGGCGCTGGTCTCCCAACTCGGCATGTTGCTGCTGATGTTCACGGCGGGCATGGAGATGCGTACCGTCTTCTCCCGCAAGGACGGCCGGTCCGTCGCCGTGATCGCGCTGGCGGGCATGGCCGTGCCCTTTGTGCTCGGCCTGCTCATGGTCAAGGTGATCGACACCGGGGACGTGCTGGGCCCGGCCGGCAGCGTGCCGGCCCTGACCCTGGTCATCGCCTGCGCCATCGCCGTCACCAGCATCCCGGTGATCTCACGGATCATGCTGGACCTGGGCATCATCCGGACCCGCTTCGCGCGGATCGTGCTGTCGGTCGCCGTCCTGGAGGACATCGTCCTCAACGTGATCCTGTCCGTGGCGCTGGGCATGGTCGCGGGCGGCAAGGAGGGCGGCTTCGGCCTCGCCCACACCCTCGGCGTCACCTCGGCCAACGGCGCGGCGGCCTACCACTCCGTGGCATCGGTGGCCTTCTTCGCCCTGATGGTGCTGGCGGCCGCGGCGCTGCGGCGCCGTCCGGGCGCGGCCACCGGCGCCGCCGCGGCGGACCGGCCCGCGGCCCGGGTCGCCCTGCGGATGGCCGTCATCCTCGCGGTCTCCGCGAGCTGCGTCTTCCTCGGCGTCGCGCCCATGTTCGGCGCGTTCGTCGTGGGTCTGCTGTCCGGCATGACCGGGAAGGACCCGCGGAGCGGGTCCCTCGGCAACCTCCGGGGATTCGCGTCGGGGTTCTTCATTCCGCTGTACTTCGGACTCGTCGGCTTCAAACTCGACCTCGTCCATTCCCTGGACCTCGGGTTCACCGTGGGATTCATCCTGGTGGCCTGCGCGGCGAAGGCGGCCAGCGTCTACGCCGGGGCGCGGCTGGCCAAGCGGCCCAAGCCCGAGTCCCTCGACCTCGCCGTCGCGCTGAACGCGCGCGGAGGGCCGGGCATCGTGCTCGCCACGGTGTCCTTCGACGCGGGGATCGTCAACGCCTCGCTCTTCACGACCCTGGTGCTCACCGCCATCGTCACCTCGCAGATCGCCGGCTGGTGGCTCGAGCGGGCCGTGGCCCGCGGGGCCTTCTCCCGCGACGGCGACGGCGACGGCGACAGTGACGGCGATGCCGGGGCCGACGCGGGCAACCAGGACCGGCAGCCCGACCCGCTCACACAGCCCGCACCGCCGGTGACCGCCGCCACGGGCTGAGCGCCGTCCGGGGGATCCGCCGCGCCGCGCGTCTCCACAGCCCCCTTCACCTTTCCACCCTCGCGACCACGGGAGCCCCCTCTTGGCGAAGCCGCCCGCTGCTTTTCGAAGCAGCACAGCCATGACGACCAAGCACATCTTCGTCACCGGGGGTGTCGCTTCCTCCCTCGGCAAGGGCCTGACGGCCTCCAGCCTGGGTGCGCTGCTGAAGGCGCGTGGTCTTCGGGTCACGATGCAGAAGCTCGACCCGTACCTGAACGTCGACCCCGGCACGATGAACCCGTTCCAGCACGGCGAGGTGTTCGTCACCAACGACGGTGCCGAGACCGACCTGGACATCGGTCACTACGAGCGCTTCCTCGACGTCGATCTCGACGGCTCGGCCAACGTCACCACCGGCCAGGTCTACTCGCAGGTCATCGCCAAGGAGCGGCGCGGCGAGTACCTCGGTGACACCGTGCAGGTCATCCCGCACATCACCAACGAGATCAAGCACCGCATCCGCCGCATGGCGACCGACGACGTCGACGTCGTCATCACCGAGGTCGGCGGCACCGTCGGCGACATCGAGTCGCTTCCGTTCCTGGAGACCGTCCGTCAGGTCCGCCACGAGGTCGGCCGCGACAACGTCTTCGTCGTGCACATCTCGCTGCTGCCCTACATCGGCCCCTCCGGCGAGCTGAAGACCAAGCCGACCCAGCACTCGGTGGCGGCGCTGCGCAACATCGGCATCCAGCCCGACGCGATCGTGCTGCGCGCCGACCGCGAGGTCCCGACCTCCATCAAGCGCAAGATCTCGCTGATGTGCGACGTCGACGAGGAGGCCGTGGTCGCCGCGATCGACGCCAAGTCGATCTACGACATCCCCAAGGTGCTGCACACCGAGGGCCTGGACGCGTACGTCGTGCGCAAGCTCGACCTGCCCTTCCGCGACGTCAACTGGACCGTCTGGGAGGACCTCCTGGACCGGGTCCACAACCCCGACCACGAGGTCAAGGTCGCGCTCGTCGGCAAGTACATCGACCTGCCGGACGCCTACCTGTCGGTGACCGAGGCGCTGCGCGCCGGCGGTTTCGCCAACAAGGCCCGCGTCCAGATCAAGTGGGTCACCTCCGACGACTGCAAGACCCCGGCGGGTGCCGCCGCGCAGCTGGCCGACGTGGACGCGATCTGTGTGCCCGGCGGCTTCGGCGACCGTGGTGTCAACGGCAAGGTCGGCGCGATCACCTACGCCCGCGAGAACAAGATCCCGCTGCTCGGCCTGTGCCTGGGCCTGCAGTGCGTGGTCATCGAGGCCGCGCGCAACCTGGCGGGCATCGAGGACGCGAACTCCACCGAGTTCGACGCCTCCACCCCGAACCCGGTGATCTCCACGATGGAGGAGCAGCTCGCCTTCGTCGAGGGCGCGGGCGACCTGGGCGGCACCATGCGCCTGGGCATGTACCCGGCGAAGCTCGCCGAGGGCTCCATCGTGCGCGAGGTCTACGGCGACCAGGCGTACGTGGACGAGCGCCACCGCCACCGCTACGAGGTCAACAACGCCTACCGCGAGGAGCTGGAGCTGAAAGCAGGCCTCGTCTTCTCGGGCACCTCCCCGGACAACAAGCTCGTCGAGTACGTCGAGTACCCGCGCGAGGTCCACCCCTACCTGGTGGCCACCCAGGCCCACCCGGAGCTGCGCTCGCGCCCCACGCGCCCGCACCCGCTCTTCGCCGGCCTGATCAAGGCCGCCGTCGAACGCATCACCTCCACTCCCTCCGTGGTCACCCCCGCTCAGCAGTGAAGGAACCCCACATGAACACCTCCCAGGAACCGCGTCCCGTCGTCGCCATCGTCGACGCCTTCTCCACCGCGAGCCATCTCGCGCCGCTCTTCCACGCCCAGGGCTACGACTGCCTGCACGTGCAGAGCCTGGAGCAGCCGCCCGCCGTCTTCGGCGCGTCCTTCAGGGCGCAGGACTTCCTCGGCACGGTCGTCCACCGCGGCGACATCGCCGAAACGCTGGCCGCCATCGCCCCGTACGTCCCGGTCGCGCTGCTGGCCGGCGCTGAGATCGGCGTCGAACTGGCCGACGTACTCAGCGAGTCCCTGCGCCTGCGGACCAACGGAACCGCGCTGAGCACCGCGCGGCGGGACAAGTTCCGGATGGTGGAGACGGTCAAGGCCGCCGGGGTTCCCGCCGCCGACCAGATCCTCGCCACCGATCTGGACACCCTGCTGGCCTGGTACGGGGACACCGACCGGACCGTGGTGCTCAAGCCGGTCCGCAGCGCGCTCAACGACGGGGTGTTCTTCTGCGGCACCGCGGAGGAGGTCCGCACCGCCTTCGAGTCGCTCGTCGGGGCCGACAGCGCGCTCGGGCTGCGCAACGACGCCGTGGTCGCCCAGGAGTACCTGGTGGGGGCCGAGTACTACGTCAACACGGTCAGCCTCGACGGCAAGCACTACGTGTGTGACCTGTGGAAGACCCAGCACCTCGGGGTCAACGGGGTGCGCGACCTGCTCGGCGGTTCGGCGCTGATGGTCCGCCGCGGCCCCGAGCAGGACCTGCTCGCCGAGTACGCCTTCTCGGTACTCGACGCGCTCGGGATCAAGAACGGCCCGGCGCACACCGAGCTGAAGCTGACCCCCGAGGGCCCCCGGCTGGTCGAGACCGGAGCCAGGGTCTGTGGCGCCATGCTCCCGCTGCTCACCCGGGCGGCGACCGGCGAGAGCCAGTTGGAGTGGACGGTGCTGGCCTACACCGATCCGGAGGCCTTCGAAGCCCGCCTGCACGCCGATTCCGCCGACTACGAGGTCGTCCGGCACGCGGTCTGCGTCAACATGATCGCGCCGGAGGGCGGGAAACTCGTCGGCTACCCGAAGCTGTCGGATCTGCGCGCCCTGGAGAGCTTCCACGACGTGCTCGTGAAGGTGAGGCCGGGCGAGGAGCTGGCGCGGACGGTCAACGACCTCACCTACCCGCTCCTGGTCCACCTGCTCCACGAGGTGGAGGGCGTGGTCACGCACGACTACATGACCGCCCGGTACCTGGACGGCGAGGGCTTCTACGATGTCGCCTAGCCGCCGCCTCGCCCTGGCCGCCGGACCGCTGCTGGTCCTCGGCTACTGCGTCATCAACTCCACCAAGTCGGTCTTCGAAGGCGCCCTCGTCCAGGACCTGTCGCCGGAGTTCATCGCCTTCAACTCCTTCGTCGTCGCCCAGGTCTTCTACTTCTTCACCCTGCGCGACAAGACGGCGCTGAAGGCCGTGGTCCGCCGGTGCCTGCCGGACGTGATCATGCTGAACGTCTCCACCGCCGTCTGCTGGATCGCGGTGCTGTACGCCTTCACCGTCTTCGAGCCGGCCATGGCCAACTCGATGATCATCGGGCTGGGTCCCACCATCACCATCGTCCTCGGATTCAAGCTCCGCCCCGGGACGAAGGCGCTGCCGCTGGAACTGGTCGCGGCCGGGGCGATGCTGGCCGCCATGGGCTACCTCCTGGCCATGGCGTCCAGCGGCTCGTCGGCCATCGGGGACCTGCCGACCGGAGAGCTGGTGTTCGGGGTCGTGGCCTGCGTGCTCACCTCGACCTCGCTGTCCGGAGTCACCTACTACACCAAGCGGCTGGGCGACGCGGGCATGTCGGTCCGGCAGATGATGGCCTCCCGCTTCTTCGCCCTGATCGTGGCGACCCTCGCCATCCTCCTCGTCCGCGGCAGCTTCGAGGCGTACTCCCCGGGCAACGTGGGAGCGATCCTCGCGATCAGCGTCGTGGGAGTGATCATTTCGCTGTACCTGCTCCAGCAGGGCATCGTCCGGACCGAGCCCATCACCGTCTCGATGCTCTTCGGGACCAACCTGGTGATCACGTACGTGGTCCAGTTCCTCGACCCGCGGCTGCACCAGTCCCAGCACACCCTCATCGGGATCCTGGTGCTGTCCGCCGCGATGTGCGTGGGGACGTGGGCGCGCTGGCACGCGGGGAGGTCGGCACCGGCCGCGGTCGCGGACGCGGACCCGGGTACGGGCACGGTCGCGGACCCGGGCACGGACCCGGCCGCGGACCCGGATTCCGTCACGGACCGGGAGGGGAGCCGGACATGACCGTACTGGCCCACCTGAGCGATCTGCACGTGGACGGCACCCCCGAGAGCGCGGAGCGCACCCGGCGAGTGGTGGCCCACCTCACCGGGCTCCCCGGCACGGTCGACGCCGTCCTGATCACCGGGGACATCGTCGACCGGGGGACGGAGGAGGAGTACCGCCAGGCCCGCGAGCTCCTCGCCCCGCTCCGCGCGCGCCACCCCGTCCTGATGTGCCCGGGCAACCACGACTCCCGCCCCGAGTTCCGCGAGGTGCTGCTCGGCGGATCAGCCGGAGGGGGGCCGGTCAACGAGGTCCACGAGATCGGCGGCGTACGGATACTGCTGTGCGACTCCTCGATCCCCGGCAAGTCCGAGGGTTCGCTCGAACCGGAAACACTGCGCTGGCTGGACGACACCCTCGCGGCCGCCCCTGACCGGCCGGCCTTCGTCGCCCTCCACCACCCGCCCGTGGAACTCGGCCTGCCGTACATCGACCGGATCGGCCTGCTGGAGCCGGAGCGGCTGGCCGAGGTCCTCGGACGCCACGGGCAGGTTGCCGCCGTGCTCTGCGGTCACGCGCACACAGCCGCCGCCACGACCTTCGCCGGGCTGCCGCTGCTGTGCGCCCCGGGGGTCGCGTCGACGGCGCTGATGCCCTGGGAACAGGGCCCCCAGCAGTCCTGGAAGACGTATGGCAGTCCGCCGTCCCTCACCTTCCACCTGTACCTCGACGGCCGGCTGACGAGCCACGTCCGGTCCGTATGAGCCCACGGCCTCAGGGCCACAGGAGGTGGTGGGTCCAGGGGGTGGTGGGGGTGCGGGTGTACTGGAGGCGGGTGTGGAGGCGGGCTGCGTCTCCCTGGAAGAACTCGATCTCCGTGGGGGAGAGGACGTACCGGGTCCACGTCGGCGCCGGGGCGTCCGGCTCCGCACCCGCCCGCTCCCAGGACTTGGCCGCCGCGGCGGCCAGCTCCTCCCGGGAGGCCAGTACCTCGCTCTGCCGGCCCGTCAGTGCCGCCGCCAGCGCCCCGCGCGTGCGGGCCGCCAGGTCGGCCCGGCTCTCCGTCGCGTCGCAGGCGGTGACCCGTCCCCGGATGCGGATCTGGCGGGCCACCGCCGGCCAGTAGAAGCCCAGCGCCGCCGCCGGCTGCCCGGCCAGCTGACGGCCCTTCGTGCTGGTGGAGTGCGAGGCGAAGTGCAGGCCGCGCTCGTCGGCGTCGTGCAGCATGAGCGTCCGTACGTCGGGCCGCCCGTCCGCGTCCACCGTCGCCAGGCTCATCGTGTGCGGCTCGGGCTGCCCCGCCTTGGCGGCGTGCGTGAACCACTCCCGGAACAGCTCGAGCGGGTCGGCCGGTGCGGTGGCCGTGTCGAAGGACGGCAGCGGGCCGTCCCAGACGCGCAGGGAGTGCAGGGTGGTGTGGAAGTCGCTCACGTCGCTCACGTCGCTCACGTCGGTCGTCATTCCTCAATCGAACACCACGCGGCCGTGGCGGCACCACGGGAATGCCGAACGGGGGCGCCCCGGCCGACCTGTTCGGTCGGGCGGAGCGCCCCCGTGGGCGTCCGGATGTGTCAGCAGGACGCAAGGGATGTCAGGGCGTCACGACATCAGTCGAGGACGTCCGGGATGGGCTCGGTGGCGCTGCGCTTGAGCGTCGACGTGGTGGCCGGGCCGACGGCCCAGTCGATGATCTTCATCGCGTCCGCGTAGCGCTCCTCGTCCTTCAGCAGGACGCCGATGACCGTCTTGCCGTTACGGGTCGCCGAGTAGACGATGCACTTGCCCGCGACCGAGCCGGTGCCGGTCTTGACGCCGATGGCGCCCGGGACCGCGTACCCGTCGGGACGGGGAAGGATCAGCAGGTTCGTGTTCTTCCACGTGGCGAGATGGGAGGTGCCGCCACTGCTGTACGAGGTGGTCTTGACGAGCGACTTGAAGGTCGTGCCCTTCATCGCGGCGCGGGTGAGCTTCGCGAGGTCGCGTGCGGTGGTGAGGTTGGCGCCGGTCGGCGAGATGCCGTCGAAGGTGTCGTAGGTGGTGTTGGCCATGCCGAGCGTCTTCGCCTTGGCGTTCATCTTCGCGATGAAGTCCTTGACGCGGGCCGACCTGGTCGAGCCCGAGCCGAAGGTGTCGGCGAGCGCGTAGGCGGCGTCGCAGCCCGAGGGCAGCATCAGCGCGTACAGCAGCTGGCGGACGGTCGGAGTGGCACCGAGCTTCAGCTGGGCCGAGCTCCCGCCCTGCACGTAGACGTAGTCCAGGTAAGCCTGCTGGACCGTGACCTTCTTGTTCAGGTCGAGGCCCGACGACGTGAGGACGACGTAGGCCGTCATGATCTTCGTGGTGCTGGCGCCCTGGCGCTTGGTGTCGCCGTACTTGGAGGAGAGCGTGTTCCCCGTGACGCCGTCCATGACGAAGGACGAGGCGGCGGAGGTCGCGGGTCCGGAGGCGGCCTCGGCCGGTGCTCCGACCGCGATGAGGGCGCCCGTGGCGACGGTGATGGCGAGAGCGGCGCGAGAACGCCGCAGCAGGTTCGATATCAAGTCAGTTCCCGTGATGGCTGGAGGTTCCCCGAGGGGGTTGTGGGCGCCTGGGCGCCCCGACCCCTCCGGGAGCTTACGCAGCCGCACCGACAAGGAGTCAGTCCCGTCCGAGAATGATGGTGCCCGACGAGCAGAACCAGCCGCCCGTGCCCGAGGCGATGGCCACCTGTGGGAGGGTTCCGCCGCGTTTGCGCACTTGGCCCTCGCCCGCCTCGCCGCGGAGTTGGCGTACCGCCTCGACGAGCAGGAACAGGCCGCGCATGCCGGGATGGCAGGCGGAGAGTCCGCCGCCGTCCGTATTGACCGGGAATTCGCCGTCCCTCAGCAGGCGGCCCTTCTCCACGAATGCGCCGCCCTCGCCCTTGGCGCAGAAGCCGAGGTCCTCCAGGGTGACCAGGGTCATATAGGTGAAGGCGTCGTAGATTTCGGCCAGATCGACATCTGCCGGGGTGAGCCCGGCGCGGGCGAAGGCCTGGCGGCCGGAGACCGCCGCGGGGGAGACGGTGAAGTCCTCCCACTCCGACATCGTGGTGTGCGAGACGGCGGTGCCGGAGCCGAGGATCCACACGGGCTCCTTGGCCGTGTCCGGTACGTAGTCCTCCGCGGCCAGCAGGACCGCGCAGCCGCCGTCCGATCGGATGCAGCAGTTCAGCTTCGTGAAGGGGTCGGCGATCATCCCGGAGGACAGGACGTCGTCGACCGTGATGGGGTCGCGGAACATCGCGTCGGGGTTGGTGGCGGCGTTCGCCCGCGCCTGCACCGCCACCTCGGCGAGCTGCTCCAGCGTCGTGCCGTACTCGTGCATGTGGCGGCGCGCGGCCATCGCGTACTTGGAGACCAGCGTGTGCCCGTACGGGACCTCGAACTGGAGGGGTCCGCGGGCGCCGAAGGAGAGGTTCGACGTGCGGCGGCGGGCCTTGATGTCGGCGCGCGCGGTGGATCCGTAGACGAGGAGGACCGCGTTGGCGTGGCCGGCCGCGATGGCGTCGGCGGCGTGGGCGGCCATGACCTCCCAGGTGGAGCCGCCGACCGAGGTGGAGTCGACCCAGGTGGGGCGCAGGCCCAGGTACTCGGCGACCTCCACGGGCGCCAGGATGCCGAGGCCGGCCGAGGCGAAGCCGTCGATCACCGACCGGTCCAGGCCGGAGTCGGCCAGGGCGCGGCGGGCGGCCTGCGCGTGCAGGGCGTACGGGGTGGGGCCGTCCACCCGGCCGCAGTCCGATAGGGCGACGCCGACGACGGCGACCCGGCGGGGCCGGGCCTGACGGCCGGCATGGGCGGTGGCGGTGGCGGAGGCGGAGGGGGCCGCGGAGAGGGGTCCAGGCATGACCCGACGGTACAACTGACGAACCGTCAGATGCTAGAGGGTCGGCCGGAGACCGCGGGGTGGGGCGGTGGGGGCGAGTTCCGGTACGCCCTACACCTCCGGCTCCCAGGCGCTCAGCCGGTCGAGGATGCGCTGGTCGCCCTCGATCTTCAGGGAGTTGAACGGGATGCGGCCGTACAGGACGAGGACCAGCTCGCCGGCCGTGCCCCGGGCGGAGACGTCGGCGGTGTCCGCGCATGCGTCCGGGGCCTGGTCCGCGTCCTGGTCCGCGTCCGCGTCCTGGCGGGCGGCAATGCCGGTGCCGGTGCCGGTGCCGGTGCCGGTGCCGGTGCCGGTGCCCGTGCCGCTGCCCGGCAGGGTGCCCGGCCCGGGAAGGCGGGCGGTCCGGGCGCCCTCGGCGGAGAGGGTGAGGCGCCAGGAGGCGCCCTCGGAGGCGTGGAAGTCGACGGCGGCGGGCTCGTGCGGCCAGGCTTCGGTGGTGGCGACACAGGTGTGCAGGAACTCTTCGACGCCGTCGAGCGCCACCTCGTCCGGCAGCGCCGGCGCGGCGCCAACGGTGATCTGGGCGTCGTACGTGTGCACCGCGACCTGCTGGAGCTGGTGCCGGGCCACGGCGCCGGTGGTGGGGGGCGACTGCGACGCCCCCCACCACGTCCAGCAGCCCCGGTCCGGGCCGGCCTTCCGCAGGGCGTCCAGCAGGTGCTGCGTGGACTCCGCCAGCCAGGCGATCAGGGCCTCGCGCTCCCGGGGTGCGGTCGCGTCGCCCTGTGCCGCGGACTTGGCCGGGGCGGGGCCCGCGGCGACGGTGGCGGCCCAGGCGCGGCGCCCCTCACCGATGTGCTCCGCCAGGTCGAACAGCGTCCACTCGGGGCAGGTCGGCACCTGTGCGTCGAGGTCGGGCGCGGCGGCGATGGCGGCACGGAACGCGGTGGACCGCTCGTCGATCAGGCGCAGCAGGGCGGGGAATTCGAGTGTCGTCGTCACACCGACTCTCTATCACCGCCTTCCGGTCGGCGGACAGCGATTTTCGCGGCCGCGGCGGGCCGCAGCTGGCCCGTAACAGCCTCCAGGCGGCGGCCCGTTGCGATCGAAGCCCTGCGGGCCGTGCCGCCGCCGCCCCCTGCACCCCCCGGCGATCGGCTTCGGAACGGTCCGCCCCCTGTGCTTATGGCGCCGCCCGCCCTAACATGACGGCCCGTCAGATACGGGGAGGAGCCCGACGATGGATGCCGCCTTCACCGCGGAGCAGGACGAGATACGGCGTACCCTGCGCGAGATCCTGGGCAAACGCTGCGGCCCGGACGAGGTCAAGGCCGCCGTCCGCACCGACGCCGGACACGACCACGAGCTGTGGCAGCAGCTCGCCCGGCAGCTCGGGCTGCCGGGCATCGCCGTGGCCGAGGAGTACGGGGGCGTCGGCTGCACCCCCGCCGACCTGGCCCTGGCCTGCGAGGAGACCGGGCGGGTGCTGCTGCCCTCGCCGCTGCTGGCCACCGCCGTGCTCGCCGTGCCGCTGGTCACCGCCCTGGGGACCGGCGCCCAGCGCTCCGCCCTGCTCCCGCCGCTCGCGGCGGGCGGGCTCACCGCCGCGCTCGCCGTACCCGGCCCCGCCCTGGCCACCGCCCTCGCGCTGACCGGGGACAACGCCCCGGGCGAATGGGCCGGGGGCGGCCGGGCCGGCGGGGTGCAGGCCCGCGCCGTGGACGGCGGCTGGCGGCTGTACGGGGAGGTCGCCCAGGTGCTCGACGGGCACAGCGCCTCGCTGCTGCTGGTCGCCGCGCACACGGGAGGCTTCGCCCGCAGTCGCACCCTGCTGTTCCTCGTACGGGAGGACGCGCCAGGCCTCGTACGGGCGCGGCAGACCACCCTGGACGAGACCCGCCCGCAGGGGCGGATCCAACTGCGCGATGTTGAAGCCGAGTTGCTCGGCGGCGAGGACGTCGACGTGGCCGGAGCCCTCGCCGCCACCGGACGCGGCGCCGCCGCCGTCCTGGCCGCCGAGGCGGTGGGCGCGGCCGGGCAGGCGCTCGCCCGCACCGTGGAGTACGTCCAGCAGCGCGAGCAGTTCGGCCGGGCCATCGGCTCGTTCCAGGCGGTGAAGCACCGCCTCGCCGACCTCTACGTACGGGTCCAGGCGGCCCGCTCGGCCGCCTACTACGCGGCCTGGGACCCGGAGCAGGGCGGACTCGCCCTGGCCCAGGCCCTGGAAGCGCTGCGGATCACCGCCGGCGAGGCCATCCAGCTGCACGGCGGCATCGGCTTCACCTGGGAGCACGACGCGCACCTCTACTTCAAGCGGGCGGCGGCCGACGAACTGCTCTTCGGCCCCGTCCACCGGCTGCGCGCCCACGCCGCGGACGCGGCAGGGCTGTTCGCCCCCCTCGCACCCGCACCCGCGGCCGTACCCGCCCCCGCCCCCGCCCCCGCCCCACGGAACGAGAAGGTGGCCGTCTGATGGCGCCCGGAGTCAAGCTGATGCAGAAGGTCTCCTCGACCATGCTGTTCGCCAAGATCGCACCGCACTTCATCCCCGCCATGGACAAGGCGGTGCACAAGCTGACCCGCGGCAAGGTCATCCTCAGCGCCCAGATGCTCCCCGGCGTGATCCTCACCGCCAAGGGCGCCAAGACCGGCGAACCGCGCACCACCCCGCTCGCGTGCATGCCGGAGCAGGACGGGGCGAGCTGGGTGCTGATCGGCTCGAACTTCGGCCGCCCCGGCCACCCGGCGTGGACCGGGAACCTGCTCAAGAATCCTGACGCGGACGTGAGTTGGAAGGGTCAGGACATCGCCGTACGCGCCCGCCTGCTGGCGGGTGAGGAGCGCGCGGCGGCGTGGCAGGCGGTGCTGAAGTTCTGGCCGCCGTACGCGGCGTACCAGGCGCGCATCGAGCGCGAGATCCGGTTGTTCCGCCTGGAGCGTCGCTGATCACGGCGGAAGTCCCGTAAGGAAGGCGCGGCGGACCCGGTGGGGTCCGCCGCTTACTTCGTGGGCTTCTTGCCCGTGATGCCCAGGTGGACCAGGAGCGCCAGGTTCGGCTTCAGTTCCGCCTGCTTGACACCCCAGGTCTGGAAGCCCTTCTGGTGCGAGGCGACCGCCGCGAGCATGGCGACCAGCGAACCGGCCATCGCCGCCGGGCTCACGTCCTTGTCGACCTTGCCCTTGGCCTGGAGCTCCTTCATCGACTCCGTCAGAGAGTTGGTGACGGAGTTGAGGATCTTCATGCGGATCTTGTAGAACCGCTTGTCGCCCTCGGCCGCGCCGAGGTCGACGACCCGCAGGATCGCGTCGTTGCGACGCCAGAACTCCAGGAAGCCGTCGACGAGTTCCTCGGCCGCCGCCCAGCCCGCCTTGCCGACCCACGCGCGCCCCTCGACCAGCGAGGTCAGTTGCGCACCCTCGCTGGCCATGCGCTCCGCGATCTCCAGGACGGCGCCTTCGACGTCCGGGAAGTACTGGTAGAAGGTCGCGGGGGAGGTACCGGCCTTGCGGGCGACGTCGATCACTTTGACGTCGCGGTACGGCGAGGAGCTGAGCATCTCGCTGAGGCAGTCGAGCAGCTTCTGCCTCGTCGCCTGACCGCGCCGGCCGGCAACGCGGCCGTCGACGGTGCGTACTTGTCCTGTCATGCCGTCAGCTTACCGAGGGGTGATCGGCGCGCGATTCGGCCGCCTGCAAATGGGGTTACGGGACGCCTGGCCTGGGCGTAAGCCCGTACCGCCCCGTCACCGCGGCCGATTCCGGCAGGGCGGGCGCCCCGGGCGCGCCGTCCCGGTTCGGACCCTATCCCCCGAATAGTCTTATCAACAGGCTGTGGACAAGTTTTCGGGCACATCATGATCCGGAGGACATGGCTGGGCGAGCGAGGCGGAACGTGCGCGGAGGGTGCACACCCTCGCACACCCCCGCACAACGGAAGGAACCGGGCTCATGGCCGCATTCGCGGAAGGCTCACCCTGCTGGGTCGACGCCTCCCTGCCGGACGTGGAAGCCGGCAAGCGCTTCTACGGTGAGCTCTTCGGGTGGACCTTCGCCGACAGCGCGGGAGCCGAGTACGGCCACTACACCCAGGCCTACAGCCGCGGCCGCAACGTCGCCGCCCTCGCCCCCAAGCCCGACGGCCGGATGCCGACCGTCTGGGGGATCTACCTCTACACCACCGACGCGTACGCCTGCGCCCAGCGCATCCGCGCCGCCGGCGGCCAGATGGTGATGGACCCGATGCCGGTCGGCCCCTACGGGACCGCCGCGATGGCCGCCGACCCCGGCGGGGCCGTCTTCGGCCTGTGGCAGCCCGGCACCCACCACGGATTCGACGCCCAGAACGAGCCGTACACGTACTGCTGGAGCGAGGTCTACACCCGCGCCCGCGACGCCGTGGACGTCTTCTACGCCAAGGTCTTCGGCTACGTCCCCGAGGACCAGAACGACGCCGAGTCGGGCATCGAGTACCGCGTCTGGTCCCCGCCCGGCACCGCGCCGGGCTCGGAGACCGCCGTCCTGGGGCGCAGCCTCATCACCGACGCCTTCCCGGAGATCATGCCCGCGCACTTCCTGGCGTACTTCGCCGTCCCGGACTGCGACCAGTCCGTGGCGATGGTGCAGCGCCTCGGCGGCCGGGTCACCGCCGACCCCTTCGACACCCCGTACGGGCGCATCGCGGTGGTCGCGGACAACCAGGGCGCGGTCTTCGGGCTGCTCTCGGAGCCCCGGACGAGGACTGGCGGCTAAGACTTGATCCGCAATTCACCAGAGGGCGAGCTGTGGGTTGCGGCCGGGGCGGTGTCCGGGCTTTCCGGTGTGGTCACGCACAGGGCGTGTCTCATCCGGGGTTGCTCGGGACCGTCGTCCGGCGGTTCGGGGAGCAGAGGTCGCACGGCGTTGCCGTGGGACTGCCACGCGACCAGCACCACGAGACGTGGTGGTCTGGCTCGGTGCGGTTGACTCCCGCAGGGCTTCTTCCAGCCCTTGTGCGAAAACGATCTGTGCGTGCCGGGACGCGGTGGTGTCCAGGTACGCGGTGGTGGGGTCGTCCACGTCGGTGAAGCGGACGAATGCGGCCAGCGCGGCGGATACGAGGTCGCGTTTCCCGGTGAGGCCGCAGGCGATGCACTTGTGCTCGCGGTCGCGGAGCGTCTTGTTCACGCGTTCGCCGCACAGGCAGTGCTGGGATAGGGCTGTGGACCAGGTGGAGGCCCGTACGAGTCGCCCGCCCGCAGCCGTGCACTCGCGGTCGAGTGCGGAGATGAGCAGGCCGGGGGTGGTCTGGGAAAGCCGTTTCCCCCACAGCCGGTACCAGGTGCGGATGTCGCAGTCCTCGACCACCAGCGTGGGGCCGTGGGCGGCGATGATCTGCCGGGCGAGGAGGCGGGCGCGGTGGCGGCGGTGCTCGGCGGCCGACGCGGCGGCCTCGGCCTGGCGGGCGCGCAGGCCCCTGTATTCGGTGGAGATCCGGTCACGGCGGAACGCCTGCTTCGGCACCCCGTCCGACCGGGCAGCGCGGGCGCCGCCGGGCACGGTGACGGCCTTCTCGGGCAGGCCCTTGGTTGCCCGGTGTTCGGCGCGGCGGATCTGCTTCTTCGACAAGCCGTATTGCGCGGTGTTGGTGGCCCGGCGGGAGCGCTCCAGCGCCCGCGCACGGCCGCGTCGCTTCTTCGCCGCCTGCTCCAGGAGGGCCTGTTCGGCGGGGCTCAGGATGATCTCGGTGGACTGCGGCTTGCCGTCGTCGGAGTCCAGGGTGGCGGGCAGGGACACGATCGAGACGTTGGAGACGTTGCCATCCACGCCGCCGATCCTGCCCATCCCGGCGGCCTGCTGGCGCATGTCCCGTACGGCTGGGGCGGTGTAGCCGGGGCCGAGGACCATCAGATGCGCCTCATACACCCAGCCGCCCGGCGCGGACGCCTTACGGCGGCGCACGAGATCGACCTTGTGCCAGCGGCCGGGATTCGACAGGAAATGCTCGACACGCGCCCACTGGCCGGGCCGCTGCGGCATGCGCACCGGGAGTACGAGGTCACCCCGGCTGGAGTCGGGGCCGCCCGCGAACACCACGGCGAGCGGGCCGGTGTGGTCCCACCACGTTGCCTTGCGGGTGCCCGGCTTCCCCGACGCCGTGGTGTTGCCGGTGGGAACAGCACCGGACGGCGCCGCCGGCACTCCCATCCGGCGCGGCTGCATCAGGGTGAGCTTGCCGCCGTCGGTGTGGGCCGTGACGTGGCCGGGCAGCGAGCCGACGAGACGGAAGGTCTCCCACTTGCGTTCGGCGGTGTGGGAGCGGGCACGGCCGGGAATGCCGGTGAAGTCGTACCAACGCCCGGTCTTCGGACGGCCGTGCCGCTTGCCCGTGGCGTCCGCGAACAGGTGGCGCTGTACGCCGTTCCACACCTCGTCGGCCATGTGCATCGCCAGGGCCTTCGAGGCGTGGTGCTTCAAATGCCCCGACGATTCCAGGTGCTTGTACGCGCACCGCTCCACCGCTTCACGGGACAGGCCAAGACGCTGCCGTACGGCCTTCGCCCCGTCCTCGTTGCGCTCGTGGAACGCGGACCAGTAGGCATCGACCCTGGCGCGGGCATCACGCTGGACGGCCCGCTTGATCGAGCCCATCGCCCGGAACAGCTTCTCCACGCGAGCCAGGGCGGCGGGGTCGGCGACGGCCAGCGGCAGCACCATCACCGACACCATCCCGTCGTCGGGCTTCTTCCACTTCGGAGCCTTGTTCTTGCCCCGGAACTTCCGCTGCGTCTGCGCAGCCCGCACAACCATCACCCCCCGTCACGACACGACTACCCTACGGTACGACATGTGGGTCATTAAGCTGTTCCAGCAAGAAAGGCCTTCGCGATCCCTGGACGCGAAGACGCCAAGCGGGCGGCGGCACGACCCCGCAGGCTCTTAGCCGGCCCCGGTCCCGCCCCCCGCCCGGTTACGGGTTCACGACGAGGTCGTCCCGGCGGCTCTCGGCGTTGAGGTGCTTGCCGTCCGCGTCGCGGTAGCGGGCGACCCAGGTGCCGGTCCCGTCGGCGGTGAACTCGTGGGCGAAGCTGCCGTTCGCGGCGGTCTTCGCATGGCCCTTGAAGACGTAGTCCTGGCTGCCGGTGGGCTGGAAGTAGAACAGCACCAGCTGGCCGCCGTAGGCCTTCGCCGGGGTCTCGTGCCGGAGCGTGCCCTTGATGGAGAAGCTCTGGCCCGTGCGCAGCGGCTCCGGCGCCGCGTTGAACTTCGTGAACTCCGTGGCCGTCCTGGTCAGCCGGACCGGGTCGGTGACGGAGCCCTGCATGCGCGGCGCGGCGGCGTACCGGAGCCGCCAGTAGCCGTCGGCCTCGCCCGGCAGCGCCAGGTCGAACCGGGCGGTGGCGAAGTCCACGGTGAAGACGTTGCGCGTCTTCCAGCTCGTCTTGCCGTCGGCCGAGTACTGCACCTCGACCAGGGTCGGCGTCTGGCTGAGGGGCTTGTGGGCGAGGCCCCCGGTGAACGTCACGCCCGCGGAGCCGATCGTGGCCTTGACGTCCGTGAAGAAGCCGGCCTCGACGACTTCGGCGTCGGTGTCGGCGATCGCGTACTGCAGCCAGGGGGACCTGCCGCCCGCCCACGTGGTTTTCACGGGGCGGTCGTGGACCATCCGCAGCTGCCGCTCGAAGCGGCCGTCCGCCTTCGTCCTGGGCTCCCCGGTGAGGTCCGCGAGCATCGGCGTGCCCTCGGGGACGGGCTTGCGCGTCCCGTCCCCGGCGATCCTGACGGCCTGGCCCGTGATCGTGGCGATCGAGCCGTAGCGGGTCTTGATCTTCCGGGATTCGGGGTCGAGGAGGATCTCGGCCTTCTGGCGGACCGCGCGTGCGGTGTCGCTGCGCCCCCCGGCGCTCACGTCCGGGGTTTCCGGGACCTCGACGCGCACCTCGGTGTGGTTCTCCGTACCCCGGAAGGTGAACGGGGAGGAGAGGTGGCCCTGTGCGTCCGTGGTCGCCTCCTGCGAGGTGCGCTCACCGGAGAGGTGGACCTTGGTGTTCCGCAGCGGGGCGCTCGCCCCGGTCCGCGGGTCGAAGGTGGTCACGTCCGCCGACACGGTGGTCTCGAGGCGGTCGAGGGACACCCCGTCCACCACGTCGACCTCGGTGACCACCGCACGCAGCCGGTAGTCGAAGTCCCCGCAGACGACGGGCTCGGTTTCGGAGCCGACTTCGAGCGTGTAGATCCCGAGGGCGGCCGGCTTGAGCGGCTCCGAGACCAGCTGGAAGTCGGGGAGGATGCCGTCCGGGTCGGTCACCTTGCGGAACGTGTCGACCGCGGCGACGCGCAGTCCCGTCTTCTTGTCCCGCAGGTGGACGACGAGGCCGTCGGGCACGCCCGTCCCGTCCGGCTCGCTGTGGACGACGAGGGACCCGTCCTGCCGGGCGGACATCTCCGGCGGACAGGGAGAGGACGCGGCCTGCGCCGGCCCGGGCGCGGACGAGGCCTGCGCCGTTCCCCGTACGACGGCGGCCTGCGCCGCCCCCGGTATGGCCTGCGCCGCCTCCCCCACGGCCAGGCCCCCGAGCACTGCTGTGACAACGACGACGGCTGAGGTCAAACGGTGACGCACGGATCCCCCCGGATGATGACGAGCTGAACGGCTGCTAGACCCGCGACACCCCCCAGGGGTTGTACGCCTTTCCCCGCAGCCCCGTACGGTGCCGCCCGCCGTGCCGGGGCCGGACCAGGCGCGGGCCTGACAGAATCGGGGGTGCGCGACCCGGGCGGCCCCCGGGGGTGAGACGCTGCTCGGGGCAGGCCCCGCGGCGGCTCGCGCGCATCCGGTGACGTGACGGCGATGACGGCGATGCCACCGGCGACGGCTGGAAGAGCGGGGCCCGTGAGGGACCCCGTACGGGGATGGGTGTGGAGGCGAGTGGTGGAGCAGCTGACGCAGCACGACCCGAGACGGATCGGCCCCTTCGAGGTGCTGGGACGGCTCGGCGCCGGCGGCATGGGGCTGGTCTATCTCGCCCGGTCGGCGTCCGGACGCCGGGTGGCGATCAAGACGGTGCGCACCGAGCTCGCCGAGGACCAGCTCTTCCGCGTCCGCTTCACCCGTGAAGTGGAGGCGGCGCGCGCCGTGTCCGGCTTCTACACCGCGGCCGTCGTCGACGCCGACCCGCGCGCGGCCGTGCCGTGGCTGGCCACCGCGTACGTACCGGCGCCCTCCCTGGAGGAGATCGTCCACGAGTGCGGGCCCATGCCCGCGCAGGCCGTACGGTGGCTCGCCGCCGGCATCGCCGAGGCGCTGCAGTCCATCCACGGGGCGGGCCTGGTCCACCGCGACCTGAAGCCCTCCAACGTGCTCGTCGTCGAGGACGGCCCGCGCGTGATCGACTTCGGCATCGCCAGCGGGGTCTCCAACACCCGCCTGACCATGACGAACGTCGCCGTCGGCACCCCCGCGTACATGTCGCCGGAGCAGGCCAAGGACTCGCGCAGCGTCAAGGGCGCCAGCGATGTGTTCTCGCTCGGCTCCACGCTGGTCTTCGCCGCCACCGGGCACCCGCCGTACCACGGGGCGAACCCGGTGGAGACGGTCTTCATGCTGCTGCGCGAGGGCCCCAACCTGGAGGGGCTCCCCGACGAGCTCCGCCCGCTGATCGACTCCTGCATGCAGATGGACGCCACGCAGCGGCCGACCCCGGCCGACCTGCAGGCGCAGCTCGCCCCGCACCTCTTCGAGGGCGGCGACGAGAGCGGTACTGCCTCGGCGTGGCTGCCCGAGCGGGCCGTCGCGATGATCGAGGCCCGGCGGGCCGGCCACCGCAACGCCGCGGCCGCTGCCCATGCCGCGGCGGCCGCCGTGCCCAAGCCCGCGCTTCCCCGGGCGGGCGTCTCCGCACCCATCGAGAGCGTCGGTCCCGCCTCCGGCCGCGCGTCCGGTGGTGCCTCCGGCCGCGCCCCCGGTCCCGGGTCCGGTCCCGCGTCCGGTCCCGCCACGCACCGCCGACAGCGCGGCGGAGCCGACCCCTGGACCGACCCGCGGACCGGCCAGGCCGTCCCGCAGCGGCCCGAGCACCCCCCGATGGCGCCCTCGGGCGAGCCCGTGCGGCTCGGCGGCTCTCCGGTGCCGATCGGCCCGGGCCCGCAGGCCTCCGCCTCGGCGCCGGCCGCCCACGCCGGCTCCGCCGCGGACTCCGCGACCGGCTGGATCCGGCCGCCCGCCGGCACCCCGGTGGCGGGCCCCGCGCCCTCGGTCGTCGTACCGAGCCCCGGCCCGGCACCCGACAGCGGCCGCTGGCGGCCCTGGCGGTTCCGGATGTCGAACGAGGTCTGGGGCACCCCGACCGTCGCCGGCGACCTGCTCTACGTCACCTCCTTCGAGGTGCACGCCCTGGACGTGGCCAGCGGCCGCCGCCAGTTCAAGACCCGCGACGTGGCCTGGTCCATGGCCGTCTCCGACGGGCGCATCCACGCCTCCGACGGCCCCTCCCTCTACGCCCTGGACGCCACCGACGGCTCCGAGCGGTGGCGGCTGTCCGCCGATGCCTGGGTGTACGCCCTGCGCGCCGACCGGGGCACCGTCGTCACCGCCACGCGCGGAGGCGGCGTACAGGCCTGGGAGTCGTCCAGCGGGCAGAAGCTGTGGGAACTGACCGGCGCGCAGAGCGAGTTCGAGACCGCCGAGGCGGCCCCCGTGCTGCACGACGGCACGGTCTACGTGTGGCAGGACGCCCGGCTGCGCGCCCTGGACGCCCGCTCCGGCCGCGAGTCCTGGTCGTATCCGGTCGGCGACGCCGCTTCCTGCGGGAACGTGCCCGTCCGGGTCACTCCCGCGCCCGACGGCAACGTCTACGTCGCCGCGGGCACCCGGGTGATCTCCGTCGACCGGGCTTCGGGCCGGGTGCGCTGGCACTTCGAGGCGCCCGCCGTGTTCCTCGCGCCCCCGGCCTTCGCCCCCGGCGCGGCCGTCACGGGCGGCGGGGTCTACCTCGCGGACTACCTGGGCACCGTCTACGCCCTGGACGCGGCCACCGGCAAGGACCGCTGGCGCATCGCCACGGAGCCCCGGCAGGCCGCCGACGCGGTCCTCGTCGCCGCGGGCAACGTCCACCTGGCCGCGGGCAGCGCCGTGTACACGCTCGACGCGGTCACCGGCACCCCGAAGTGGCGGTTCGCGGCGGGCGGCGAGATCACCGGTTCCCCGGCGGTCGCGGACGGCCGGGTCCACTTCGGATCGGCCGACCACTGCCTCTACACCCTCGACGCGGCGGGTGGCCAGCTCCGCTGGAAACTGGCCACCGGCGGGGAGATCACCGGGGCCCCGGTGGCCGAGGCGGGCGTGGTCTACGCGTGCAGCAAGGACCGCTGCGTCTACGCGCTGGACGCCGCCAAGGGCACGGGGACCCGTACGGGCGGGTGACGCGGCTCGGCCGCCGCCTGAGCTGCGGCTGAGCCATCCGGGGGCCCGGTCGCGGCCCCCTCGGGGTCGCGCACCGCACGAGGAGTGACAGGATGGACCCCATGAGCAACGTATTCTTCGACATCAAGATCGACGGCCAGGACGCCGGTCGCATCGTCTTCAACCTCTTCGACGAGACCGTCCCGAAGACCGCCCAGAACTTCCGCGAGCTGTGCACGGGCCAGAACGGCTTCGGCTACGCCGGCTCCGGCTTCCACCGCGTCATCCCGCAGTTCATGCTGCAGGGCGGTGACTTCACCAACCACAACGGCACGGGCGGCAAGAGCATCTACGGCGAGAAGTTCGCCGACGAGAACTTCACCCTGAAGCACGACCGTCCGTACCTGCTGTCGATGGCGAACGCGGGCAAGAACACCAACGGCTCGCAGTTCTTCATCACCACCGTCGTCACCTCCTGGCTCGACGGCAAGCACGTCGTCTTCGGCGAGGTCGTCGAGGGCACGGAGATCGTGGACCGCATCGAGAAGCTCGGCACCGCCTCGGGCTCCACGCGCGGCAAGATCGAGATCGCGACGTCCGGCGTCGTAGAGGCCTGATCCCCACCCCGCCCGCAACGGCTGGCCGGCCCCGCCCCCTCAGGGGGGACGGGGCCGCCGTCATGTCGGGGGGCCGCTCGCCGCATCGGCGGGATCCGTCAATGCCCTGCCCCTCGGAGTGCTCATGGCTGTTCACCTCGCGGCGAAGGTAGAGGATTCGCTACACTCGCGGTGTGGACGAGTGGGAGATCCGCGTGACCGACGAGTTCCTGGTCTGGCTTCGCGCGCTGGACGGGCCATCCAAGGCGCAGATCGTCGATGCCATCGACCGGCTCGCCGAGGGCGGGCCCGGGCTGGGGCGCCCGTTGGTCGACCGGCTCGAAGGATCGCAGGTCCACAACCTCAAGGAGTTGCGGCCGGGGTCGGCAGGCCGCTCAGAGGTCCGGATCATCTTCGTGTTCGACCCGTGGCGGTCAGCGATCCTGCTGGTGGGCGGTGACAAGTCGGGGGACTGGTCCGGTTGGTACCGGCGGGCCATGCCCCGGGCGGAGGAGTTGTACGCCCAGTACCTGAAGGAACGGGAAGAAGAGGAAGGGCAGCGATGACGAACTTTCCCAAGTGGAGTGACGTGAGGTCCGGCATCGTTGAAGATGCCGGTGGCGAGGAGAGCGTGACCGAGGCGCGCAAGCGCAACCAGGCCTACATCGATGGCCACAGGCTCGCCGAACGCCGCACCAGCCTTGGCCTGACCCAATTGGAGGTGGCCGAGCGGATGGGCATCACCAAGAGCCGCGTCTCGCAGATCGAGCGTGGTGAGGTTTCCACGGTTGAAGCAATCGCCCGTTATGTCCGGGCTCTTGGCGGCCATCTCCAGATCTCCGCCGTTTTCGGAGACGACATGTACATCCTGCGTGGCACTGACACGCACGCCGCTTAGCGCGTAGAGGCCTGATCCCCACCCCGCCCGCAACGACTGGCCGGCCCCGCCCCCTCAGGGGGGACGGGGCCGCCGTCATGTCAGGCACCTCATACCTGTGGCTCGGCTAGGGTCGCACCCATGGCTGACTTCCTGCAGGTGTCGACAGCGACCGCGGACCGCGAATCGGCCGAGGAGCTCGCCCGGGGGGCGGTACGTGCCCGACGAGCTGCCGGCGCCCAAGTCGTCGGCCCGGTGTTCTCGGCCTTTTGGCATGAGAGTGAGTTCGGTACGGGGGAGGAGTGGCAGCTCCTCTTCAAGATCAGAGCAGACCAATATGCGGAGCTGGAGCGCCATCTCCTCGAGCACCACCCGTGGAAGAACCCGGAGATCACGGCCGTCCCCATCGTGGCGGGAGCGCCCGACTACCTGCGGTGGCTCGCGACGAACGCAGCCCCTGAGTACGGGAACTAAAACGTCAGTCCCTCGAACGCTCCAGCACAGCGGCAACCGCAGGTGCCGAGCGGTGGTCACCGAGTCTGTGGAGAGCCGGGGCGATGCGCTGCCGCGGGCGTACGGACGCCACACCGGCCGCCAGGTCCAGCGAGCGATGGACGACGCTCGCTGCTTCTTCGATCTCACCCCCTTGCAGGTATGCCTCCGCCAGCCAGGTGAGGTACAGGCTCTTGTCGCGGGCATTGTTGTCGTCGAACTGGTCGAGTGCACTTTCCAGTACCGGTACGGCTCTCAGCGGTCGGCCGAGTTCGGTCCAGCACCGACCAGTCATGATCATCAGCTCTACCCGGTCGACCCACGAGGCCCAATCCGGCTGAGGGGTGTCGTCCCTCTCGTGGAGAGCCGCCTCTGCCGCGCTGAGCGCCGCCTGAGTCGCCGAGCTGTCGCCGACGAGGGAGCACGCCCACGCGTGGCGCTCATGGAGCAAGGCACGAACGCTGGAAGGCGCGGCCGGCCCGGCGGCTTGGCAGGAGCGCACGGCGATTTCCAGACCGGCCTTCCGGTCACCGTTGACGCGCTGGTACGCGAGGAACGCTAGAGCGTTGCCTGCAAGTGGTCCGTCGCCGGCCTCCGTGGCGGCTTGGTGGCTGATCTCGTACAGATTCGTTGCCTCGGACTGCTTGCCGCAGTCGAACGCTGCCCAGCCTGCCTGTTGAGCCTGCTCAGCCAGCACCGAAAGAAGTGCTCGCCCCGTGGGCTCGGTGTAGCTCGCCTCTCGGATGAGGCCCTTGGTGGCCTGGTATTCCCCCACGTACACCCGGAAGGTGTCCCCTCCTCCGAGGATGTTGTCCAGGCGGCGCAGGCGGGCTGTGCGTTCCCTCAGCTGTTCGGGAAGAGCACTTGAGACGCGACCTCTTCCGGCGATGGGTTGAAGGTCGGGCAGAGCTACAGCCAACCCGGTCAGGACAGTTGTCTTGAAGAAGTCCCTGCGCTCCACCGATTCCTCCCCGCTTCCCACAGGACCCATCGCGAGCGCGGCTGCGCTGAGTGGTTGGTGTGCTTCCCGCCATCGGGGAGCCAGGCCGAGAAGGTGGCCGGGGATCCGCAACCCGTCGGAGATCGCCGCGATCTTCTCGAAGGTGGTGACACTTCCTTCGCCGCGCGCCAACAGGCCAACGCGCTCGGGCTTCATGTCGCACGCGGCGGCGATCTTTGAATAGCTGATTCCCGCCAGGTCACGTGCGATTCGGAAGACGCTGCCGAAGTCGTGGCATGCGATTGCCGCTTGTATCTCCGCATGGTGGAGAAGTTCGGGTGGCAGTGCAGCAGAAGACTCCGGTGCGGTCATGAGATGCCCCATCACGCGTACTGGTGACAGTGTGTCGACCAGGTCTGCACAGCAGGCTACCCATCAGGGGGACAGCTGTGGGTGGGAAGCCGGTGCGGCTGCCCCGCTGGAGAGTTGGGGACGACAGACCCCCGCGACCGCAGGAACGGTCCGGGGGCGTGGCCAACGCTTCGAAGGAGCGTCAGCATGGGGCATTTTATCGGTCTACCGGCAGGCGGAGTCGAGGTCGTCCGTCGGTGGCGGCGGGAGACGCGGTGTGTGCCGCTCGCGCGGGCGGAGTTGCGTAAAGCCCTGGTCGACTGGGGGTTTGCCGAACTGGAGGGGGATGCGCTGCTGGTGGTGTCCGAGCTGGTCACCAATGCCGTGCGGCACGCCGTCGCGCCCAGGGACCGGGAGATCGAGACCCGGTACGTGCGGCTGCCCGACGGGGTGCGGATCGAGGTACATGACGTGTGTGTCGGGTGGCCTGAGGCCGATGTACGGGACCCCGGCGTGCCGGACCCGGGCGCGGACGGCGGGCGCGGGCTGCTCCTCGTCGCGGCGGTCGCGGACCGGTGGGCCGTGGGCGAGCGGCTCGGGCCGGGCAAGCGGATCTGGGCCGAGCTGTCCGTGAAGGGGGTGGGGGCGTGACGGAGCGGGTGGTGAGCCCGTCGGACTGGTCGCTGGCCACCGACCGTACGGGCAGCGGGCCCGTGTACGAGGCCGAGTGCACGTCGTGCCTCGACGGCTCCGGCCCGGCGGACGACGAAGAGACGCCAGGAGTGTGGTGCCTGCGCCATGCCTGCCGTACGGGACACACCGGCTATCGCCGCCTCGTGACAGGCTTCCAGCGCGCGAGCCGGGGACCGTGACGGGCTACATGTGGTCCTGCGGTGGGGGCGGCCAGGGCGACGGGGCCGGGGGGTGGGCCGGGTCCTCGACGGGTGCCGGTGCCGGGTCCGGCTGCGGCTCCGGAGCGAGCCGGTCGCGGCGGCGGGGCCGACCGCTCATCACGGCCGCCGCGAGGATGAGCAGGGCGCCCGCGCCGAAGGCGTTGGCGAGGCCGTCACCGAGCCCCGTGCCGTCGCCGCCGACGGACAGGCTGCCCGCGGCCTGGCCCTGGCGGACCATCCAGAGCACGGCGAAGCCGAGGACGACGACGCCGGACAAGGCCATGAGCAGCCGGGAGCGCAGCACGATCGCGACCAGCGCGAGCAGGGCGGCGAAGAGGAACGGCAGCAGGAGGGAGCCCAGCAGGGCTGCCTTGGTGTCGGTGATCCCGGCGCCGGTGAAGAGCTCCTGGATGCGGTAGTCGCGTCCGTGACGGCCGTCGTACCAGGCACGGAAGGGGCTCCAGACGGCGGCCGTCGCTCCGATCAGACCCAGGATCGAGCCGAGTACGTTGCGGATCATGCCCGGCCCTCCGGGGGAGTGGGTCTGGATCTCGATCCCGACGCTACGCCCGCCCCCGGAGTCCCGCACGCGGAGTCCCGCCCCCGGAGTCCTACGAGGGGAGCGCCTCGGGCCTCCTGATAGCGTGCCGCGGGTTGTTCGACGGGGAGGGGTGCAGGTCATGGTGGTCACCGGGCGGCGGGTCAGGCTCACGGCGGTACTGGTGGGCGTGGTGCTCGCGCTGACCGGGTTCTCGTCGACGGGCGGCAGCGGCAAGAGCAAGGGCAAGAGCAGCGGGGGCGGGTGCTCCAGCTCCAAGAGCAAGTCGAAGACGAAGAGCTACGGCAGCACGGGCGGGAGCGGCAGCGGTAGTGGCTCCACGACCACGGCCACGGCCACCCCGTCCCGGCCGCTCGCGCACGCCGTGGTCATCAGCTGCGTCGGGCCGTCCGGGGTGAAGGCCACCGTCGAGGTCACCTCCCACTCGGCGGCCGGGCACACCTTCCGCGTCCCGCTGGCCTTCGAGGGCGCGTCCGGCCGGGTCGACTCCGGCTCCGTGGACCTCGCGCTCAAGGCGGGCGAGAGCCGAAGGGTCGACGTGCCGATGACGAGCCCGGCCAAGGCGGGCGAGGTCCAGCGCTGCACGGTGGGCACGGTCCAGACCCTCTCGACCGCCTCGCCCACCCCGACGTCGACCTCCACCACCGGCGGCAGCACGGGCGGGAAGACCACGAGCAAGCCGAAGCCCAGGTCCACGAAGAAGACCCGCTAGGGGCGGCGGGGGCCCGGGAAGGGCCCCCGCCCGGCCGGCCCCTCCTCAGCGGATCCGGGGCTCCGGTCCCGCCCCGCGCCGCCCGGCGAACAGTTCCGCCTGCCGCTCGGGCGGCAGGTTCCCCAGTGCCACCAGCCCCGGAGCCTGCGCCAGCGCCTGCGCCAGGGTGGCCTGCTTCGCCGCCCACAGGGACCGTACGGTGCCCTGCACGGCCTCCGACGGGAAGCCGGCCAGCGTCTCGGCCGCCCGCAGGGCCGCCGGGAGCAGCGCCTCGGGCTCCGCCAGCTCCGAGACCAGGCCGATCTCGTACGCCCGCCGCGCGGAGAGGCGTTCCGCCGTGCCCATCAGGGACATCCGGGCGGCCTCGCCGAAGGGCATGCGCTGCGCCATGTAGATCGCCTCGTAGGCGCTGACCATTCCGTAGCTGGTGTGCGGGTCGAAGTAGGTCGCGGAGGCGGAGGAGATGATGAACTCCGATTCGCCCAGCAGGTAGAACGCCCCGCCGCAGGCCATGCCGTTGACGGCGGCGACCACCGGCTTCCACAGGTCGTTGGCCTTCGGCCCGATGGCGACGAGCGGGTCGTCCACCGAGTACGGCGAGGAGGGCTGCGGCACCTCCACGCCCCGGTCGATGCCCGTGCAGAAGGCCGCCTGCCCGGCGCCCGTCAGCACGATCGCCCGTACCTCGTCCTCGTAGCGCAACTCCCGCCACACCCGGGCCAGTTCGGCCGCCGTCGCCAGGTCGATCGCGTTGTGCTTGCGCTCCCGGTCCAGGGTGACGACCGCGACCCCGGTGGTCTTGTCCCGCTCCACCCGCAGTCCCGGTGCCCGGTCGGCCGTCATGACTTCTCCAGCACCCAGCGCGGCACCGCCGTCCCGCCGGTCTCGCTGAACACCACCTGGACCCGCGCGCCGATGCGCAGCCGCGCCGGGTCCATCGAGTCCAGCGGGGCGTCGGCGGAGGTGACGAGGTTCCCGACGAGGCGGATCTGCGGGGCGTCGGCCAGCTCCACGAGGATCACGTTGTACGGGGCCTGCACGGCGTACGCGGGCAGCAGCGGCGGGTGCGGCTGTACGTACGACCAGATCCGGCCCCGGCCGCTCATCAGGCGCCATTCGGAGTCGAAGGACCGGCAGTGCGGGCAGCAGGGGCGGGGCGGGAAGCGCAGTTTCCCGCAGGTGGGCGCCGCGCAGGCCTGGACGCGGAGTTCGCCCTGGGCCGCGTACTCCCAGAAGGGGGCCCCGTCCTCGTCGGGGACGGGGAGGAGGAGTTCGTCCGTGGGCGTCGTGGGTGTCGCGGGTGTCGGCGGTGGCGTCGCGGGCGTGGTGGTGGACGTCGTCGTCATCGTATTCTTCAGCTCCTCGGGTCCTCAGGCGCGCAGCAGGATGGCGGACGTCGGGACACCCTCGCCCGCGGTCACCAGGCAGGTCGCGGCGTCGGGCACCTGGGCGGTGGAGATGCCGCGGAGCTGCTTGACGCCCTCGTTGATCAGGTTGAAGCCGTGCACGTAGGCCTCGCTGAGGCCGCCGCCGCCGGTGTTGATGGGGAGCCGGCCGCCGATCTCCAGGGCGCCGCCCTCGGTGAAGGAGGCGCCTTCGCCGCGCCCGCAGAAGCCGTAGCCCTCCAGGGAGAGCGGGATCAGGGGGGTGAAGGCGTCGTAGATCTGGGCGACGTCCACGTCCTGGGGCCCGAAGTCGGCCTGTTTCCACAGGTGTCGGGCGGCGGTCCAGGCGGGGCCGGACAGCGGGTCGTCGTTCCAGTAGTTGACCATGCCGTGGTGCTGGGAGGGCAGGCCCTGGGCGACGGAGTGGACGTAGACGGGCTTCTGCCGGCAGTCGCGGGCGCGCTCGGCGCTCACGATGACGCAGGCCAGCGCGCCGTCGGTCTCCAGGCAGTTGTCGAAGAGGCAGAGCGGGTCGCTGATCATGCGGGCGGTCATGTACATCTCGCGGGTCAGCGGGCGCTCGTACATCATCGCGGCCGGGTTCTCGTTGGCCCGGTTGCGGCAGGCCATCGCGACGTTGAAGAGGTGGTCGCGGGTGGCGCCGTACTCGTGCATGTAGCGGCGGGCCAGCATGCCGATCTCGTCGGCGGGGCGCAGCAGGCCGAAGGGGCGCGTCCACTGGCCGGGGGTGGGGAGCTGGACGGCGGTGTTCTTCCACGGCCGCGGCCCCGAGCCGCGCTTGCGCGAGCGCCAGGCGACGCCGACGCTCGCCTGGCCGGTGGCGACGGCGGCGGCCAGGTGGCCGACGGTGGCGCAGGAGCCGCCGCCGCCGTAGCCGATCTTGGAGAAGAAGGTGACGTCGCCGGCGCCGATGGCTTTGGCGACCTCCACCTCGTCGGTCTCCTCCATCGTGTAGGAGGAGAACGCGTCGACCTCGGACGGGTCTATGCCCGCGTCGTCGAGCGCCGCGAGTATGGCCCGGCAGGCCAGTTCCTTTTCGGACTGCGGCAGTTGTTTGGCAAAGGCGGTCTGCCCGATGCCGACTATCGCCGTAGCGTCCTTGAGTGTTGCCGCCATCGCCACCTCCGGGGTGCACCAGTACTGACAGCCGCGAAGGCTACAGCTAATCTGACGGATAGTCAGCTACTGGTGTTGCAGGGAGGGGCGGACGATGGCCGAGGACGCACACGGGCTCGCCGAGACGACGGGGGCGGGGGCGCCTCCGGCGCCGGGAGCGGGGCGGGGAGGGGGCCCGCGGGCCGGTACCGCCGCTGCGAGCGCCGGTCCCGCAGGCGGGTCCGCAGGCGGCGCCGCCGATCCGGGCGCCGAGTCCCGGCCCGGGACCGTGACCGGCGTCGCCGCCGGGCGGGAGCCGTGGGCCGCACCTGCCCCCAGGGGCGGGTCCGCCCCGGGCTCTGCGTCGGGTTCTGCCCCGGGGTCCGGAAGTGGCCCCGGGGCTGCGGCCGCAGCCGAGGGCCTGACAGGTTCGGCGGGCCCGACGGCCCGGGCCGTCGCCGCGGCCGGGGCCGAGCCCGCCCCGGTGGCCCCGGTGGCCCTGGTGGCCCCGGTGGCCCCGGGGGCCCTGGCCGCCCCCGCCGACTCCGGCCTGGAGCATCGTGGCGACCTCGCCTGGACCAGCATCGGCGGGCTCGTCCGCGATGCCGCCGCGCGCTTCGCCGGGCGTGAGGCCGTCGTCGACGGGCGGGTCCGGATCGACTACGCGCAGCTCGGCGAGCGTGTCGAGCGGGCCGCCGCCGCCTGCATGGCGGCCGGTGTGGAACCGGGGGACCGGGTTGCCGTCTGGGCGCCCAACACCCTCGAGTGGATCGTCTCCGCGCTCGGCGCCGTCTCCGCCGGAGCCGTCCTCGTGCCCCTCAACACCCGTTTCAAGGGCTCCGAAGCCGCCTACGTCCTCGAGCGCAGCCGCGCCCGGCTCCTCTTCGTCACCGGCACCTTCCTCGGTACCTCCTACGTCGCCTCCCTGCGCCGCGCCGCCGCCGAGGGCGAGGGCTCCGGCCCGCTGCCCGGCCTGCCGCACCTGGAGCAGGTCGTCGTCCTGTCCGAGGACGCCCCCAGCTGCTTCCGCACCTGGAAGGAGTTCCTGACCGGCGGCGATTCCATATCCGCCGAGGCCGTCCGCGCCCGCACGGACGCGATCCCCGCCACCGCCCCCTCGGACATCATCTTCACCTCGGGCACGACCGGCAGCCCCAAGGGCGCCGTCATCTCCCACGCCCAGACCCTGCGCTGCTACGAGGTCTGGAGCGAGCTCGCCGGACTGCGCGAGGGCGACCGCTACCTGATCGTGAACCCCTTCTTCCACACCTTCGGCTACAAGGCCGGGGTCATCGCCTGCCTGATGCGCGGGGCCACGATGGTCCCCCAGCCCGTCTTCAACGTGGACACCGTCCTCGCCAACATCGCCGCCGAGCGGATCTCCGTACTCCCCGGCCCGCCCACCCTGCACCAGTCCCTCCTCGACCACCCCCAGCGCGACCACCACGACCTCTCGGCCCTGCGCCTGGTCGTCACCGGCGCCGCCGTGGTCCCCCTCCAGCTCGTCGAACGGCTCCGCGGCGAGCTGCACATCGGCACCGTCCTCACCGCGTACGGACTCTCCGAGGCCAGCGGCATCGTCACGATGTGCCGCCGCGGCGACCCGGCGGAGATCATCGCTTCGACCTCGGGCCGGGCCATCCCCGGGACGGAGGTCAGGATCGTGGACCAGGCCGGCGGGCCGCAGCCCGCCGGCCGGGCCGGGGAGGTGTGGGTACGCGGCCACAACGTGATGCGGGGCTACTTCGAGGACCCGGCCGAAACCGCCGAGGCCATCACCCCCGAGGGCTGGCTCCGCACCGGCGACGTCGGCGTACTCGACGCCGCCGGGAACCTGCGCATCACCGACCGGATCAAGGACATGTTCATCGTCGGCGGCTTCAACGCCTACCCCGCCGAGATCGAGCAACTCCTCGGCCTGCACCCCGACATCGCCGACATCGCGGTGGTCGGCATCCCCGACCCGCGCCTGGGCGAAGTCGGCAAGGCGTACGCGGTGCGCCGCCCCGGCGCGGTCCTCACGGCCGACGACCTGATCGCCTGGTCCCGCCGGGAAATGGCCAACTACAAGGTCCCGAGGGAGGTGGAGTTCGTCTCCGAACTCCCGCGCAACGCGAGCGGAAAGGTCCTCAAACGCGAACTCCGCACCCGCTGAGGCGCCAAACAACGTCTCGGCGGCGCCCAGGAGTTCCGCGTGGCAGGCGTCGAGTCCCCGGCTCAGTCCGCCCCGAGGATGCGGCGCATGCGCCGCTGCGGCTCGCCGGTGGCGAAGCCGGCGCGATGGGAGGACCCGGCGGTGCGCTGCACCTCGCGGAACCCCTGGGCGTACGCCCGGTTCATATGGCGTTTGGTGACCCGGAACGCCGAAGCGTCGTACGTGCCGAACCGCCCGGCGAGCCGCAGCGCCGTGGCGAACAGGTCGATGTCGGGAACGACCTGGTGCAGCAGGCCGTCGCTCAGCGCGTCCTCCGCCGACCACGGCTCACCCGAGATCAGCATCTCCTGCATCAGGGACCGGCCGAGGGCACGCTCCAGGGCGTACCCGGCGTACACCCCGGCCATCCCCAGCCGGAACTGCGGCATCCGCAGCGAGCAGCTCTCGGCCCCGACGCGGTAGTCGCATGCGAGGGCGAGCAGCAGGCCGACACCCATCACATGGCCGTCCAGGGCCGCCACCACCGGTTTGGTGATCTCAAGGGCCGTGACGCACAGGTCGGCGATGTCGTCGCTCCACGCGTCGACCTCCGCACCGCCCACGAAATGCTGCATCTCGTGGAAGTCGCCGCCCACCGAGAAGGAGTACGTCTCGTCGGCGCGCAGCACCACGGCCCGCACTGCCGGGTCGGCCTCCAACTGTTGCAGCAGGTCCCGTAGTTCGCGCATGCGCCGCCGGCTCAGTGCATTCGCGTGGTGCGGGCCCGTCAGCACCACGACCGCCACCGGGCCGTGGCGCTCGCACCGGACCGTGTCCCGGTCGGACCGCACAGCGGGTTCCGTGCGGGGCGTGACCCCGGGCGGTGCGGTCGGGTCACCGGCAGGCATGCGGGCTCCAGGGGGAGAAGGGACGGGGCGGGGCGGTCGGGGACCGGACGATCCGTGCGGGGTCAGCTCCACGCGAGCAGCAGCACACTTCCCAGCGCGAGGACGACCCCGATGTGCTGCACCTTGCGGATGCGCTCCTTGAGCACGATCCGCGCCAGCAGCACCGTGCTGATCGGATACAGCGAAGCCAGCAGCCCGACGATGGCGAGGCTGCCCGACTTGACCGCGACCAGGAACAGGATGCTCGACCCCATGTCCAGCACCCCCGACAGCAGCGCGAGCCGGGCCGGAGTGGCCGGCATGCGGAGCGACGTGCGCCGTACCAGCGCCAGCACCAGCAGCAGGCTCAGCGAAGCACAGCGCGCCCACACCAGCGGCCACAGGCTGGAGTCGCTCGGGGTGTGCGCCAGCAGCACGAAGAACAGCCCGAACCCGGCGCCGGCCAGCAGCGCGAGACCCACGCTGCGGGCCATCTTGCGCCGGTCGGCCGCACCCTCGGAACCGTCCCCGGACAACGACACCATCAGCACCGCCGCGAGGGCGCACAGCACACCGATCACGGCCAGGCCGGTGAGCCGGTCACCCGACAGCACCCCGGCGATCACCGGCAGGGCGGCTGCCGCCGCCGCGGTCGTCGGGGCGACCAGGCTCATCACGCCGTTGGCCAGCGCGTGGTAGAGCAGGATCGCCCCCAGGCTGCCGCACAGTCCCGCGAGCCCGCCCCAGAGGGCCTCAGACCAGCTGGTCCCGCCACGGGAGAGGATCCCGGCGAACGCCAGGGCCGTCAGCAGACCGGCGGTGTTCGACCAGCAGACGACCACCGCCGCGCGGGCGTGTTTCGCCGCCAGACCGCCGACGAAGTCAGCAGAGCCGAGCACCATCGCGGACGCGAGGGCCAGGAACAGATTCACCGGTTACTCCTTGAAAGGTGCGGGAGGCGGTCCCCGGCGGGGGACCGCCTCGGTCAGCGTTCGCAGCGGTCGGCGTTCGCAGCGGTCAGGGTTCGCAGCGGCCGGACGCTACGGACGGCTCGTCAGATATCCGCCCATGGTGCGGAAGAACTCCACCCCGGACAGCTCCCGCCCGTCGTCGGTCCGGACCCGCTCCACCACCACTCCGTACTCCGTGCCACGGCGCGCGTCGGGCCCGCAGACCACGGCGACACCCTCACCCTCCGGCCGGAACACCCGGCCGACGGTTCCGCCGAGACGGAGCTTCGAGACCGAGGCGGCCAGGATCCGGATCCGCTCGCCCTTGTAGTACGCGAAGGCGTTGGGGTAAGGGTCCACTTGCGCCCGGACCAGGTTGCCGATGTCCCGCGCGGACCAGGTCCAGTCGACGCGGCTGTCCTCGATCGACCGCTTGTGGAAGAACGTGGCCTGTGCCGGGTCCTGCCTGGTCCATTCGGTACGGCCGGAACCGATCAGGTCGATGGCCTCCAGCGTCGCCGGCGCGAACAGCTCGACCGTCTTGTGGAACAGGTCCGTGACGGTGTCCTTTTCCTCCACCGCCACCCGCTGCTGCACCACGATGTCGCCGAGGTCGAAGTCCTCGTTCATGAAGTGCACGGTGACACCGACCTCGGACTCACCGTTGACCAGCGCCCAGTTCAACGGCGCGAAACCGCCGTAGCGCGGCAGCAGCGCGTCATGGACGTTGATGGCGCCGTAGGTGGCCAGCCCGTAGATCCGCGGCGCCACCCAGGTGCGCCAGTCCGAGGAGACCAGCAGGTCCGGCCGCAGCCGCTCCAGTTCCTCGGCCACCTCGTCGTCGTTGGCGTACTTCCGCTCCAGTACGGGTATGCCGTGCCGCTCGGCCAGCTGAACGACCGAGTCGTTCCAGATGGTCTCGTACACGTGGCCGCTGGCGGGATGGGTGATGACCAGCGGAACCTCGTGCCCGGAGGCCAGCAGGGCCTCCAGGACGCGGTGCCCCCAGGTCTGGTAACCCATGAAGACGATGCGCATCGGGTTGGCCTCGTTCCTTTCGTTCACAGTCGCGTTCACAGTCGCGGTCACAGTTGCGGTTGCGGTTGCGGTCGCAGTCACGGTCTCGGTCCCGGTCACGGGCGGGTCAGGGGCAGGGACCACACGTACGCGAAGCCCGCGCCCGACTTGTGGTCGAAGGTGTCGCCAGCCTCGTACGTGGCCAGCCGGCCGCTGTAGCGGGAGTTCTCGGAGCGGCGTCCCACCACCGTGGCCGAGCCCTTGTACAGCTCCATCGTGATCTCACCGGTCACCTGGGGCTGCAGCGTCGCGACGAAGCCGTCCAGGGCGCGGCGCAGGTCGGAGAACCAGTAGCCGTAGTAGGCGAGCTCGGAGTAGCGCAGGGCGAGGGACTGCTTGTGGTGGAGGGTCTCGCGGTCGAGGACGATCGCCTCCAGCTCCTCGTGCGCGGCCATCAGCACGGTCGCGGCGGGAGCCTCGTAGATGCCGCGGGTCTTGAAGCCCACGATGCGGCTCTCGACGATGTCGATCCGCCCCACCCCGTGCCGGGCGGCCTGCGCGTTCAGCCGCCGCACCAGCTCCACCAGGTCCAGCTTCTCCCCGTCGAGGGCGACCGGGACCCCGCCCTCGAAGCGGATGGTGACCTGCTCGGCCTGTTCCGGAGCGGACTTGGGGTCGGCGGTGAGCTGCCAGGCGCGCGGCGGGGGAGGCAGCTCGATGTCGTCCAGCTCGCCGCACTCGATGCTGGTGCCCCAGATGTTGGTGTCGATGCTGTACGGGTTCTCCTTGGTGACGGAGACCTCGATGCCGTGCTCGCGTGCGTACTCCAGCTCCGACTCACGGGTGGTCAGCTCCCAGTCGATGACGGGGGCGAGCACCTTCAGCCCGGAGTCGAGGGCGGTGACGCTGGTGTGGAAGCGCACCTGGTCGTTGCCCTTGCCGGTGGCGCCGTGCGCCACGGCGTCGGCGCCCTCGGCATGCGCGATCTCCACCATCCGCTGGGCGATCAGCGGCCGGGACAGCGGTGCGGCCACCAGGTACTTGTTCTCGTACCGGGCGTGCGCCTGCAGGGCCGGAAGGGCGAAGTCGGTCAGGAAACGCTCGGCGAGCGGCTCCATGTACACCTTCGACGCCCCGGTGCGCAGGGCGCGTTCCTTGACGGCTTCCAGGGATTCGAGCTGGCCGATGTCCGCGCAGAAGGCGATGATCTCGGCGTCGTACCGCTCCTTGAGCCAGTGCAGGGCCACGGAGGTGTCGAGGCCTCCGGAGTAGGCGAGAACGATCTTCATGGGTACTCCGTGGTGTGGTGTGTGATGTGGGCCGGGGACGCCGGGTCGGCCCCCGGGGACGGCCGGGGGACGCCGGGTCGACCCGGGGACGGCCCGGGGGCGGGGGCAGTGGGCCGGCCGAGCTGCCCCCGGACCGGAGCGGGTCAGCGCTGCTCGGTCAGCGGCAGGTCGGCGGTGACGGTGTCCAGGACCTTGGCGAAGTCCGCGCCGCCGGCGATCTCCCGGGCCGCCCGGAGGGTGGCGGCGTGTGCGGTGTCCAGCTTGCCGCGGGTGCTCTCCAGCCACTCCGCGTGCCCCTCCACTGCCTGCCGCAGCTCGGCGCGGACCGCCTCGACGCTCTGCGGGGAGGTCCCGCCGGGGCTGGTGTAGCTGGTCACCGCGTTGCGCGGGGCGAACAGCCCGGTGAGTGTCTGCGCGTCGACCGGGTGGCCGAGTTCGGCGAGGATCTCCGCGCCCGCCGCGGTGTCCCGCAGCGTCGCGCCGCGCTTGAGCAGGGCCCCGACCAGCGAACCGGCCACGTGGTGCGCCTCACGGAAGGGAAGGCCGCGGTCGGACACCAGGTAGTTGGCAAGCTCGGTCGCGGTGGAGAAGTTGTCCCAGCACAGGTCCTCGCCGCGCGCGCTGTTGAACCGCAGCCCCTTGGTCTGCCCGGCGACGATCCGCAGCGTCGACAGGTAGGTGTCGATGGCGTTCCACAGGTACGGCTTGTCGTCCTGCAGGTCGCAGCTGTAGCCGAGGGTGACGCCCTTCGCCATGGTGAGCAGCTGGACGAGGGTTCCGGCGGTACGGCCCGCCCGGCCCCGGGTGAGCTCGGCTACGACCGGGTTCTTCTTCTGCGGCATGATCGAGCTGCCGGTGGCGTACGCGTCGGGGACCTCGACCAGGCTGTACTCGTGCCCGCTCCACAGCACGATCTCCTCGGCCATCCGGGAGAGGTTGTTCCCGCCGATCGCGAAGGCCGCCGCGCTCTCGATCAGGTGGTCGCGGGCGCTGGTGGCGTCCAGCGCGTGGCTGAGCACCCCCCGGAAACCGAGCAGCCGGGCGGTCAGTTCCCGGTCCAGCGGGAAGGAGGTGCCGGCCAGTGCGCACGCGCCGAGCGCGGACTCGTCGGTCCGGTCGAAGACGCCGCGCAGTCGCCGTACGTCACGCAGCAGCATGCTCGCGTGCGCGGTCTTCCAGAAGCCCACCGAGACCGGCTGGGCCGCCTGGCTGTGCGTATAGCCGGGGAGGATCGCGAGGAGGTCCTCCTCCGGGAAGGACAGCAGTACGTCGACGAGCGCCAGGTTCGCGGCGACCGCGTCGAGCTGGACGCGGCGCAGGTACATGCGGGCATCGGTGGACACCTGGTCGTTGCGGGACCGGGCCGTGTGCATGTGGCCGCCGACCTCGCGGCCGAGCTCCTCGATGACCATCTGCTCGATGTTGAAGTGCACGTCCTCCAGCTCGGGACGCAGCCGCAGCTCACCTCGCTCGTGCCGCTCCCACAGCCCCAGCAGCGCGCCGAGGATGGCCCGTGCGTTCTCGACGGGGATGATCTCGCGGCGGCCGAGCATCAGAACGTGGGCGATGTCCTGCCACAGGTCGGCGAAGACGAGCCGTACATCGACATCGGTGGTGAGCGTGTAGTCGAGCACATCGGGGGTGATGTCCTCGTCGAACCGGCCGCCCCACAACTTGTCAGTCACTGTTGTCCCTTTACATACGTCACATACGTGAATGTCCGGGCCGGCCGCTCCGGCCGCTACGGCCGTGCCAGCTGTTCCAGCCGTCCGGGCGGCGCCGGAGGAACGGCCCGTACGGGGGTTCCTCCGGCGCTCAGCATCTCCGCCGACGGCTGCCCTGATTCTTGACGGGGTGACAACAGGCTGTCCACGGCGGTCCACTGGCCATGACCTGCCGTGTCCGCCTCCGGACAGTCACCAGCGCCTGGTCGGGGCCGGTGGGGCTGGGTGGGGAGTGGCCGGTTCCGGGCGGTCTGGGGGGCAACGGAGCGTGATTCAGACTGGTTTCGCCGGGGCGGGCCGGGCAGCATGGCCGCATCCGGCCATGGCCCTTTCTGGACGCCGACAGCCCTTTCGCCGGCCCGCCGCGAACGGCCAGCATCGGATCGCTACCGAAACGACCGCCTGGTGCGCTAACGCAAACACCAACCGAACCGACCGAACCGACCGAACCATGGGGGACACATGCGAGACGAGACGATCCACACCAGCCGGACCCACCGCACGCGGGGCGGCCGGTTCGCCACGCTCCTGGCGGGGGCGGCTCTGCTCGCGGCCCTGGCCGCCGTCGGCGCACAGACCACCGGCGGCGCCGGCGCCCACACCGTCACGGCCGCCGCCGAGGGCGACCTCGCCTGGGGCTGATCGGCAGCGGCACACCGGGACAGAGCGGGTCATCGCGCAGCCGGTGGCCCGCTCCGCTGTGCCCATCGGCACTTTGACCGCGACCCCGAAGCCATTTCACTGCATGAATGTGCGATAGTCTGCATGATTATGAAGGCTGACGGAATCCGGAAGCCGGAAGGCCGGGAGGGATGGATCGCGTGGGCTCCTCATGCTGACCGACCAGAGCCACCGTCTGCTGCGCCTGCTGCTCAGCGACACCTCGCTGGACCCGCGCGCCGCCGGTAGGGAGCTCGGCCTGTTCGAGGACGAACTCGACGGCGCCCTGCGCCAGCTGAGCAGTGCCGGACTGGTACGCCGACTGGCCGGCCACGGCGACGTGGTCATGCTCAGCCCCGACGCCGCCCTCGCCCGGATGGTCGCCCTCCAGGAGGAGGACGCCCGCGCACGCCTCGCCGAACTGGAGCGTGCCCAGGCCACCATGTCGGTACTCAGCGACTCGCTGATGCGACTGCACGCCGGAGGCGCCGGCACGTCCGTCGCCCACCGGCTCGTCGGGCAGCGCGAGATCTCGGTCGCCCTGGAAGGCAGCGCGGCCCAGGCCCGTACGGAAGTGCTGAGCATGCACCCCGGCTCGCCCCTCCCCTACACCATGCTGAAGGACAGCATGAAACGGAACCGCGAGGTGATCGACCGGGGCGTCACCATGCGCTCCATCCACCTGAGCACCATGCTCAAGGTCCCGCACGGCCGGGCCCACCTCGAGGAACTCCGCGAGGCGGGCGCCGAGGTGCGGGTGGCCTCCGTGCTGCCGTTCCGGCTGATCGTGGTCGACCGGGCGGTGGCCTACGTACCGGCCGGCACCGCGGATCCCGGCACGGAACCCGACCCGGACACCGTGACGGCCCTGGAGGTCCGCGACCCGGACCTGCTCGGCCTGTTCTCGTCGGTCTTCGAGTTCTGCTGGATCCACGGTGCCACCACCTCGGCGGCTGCCCAGCCGAGCGTCGAGGGCCCCAACGAGGACCTCGACGGCCGGGAGCTGTCCCTGGTGCGGATGCTCAGCCAGGGCATGAAGGACGACGCCATCGCCCGGTCCCTCGGAATCTCCTCACGGACCCTGCGCCGGATCATGATGGACCTCATGTACAAACTCAAGGCCGACTCCCGCTTCCAGGCCGGCGCCCACGCCGTAGCCCGGGGCTGGCTCAACCCCTGACCACGGGCGCTTGAGTCCCGCTACTCCAGTGGCCGTCTGCCGTCTGCCGTCTGCCGTCTGCCGCCTGTCATCTGCCGTCTGCCGTCTCCGGTCAGAGCCAGCCGCGCTGCGCCGCGCGCAGACCTGCCTCGAAGCGGCTGCGCGCGCCGAGCCGTTCCATCAGGGCCGCCATCGACCGGCGGACCGTGCTCAGCGAGACCCCCAGCTGGTGCGCGGCCGCCTGGTCGGTCATGCCCCGGCTCAGAAGCCGCAGCAATTCCCTCTCGGGCGGGGTCAGGCCGGTGGCCTCGTCGCGCGGCCGGTCGCAGCCCAGGGGCAGTGACGCCTCCCAGACCTGCTCGAAGAGCGCGGTCAGCGCGGCGACCGCGCCCGGCAGGCGCAGTACGACGGCTCCCGCCCGGGTGTCGGCCGGGTCCAGGGGCACCAGGGCGTGGGCCCGGTCGACGAGGATCATGCGCAGCGGGAGCGCGGGTACGGTCCGTACGCCGCCGCCGTTGTCGCTCAGCCAGCGGGCGTAGCCGAGGGTCGGCGGGTTTGCGCGGACACTGTCGAGGCAGACCGTGCGGACACCGACGCCCCGCCCGAGTAATCGGGAGTCGTTCTCCCGGGCCGCCTCGATGGCGGGAGCGGACTGGGCGCCGCCCGGCATGAAGGTGCAGATCTCCGACACGGCCTGGTCCGCGATGAGTTCGAGGTGCGCCTGGACGGCGTCGATGCCGATCAGCCGTTCCCCGCCGCCGCCCTCTCCGCCGTCGGTGGCCGGGCTCGGGCTCGGGCTCGGTCCGCGGCGCAGGTCGGAGATCATCCGGGACACCGCCTCGTGGGTCTCGGCGATCTCCCGCTGACGCCGGTCCAGGTCCTCCTGGTGCCGGCGGAGCATCAGCTGCATCCCGAGCTCCGGGCTGACCGCCCGCCAGGTCCCCGGTACCGCCCGCGATCTGCGCAGCAGCGAGGCCTCGGCGAGCCGGTCCAGGGCCGCGCGCACATCCGTCTCCGTGCTTCCGAGGTGCGCGGCGATCTGGTCGACTCCCCAGCCTTCCGGGCGGGTGGCCATCAGCTGGTAGACGGCTTCGGTGGACGGATCGAGCCCGAGCGTGGCGAACAAGATGATCCTCCGTGCGGAGAGGGCAGCGTGGGCCGAGCGTGACAAGCGGGTGCGCCCCTGTCTTGTCGAAATCGGCACGCGGCCGCCGCCGCGTTCGTGACAACAAGCGTTCAGGACAACTTGCTCTCACCCGGTACGTCTTCCGTGAGGATCCGCTCGCCGACGATGCTTCTGCTGCGGCCGGAGCGCAGGCCGGGAGCGGCGCACCTAGGCCGTCTAGGCACCGCGGAACCACGAGAGAACGAAGAGAAAGGGAGTGGCCCGCCATGTTCTTCGCCTTCTTCGGCCTGATCTGGGACTGACGCCCCCGTGTACCTAGCGATGGCGGCGGTGGAACTGACGGCGAGTCCGCAGGCCCCGCACCAGCGTCTCGACCAGCACGTGCTGACCGATGTGCTGTGGGCCTGCGCCGAACCGGCGGACAGACCCGAGCACGTGACCGTACTGGCCGGGGACGGACGGGCCGATCTGGTCCTCTACTCCCTCGCCGACTCCGAGCGAGCGGCCGGCGCCGCCGCACTGCAGGGCGTCATGCGCGCCCTCGCCACCTCCCCGATGCTGTCCGGCTGGACGGCCCGGGAGATCCCCCTCGACATGACCGGCGGCTTCGGCCCGACCGACCCGCCCGGTACGGAAGGGAACACCAGGCCGTGATGTGGACGAAGTTTTCGACCGAGCACCTGTCGGGCACCGATCGGTACGACTTCTGGGACGCCATGGTCTCGTCGTCGCTGTTCCGCACCACGGTGGCCTGCGATCACCGCGAGGACTTCGCGGCCGGCTCCGCGGCGCTGGACCTGGGCGACGTACAGACCTTCGCGCAGTACTACCCGTCGATGAAGGTGTCGAGGTCCCCGCTGCTGGTCCGGCAGCACGATCCCGAAGTGGTGCACCTCTGGCTCACGGTGCGCGGCAGGATCGGGATGACCCAGTCGGGCCGGGAGGTGGAGGTCGGCGAGGGCGACCTCCTGTTCTACGACTCGTCGAAGCCGTGGCAGGGCTGGACGGATGCCATGAACCGGCCCGATGTGTCCTCGCTGATCGTGCAAGTGCCGCGCACCGCACTGCCGTTGCATTCGAACACCCTGGACCGTCTCATCCATGCGCGCATCCCGGGACGGACGGGCATCGGGGGACTGCTGCGCCGCTACCTGACGGGTCTGATGGACCACGCGTCCGAGTACGAGGCCTGCGACGCACCGCGCCTGGCCCACACCACCCTGGACCTGCTCAGCGCGATGCTCGCCGAAGCCGCCCGAGCCCGGGAAGGGCTGTCCCCCGAGACGCAGCACAACGTGATGCGCATACGGATCAACGAGTTCATCCGGCGGCGCCTGGGCGACCCCGGCCTCTGCCCGGCAACGATCGCGGCGGCCCACCAGATCTCCCTGCGCACCCTGTACCGGTTGTTCCAGCAGCAGGGCACGACGGTGGCGGCTCGGATCCGCCACGAGCGGCTGGAGCGCTGCCGCGCCGATCTGGCCGATCCGCTGATGAGGTCGCGCAGCATCCACGCCATCGCCGCCGGCTGGGGTTTCACCCGTCCCGCCGACTTCACCCGCGCGTTCCGGGCGGCGTACGGGCTGCCCCCCAGCGACTACCGGCACCTCGCGGGCCGCGCTCCGGCGGACCTGCGCGCCCCACGGCCTGGCACGGATCGCCAACTGGTCGGCACGGGATGCCAACGACTTCCCGAACGCCTCCCCGCAGGCTGATGAGCGGGCGCACACAGCCCTTCACCAGGCCTCGACCAGGCCCGTTCAGGGGAGCAGCAGGATGCAGAAAATCCTTGCCAAGGCAGGAATCACGATGGGCGCACTCGCGCTGGCAGTCGGCAGTGTCACCGCCATGGCATCGACCGCGCAGGCGAACGGCGCTTCGGTCATCGCGAGCTTCGAAGGCAAGAAGATCGACCTGTCCAAGGGCTGGGGCGCCGCCCAGGCGTGCAACGTGAAGCGCGACGGCATCACCTGCTTCCGCACCACGGCGGAGAGCGAGGCCCAGGCCGCACGCAAGGCCGGGACCGCGAGCACCTTCGGTGCCCAGGGCTACTGCTCCACCCCGTTGCGCCTGTACGAGCACGGCAACTACAACCCCAACGGGGGCCGGGTGCTGTCCTTCTACGACAGCGGCTACTGGCAGAACCTCGGCGACTGGGGCTTCAACGACCAGACCTCCTCCTACCGGACCGGCAGCTGCGCCACCACCTTCGCCGAGCACAACTGGGGTGGCGGGGCCCAGGCGTACGTCGGTGCGTGGGTGAGCGACCCGGCCATGGGCAGCGGCTGGTGGAACGACAAGGTCAGTTCCATCTGGCTCCACTGACCCGAGTCCGCCGCGTAGCCGTGGAGGGGTGCCGCCGGGCCACCGGGCGGCACCCCTCTTCGGCGCGGCCCGAGCGGGCTGCCTCCCGACCCCGGCTGGTCCCCCGGCTGGTCCCCCAGCTGGTCCGATCGGTCGGATCTGCCGGTGGGTCGCGCCGGGACGCTCCGGGCGGCGCCGGAGCCGAGGTTATGAATGGTTCATCCGACCATCCATGAGCCCCAACCTCAGGAGCCACCCGATGCGCCCCATGCGCCCCATCAGAGCAGCCTGTCTCGGCACGGCCACCGCCCTGGTCAGCCTCCTCGCCTGCACCCCCGTCGCGGCCGCCGCGACGGACACCGGTTCCGCCCAGGCCAGGGACAAGGCCCGGATCATCACAGTCCTGGCCGAGGTGCAGCAGCTGACCCGCTTCCCCGTCACCCCCGGCAGCGTCTCGCAGGGCGATCGGGCCGTCGTCCGCTCGGACCTCTTCGACGAGGCGCACAACAAGGTCGGCGAGACCCACGGCGCCTGCACCACCACCCGGGGCGGCCCCGATGAAGCGCAGCAGTGCCTCGTGACCTACACCCTCCCGGGCGGCCAGCTCACCGTGCAGGGGATGTACTTCAACTACCTCGACCAGGGCCCCTTCGACAACGCGATCACCGGCGGCACCGGGGAGTACGAGAAGGCTCGCGGCTCGGTCCACGCCGACACGATCGCCACGAGCCCCAGGGTCGTGAGGCGCTTCACGATCGACCTGAAGCGCTGACCGAGGGGCTAAGGGCTGCAGCCCCTGCAGGTCCCGGGCGTCGGACTGCGGAAGGCGCGTTCGCACTTCGTGCAGATCACGAAGGGATCCGGTGGTACGAAGGCCTGCGCGCGGGCAAGCGGCACCAGCGGCGGTGGCAACTGGGCCGTGAGCCGGTGGGCGATGAGCCCGGCCGGATTGCGGAGCGGCTCCGGGAGCCGGGCGGACAAGACGGCGACCAGCGCCTCCACCCCGGCCCCGCGCTCCAGCCAGGCCTCGACCCCACCCGCGAGGTACCGGACGTCCTGCTCCCCGAGCAGCAGCCGCGGATCGGCCCGCCGCAACTCCGCCAGCACCTCACAGGCGACCCGCCGCCGCCCCGGGTCGCCCGGCTTCAGGGGCGCGGGCAGCCCAATCCCGGGCGCGACGCCCGCCCCGGCCGGGCTCTCCGCCTCCGGCCGGGGCGCGGGGGCGGGCTCCGCCGGGGACTCCGGCTGCGGCTCCGCCTCGGGTTCCGCCTCGGGTTCTACGTCCGCTCCTACGGCTGCCGCCCCCTCCGGCTCCTTCGGCACGGCGGGCTCCGGGACAGGCTCGGTCTCCGGCGGCGGTGGCACCGACGGGTGGCCCGCGGGAGGGGCGACGTGCCCGTGGCCCCGACGGGCCGCGACGACCAGGGCCGCCCGGGGATGGTTGAAGGACACCGTACGGGTGACGATCCGCCCACCCGGCAGGCTCTCCAGCGACCGGTCCAGGTACCCGAACGCCACCAGCTCCCGAAGCCCGTTGGCGATCGAGGTCTCCCCGAGCGGAAGCTGCTTGACCAGGTCCTTGATGCCGATGGGCGTCCCGGCCGGCAGCGACTGGATGTAGATCCCCAGCATGCGTGCGACCGCCGACATCTCGGGATGCTGAATGAGGTCGTTGCTCACCACGGTGAACCGCCCGGTGAGCTGGACGTTGGCGTGCCGAACCCCGTATGTCGCGCGCGAGGGCGCGGTAAAGTGCACCGAAGCCATGGGGAAGGTTTCGCTTCCTCGTTGGTCAGGCCCTCGATCGGGATTCGCAGTCCCGGCGGGGGCCGTCTCATGTCTGAGTTGTCGGGGCGAGCATATGCCAGCCAACCACCGCGAAATCCACCCCAGTTGGCTGATTCACCCTTGTGGGTGAGAGCCCGCCCGGCGGGAGGCTGGAGGGGTGTGGAAGAGGTTCTTTCCCCAGGTACTTCAGCCAAAAGAAGCTTCGCGCCCCACCGGGACGCGTCCGCACGCGTCCCGGTGGCTCCTGTCTCCAGCACCCGAGTTCGAGTCGCGGGACGGCACCCAGCGGTACTGCTCAGAAGAGGGCGGCGTGCTTGTGGTGCGTGACGTTCGCGAGGATCTCGCGCAGCCACGGGCTGCGGACGGCAGGCAATCGGGCCAGCGTGTGCCGGAAGGTTCCCGAGTCGGCCCGGAACGGGTAGTGGGGGAGCGGTGCGGGCGGGTGGTCGCGGAGTACGCCGTCGGGCATGAGCCCCGACGCGGGGCGGCGTAGGTCCGGCTCGGGGAAGGCCATCCACCTCCACACCCCGAACGGCAGCGGCACCGAGTGTGCCCATGCGTCCGGGGCGGCCGGGCTCCAGAGCTCTCCCGTCTGCGGATGGGCCGGCACGAGGATGATGTCGGCGCCCGTGTCGGGGGCGGGCAGTCCCGGTCCGGCCAGGAGGGCGCGCCTGGCCGGCTGACCCGCGGGCAGCAGGGCGTCCAGGGCGCGTTGGAACACGTCCGCGATCAGGCCGTGCGGGACGGTCACCGGTCTGCCGTCCGAAGCTGCCAGCAGGTGGGCCAGGGCCCGGCCGGCCGCCGCCTCCCACTGCGGGCTCCATGACCACGAGTGGTCCAGCCCGCGCGGCGAGCCCCATCGGGTGACCGGCTCGATCGGGGGTGTGCCCTTCCCCTCCGCCAGCAGTTCCGCCCAGGAGAGCACTGCGTCGCCGTCGTCGACGGGGAGGCGGTGCACGGCATCGGGCGCGAGCCAGACCGCCTGCCACACCGAGCAGTCGTCGATCCGGCTCGCCACGGGCAGACCGCACGCCTCGCAGGCCATGTTGGGGCCGTCACCCCGGCCGAGGCCGCAGCAGTAGCCGTCGCCTGCCTCCGGGACGAGCACGGTGCCGCGGGTGTCCCCGGGTGCGATGACGATGCTGCCGGGCGCGCCGTCGGACAACACGTGGACCGGAGCGTGGACGCCGCGTGCCGCCGCCTCGCCCGGATCGATCTCCTGCCACCTCCGCCACGGCGGCCCCCAGGGTTCCGGTTCCACGGCGAACGTGCCCGACTCCATGAGAGCCGGCAGCTGGATCCCGTTCCCGTACGTCTGATGGGCGTGGGCCGGGAGCGCGACTTGGGACAGCGGGATGGTCAGCCTTGCGCCACAGCCGGCACATGCAAAAACGAACAAATGTCCTCCGCGAGAGCAGCAGAGGAGGCATCGTCGCAGCTCAGCGCCGCCCCGGCCACCGTGTTTCTCACGCGCTCAGTCCGCCCGGCGCGCCAGTACCAGCCGCCAGCGCGGCGTCCCGTCCGGCCGGCGGCCGAAGTGGTCCAGGGGGAGGGTCTCCACCGTGAAGCCGGCCGCGCGCAGGTCGGTGCGTACGCCGCCCAGCGGGAAGGTGCGGTAGTACATGACGAACGGCGGGCGCCAGACGGCATTGCGCACCCGCATCACCGCGTCGAAGCCGGACAGGGCCCACCACGCCGGGCGGCTCGGCGGGATCGGGGCGCCGATCGGGAAGGCGAACACGCCGCCGGGGCGCAGGGCCCCGTAGACCCCGGAGAAGACGGCGGGGCGCTCGGCCGGGAGGAAGTGGCCGAAGGCGCCGAAGCTGACCGCCAGGTCGTACGAGTTCCCGAGCGCGGCGGGCAGGGAGCGCGCGTCGGCCCGCAGGAGGTCCACCCGCTCCTCGGGGTGGGCGAGCCCGGCCTCGGCGAGCATGCCCGAGCTCAGGTCCACTCCGGTCACCCGCCCCCGGCACAGCCGCCGCAGCATGCCGAGGCCGGCGCCCGTACCGCAGCACACGTCGAGTCCGGTGTCGAAGGGGCCCTCGTGGCGGGCGAGCGTCTCCTCGACCGCGTCGAGCATCCGGTCGGGGGTGCGGAAGGGGGTCTGGTCGAACTTCGGGGCCAGCAGGTCGTAGCCCCGCTCGATGGAGGACAGGGCCTGTACGGCCAGTTCGCGGAGGGTCGGACCCTGGGAGGTGAACACACGGTCAGCCTAGTCAGCGAGGGGGCGGGCGGACGGCATTTCGGGCCCTTCGGCCCCGGGCAAAACGGGCATCCCGTGCCGTAGGGTGAATCGATACGTTTTGCCAATCCTTGGGGATTCCGTGGTCAATGCCATACGAAGTGAGGTGCCGGGCCAGGGCGCGCCACAAGGCGTCGGCCGGAGTTCCCGGGCCGGCAGCAGCGCGCTGGAGAAGACCCTGCGGATCACGGAGGCGCTGACCGCGTTCGGCGGGCCGCACCGGCTCGCCGAACTGTCGGCCGCCGCCGGGGTCCCCAAGTCCAGCACGTACCGGATCCTGGTCTCCCTCGTCGAGCAGGGCTACGCCGTCACCGACGGCGAGGGCAGCTACGGGGTGGGCCTGCGGCTGCGCACCCTGGCCGCCGAGGTCTCCGCCGACCGGCCCGAGGGCATCGTCGAGCTGCTCGAATTCCTCCAGAAGTGCACCGGCCAGGCCGTCCACCTGGCCCTGCGCAGCGGCAACGCGCTCACCTACATCCGCACGATCGAGAGCGCCCGGTCCCACCGGACCTCCTCGCGCGTCGGCGCGCGGATCCCCCTGCACGCCACCGCGATCGGCAAGGCCGTCCTCGCGCACCTGCCGCCCGAGGAGGCCGAGGGCATCCTCCGGGCCACCGGGATGCCCGCCCTGACCCGGCAGACCCACACCGACCGGGAGGTCCTCGCGGCCGAACTGCGGACGGTCCGGTTGCGCGGCTACGCCGTCGACGACCAGGAGTACGAGCCCTCGGTCCGCTGCCTGGGCGCGCCGGTCTTCGACCGCGCGGGCGTGCCGGTGGGCGGGGTCAGCCTGACCGCCGCCGCCTTCCTGAGCACGCGGGCGGAGCTGGAGCGGTTCTCGCCGGCGCTGCTGGAGGCCGCGCGGGGCGTACAGCGGCTGCTCCAGCTCGGCGGCTGAGGCGTCCCGCTGGAAACCTGGCCCTCGTCGGCCCTCGTCGGCCCTCGTCGGCCCTCGTCGGCCACGCCGCCCGTACGCGCACGTGCGGCGGCCGCGGTGGTCCCCCTCCTGGCCACCGCGGCCGCCGTTCCCCCGTACCCCCCCATCGGGTCCCCCGTACCCCCGTACCCCCGTGGGTCCCCCGTGGTCGTGTGCCGCCGTTAGGGCAGCGTGCCGGTCGCGTGGTTGTCGAGCGTCACGATCTGCTCGTCCGCCGCGTCCGGTGCCGCCGCGAGCGGTTCGCCCGTGGCGTGGTTGTCCAGCGGCTTGATCTCGATGCCGGTGGCGTGGTTGTCCATCGGCTGCAGGTCGCCGTCGTTCGGCAGGACGTTCTCGTTCGTCGTCATCACGCACTCCTGAAGGTGGATTGGACCCGTTCGGCGATTCCCCCGCGGACCGCCGAACGGGCGGTCCATCCGACCCGCTTGCCCCCGACGTGACGAGTCGATGCACTTACTGTGACCCGGGGCGATAAACGAACGATGAACGTCTCATTCAGCGGACGGGGTCAGGCCGCGATCTCGGCCGCCAACAGTGCCCGCACCTCGGCGAGTTCGGACGAGCCCAGCTGCGCGAAGACCGCCTCCGCGTCCCGCCAGCACACCCGCGCCCGGTCCCGCTGGCCCAGCCGCCGCAGCGCCCGCCCCAGGACCATCAGGACGCATGCCCGCCGCCACTCGCCGCCCATCACGCGCAGTGCGACGGCCTGTTCGGCGTGCGCGGCCGCCAGCGTGGCCCGGCCCGCCGACAGGTGGACCTCCGCCAGCCTGAAGTGGGTGATGCCCTCCCACAGCGGCTGGCGGTTGTCGTGGAACAGCGCCAGCGCGGCGGTCAACTGTTCGAGCGCCTCGGTGGTCAGACCCGCCTGGGTGAGGGCGATGCCCAGCGCGTAGCGGCCGTTGGCCAGGCGCAGGGTGAGTCCCATCCGGTCGTAGATGGCGATGCCCTGCTGGGCCAGGTCTATGGCGCTGGTGAGCCGGCCCAGCTCCACGTGGATGCGGGAGAGGTTGCACAGGGCGCTGGCCTCGCCCACGTAGTTGGCGTCCGCCCGGAAGTTGGCGATGGCCTCCAGCAGGTAGCGCTCGCCGTCCTGGTAGCGGCCCTCGTAGAGGGCGATGATCCCGCGGTCGTTGGGCGCCCAGCAGCTGGGCAGCGGGTCCCCGGCGGCGCGGGCGAGCAGCATGGCCTGGCGGGCCTCGTCGTCGGCCTCGGTGAACCGGCCCGCAACCAGGTGGGTGTTGGTGAGGGTGGTCCGGGCGCGGCCCTCGGCGTACGGGTCCTTCGCAGCGTGCGCGGCCTCGCACAGCGCGGTCGCGGCCGACTCGTACTGCTTGGAGTTGGCGCCGGACTCGGCGAGGTCCTTGGCCGCCCACAGCAGGTCCACGGCCCGGCGCAGCAGGTCCTGGCGCCCGGTCGTTCGCACGGACGCCTGCCGGACGCACGCGAGCAGCGGGTCGGCTTCGGCGTACAGCCAGTCCTGGGCGGAATGCGGCTCGGTGAAGACCAGACCGGGGTGGCGGGTGGCCGACAGGTGGGCCACGAGCCGGTCGCCGGGCCGTTCCAGGCCGTACACCCCGGCGGCGGTGGCCAGGTAGAAGTCCAGCACCCGGTCCAGGGCGGCGTCGCGCGCGCCGGGCGGCTGCTCGTCGCGCTCGGCGCAGGCACGCGCGTAGAGGCGTACGAGGTCGTGGAAGCGGTAGCGGCCGGGCGCGGCCGATTCGAGGAGGGAGCAGTCGACCAAGGCTTCGAGCAGGTCCTCGGTGTCGTGCTCCGGCCGGTCGAGTACGGCCGCTGCGGCCGCGAGGGAGATGTCCGGCCCGTCGGGCAGCCCCAGCAGGCGGAACGCACGCTGCTGCGCGGGCTCCAACTGCCCGTAACCCAGCTCGAAGGTGGCCTTGACGGCGAGGTCGCCGGCCTGGAGCTCGTCCAGGCGGCGGCGCTCGTCGGCGAGCTTCGCGGCGAGCACGGAGACGGTCCAGGTGCGGCGGGCGGCGAGCCGGGAGGCGGCGATGCGGATGGCCAGCGGCAGGAACCCGCAGGCGCCGACCACGTCGAGGGCGGCCTGCCGCTCGGCGCCGACCCGCTCGGCGCCCACGATCCGGGTGAACAGCTGGAGCGCCTCGTCGGGGCTCATCACGTCGAGGTCGACGAGGTGTGCGCCGGCCAGGCCGGCCATCCGGACCCGGCTGGTGACGAGGGCGGCGCAGCCCTCGGTGCCCGGCAGGAGCGGGCGGACCTGGGCCGCGTCGCGGGCGTTGTCGAGGAGGACCAGGACGCGGCGGCCGTCGAGGGTGGAGCGGTAGAGCGCGGCCCGTTCGGCGGGGGAGTCGGGGATGGAGGAGTCGGGGGTCCCGAGGGCGCGCAGGAAGGAGCCGAGGACGGCCTCGGGCTCGGCGGGGCGGGCCTCGGTGCCCTGGAGGTCGACGTAGAGCTGCCCGTCGGGGAAGTGCGGGCGGGCGGCGTGCGCGACGTGCACGGCGAGGGTGGTCTTGCCGACGCCCCCGATGCCGGCGAGGGCGGAGACCGCCATCACTTGGCCCTCGGCGCCCGCGAGGATCTGGCCGAGGTCCCGGACGAAGCTGGACCGGCCCGTGAAGTCGGAGACGGTGGCGGGCAGTTGGGCGGGCTTCACGTGGACGGGCGCGGCGGCGGGTGCCGGGTCTTCGGCGCGGGCCAGTTCGGAGTCGGCCCGCAGGATGCGCTGCTGGAGCCCGGCGAGTTCGGGGCGCGGGTCGACGCCGAGTTCGTCGGCGAGGAGCCGGCGGGTGTCGGCGTACACGGCGAGGGCCTCGGCCTGGCGGCCGCTGCGGTAGAGGGCGAGCATCAGCAGCTCGCGCAGCCGCTCCCGCAGCGGGTGGGCGGCGGTGAGTGCGGTGAGCTCGGAGACGGCCTCGGCGTGGTGGCCGAGCTCCAGGTCCAGGTCGAGGCGGGTCTCCAGCAGCTGGAGGCGCCACTCGGCGAGCCGGGTGCGCTCGGTTTCGGCGTGCGGTCCGGGTACGCCGGCCAGCGGTTCGCCGTCCCAGACGTCCAGGGCGCGGGCCAGCAGCGTACGGGCGAGCGCGCGGTCGCCCTTGCCGGCGGGGGTGCCGGGGGTGCTGGGGGTGCCGGGGCTGCCGGGGGCGCCCTTCCCGGCGCCGCCCCTGTCGCTGCCGCGCTTCGCCGTCCCGGCGCGTGCGGCCTCGGCGTCGGCGGCGAGGGCCCGGGCGATGCCGAGGTCGAGGGCCTCGGGGTGGGGCAGGCGGATCGCGTAGCCGCCGGACTCGCTGACGAGGAGCCCGGGTTCGAGGATCTTGCGCAGGCGGGAGGCGTACGTTCGGATGGTCGCGAGGGCCTGCTGCGGCGGGTCCTCGCCCCAGATGGCGTCGATGAGCTCGGGCGCGGTCGCGGTGCGGCCGTCGCGGAGCAGCAGCACGGCGAGGAGCGCCCGCTGCTGCGGGGTCCCGGAGCTCAGCGCCTCGCCGCCGCGCCAGGCCCGGATGGGCCCGAGCACGGCGAACCGGTTGCCTCCGGCGGTGGAGGGGGACTGGGTCCCGGTGGCGGCTTCGGTCCCGGGCCCCGCGGCGGGCGCTGCTTCGACTCCGGGTCCGGCGGCTGCGGCAATGGCGGTGTCACCGGACTCGGGGTGGTTCCGCTGGTGCGGGATGGCCGGTGTGCCGTCCATCTGGTCTCCCCCCTGCCTTCCCTAGGTGTAAGGGCCAGTCTGCCCTGTGTTGCGCGTACACGTCAGTCCGTAACGGACCCAGTCCTTACGGATCCGGGCCCCGTTGCGCACGGATCCGGGCCCCGGCCCGTACGGATCGGGGATCCCGCCCCGCCCAACTAGCTGACGGTTCGTCAGATTGACGCTACCGTGAGGACATGGAGACCTTCCCGAAGATCATCTCGGTGGACGACCACACGGTTGAGCCCCCCAACGTCTGGCGGGACCGGCTCCCGTCCAAGTACCACGACGTCGGCCCCCGCGTCGTCCGCGCCCCTCTGAAGGAAATGACCTTCCTCGGAGGCAAGTTCGCCCCCGTGATGGGGGCCAAGGGCGACGACGGACCGATAGGCGACTGGTGGGTGTACGAGGACCTGCACCGACCCCTCACCCGCCTCGACACGGCCGTCGGCTACGACCGCGACGAGATCAAGCTCGAAGTCATCACGTACGAGCAGATGCGCCCGGGGTCCTTCTCGGTTCCCGACCGGCTCGCCGACATGGACGTCAACCACGTCCAGTCCGCCCTCTGTTTCCCCACCTTCCCGCGCTTCTGCGGCCAGACCTTCACCGAGGCCAAGGACCGCGAGCTCGGCCTGCTCGGCGTGCGCGCGTACAACGACTGGATGGTGGAGGACTGGTGCGGCCCCGACGCCGGCGGCCGCCTCATCCCGCTCACCCTCATCCCGCTCTGGGACGCCCGTCTGGCCGCCGCCGAGGTCCGCCGCAACGCGGCCCGCGGCGTCCGCGCGGTCGCCTTCTCGGAGATCCCGCCCCACCTCGGGCTCCCCTCCATCCACACGGACGAGTGGGACCCCTTCCTGGAGGCGTGCAACGAGACCGGCACGGTCATCGCCATGCACATCGGCTCCTCCTCGCGCATGCCCTCCACCTCGGCGGACGCCCCGCCGGCCGTCGGCTCCACCATCACCTTCGCCAACTGCTGCTTCTCGATGGTGGACTGGCTGATGAGCGGCAAGTTCGAGCGCTTCCCGAACCTCAAGATCATGTACGCGGAGGGCCAGATCGGCTGGATCCCGTACATCCTGGAGCGCGCGAACGTGGTCTGGGAGGAGAACCGCGGCTGGGGAGGCGTCGCCGACAAGGTGCTGCGCCCGCCGTCGGAGCTCTTCGCGGAGCACGTCTTCGGCTGCTTCTTCGACGACGCCTTCGGCCTGAAGAACCTCGACTCCATCGGCGTCGCCAACGTCCTCTACGAGACCGACTACCCCCACTCCGACTCCACGTGGCCCAAGTCCCGCGAGGTCGGCGAGTCCCAGATGGGCCACCTGGCCCCGGACGTGGTGGACCGCATCGTCCGCGGCAACGCGATCGACCTCCTGGGCCTGACCCCGGAAGGCCTCTGGCCGGGGGCGTAGCGGCCCGAGCCCGCACCAGCGGACAGCCCCGACCGGATTCGCTCCGGCCGGGGCTGCCTGGCATGGACCTGTCTGCAGAAACGATATCTCTTGACGTCGATCTTGATATCGTTTAAGTGGACAGGGGCCGGTCGGCCCCTCGCTGAGGAGGTTCACGATGGCCAGAACCGTGATCGACGTCGACGACGCCCTGCTGGCGGAGGCCGCCGAGCTCTTCGGTACGAAGACGAAGGTGGCGACGGTGAACGCGGCCCTTCAGGACGTGGTCAACCGGCGCAAGAGGGAAGACTTCCTGAACTGGATCGCCGAGGGTGGGCTGCCCGACCTGACGGGTCCGGTCGAGCCGGCCACCGGGACCTTCGCGGATGAGGAGCACGTTCAGGACAGGGCGGCATGACCGAGCGCTTTCTGATCGACAAGTCTGTCCTGGCGCGCTACCCCAAGCCTGCCGTGCACAAGGTCGTCTTTCCGCTCCACGTGGCGGGAGTCCTTGCCGTGTGCGGAGCCGTGGAGCTGGAGGTGATGTACAGCGCCCGCTCGAAGGCCGATGCGGAGCGGGTCCGCAAAGGCATGGGCGCCTTCGACTGGCTCCCCACTCCCGATGAGACGTGGGACCGGGCCTTGAGCGTGCAGAGAAAGCTCATCGAGGGGGGCAACTGGAAGGCGCTCTCCCTCCCCGACCTGATCATCGCGGCGACCGCCGAACGGCACGGAGCCACCGTCCTGCACTACGACGGCGACTACGACATGATCGCCGAGGTCACCGGCCAGCCGACGCGGTGGGTCGTACCGCGGGGAACGGCCGACTGAGGCCGGTCGCCTGAGCCCGGAGCGGCTCCTTCACGTGCTGCGGTGGCGCTCGGCGGTGACCACCGGGCGGACGTGGGTCAGCAGGAGGTCCAGGAAGCGGTCCGGGCGGCTGAACGAGGCGAAGTGGCTGCAGCCCTCGATGAGGGCGAACCGCTTCACCGGGGCCTCGACCTCGTCGAAGAAGGCCCTGGCGGCCGCCGGCGGAGTGAGGACGTCGTGCTCGCCCTGGAAGACGAAGAACGGGATCTCGAAGCGCGTGCCGTCGGCCCGGTCGTCGAGCCCCGCCGTCCCCTCCGTGATCCGCTCCGAGAAGGACTGCCCGCGGAAGAAGTCCCGCAGATCGCGCAGCGAGTGCAGCGGCGACAGCCACATCGAACCCAGGACGACCTTCTTGAGCGCGGTCAGCGTCAGAGGGTCGCTCTGCGCGCTGAGCTTGGCGTACGCCGCCCGCTGCTGCGGGGTCCACGCGTGCGGGTCCGGCCCGATCGCCTCGGCCTGCGCCAGCCGCTTCGCCTTCCCGGCGGCACGCAGCCGCTCCAGTAGGCCGTCGTGGGCGGAAGTGTCGCGGCCGCCGGTCTGGATGTTCTGGTCGGTGCCCACGTACGCGGAGTAGAGCTCGGGGTGGTTTCGGGCCAGCCGCAGCCCGAAGACGCTGCCGTAGGAGTTGGCCAGGAGCGCCACCCGGTCGGCGCCCAGCCGGTCCCGGGCGTGCCGGGTGACCTCCAGGGCGTCCTCGTAGAGCCGCCCGAAGGTGGCCTCGCCCTGGCCCTGCGGGCCGCCGTGGCCGAAGGTCTTGCCGGCGCCGCGCATGTCCCAGCGGACGATCGTGAAGTGCCGCTCCCAACTGCGCGTGCGGGCCGTGTAGATGGAGTTGGCGGCGCCGGGGCCGCCGTGGATCTCGACGAGGACCGGATTGGCCCGGTCCTCGCCGCGGACCGAGATCCACTGGTCGATGCCGCCGATGCGGACGAAGCCCTGCTCGTCGATGCCGTGCGGGGACTCGATCCGCAGGGTCTTGGCGGCCTGCGAGCGGCGCAGGGCGCGGTGGGTCAGGAGGGTGAGGAGGGCGGCCGCGGGGGTGGCGAGGGCGGTGACGGCGGTGACGGCGGCAAAGGTGGCGATCATTCTGCGTCCTCCATAAACTGTATCCAGTGGATACGGAAAAGTGTGGAGGGAGGCCGGGATGGTGTCAACTGTGGGGAGCGGGCACCCCGCGCAGGGGTCCCTCTTGCGGGGTTCCCGCAGGCAAGTCATGCTCCGCCGGAGCACATTGGGGAGGGTCGTCTGTGATGGACAAGCGGGCCGTGGTGACCGCGGTGTTGTGTGCGGTGGCGGCGCTGGGTGCGTCCGCGGCCATGACGAAGGTGGTCCCGGCCGATGACGGCAAGGCCTCCGCGCACGCGCACGCGACACCTCCCGAGACGTCCTCCACGGCCCGCCCGTCGCAGTCGCAGTCGCAGTCGCCGTCGCAATCGCCGAGACAGGCCCGGCCGTCCGATGGGCCGACCCCCGGACCGTCCGTGTCACCTTCCGCGCCGGGCGGGCCCGCGGCCTTCGCCGGGGCGCTGTTCGAGGGCGATGTGACCGGCGATCACTTCTGTACCGCGACCGTCGTGCACAGTCCCGGGCGGAACCTGATCGTCACCGCCGGCCACTGCCTGCGCGCCGGCCGGGCCGGTGAGGGCGCAGCCTCCTTCGCACCCGCGTACACGGACGGGCGGGCCCCGCACGGCACCTGGAAGATCGCGGAGGTCTTCGAGGACCCGCGCTGGTCCGAGGGGACGAACGACGACTACGACCTGGCCTTCGCCCGCCTCGCCCCCGACGCCTCGGGCCGCAACGTCGAGGACGTCACCGGCGCCGCCGTCCTGGACACCACGGGCCGCACGGACGAGCAGGTCACGGTGACGGGCTACCCGTCGGACCGCAAGGTCCCGCGGACCTGCCTGTCCCGCGCGGTGCGGCTGAGCGCCACGGAACAGCGCTTCGACTGCGCGGACTTCCCCGGCGGCACGAGCGGCAGCTCGTGGATCGCCGCCGACGGAAAAATCATCGGCGTCCTGACCGGCGGGGAAACGGACGACGTCTCGACCAGCACGATCCTGGCCGACTACGCGGCGCAGCTGTACGCCCGGGCGGCGGCCGGGGCGACGGGCGGGGCGACGGCTGGGGCGACGGGCGGGGCCACGGCTGGGGCGACGGGCGGGGCCACGGCTGGGGCCACGGCTGGGGGGACCGGCCGGTGAGTCAGTACTACGACCTCGGCGACGAAACGCTCTGGAATCCCTCGAACGGCGCCGCCCGCCTCTTCCACTGCCAAGTGGCCCTCTTTGAGGCGGAACTCGGCGTCCCGTCGGGTATCGGCCCGATGGAGAACGACGAGTGCCAGATCGACCCGGCCGCCCTCGGCTCCTTCGCCGAAGCCCTCGTCGCCCGCTACGGACTCACCGGCCACACCGTGATCCGCGCCCTCTCCGAGGGCTTCGTGGCCACCGTGCTGGTGCTGGCGGAACGGGCGGGGGTGCGGGTGAACTGGCCGCGGCCTCCTGCTGGTTCACCGGAGGGGGCCCGGGACGTCCAGGTCCCGCTCCCGGGCTCCTGCGAGTCCTTGGCGGAGTCCGCGCTGCGCGCGTTCGCCCGGGAGCTGTCCCGGCGGATGCCGCGCTGAGCTCAGGCGATGAGCCCCAAGTGCACCGGCTCGGAGGGGACTTCATCGAGCAGCTCGGCGAGGCGCGGCGGCCACAGGGGTTCGCCGAGGGTGGCGAGGTTCCGCGGGGACAGCCACCGCCAGTGGGCCTCGGGGTACTCCGGTACCGGATCGCGGTGCGGGCCGGAGGTCACGTAGATGTGCTCGTGCTGGCGTACGGGGATGCCCTGGTGGGTGAAGTCGTGCTCCCAGGTGCAGAGCAGCCGCTCCGGCTCCAGGTCCGTCCAGCCCGTCTCTTCCCGCAACTCCCGCCGCACGCACTCCTCGGGCGTCTCCCCGGGATCGATGCCACCGCCGGGCGGCAGCCAGTGGACGCCGACTTCCACGTTGTTCTCGCGGAACAGGAACACGGATCCGGCGGGGTTGAGGACGACGATTCTTGCTGCCTGCCGTGGAGTTCGCATCAGACCAGCGTACGACGGGGGGTGCGCGGGGCGGGAGGGGTTTGATGGGGGCGAGGGCCGGGCGGGGACCGGGGCGTTGGGCCGGCCCGGGGGATCAGAGGCGGCGGGACGCCGGAGGCCCGTCCCAGGCGGGGGAGCGTTTCTGGGTGAAGGCCCGGGCGCCCTCCGTGGCGGCGGTGGTGGCGAACACGGGCGTGCTGAGCGGGTCCTGGACCGAGTAGGCGGCGTGGTCGTCCAGGCCGCGGGTGTTCTGGACGATCTGCTTCGTGAGGTGGACGGCGTCGGGGGAGTGGGCCTGGATGCGGGCGCTCAGCGCGAGGGCCGCTTCGAGGGCCCGGCCCTCGGGGGTGAGGCGGTTGACCAGCCCGTAACGGGCGGCGTCGGCGGCGGACAGGGGAGCGGCCGTCAGGAGCATCTCCATGGCCACGTGGTACGGGAGCCGGCCGGGCAGGCGGATCGCTCCGCCTTCGGCGGCGATGAGTCCGCGGGCCACCTCGGGCAGGGCGAAGAACGCGGTGTCGGCCGCGGTGATGAGGTCGCAGGCGAGGGCCAGTTCGAAGCCCCCGGCGACGGCCGCACCCTCGACGGCGGCGATGAGCGGCTTGCGCAGCCGGGCACGGGTCAGCCCCGCCAGCCCGCGCCCGGCGACGACGGGGACGCCTTCGGTGGGGAAGGCCTTGAGGTCCATGCCCGAGCAGAAGTGGCCCTCCGCACCGGTGAGGATGCCGACGGCCAGCGACGCATCGTCCTCCAGCCGGGTGAGGGCCGCGTCCAGGGCCTCGGCGAGGGGCCGGTCCACGGCGTTGCGGACGCGGGGCCTGTTGAGGGTGATGAGCAGAACGCCCGGGGCGGGTTCGGCCAGGACGACGGGATCGGGAATGTGGGGCATGCGGCTGCACTCCTGTGCTCCTGGGTGGGGAGGCCGGTTCCGGATGGTCAGTTTCGTACGACGGGGAGTGCGGCCAGGCCGCGCATGACCCGGGCCGGCCGCCAGGGGAGTTCTTCGGTGGGCTTGGCCAGCGCGACGCTGCCCAGCCGCCGGAGGAGCAGGGGAAACGCGACGGCACCCTCGAGGCGGGCCAGAGCGGCACCGATGCAGAAGTGCGGCCCGTAGCCGAAGGCGAGATGGTCATTGGGCGTCCGCCCCAGATCGAGCCGGTCCGGCTCGGGGAACCGGAGGCCGTCCCGGTTCGCCGATCCGATCAGGAGGCTGACGATGTCCCCCTCGTCGATCACCTGCCCGTGGAGGGTGATCGATTCTGCTGCGCAGCGGAAGGTCGCGTCGCGCACCGGGGAGTCGTAGCGCAGGAGCTCTTCGACGGCCGTGGTGACGAGCCCCGGTGCGGCGAGCCGGGCCGCCTCGGCGGGGTTGCGGAGCAGGGCGAGCGTGCCGTTGCCGATGAGGTTCATGGTGGTGTCGTGTCCGACCAGCAGCAGGAGGTACGCGGTGGACCGCAGCTCCTCCTCGCTCATCGCGCCGCTTTCGTCGCCGGCCCGTACGAGAGCGCCCAGCAGGTCCACTCCGCTCTGCTCGCCCCCCGTACGTTTCGTGGCGACGAGCCGGTCGAGCAGCGCGTGCAGCGCGTCGTCCACCCGGGCCTGATCCACTCCCGGAGCGGGAGCGATGGTGGCCATCAGGGTGTCCCGGGTCCTTGCGTTGTCCAGTTCCCCGGGGACCCCGAGGATCGCGCAGATCATCCGGAACGTCAGGGGCGCGGCGAAGTCCCCGATCACGTCCACATGCGCATGGCCCTCGACCCGGTCCAGCAGCAGGTGCGCGGTGTCCGTGATGAAAGGTTCCAGCTGGGCGATGCGACGGGGCGCGAAGGCCGTGTTCACCAGGGTCCGCAGCCGGGTGTGATCCGGCGGATCGGAATGGACCAGGTGCCGGTTCAACCCGGCCGGCCCCGCAACATAGCCGGGCACCCGACCCGGGTCCTTGCTCAGCCGCTCGTCGGTGAGCAGCGCCAGCACGTCCTCGTGGCGGGAGATCTGCCACACGGTGGGACGCCCGTCCCGGCGCTCCGCACGGACGGGCGCATGCCGGCGCAGCCAGGCGAAGTAGGGGTACGGGTCCCGGACCCGGGCGGCCAGCAGGTCGGGGGGCGGGGAGGACGGGGAAGGAGCGGGCACAGAAACTCCGGAATCGGCAACCGACAAGGACACCGCTTCAACGGACTGGACATGAGGAAGATGCGGAACGGACGTGGGTTCGATGGGGGGCGACGGCAACTTCTAAGATCTGCGGCATGCCAACAAGACTTGTGCAGATCAACATGAAGGCCCAAGACGACTCCGCGCTCGGCCGGTTCTGGGCGGAGGCACTCGGTTGGGGTGTCGACAGCGAGGGACCCGGCGTCACCAACCTCGAACCCGTGGGCTTCGCCTACCCCGACCCCGTGGCGGTCTGCATCGACCTCGTCGCCCGCCCGGAACCCAAAACGGTCAAGAACCGCGTACACCTTGATCTGGCCACCACCTCGACCGCCCACCAAGCGGAGTTGGTCGCGCGCCTGAAGGATCTCGGCGCGACGCTCGCCGACGTGGGCCAGGGCGACGTCCCCTGGACGGTCATGGCCGACCCGGAGGGCAACGAGTTCTGCGTCCTGGAGCCCCGCCCGATCTACCGGGACACCGGGCCGATCGCCGCGGTAGTGGTCGACTGCACCGACCCACGGGGGATGGCCCGGTTCTGGGATCAGGCGATGGACTGGACGCTGCACGAGGTCACCGACGACCAGGCGACCATGCGATCCGCCGAAGGCGTCGGCCCCTACCTGGAGTTCGTCCGCACCCCCGACACCAAGAGCGTGTGGAACCGCGTCCACCTCGACGTCTGCCCCTACCCCGGTGACGACCTGGAAGCGGAAGAAGCCCGACTGCGCGCCCTGGGCGCCACCGACCCCGGTTTCGACCGGTCCGCAATCTCCTGGACGGTACTGGCCGACCCGGAAGGCAACGAGTTCTGCCTCCTCAGTCCTCGCTGACCTTTCTGACCTGCCCCTTCGGCTGTTGTCAGTAGTCGGGGATAGGTTGTTGGGATGGCAACGACACCGATCGCGGGGAACTCCGGGTACGCCCGGTGGACCTTCCGTCTGCGTGTGTCGTCCACCGCTCTCGGCCTGCTCCTTGCGGAGTGGGACCGGTGCCGGTGGATCTGGAACGAGTGCTGCGCGAAGTCGAAGCAGACGCACCTTTGGAACAAGCGTCGACCCGAGGGTATGGACAAGCGGACGTGTGGTCCGGGGCAGCTCGACAAGATGCTGACCGAGGCCCGCAAGACGAACACCTGGCTCCGTGAGGGCTCCAGCGTTCCGCAGCAGCAGTTGATCCGGGATTTCGGGAAGTCCCGCGCGAAGGCGCAGAAGGACATCAAGGACCGTCTGCCGATGCGGCAGCGGGCGGGGATGCCCAAGTGGAAGAAGAAGCGCGAAACGCGCCCCTCGATGAACTACAACCGCAACGGCTTCCGCCTCAAGGGCGGGAAGCTCCACCTGGCGGGCGGAATCGCCCTGACGGTGGTGTGGTCGCGGGACCTTCCTGCCGACCCGTCCAGCGTGCGTGTCTGTCAGGACAGCCTCGGGCATTGGTATTGCTCCTTCGTCGTTCCCGCCGAGGTGCAGCCGCTCCCGGAGACGGGCGCGGTGATCGGGATCGACTGGGGTGTGAAGGAGACGGCGACTACCACATCAGACGACCACGATCTCCCGCATGCCGAGCACGGCAAGACGGCCGCCGTCAGGCTCGCCCGCTATCAGCGGATGATGGCCCGCCGTAAGCCGCCGAAGGGCAAGCCCGGGTCGAAGGGCTACCAGCGGGCGAAGAAGCTGGCGGCGAAGCTGCACAAGAAAGTGGCCCGGCAGCGGCAGGACACGGGCCGCAAGTGGGGCAAGCGCGTGGTCCGTGATCACGACGCCCTGGCGGTGGAGGACTTCCGGCCGAAGTTCCTCGCCAAGTCCAGCATGGCCCGCAAGGCGGCCGACGCGGCGATCTCCGCGACGAAGGTGGCTCTGGTCGAGATGGGCCGAAAGCACGGGCGGGCCGTGCACCTGGTACACCCCGCGCATACCACCATGGACTGCGCGCAGTGCGGAGCGAGAACCAAGCACGCGCTACCTCTCTCAGAACGAACGTACACCTGCACCGTGTGCGGAGCTGTATCCCCCAGGGATAAGAACTCCGCCCGTGTGATGCTGGTCCGGGCTGGTCTCAACCCGGCTGGTGCTGAGGGTGTAAGACCACCTGGGGCGCTGTCCCAAGTGGCTGCCTGAGCTGGAAATCCCCGATCAGCCCTGGAGGGTGAGGAATCCCCTCCCTTCAGGGAGGGGAGGATTCAAACCGTGATCGTCACCGTGCTTCTCGTTCACCGCACGCGCTTTGGGGTCCCCCAACGCAGCCAGCTCGGCCATCACCTCGGCCAGTACCGTCTCAGCCACCGCAGCCTCCTCTCTCTCACGCACGAGATTCACCCTACGAGGGAATCGGCCGCAGCCACCTCTCCAGATCAGTCACCCCGCTGGATCAGCCACGGACGGCCGGTGGTCGCCAAGCCGAGACTGCGTAGCGATCTGTCGCGCCCACCGACCCCGAGGGCCTTCCTTCACCCTCTCGCTCGGGGTGTCAGTCAAACCCGCAGCTCAGGACCCCCTACCCAGCCTGCAGCGCCAGCGTCGGCGACAGCTTCGCCGCGCGGACCGCCGGGTAGAGGCCCGCCACCGTGCCGATGGCCAGGGTTGCTGCGAAGCCGCCTGTGACGGCCCAGAGGGGGACCACCCAGGGGAGGTCGCCGGCTCGGGCGTACACCGCCGTGGCCGCGCCGCCCAGGGCGATGCCTGCCAGGCCGCCCAGGCCCGACAGGAGCAGGGACTCCGTGACGAACTGGATGCGGATCTGGCCCTTGGTGGCGCCCAGGGAGCGGCGCAGGCCGATCTCGTGGCGGCGTTCCAGGACCGAGATGATCATGGTGTTGGCCACCCCGACCCCGCCCACCAGCAGGGCGATGCCGCCCAGGCCGAGGAGGAGGGTGCTGAAGGCGCCCTCGGTGGCGGCCTTCGCCTGGAGGGCCGCCGACGGGTCCGTGACCGAGACCGTGCTCGGGCTCTCGGGGTTGGCCGTCTTGGCGATGAGGTCCCGGACCTCCCGGACGCGGTCGTCGGCGGAGCGCTCGTAGACGGACGTGGGATGGCCGTCGAAGCCCAGGAGGCTCTGCGCGGCGTCCCAGCCGATCAGCGCCGAGCGTTCGATCTCCGGCGCCAGCGGGATGGGCTCCAGGACGCCGATGACGGTGAAGTACTGCCCGCCGATGAAGACCTGCCCGCCCGGCCCCGTGATGCCCAGGCGCTCGGCGGTGACGTGCCCGAGGACCACGGACGGGTAGCGGCCGGTCGCGTCGTTGAGCCAGCTCCCGCTGTGCATCCGGGCCCTCAGCGTCTTGAGCAGCTCGTCCTTCGCCGCCTTGAGGGCGATGCCGTTCGTCTCCTCCTTCGGGATGTTCTCGCTGCGGCGGACGGACTCCATCACCTCGCCCGTCGTGCCGACCGATTCGACCCCGTCGATCCGGGCGATCATGCCGGGGGCGTCCTTCGGCAGCTTGGTGTCCTGTCCGGAGAACATCGACGGGGCTGGTGTCGCGACCATCATGTTCGTGCCGAGCTTGTCGAGTTCCTGGAGCAGCTTGGCCTGGCTCGACGAGGAGATGCCGACGACCGCGATCATCGTCGCGATGCCGATGGCGATCCCGAGCGCGGACAGGAAGACGCGCATGGGCCGCGAGCGCAGCCCCGCCGATCCGACGTGGAACACGTCGCGGGGGCCCAGCCGGGGCGGTGACAGCTTGCGCGCCTTCTTGCCGGCAGCGCGTGACTTCGTACGGGAACCGGAACCCACTACGCACCCACCCCCAGCGCGTCCGTGTCCGTGTCCACGTTCCACACGTCCGCCACGATCTCGCCGTCGCGGATGCGGACCTGCCGGGGCAGGCTCGCCGCGATCTCGTTGTCGTGGGTGATCACGGCGATGGTGGCCCCGTCCTGGTTGAGCTCGTGCAGCAGTTCCATCACCGACTCGCCGGACGCCGTGTCCAGGGCGCCCGTTGGCTCGTCGGCGAGCAGCAGGTCCGGTTCGCCCGCCACCGCGCGGGCGATCGCCACGCGCTGCTTCTGTCCGCCGGACAGTTCGTGCGGCCGGTGGTCCATGCGGTCGCCGAGGCCGACGCGCTCCAGGGCGCGTTCCGCCCGCCGTCCGCGTTCGGCGCGGGACAGGCCGGAGTACAGCAGTCCCTCGGCGACGTTGGCCCGGGCGCTGATGCCGGGGACCAGGTGGAAGGACTGGAAGACGAAGCCGACGTGGCGGGAGCGCAGGGCGGAGAGGGACCGGTCGGAGAGGCTCGCGATGTCGTACCCGGCGATGGCGACGCGGCCGGCGGTCGGCCGGTCCAGCGTCCCCACGATGTGCAGGAGCGTGGACTTCCCCGATCCCGACGGTCCTACGATGGCGAGGAGTTCGCCGTTCAGGACGGTGAGGTCGACTCCGCGCAGGGCCGCGACCCCGCCGGGGTACTCCTTGGTGACCCCGGTCAGTTCGACGACGGCGTGGGCGTGTTCGTTCATGACGCGGGGACTCCCACGAGCATGCCTTCCTTGAGGGCGTCCCCCTTCACCTCCACCCGGCCCTGGCCGAACATGCCGAGCTCGACCCTGACCTCGCGGACCGTGCCGTCCTCGACGACCTGGACTCCGAAGCCGCCTTCGGCGAGGGCGAGGAGCGAGTTGACCGGTACGGAGAGCACCGCCTTGCGGACCTCGCCCGTCAGGCTCACCGAGACCGGGGACCGGTCGGGGCCCGTGGCCTCGGCGGGGTTGTCGAGGGCGATCTCGACGTCGACCTTCGGCTTCTTGTCCCCGCCACCGCCACCGCCGCCGCCGCCACCACCCCCTCCCCCCGAGGACGGGTCGTCGCCGTTGGCGGTGGCGCCGACCGAGCTGATCTTGCCCTTGGCGGTGCTGCCCCCGCCGGGCAGGCTCACGGTCACCGGGTCGCCGGTCTTGACCTTGCCCGCCTTGGCCACGTCCAGCTGCACGCGGACCATCCGCTCGGTGCCGGTCAGGGTCATGACGGGCTTGCCGGCGGCGGCCTCGTCGCCGACGGCCATGTCGTTCTTCTGGATCCGCTGGGGTCCGGAGGCGAAGGCGATGTCGTCCTTGCCGACCTCGCCCGTCTCCTTCACCTTGTGGGACTTCTGCCAGCGCTTGACGGCGGTGGCCGTCCCGGCGGTGAAGGTGCCGTCCGAGGTGTCCAGGCCGGTGCCGAAGCCGAGGGCCTGGAGGTTCTGCTTGAGCTGTTTGACGTCCTCGCCCTTGTCCCCGGACTTCAGGGACCGGTACACGGGCGTGGCGCCGTACATCAGGCGCACCGGCTTGCCGTTGACCTCGTAGAGCTTGCCGTCGCGCACGACGGAGGATCCGGCGGGTGCCACCCAGGTCAGGGTCGCGGAGCCGGAGCCCGCCCCGCCCGCACCCACCATGTTGAGCTTGCGTTCCTTCGCGAAGCCGAGCGTCCCGTCGACCTTGAACCCGGAGCTCAGGTCTCCGCGCGTGACCGGCGACGTGGCCCCCGGCAGCCCGTCCGTGCGGCCCTGCTTCGAGCCACCGCTGCTCCCGCCGCCGCCGCTCCCGCCGCTCCCACGACTCCCACCACTCCCGCCGTCCGTCCCGGCCTGGGCGACGACCGCGTACCCGCCGCCCGTGACGGCGAGCACGACGGCCAGCGAGCCCAGGAGCCACCTCCCGCGCTTCCTCACTGGTCGGCGCTGCACTTGTTCAGCTGGGCCATGAAGGCGTCCTTGTCGGCCCCCTCGGGTATGGACATCCCGGTCCGCGCGTTGCCGTTGAACTCCGGGTCCGGCATGTCGAAGCCGTTGTCCCGCATGCACTTGGCCTGCTTCAGGGCCTTGTCCTTCTCCGCCTGCGAGACCTCGCCGCCGGAGCCGGGACCCTTCATCCCGCACTTGTCCATGGCCTTCTTCAGGACCTCCTGGTCCGTGCCCGCGCCGAGCGTCATGCCGCGCGGGTCCTCGCCGGGCTTCGGGTCCGGCATGTCGACGCCGTTCTCGCGCAGGCACTTGCGCATCTTGAGGGCGTTGTCGGCGTCCGCACCGCCACCGCCACCGCTGCCGCCCGTACCGCTGGAGTTCGAGGAGTCGTTCTTCTCGTCCTTCTTTCCGTCCGAGCCGCCGGCGCCGCCCGTGCACGCGGTGACGAAGAGGGTGAGGCCGGTGAGGAGCGCGGCCGTGGTCATGGTCATGGTCGTGGATCGCTTCATGGGCCCGAGACTGCGCGAACAGCGGCTTTCGCTTCTCTAACGGCTCGTGCTTACAACGGCGAAATGCCCCTCTCCGGTAAAGAGGACGCCATGCGAGTTCTGGTGGTGGAGGACGAGGAGTTCCTGCGGGAGATGATTGCCGAGGGGCTGCGCGGCGACGCGCTGGCCGTCGACGAGGCGAGCGACGGCCTGGAGGCCCTGAGCCGGCTGCGCCGGGGCGCGTACGACGTCCTGATCCTCGACCGAGACCTGCCCGGCCTGCACGGCGACGAGGTCTGCCGCCAGGTGGTGCGCGAGCGGCTGCTGACCCGCGTGCTGATGCTGACGGCCTCCGGGACCGTACGCGACCGGGTGGAGGGCCTCGGCCTCGGCGCCGACGACTACCTCACCAAGCCCTTCGCCTACGACGAGCTGCTCGCCCGCGTCCTGGCGCTGGGGCGGCGCGCCCAGCCGGCCCTGCCGCCGGTGCTGGAGCGGGCCGGGGTGGCCGTGGACGTCGCGCGGCGCACCGCGACCCGCGAGGGGCGCAGGCTGGCGCTGTCCCGCAAGGAGTTCGCCGTGCTGGAGTCGCTGCTGCGCGCCGAGGGCGCGGTCCTCAGCAGCGACGACCTGATCGAGCAGGTGTGGGAGGAGGACACCTCGTACAGCACCAACGCGGTACGGGTGACCCTGAGCAAGCTGCGGGCCAAGCTGGGGGAGCCGCCGCTGATCGAGACGGTCCCCGGCGCCGGATACCGGATCGGTGATCCACGATGAGAGCAGTGCTCCACTCCGAGCGCGCCCGTCTCACCGTCCTCTACGGCTCGCTGCTGCTCCTCGCGGGCGGCGGCCTCATCGCACTGATCAACATCCTGCTCCGCAACGGTCTCTACAGCCGCATCAGCGGCGCCGTCATGACCACCAGGCCCGGTTATACCGCCCAGCTGCCCAACGTGGTCCCGGGCCAGCGGACCCCCGTACCCGCCGAGAGGTTCGATGCGGGCACTGGCCTCATCCCGGGCCCCGGCACCGGCCCCACGATCAGGCCCAGTGCCGAGCAGCTCAAACAATGGCAGGCCACCCAGAACCTGACCACCGCCGTCGAACAGGCCACCCTCCACGAGCTCCTGATCGTCTCCCTCCTCGCCCTCGCCGTCTTCGCCGTCCTGTCCATCTGGCTGGCCTGGTGGATGGCCGGCCGCGTCCTGCGCCCCGTCGGCGTGATCACCGAGACGGCCCGGCGCCTGTCCGGTGCGAACCTCCACGAGCGGATCGGCCTCCGGGCCCCGCCCGGCGAACTCAAACGGCTGGCGGACACCTTCGACGGGATGCTCGACCGGATGGAGGACCTGGTCGGGGCACAGCGCCGGTTCGCCGCGAACGCCGCCCACGAGCTGCGCACCCCGCTCGCCGTCCAGCGGGCGGCCGCCGAGATCGGGCTGGCGGGGGAGCCGCCGCCGGAGAAGGTGGCCCGGATCCGGTCGAAGCTCATCGAGGTCGCGGACTCCAGTCAGCACCTCGTCGAGTCGCTGCTCCTGCTCGCCGTCTCGGAGGAGGGCCTCGAGGCGACGGAGCCCGTGGACCTGGCGGAGCTCGCGGGGGCGGAGCTGGCGGGCATCGAGGCGACGGCCCCTCAGGACCTGGCGGTCGTACGGGATCTCGCGCCGCTGACCGTCGCGGGCGACCGGACGCTGCTCGGGCACCTCGTACGGAACCTGCTGGCCAATGCCGTACGTCACAACCGCGCGGGCGGCCGCCTGGAGGTGGCGACTTCCCGGGAGGGGGTGCTGACGGTCTCCAACACCGGTCCGGTGATCGAGCCGGGGGACGTGCCGCGGCTGCTGGAGCCCTTCCGGCGGCGGGCGGAGCGGCAGCATACGGCGGGCGAGGGCGCCGGGTTGGGGCTCTCGATCGTCGCGTCGATCGCGCGGGCGCACGGCGCGGCACTGACGGCGCGGGCCAACCCGGCGCCCGGCGGCGGGCTGACGGTCCGGGTCTGGTTCCCGGCCGAGTCGCCGGCGCCCCCGGCGGCGCGACCCGCCGATGAAACGCCGGGAGCTTGACCGGTCAACAAAAATGAAGATCGGCTGTGTACGGTCGGGTCAATGAGCAAGCACGCCCGAGCCGGCTCCCGCGCGTCCCGTCCGTCCCGCACACCCGGGGCGTCCCGCCCGACCCCGCGCTCCCGCGCCGGAGGTGCGCGGCGCGCCGGCGGTGTCCCGCGCGGTTCCCGCGCTTCCCGGGGGTCCCGCGGCTCGCGCCCGCTCGCCTTCGCGGCCGCCCTGGGACTGCTCGGCTTCGGCGCGGGCTGGGCGTACCTCGCCCAGGACCCGCCGGCCAACGCCGCGGCCCTGGCCGCCTCCGACGCCCGGCCCCCGGCCGAGGAGCGGGCCGGGCGGGCCGCCGAGCGCGACCCCTTCCAGGGCCTGCCCGAGGTCAGCGAGCAGACCCGGGCGAAGATCCCCGCGGACGCCCGCCAGCTGATCCTGGTCACCGGCAAGGCCAAGGGTTCGTCGGAGTCCACCGCGGCCCTGTACACCCGCCCGGCGACCGGCGCCGACTGGCTGAAGAGCGACAGCTGGCCCGCGCGCAACGGAGCCAAGGGCTGGTCCACGGAGCGTACGTACGGGGACCTGACCTCCCCCGAGGGCGTGTTCGCGCTGACCGACGCGGGCGGGCTGCTGGCGAAGCCGGCGGGCACCAAGTTCCCGTACGACCAGGACGGCTCCTTCGTGGCGACGGGCCGCGGGGTCAACGGCGAGTCGCTGCGCGGCTCCTTCGACTACGTCGTCGCCATCGACTTCAACCGCAAGACCGGGGTGAGTCCCCTCGACCCGACGAAGCCGGAGGGCGAGGAGAAGGGCGGCAACATCTGGCTCCACGTGGACCACGACGGCCCCTCGCAGGGCTGCGTGGGCATCCCGAAGGCCGCGATGCAGAAGGTCCTGGCGACCCTCGACCCGGCGGCGAAGCCGGTCATCGTGATGGGGCCGCGGGGCTTCTGAGGTCCGCCTTCCCGAGGTCCGCCTCCCCGCCCGCCGGGTTCCCGGCCAGCAGCGCGATGTACGCGAGATCGAAGACGGCGCACAGCAGCCCCAGCCCGAGGATGAACGGCGCGTCCTCCATGACCCCGAAGAGGAAGGTCGGCGCGAGCGTGCCGAGCCATTTGGCGACCGCGATGACGAGGGACTGTCCGAGCGGGCCGCGCCGGCTCGCGTAGAGGGCGATGAACAGCCCGGACATCAGCAGGTTCTGCAGGAACGCCGAGTACCGGCTCGCGTCGTGCGCGCCGAAGTGGGCGAGGAAGAGCCACTGCACGGCGAAGGCGCTCGCGAAGACGAGCACGCTCCAGAAGGCGAACAGCGGCCGGGTCACGAAGCGGGGCAGCTCGGCCCGCCCGTAGCGCAGGTATGTGTACACGATGACGATGTCGGCGACGGCCCACACCACGTTGACGACGCCCTGGGCCGAAAGGCCGGTACGGAACTCGTTGACGGCGTAGGTCGATTCCCACGCGAAGTTCAGCGCGAGCGCCGCGACCGGCATCGCGTACGTCCGGTCCCGCAGCCCCACCCGGATCGCCTCGACGTACACGAGGGTCCACGCCACTCCGCTGACCAGGGTCAGAAACAGTTCCACGCGCGGCACCCTAGCGGTCGGCCCCGCGTACGGACATCCCTTCGTGCGCCGCTTTCCGCGGCTCCGCCGTCAGGCCCTGACGCCGCTGGCCCACGGGTCCCGGCGGAAACAGGCCAGGGCTAGAATCCACACACTCGAATCCGCGTTCCAGGGGGGCCGGCTCCTGCGGGCCTATGCGAACGCGGCTGTTCCACACACATCCGGGGGGATCTGTGACCCTTTCCGTTCCGCGCGCCGTCCGCGGCGCGCTCCTCGCCGCCGCCACGGCGCTCGCCACCACCGCAGGCCTGCTGGGCGGCGCCTCGGCCGCGCAGGCGGCCAGCGGTTACGACCGCTGCCCCTGGGGCGAGGTCTGCGTGTTCAGCGGGCCCGTCGGCACCGGCGACATGAAGATCGTCAAGAGCAGCCTGGCCCGCCTCGGCACCTGGGACAACCGCATCAGCTCGCTCACCAACTACAGCGACCACACGGTGTGCGTCAGCCCCGAGCCCGACTACGGCTGGGAGGCCGCCACGCACTACTACAGCGGTCATGTGTCCTTCGACGAGAGCACGCGCCCGGACCTGGACAACGCCGTCAGCTCGATCGAGCTCCTGCCGGACGCCGAGGACTGCGGCAGCTTCGCCACCCACCCGTGGTGGTGGTGGAACGAGGAGCCGCAGACGCGTCCCGCGCCCACGGCCGCCGAGACGGCCTTCGGCGACCTCGACGGCGACGGCCGCACCGACCTGCTGGGCCGCAACCGGTACGGCGCGCTGTGGACCGTGAACGCGGCGGAGGACAACAAGACCCACCGCCTCGGCACCGGCTGGAACGGGATGACCCAGCTGCTGCGCCACGGCGACTACAACACGGACGCCAGGGAAGACGTCTTCGCCCGGGACAAGGACGGCGCCCTGTGGTTCTACCCGGGCACCGGCTCGGCCCTCGGTACGCGCGTCGGCCTCGGTGGCGGCTGGAACGCGATGCGGGACCTCGCCGCGGCAGGCGACCTCACCGGTGACGGCAAGCGGGACCTGCTCGCCCGCGACACCGCCGGTGTGCTGTGGCTGTACCCCGGCAACGGCAAGGGCGGTTTCGGCACGCGCAAGAACCTCGGCGGCGGCTGGGGCGTGATGAACGAGCTCGTCGGCGCCGGCGACCTGAACTCCGACCGAGTCTCCGACCTCGTGGCCCGTGACACGTCCGGGCGGCTCTGGTTCTACCCGGGCAACGGCCGCGGCGGCTTCGGTGCGCGCAGCCTGATCGGCACCGGCGGGTGGAACGGCTTCAAGGAGCTGGCGGGCATCGGCGACTACAACGGCGACGGGCGACCCGACCTCCTCACGCACTCGCACAGCGACAACTACCTGCGCCTGTACCCCGGGACGGGCGCGAAGGACGGCCACCTCGGCGCCGCGAAGGTCATCGGCAGCGCCTCGGACGCGCACCTCGTGTTCTGACCATCCGGCCATCCGGCCATCCGGTTCGCACCACCCCCATTCAGACGTCGGACTTCGCACTTCAGTTCAGAACGGACTGCCTTCCTCATGACCCGACCCGGTTCCGGATCCCGTCCCCCGCGCCGTCCCCTGCGCCGCATCCTCGGCGCGGCGATCGCCACGGCCGCCTCGGTGGCCGCCCTGGTCACCGCCGCGCCCACCGCCGCCGCGGCCGAGAACTACGAGCGCTGCCCGGCGGGCAAGTTCTGCGTCTTCGCCGGCGACTACTACACGGGCGAGATGAAGACCTTCTCGTCCCCCCAGGCCTCGCTCGGCACCTGGAACAACAAGATCTCCTCGCTGGTCAACAACAGCGGCCTGTACGCGGCCGTGTACCCGGACGCGAACTTCGCGGGCGACTACCTCTACGTGACCCCGTACAACGGCCCCAACGACCTCAACGGCTCGATCATGGGCCGGTTCGACAACGCGATCAGCTCCATCCGGATCGCCACCACCGCCTACGAGGCCACCCAGGGCGTCCCGTACATGGACTGGGCTCCCTGGCCCGACCAGCCGCGGCCCGCGCCGGTTCCGGCCGTCGCGAACTTCGCCGACCTCAACAACGACCGCATCGCCGACCTGCTGGAGCGTGCCGACGACGGCCGCCTGTGGTTCCTGCCCGGCAAGAGGGACGCCCAGGGGCGTACGCAGGGCAAGTTCCTCGGCGGCGGCTGGAACGCCATGACCCAGCTCGTCCGCCACGGCGACTACAACTCGGACGGCAAGGAGGACGTCTACGCCCGTGACACGGCCGGCGCCCTGTGGTTCTACCCGGGCCTCGGCACCGGCGCCCTCGGTACGCGGCTGGGCCTGGGCGCCGGCTGGAACGCCATGCGCGAGATCAGCGCGGCCGGCGACCTGACCGGTGACGGGCGCGGCGACCTGCTCGCCCGCGACAAGGCCGGCGTGCTGTGGATGTACCCGGGCAACGGCAAGGGCTCGTTCGCCGCGCGCAAGAACCTGGGCGCCGGCTGGGGCGTCATGAACCAGCTCGTCTCGCCGGGCGACCTGTCCGGCGACGGCCGGGCCGACCTCGTGGCCCGGGACGGCTCGCGACGACTGTGGCTCTACCCGGGCAACGGCGCGGGCGGTTTCGGCGCGCGCAAGCAGCTGCCGTACGCCTGGCCGTTGGACGCCCCGATCGTGGCCACCGGCGACTCCACCGCCGATGGCATCAGCGATCTGATGCGACCCATCGACTGGCATCAGGCCTTCGTGTACCCGGGCACCGGGACCGGCAGCCTGCGCGGCCCGGAGGGCAACATGGGCTGGGACACGGCCGACCGGGTTCGCGTCTTCTGACCCGGGGGACCGCGTCCCCGAGCATCGAGACCCCGCGCCTCCGGGCGCGGGGTCTCGTGCGTGTCGGGGCCCGGTCCACGGCCGGCCCGCCGCACAAGATCGCCCGCTCGGCTTCGACGGCCACCGGACGCCACCGGGCCGTCGTCTTCGCACCGACCCCTTGCCTGACGACCCGTCAGCTACGACGATGGCCCGGCACCGGTATGACGAATCGGCAGTCGAGGACGAGGCGGGTACGGCCCATGGCGCGCGTGTTTCCGGAAGGTCGGCTGGTCTACGGGATGCAGCTCCCGATCCAGTCGCAGAGCACCATCTACGCCGAGCCCTGGGAGGCCACGGCCGGCGCGGCCGATCTCGCCGCGGTGGCCAGGGCGGCCGACCGGTCCGGCTTCGGCTACGTCGCCACCTGCGACCACGTGGCCATCCCGCGGCACATGGCCGGCCCCATGAGCACCATCTGGTACGACCCGGTGGCCACCCTCTCCTTCCTGGCCGGGATCACCGAGAACGTCCGGCTGCTGAGCCACGTGGCGATCCTGGGCCTGCGCCACCCGCTGCTCAGCGCCAAGCAGTACGCCACCGTCGACCACCTCTCCGGCGGCCGGCTGATCCTCGGCGTCGGCGCCGGGCACGTGAAGGAGGAGTTCGAGGTGCTCGGCGTGGACTTCGCGCGCCGCGGGGCCGTCCTCGACGAGACGCTCGACGCGCTGCGCGCCGCGCTGGGCCCCGAGGAGTACCCGGAGTTCGAGGGCGAACTGTTCTCCTTCAAGGACCTCGGGCAGCTTCCCCGCCCCGTCCAGCCCCGGATCCCCGTCTGGGTCGGCGGTTCCTCGCCCGCCGCCGTCCGCCGGGCAGCCGTGCGCGGCGACGGCTGGCTGCCGCAGGGCGACCCGCTCGACAAGCTCCCGGCACAGATCGCCCGGATCAAGGAACTCCGCGCCGAGGCCGGGGTCACCGGACCCGTGGAGTTCGGCGCGATCACCGCCCCGCTGTACGTCGGCGAGCCCGGCTGGGACACCGGCCGGCGGACCCTCACCGGCAAGGCGGAGGCGCTCGCCGAGTCGCTGCGCGCGTACAAGGCGATCGGCATCGACCAGATCCAGGTCCGCTTCCGCAACCGCGACCGGGCCGAACTCATCGACCAGATCACGGCTTTCGGGTCCGAAGTGGGACCCCTCCTCAACGACTAACGACTTAGGGGTAGGCATGGGCAAGCCAGGCAAGCTGGACGGCCGCGTCGTCATCATCACGGGCGCCGCGCGCGGCCAGGGAGAGCAGGAGGCCCGGCTCTTCGCCTCGGAGGGCGCCAAGGTGCTCCTGGGCGACGTACTGGACGAGCAGGGCGCGGCGGTCGCGAAGGAGATCGGCGAGGACCGGGCCCGGTACGTACGGATGGACGTGAGCCGGGAGGAGGACTGGGCGGCCGCCATCGCGGCGGCGAAGGAGGCCTTCGGCCCGGTCGACGGCCTGGTCAACAACGCGGGCATCCTGCGCTTCAACGAGCTGACCGCGACCCCGCTGGAGGAGTTCCAGCAGGTGGTGCAGGTCAACCAGGTCGGTGCCTTCCTCGGCATCAAGTCGGTGGCCCCGGAGATCGAGGCGGCCGGCGGCGGCACGATCGTCAACACCTCCTCGTACACAGGCCTGACGGGCATGGCGTACGTGGGCACGTACGCGGCGACCAAGGCGGCGATCCTCGGCCTGACCCGGGTGGCCGCGCTGGAGCTCGCCGCGAAGAACATCCGGGTCAACGCGATGTGCCCGGGGGCGGTGGACACGGCGATGGCCACCCCCGGGAACACGAATCCGGCGGACCTGCCCCAGGAGGCCCGGGACGCCATGGCGGAGCTCTACAAGCGCGTCGTGCCGATGGGCCGGGTGGGGCAGCCCGAGGAGATAGCCAAACTGGCCCTGTTCCTGACCAGCGAGGACTCCTCGTACATCACCGGCCAGCCGTTCGTCATCGACGGCGGCTGGATGGCGGGCGTCAGCATCGTCTAGCGGCCGTCGAGTGCCCCCGTGGCTCTATCTGATGGAGCGTCAGGTATTGACGCTCCCGCCCTCGCGGTGGAACAGTCGTGACATCGAATCTGACGCAACGTCAGAAACAGAAGGACGGTGAATCCCCTTGGAATTCGGGCTCTTTGTGCAGGGATACGTGCCTGAGGCACGGTCCAAGGTCGACCCCGAGGCAGAGCACAAGGCGCTGATCGAGGAGACCGAGTACGTCATCCAGGCGGACAAGTCCGGGTTCAAGTACGCCTGGGCCTCCGAGCACCACTTCCTGGAGGAGTACTCGCACCTTTCGGCGAACGAGGTGTTCCTCGGGTACCTCGCCCACGCCACCGAGCGCATCCACCTCGGCTCCGGCATCTTCAACCCGCTCGCCCCGGTCAACCACCCGGTCAAGGTGGCCGAGAAGGTCGCCATGCTCGACCACCTCTCCAAGGGGCGCTTCGAGTTCGGCACCGGCCGCGGCGCCGGCAGCCACGAGATCCTCGGCTTCCTTCCCGGCATCGAGGACATGAACGGCACCAAGGAGATCTGGGAAGAGACCATCGCCGAGTTCCCCAAGATGTTCCTCCAGGAGGAGTACGAGGGGTTCCAGGGAAAGCACTGGTCGCTCCCGCCGCGCAAGATCTTCCCCAAGCCGTACGGTAAGGCCCACCCGGCCATGTGGTACGCCGCCGGCTCGCCCTCCTCGTACGCGATGGCCGCCAAGAAGGGCCTCGGAGTCCTCGGCTTCAGCGTCCAGAAGGTCTCCGACATGGCCTGGGTGCTGGAGCAGTACAAGACCGCGATCCAGGAGGCGAAGGCCATCGGCGCCTTCGTCAACGACAACGTCATGGTCACCTCGACCGCGATCTGCGCCGAGACCCACGACAAGGCCGTCGAGATCGCCGTCAACGCCAACATGAACCGCTTCCAGTCGCTGGTCTTCCGCTACCACGACACCTTCCCGCGCCCCGAGATGATCCCCGAGTGGCCCGAGATCCTCCCCGAGTACAACGCGGAGATCATCGAGCTGCTGATCGCCGAGGAACTGCTCATCTGCGGCGACCCCTCCGAGGTCCGCGCGCAGTGCAAGCGCTGGGAGGAGGCCGGCGCCGACCAGCTCTCCTTCGGCCTGCCGACCGGCGTCTCGCCCGAGGACACGATGACCACCATCAAGCTCATCGGCGAGCACGTCATCCCGCACATCGACACCGACCCGGTGCACCGCACCACGCGCTTCCGCGAGGCCGTCTGACCCGGCGGGGGAACTCGGGGCGGTGTCTTCCCGGACCGCCGCCCCGCAACCGGCCCCGGCCGGAGCCATGCCGAGGCCGCGGCCGGCCCGGCGGACTCCGGCCGGGGCCCTGGCCTGCGGCGCTGCACGTGCGGCGCCGTCGCCGGGGACCAGCCCCCGGACCCCCGCGCCTCAAACGCCGGCGGGGGCCGGATGTGCCTCCGGCGGCGCCTCAAACGCCGGCGAGGCTGGATTTGGCCGGCGTCGGCCTGCACGTGCGTGCAGTGCATCGTGCGAGCCGGCAGGGCGATCCAAGCCTCGCGAGGGCGCGCAGGCACTGGGCGTACGAAGGCCGGACGCCGGCCAAAATCCAGCCCCTCCGGCGTTTGAGGAGCGGGGTCTGGGGCGGAGCCCCAGGGCACGCGCGCAACGCGAGAACCGGCAGAGAGGACGTCATGCTCGACCATCTGATCAAGGGCGCCACCGTCGTGGACGGCACCGGCGCACCCGCCCGCGTGGCCGACGTAGGGATACGCGACGGCCGGATCGCCGTCATCGCCGAGCCAGGCACGGTCACCGAAGAGGCCAGGAGCACCGAGGACGCGACCGGCCTCGTCCTGACCCCCGGGTTCATCGACCCCCACACGCACTACGACGCCCAGCTGTTCTGGGACCCGTACGCGACCCCCTCCATGAACCACGGAGTGACCACCGTCGCGGGCGGCAACTGCGGATTCACCCTGGCACCCCTCAACCCCGCCCGCCCCGAGGACGCCGACTACACCCGCCGCATGATGAGCAAGGTCGAGGGCATGGCCCTGGCCGCACTCGAGGAGGGCGTCGACTGGACCTGGTCCACCTTCGGCGAGTACCTCGACGCGCTCGACGGCCGCATCGCCGTCAACGCCGGTTTCATGGTCGGCCACTGCGCGCTGCGCCGGCACGTCATGGGCGAGGACGCCGTCGGCGGCCAGCCCACCGAAGAGCAGATGCAGGCGATGCTCGACCTGTTCCACGACGCCATGAACGCCGGCGCCTGGGGCCTGTCGACCACCCAGTCCTCCACGCACTCCGACGGCTCCGGCGCCCCCGTCGCCTCCCGGCACGCCAAGCCCGAGGAGCTCCTCGCGCTGTCCCGGGCGGTCTCCGAGCACGAGGGCACCCAGCTCGAAGCGATCGTCGCGGGCTGCCTCGACCAGTTCGCCGACGAGGAGATCGACCTCTTCGTCGAGATGAGCGCGGCCGCCGGACGGCCCCTGAACTGGAACGTGCTCACCATCGACGCCTCCGTCCCCGAGCGCGTGCCGCGCCAGCTGATCCCCAGCGAGCGAGCCCGCAAGGCCGGCGGCCGGATCGTCGCGCTGACGATGCCGATCCTGACCCCCATGAACATGTCGCTGGGCACCTTCTGCGCCCTCAACCTCATCCCCGGCTGGGGCGAGGTCCTGGCCCTGCCCGTCCCCGAGCGCATCGCGAAGCTGCGCGACGCGCAGGTGCGCGCCGAGATGCTGCGCCGCGCGGCCAGCAAGGAGGCCGGGGTGTTCCGGCGCCTGGCCAACTTCGGCCGCTACGTCATCGGCGACACCTACAGCGAGGCCAACGAGGGCCTGTCCGGGCGCGTCGTCAACGACATCGCGGCCGAGCGCGGCCAGGACGCCTTCCAGTGCCTGGTGGAGATCTGCGCCAACGACGACCTGCGTACGGTGCTCTGGCCCATGCCGACCGACAACGACCCGGCGAGCTGGGCGCTGCGCGCCGAGACCTGGCAGCACGAGGACGTCATGCTCGGCGGCTCCGACGCCGGCGCCCACCTGGACCGCATGTGCGGAGCCCCGTACACGACGCGCTTCCTCGGGGACTGCCTGCGCGGCCGCAAGCTGGTGCCGCTGGAGCAGGCGGTACGGATGCTCACCGACGACCCGGCCCAGCTGTTCGGGCTGCGCGAGCGCGGCCGGATCACCGAGGGGTTCCACGCGGACCTGGTGCTCTTCGACCCGGAGCGCATCGAGGCGGGGCCTGCGACGCTCGTGCACGACCTGCCGGGGGACAGCCCGCGGCTGGACGCGCGGGCGATCGGCATGGTGTCCGTACGCGTCAACGGCGTGGAGACCATCCGCGACGACGAGGTCACGGGGGCGATCCCGGGGATCGTGCTCCGTTCGGGCCGGGACACGAGGACGGTGAGCACGCGATGAGCTCCGAAGCCCCCCAGAAGCTCTACATCGGCGGCGAGTGGGTCGAGCCGGCCCGCGGTCATTACGAGGTGGTCGACCCGGCCGACGAATCCGTCGTCGGCCTGGCCCCCGAGGCCTCGCGCGGCCAGGTCGAGGACGCGGCGCGCGCCGCGGCAGCGGCCTTCGAGGGCTGGTCCCGGACGAAACCGGAGGAGCGCGCCGCGATCCTGGACCGGGCCGCGGACATCATCCAGCGGGAGTACGAGCCCTGGGCGGCGCTCGCCCGGGCCGAGACGGGCGCCCCCACCGGGATCGCGCGCGGCATGCAGGTCGGGGTGGGCGTGGCCCGCTTCCGCCGGTACGCGAAGGGCGCGCTGGAACCGGTCGAGCGCGGGCTGCCGCCGCAGGTCACCGAGGCGGGCCCGATGGGTGCGGCGAGCATCCTCGGCGCCCTGGAGGTGCGCCAGCCGGTCGGGGTCGTCACCTGCATCACCTCGTACAACAACCCGTGGGCCAATCCGGCGGGCAAGGTGGCCCCGGCGCTGGCCATGGGTAACACGGTCGTCGTGAAGCCGGCTCCGCAGGACCCGCTGTCGGTGTTCCGGATGGCCGAGGCCCTGCACGAGGCCGGGGTCCCGGCGGGCGTGGTGAACGTGGTCTCCGGCACCTCGGTGGAGGTCGGCGAGGCGGCCGTGGACTCCCCGGACGTGGACATGGTGTCCTTCACCGGTTCCACGGGCGTCGGGCAGCGCATCGCCGAGGTCTGCGGCCGCACGATGAAGCGGCAGCTGATGGAGCTGGGCGGCAAGGGTGCGGCGATCGTCCTCGCGGACGCCGACCTGGACGCGGCGGTGATGGGGATCGGCACCACCTTCTCCTTCTACTCCGGGCAGATCTGCACGGCTCCGACCCGGGTGATCGTCCACCGGTCGGTGTACGAGCAGCTGGTGGAGAAGCTGCAGGGCTACCTGGCCTTCATGAAGGTCGGCGACCCGTCGGTGCGCGGCACCGTGGTGGGCCCGGTCATCTCGGCGGCGCACCGGGACCGCGTGGAGTCGTACATCGAGCTGGGCAGGAAGGAGGGCGCCCGGATCGCCTTCGGCGGCGAGCGGCCGGTGGTGGGCGAGGGTGCTGCGGCGGGCAAGGGCTTCTACGTGGCCCCGACCCTCCTCGTCGACTGCACGAACGACATGCGCGTGGTCCGAGAGGAGATCTTCGGGCCGGTCGTGGTCGTGGTCCCCTTCGACGGGGACGAGGACGAGGCAGTGGCGCTGGCCAACGACAGCGACTTCGGCCTGATCAGCTACGTGTGGTCCGCGGACGCGGCGCGCGCCTTCCGCGTGGCGCGGCGGCTGCGGGCGGGCGGCGTCGGCGTGAACACCATCGGGCGGAACATGGAGGCGCCGTTCGGCGGCTTCAAGCGCTCGGGGGTCGGCCGGGACGTGGGCTCGTACGCACTGCACGCCTACAGCGAGATGCAGTCGATCGTCTGGGGTTGACGCAAAACTCCGGGCTTGACCAAATATTGACCTGGAAAGTTTGAAACCGGTCAAAACGGACAGTGCTGCGGTTTCCGCATAGTGAAATCAAAGGTCCAGGCCTGCCGAAACGATGATCGGCAGGCCTGTGAACCTTGTATTACATCCTCGTGAAGACTCTCGGCCTCGAGATTCCAAGGACTTTGGGCGCGTGGCGGACTGGACTTTGGTCCTCCAGATGTGGAAAACGCAGCGTCTAACGTCCTGACGTATGACACAGCTGGACGCCCGGCCCCCGGTCGGAGACACGGTAAGCGGAGCCACCCCCCGGGGTGGCTCCGATGGTGATGTGCGCGGCAAGGGCCTCGGCAAGGGCTCCGTCGGCCTCGTGGGAAGCGCCGTCATCGGCATCTCCACCGTCGCCCCCGTCTACTGCCTGACCTCGACCCTCGGCTCCACCGCAGGTGAGGTCGGCGTGCAGATGCCGGCCGTCTTCCTGGCCGGCTTCCTGCCGATGCTGCTGGTCGCCTTCGCGTACCGCGAGCTCAACAAGGCCATGCCGGACTGCGGCACCTCCTTCACCTGGACCGTGAAGGCCTTCGGGCCTCGGATCGGCTGGATGTGCGGCTGGGGCCTGGTGATCGCCACGATCATCGTGCTCTCCAACCTGGCCGGCGTGGCCACCTCCTACTTCTGGCTGCTGGCCGGCGAGATCACGAACAACCCGGCGATCGCCGCCCTGGACGACAACAAGCTCGTCCACATCAGCACCTGTCTCACCCTGATCGCCGTCGCGACCGCCATCAGCTACCGCGGCATGACGGCCACCAAGGGCGTCCAGTACGCGCTGGTCGGCCTTCAGCTCGCCGTCCTCGCCATCTTCGTGGCGATGGCCTTCCAGAAGGCCTCCGCGGGCACCTTCGACACCGGCCTGGACTTCTCCTGGTCCTGGATGAACCCCTTCGCGGTCGAGTCCATGGCGGCCTTCACCGCCGGCCTCTCGCTCTCGATCTTCATGTACTGGGGCTGGGACGCCTGCCTGGCCACCAACGAGGAGACCACCGGCTCCGCGAAGACCCCCGGCCGCGCCTCGCTCATCGCGATGGTCGTCCTGGTGGGCTCGTACCTGGCCACCGGCATCGCCGCCCAGATGGCCGTCGGCTCCGGCACCGTCGGCTTCGGCCTCGGCAACCCGGAGACCTCCGGCAACGTCTTTGCCGCCCTCGCCGGCCCCGTGATGGGCCCGATGCTCGGCATCCTGCTCTTCGTCGCCGTCCTCGCCTCCGCGACGGCCTCCCTGCAGACCACCTTCATCCCGGTGGCCCGCACGGTCCTGGCCATGTCCACGTACGAGGCGCTGCCGCCCTCCTACGCCAAGGTCCACCCGAAGTTCAAGACCCCCGGCCGCGCCACGATCATGGCGGGCGTCGCGACCGGCCTCTTCTACACGGTCATGACCCTGGTCAGCGAGAACGTCCTGACCGACACGATCTTCGCGCTCGGCCTGATGATCTGCTTCTACTACTCGCTGACGGCCTTCGCCTGCGTCTGGTACTTCCGCAAGGACCTGCGCAACTCCGCCCGCGACCTGTTCTTCAAGGGCGTCTTCCCGATCCTGGGCGGCGTGCTGCTGGCCTCGGTCTTCTTCAAGACCCTGTACGACGCCTGGGACCCGTCCTACGGCTCCGGCTCCACGCTCCCCGGCCTCGACGTCGGCAACGTCTTCGTCATCGGCGTCGGCCTGCTGGCCCTCGGCCTGGTCGTCATGTTCGTCACCGAACGCCGCAGCCCGGCCTTCTTCCGCGGCGAGGTCCTGACGAAGTCCACCCCGTCCCTGGTCGTCCAGGACTGACCCCGGGGGCCTGACGCCCCCACCCCCGCTGTGTCATGCACGCCCGCGGCCCCGGATCGATCCTCCGATCCGGGGCCGCGGGCGTTGTCAGCCGTAGGTCAGCCGAGGGTGTACTGCTCGTCGCCGAACTCGGCGACGATCTTCAGTTTGCCGCCGAGCGCACGGACGTAGGCGGCAAGGGTCTCGACCTCGCTGCGCTCCAGCTCGCCGTTCTCGATCCGGGAGACGCGTGCCTGCGTGACCCCCATGGCTTCCGCGACCTGGACCTGGGTGGTGTGCTGCCGCTTGCGGACTTCCGCCAGCCGGTGGGCGCGCACGACGGAGATCATCTCCGCCGCGCCACGGTCGATCTCCGCCTGCTCGGCGGGCGAGAAGCCGAACTCCTCGACGAGGTCGTCCCAGCGGGCTGCCTTGGCGCCGCGGTCGGGTGTCGGGCTCACCGGGTGTCCTCCTCCTGCTGTGTCACGTAATCCTGGTACGCCGCCTCGGCCAGTGGGATGGACGAGCGGTACCAACCATGCCAGTCGCCGGCCTTGTCTCCGCCGACCAGGAAGACCGCCCGCCTCAGCGGGTCGAAGACGAACAGGAAGCGCACCTCGGCCGATCGCTCTGGCGCAGAGTGTGCAGCCACGAGAGAGCGGGCTCCACGACGATCACTTCCCAGTCCGCGTACCTTCCCTTCAAGTATGACCTGTGCGGCATATTACGCAAGGGGCATATTTCTGGGGTGTGGGCGGATCCGGTCTCACTCCAAAGTGGGCCGGAGTGGTGACTCGGGGTGCGGCGGGGTCGTTGGGCCTGGCATGAACGCCATCAAGCGCAGCTTCGCCGCCCTCGTCCTGTCCGGGGGAGCGGCCCTCGCCCTCAGTCCCGCCGTCGCGCACGCCGCCGACGAGCCCGCCATCCAGGGGCCCCCGATCACCCAGCGCGTCGGCGAGATCGTCGACCACCCCGGGGGCGCCGTCAAGGACGCGAAGACGGCGGTGGAGATCACCGCCTCGGCCGCCGGGTCCGCCTCGAAGGCGACCGACGCCTCCCTCGGCGGAGCCGGGACCGCGCTGTCGTCCGGGCTGCCGAAGGCGCCGAAGGTGCGTGCCTGAGGGCTTGGGCGCCTGAGGTTCAGCCGTCGGTGCGGGTGACCAGGACCAGCGGGACCTCGCGGCCGGCCGTCCGCGAGGCCGCGTCCCGGTAGGCCGCGTACGAGGGCATCGCGGCCACCACCACCGGCCACAGCCGCTCCGCCTCCGACGGGGTCGCGGGGCGGGCGAGCGCCGCGAAGGTCTCGGCGCCGACCTGGAGGGTGACGGCCGGGTCGGCGCTCAGGTTCAGGTACCAGGCCGGGTGGTGCCCGGCCCCCGCGTTGGACGCCGTGAGGACGTAGGAGTCCCCGTACGGGACGTACGCCAGCGCCGTGCGCCGCAGCACCCCGGAGCGGCGCCCCCGCGTGGTCAGCAGCAGATCGCTGACCCCGGGGCGCGGTACCCCGCCGGTCTCCTCGAAGCGGCGGATGTGGTCCGCCACCCAGGGGTGGGTGCTGTTGGTTCTTTTGTTCATTCTTGTGAGTGATAGTGCATTTGGGTGAGTGTCGTTACGGTCGGGTGTGTGAACCTCAAGGAGTGGGCGAAGGCGCAGGGTGTGCATCCGCAGACCGCGTATCGCTGGTTTCGTGAGGGCAGTTTGCCGGTTCCGGCCGAGCGTGTGGGGCCACGCACGATCCTGGTGAACGTGGAGGCGAATGCCGTGCCGGAAAGGGTCGGTGGTGTCGGGTTGTATGCCCGGGTCTGCTCTCACGATCAGAAGCCGGATCTGGAGCGTCAGACTGCCAGGTTGTCGGCGTGGGCGGTGAAGGCCGGGCATCGGGTGGTGCGGATCGAATCCGAGGTCGCGTCCGGGGTGAACGGATCTCGTAGCAAAGCACGTCGTCTGTTGGCAGAACCGGACGTCACGACCGTGGTGGTGGAGCGCAAGGACCGCCTTGGCCGTATGAACGTCGAACTCGTCGAAGCGGCCCT
>NZ_JALGBX010000020.1 GCF_022808175.1 Streptomyces sp. AP-93 | reverse complement strand
CCACGCCGGAAAGCCCGGACACCGCCCCGGCCGCAACCCGCAGCTCACCCTCTGGTGAATTGCGGATCAAGTCTTAGATGACCACCAGCGGGACCAGCAGCGCGAAGGCCGCGCCCGCCTCGACCGCGTATCCGTACAGCGACGGGTGCTGGACGGGGGCCGCGAGCAGGACCACGCTCTGCTGGGCGGCGGCCGCCCCCACCCATTCGGCGTCGGCGCCGAGGCCCCCCTGGTACCAGCCCTCGCAGGAGCCGGGGCCGGTGACGGCGAGGACGTCGTCCTCGCGCCGGTAGAAGGCCTGCCAGCCCTCGGCCGGCACGGACCAGGCCTCGAAGTCGGTGAACTGGGCCCAGCCGCCGTCACGGATCGCGCTGTCGAACATCCAGACGGGCACCCCGTCGGGGGTGACCTCGCCGCTCTCCTGCTGGTCGGTGGTGAAGTGGACCATGGGCAGGGCGTCGGGCCCGTCGGCGGTACTGGGCCAGGCGTACATCGTGATCATCTGCTGAATTCTGTCCTGCTCGGTGTAGGCACGGAATAACGAGCGGAAGGGCCGCGGGAAGGCCTACGAGGCCTGCGCCCGGCGCCCGTTCTCCAGCTCCGCGGCGCCCTCGCCGGTCGCCAGGACCCGGCACGCCTCCACGGTGCGCAGGCCCAGCGATCCGAGCAGATGGTCCGTCAGCTCGGCCGGGTCCACCAGCCGCCACGAGATCAGCTCCTCCTCCTGGAGGTTGATGGAGGCGAGCTGCGCGGCATCGAGCACGCCGCCGTCGTAGAGGTAGGCGACGAGCGGGGGCCGGTCCGGGCCGACCGACCAGTCGACGGCGAGCAGCCGGCCGAGCGGTACGTCGATGCCGATCTCCTCGGCGCTCTCCCGGCGGGCGGCCGTACGCGGGGACTCCCCCGTGTCCGACTCGATGGTGCCGCCCGGCAGGGCCCAGCCCTCCCGGTAGTTGGGCTCGACGAGGAGCACCCGCCCGTCTTCGTCCCGGAAGAGCGCGGCCGCGCCGGCCAGCACCCGGGGCAGGCTCGCGATGTAGGTGGCGTAGTCATCCGTGGTGGTCACGCCGCCACCCTACCCAGCCGTCCCGGGCCGCGGTGATCACGCTTCCGGGGTGGACCCTCCGCCGCTTCCACTGCCGGCGCCGCCGCCGGAGCCGTCCTCGCGGTCGCGGTTCCTGGACTCCGCGACGCGGCGCAGGCGCGGGTGGCGGGCCGGGCCCTGTTCGGTGATGGCGTCGCCGACCATGGCCTTGACCGCGTCCCGGAGTCCGTGCAGGGCGTGGTGGCGGACGGGGCCCGCGCCCGGGTCCTCGCGCAGTTCCTTCACCAGGGCCCAGCACAGGAGCAGCATCACGACCACGAACGGCAGCGCGACCAGGATGGTGGCCGTCTGGAGGGACTTCAGGCCGCCCGCGACGAGGAGTACGGCGGCCACGGAGGCCATCAGCACGCCCCAGGTGACCACGAGCCAGGTCGGCGGGTGCAGGGAGCCGCGGCTGGTGAGCGAGCCCATGACGAGGGAGGCGGAGTCGGCGCTGGTGACGAAGTACGTCATCACCAGGAGCATCGCGATCCACGAGGTGAGGGTGCCGAGCGGGAGCGCGTCGAGCATCGCGAAGAGCGTGGCCTCGGTGCCCTCCTCGGCCTTGGCGGCCATGTCGGCGACGCCGGTGGAGTCGAGGCGGATCGCGGTGCCGCCCATGACGCAGAACCAGACGACGGTGGCGCCGCTGGGCACCAGGAGCACGCCGACGAGGAACTCGCGGATGGTGCGGCCGCGCGAGATGCGGGCGATGAAGGTGCCGACGAAGGGCGCCCAGGAGAGCCACCACGCCCAGTAGAAGATCGTCCACGCGCCGAGCCACTCGCTGTCGGTGAAGGCACCGGTGCGGGTGGCCATGGGGAGCAGTTCGTGCAGGTAGCTGCCGACGCTCGCCGGGATCACGTCGAGGATGTAGACGGTCGGGCCGAGGACGAAGACGAAGGTCATCAGGGCCGCGGCGAGCACGATGTTGATCGTGCTGAGCCATTTGACGCCCTTGTGCAGGCCGGAGAAGGCGGAGAGCACGAAGGCGGCGGACAGGGATCCGATGATGATCAGCTCGACCGAGGTCGAGTCCTCGATCCCCGTCGTGATGTTGAGCCCCTTGGCGACCTGGAGGGCGCCGAGGCCGAGGCTGGTGGCGGTGCCGAAGACGGTCGCGAAGACGGCGAGCAGGTCGATGGCCTTGCCGGGCCAGCCGTTGGCCCGCTCCTCGCCCATGAGGGGGACGAAGGCGGAGCTGAGGCGGTTGCCGCGGCCCTTGCGGAAGGTCGCGTAGGCGAGGGCGAGGCCGGCGATGCCGTAGATCGCCCAGGGGGTGAGGGTCCAGTGGAAGAAGGAGTAGTCGAGCGCGGCGCGGGCGGCGTCGCCGGTGGCGGGGGCCGCGCCGGAGGCCGGGGGCGGGTTCAGGTAGTGGGTGAGCGGCTCGCCCACCCCGTAGAACATGAGTCCGATCCCCATGCCCGCGCTGAACATCATCGCGATCCACGCGAGGTTCGTGAACTCCGGCTCCGAGTCGTCCTTGCCGAGGCGGATCCGGCCGAAGCGGCTGATCGCGAGCACGACGCACATGACGAGGAACACATCGGCGGCGATCACGAAGAGCCACGCGAAGTTGCTCAGCACCCAGGCCAGCGCGCTGCTCGACGCCGAGTCGAAGGAACTCTTCCCGAGGGCCGCCCAGGCCACCACGGCCAGGACGGAGATCACTCCGATCGTGACGACGGTACGGTCGGGCGTGCCATCAGTGCCACCAGTGCCGTCAGCGCCGTCGACGGGGCCGGCCGACCCGCCACCTGGGGAATCCGGACGTGGCTGTTCCAGTGAATCCGTGCTCATGCGGCCACACTATGCAGGCGTATATCCCTATTTAGGGGCATGCCGCGCCGGGTGTGGCCCAGGCCACGCATGGGCATAGGAGGATCCTCCGGATAGGCTCATGGGTGGCGCGACTGCACTGTTCGATAGCAAGGGATTAGCAAGGTGACGGACGGAGCAGTAACTGAGACCGCGCGCGTGCTCATCGCCGCGGACAAATTCAAGGGCTCGCTCACGGCCGTTCAGGTCGCGGAGCGGGTGACGGCCGGCCTTCGCAAGGCCGTACCGGGCGTGGAGATCGAGACCCTCCCCGTCGCGGACGGCGGCGACGGTACGGTCGCGGCCGCTGTGGCGGCCGGTTTCGAACGCCGGGAGGTACGGGTCACCGGACCGCTCGGTGACCAGGTCACGGCCGCTTTCGCCCTGCGCGAGGGCACCGCGGTGGTCGAGATGGCAGAGGCCTCCGGGCTCCAGCTGCTGCCGGCGGGTGTCTTCGCCCCGCTGACGGCGACCACCTACGGCTCCGGCGAACTGCTGAAGGCCGCACTCGACGCGGGAGCGCGCTCGATCGTCTTCGGTGTGGGCGGCAGTGCCACCACCGACGGCGGCGCGGGCATGCTGGCCGCGCTGGGCGCGGTGTTCCTGGATGCGAACGGTGAACCCGTCGGTCCGGGCGGCGGCGCGCTGGCCGGGCTGGCCTCGGCCGACCTGTCGGGCGTCGACCCCCGCATCAAGGAGATCGACTTCGTCCTGGCGAGCGACGTGGACAACCCGCTGACGGGTCCGAAGGGCGCTCCGGCGGTCTACGGCCCGCAGAAGGGGGCGTCGCCCGAGGACGTGGCGACGCTGGACGCGGCGCTGGCGCACTTCGCGGTGGTCCTGGAGAAGTCGATCGGCTCCCTGGCCGCCGAGGCGGCGGTTTCGCCCGGCGCGGGCGGAGCGGGCGGCATCGGCTACGGGGCGCTGCTGCTCGGCGCCTCGTTCCGTCCCGGCATCGAGCTGATGCTCGAGGTGCTCGGCTTCGCGCCGGCGCTGGAGCGGGCCACGCTGGTCATCACCGGTGAGGGTTCGCTGGACGAGCAGACCCTCCACGGCAAGGCTCCGGCCGGTGTCGCGGCGGCGGCCCGTGCGGCCGGCAAGCCGGTCGTCGCGGTCTGCGGCCGTCTGCTGCTCTCGCAGGAGGCCCTGCAGGCGGCCGGGATCCAGCGGGCCTACCCGCTCACGGACCTCGAGCCCGACCCTGCGGTCAGCATCCCGAACGCGGGGCCGCTGCTGGAGCGGGTGGCGCAGAACATCGCGGGCGACGTCCTCTGACGAGGCGTCCGCCCTGTCCGGCGGCCCGGATCCCCTGACGGGGGGTCCGGGCCGTCGGTCTGTGCGGGGGCCCGCCTCGCCGCCTGGCCGGCTTGGCCGAGGCCCGGGGGGATGTCCCCTACCCGCCCTTCCGCCGTTCCCCGGGGCTCCGCCCCGGACCCCGGTCCTCAAACGCCGGACGGGCTGGAATTGCGGCGCCCGGTCCGGAAGTGCGCTACGCCTTGGCCGCCGCGAGGAGTTGGGCGGTGGTGACGATCCGGGCGAAGCCGCCGCCCTGGAGGTTGACCGCGGTGGCGGTGGCGAGCTGGTCGGCCGTCAGGCGGGGTGCGTCCGGGCCGGGTTCGGCGGCCAGGTCGAAGGTGTGCGTGGCGTCGAGGGGCACGAGGACCTCGTAGCCCAGGTTCCCGGCCATCCGGGCCGTGGTCTCCACGCACATGTTCGTCTGGATGCCGGCGACGACGAGCTGTCCGACGCCGTTGGCGGTGAGCCAGTCGGCGAGGTCCGGGGTGCCGTAGAAGGAGGAGTTCACGGACTTGGTGACGTGCAGGGCGGCCCGGCCGGCCCGCTCGGCGACGAAGTCCTTGAGGGCGTACCCGGGCCGGTCCGGCGCGAGGACCGAGCCTGCGGTGCGGGAAGCGTGCTGCACGAGCACGAGCGGGCGGCCGGTCTCCTGCCAGGCGTCCATCAGTGCGGCGATGTTCTCCTCGGCGGCCGGGTTGTTGCGCGGCCCCCAGAAGTCGGTGTCGTCGAAGCCCTGTTGGACGTCGATGACCAGAAGGGCGCTGTTGGCGGCGGCCTCGATGCCGGTCGTGGTCGTGGTCGTCGTCGTGGTCGTCGTCGTGGTCTCGGTCTCGTTCGTCATGGCCTCATCCTGGGCGGCCAGGCCCCCTCGGACCAGTACCTCCCGGCCCACGAACCGATGGGATCCTGCCACCGTGGCAGCCCCGGACCCATCCCGGTCCGGAGTCCGGCTCCGCCGCAGGTCGGGGGCCTCCCGGCGGCATCTGCCGGGGGCTCGCCCCTCCCCTTCGGCCGGGCCTCCGTGGCAGACTCACGGCCATGCACCGCGTCGCGATCGTCGCCCAGCCCGGCATCCGCGCTTTCGACCTGGCCGTCATCACCGAGGTCTGGGGGCACGACCGCGGCCATCTCGGGGTACCGGCCTTCGAGCTGCGACGGTGCGCCCTCGACGCCGGCCCGATCCCGCTCCCCGGCGGGCTGTCCCTGGCTCCCGACCGCGGGCTCGGATGGCTCGCCGACGCCGACCTCGTCGTGGTCCCCGCGCTGGAGCGCCCCGGCGAGCGGACGCCCGAGCCGGTCCTCGCCGCCCTGCGGGACGCCCACGCCCGGGGCATCCCGGTGGCCGCCCTGTGCGCCGGCGCCTTCATCCTCGCCGAGGCCGGGCTGCTGGCGGGCCGCCGGGCCGTGACCCACTGGTCACTGGCCCCGGCGCTGGCCGGCCGGTATCCCGCCGTGCGCGTCGAGGAGGCCCCGCTCTACGTCGGGGACGAAGGGCTGTGGACCTCCGCCGGGGTCGCCTCCGGCATCGACCTCTGCCTGCACCTGGTCCGCGAGGCCCACGGCTCCGAGGCGGCCGCCGCCATCGCCCGTTCGATGGTGACCGGCCCCTTCCGGACCGGCGAGCACGCCCAGTACCTGGACCGCCCGACCCCGCTCGCCGACCGGACCGCCGAGGCGCTGGCCCTCGTACGGGAGCGGGCGCTCGGGCGGCTGCACGAGGCACTGGACGTGGCCACCCTGGCCCGGTGGGCCGGGATGTCGCCGCGTTCCTTCGCCCGGCACTTCGCCGCCGCCACCGGCACCACCCCGCACAAATGGCTCCTGGGCCACCGTCTGGACGAAGCCCGCAAACTGCTGGAGCGCACCGATCATCCGGTCACCGAGGTGGCCCGGCGGGCCGGATTCGCCAGCGAGGTCACCTTCCGCCAGCACTTCACCTCGTACGTCGGCACGAGCCCCCGGGCGTACCGTGCGGCCGCTACCGCACCAGGCCCCCCAGGACCTCCCCCAAACCCCGCCGACAGTGTTAGAAATGGCTCATGACCGGACGTTTTGGCCTAGCCGGGGGCTCTGAAGGAGCGCCCGAGGACAGGCCCCCGCCCGAGGACGGGTCCCCACCCGGAACCGGGCCCGGACGCTCCCGGCTGTTCGCGCACCTCTCGCTCGGTGCCCGCAGCGTCGCCGGCCAGGTCTTCGCCCTCCAGGCCGTCCTCGTGCTGGTGCTGATCACGGCCGCCGCCACGGCCCTGTTCCTCCAGGCCCGGTACGACAGCCAGCGCGACGCCCGCAACCGCTCCCTCGCCGCCGCCGAGGCCTTCGCGCACGCCCCCGGGCTCCCGGCGGCCCTGGAGTCCGCCGACCCCACCGCCGTGCTCCAGCCGCTGGCCGAGGGCGCCCGCCGGGCCTCCGGCGTCGATTTCATCGCGGTCATGACCACCGACGGGATCCGGTACACCGACTCCCGCCCGGAGCTGATCGGACAGCGCGCCACCGGCGACCTCTCGCGCGCCGCGGCCGGACAGGCCTTCACCGAGACGTTCAAGGGGAAGCCGAGCGACGTGGTCCGCGCCGTGGTCCCCGTACGGGACGCCGCGGGCGCGGTGGTCGGCCTGGTCGCCACGGGCATCGAGGTCGAGAACGTCGGCGAGGGGGTCGAGGGCCAGCTGCCCCTGCTCCTCGGTGCGGCCACCGGCGCCCTGCTGCTGGGCACCGGCGGCGCGGCCCTCGTCAGCCGCCGGCTGCGGCGTCAGACCCGGGGCCTCGGCGAGGCCGAGATGACCCGGATGAACGAACACCACGAAGCGGTTCTGCACGCCGTCCGCGAGGGCGTCCTGATCATCGACGCCGAAGGCCGGCTGCTGCTGGCCAACGACGAGGCCCGCCGCCTCCTGGACCTGCCCGCGGACGCCGAGCTGCGGCACGTGGGCGAGCTGGGCCTCGATCCGACCACGGCCGCGCTGCTGGCCTCCGGGCGGGCCGCCACCGACGAGGTGCACCGGGCGGGCGACCGGCTCCTCGCCGTGAACGTACGCCCGACCAAGCCCCAGGGGGGCCGCCCGTCCGGCACGGTGACCACCCTGCGCGACTCCACCGAGCTCGCCGCGCTCTCCGGCCGGGCCGCGGTCGCCCGCGACCGGCTCCAGCTGCTCTACGACGCCGGCGTGCGCATCGGGACCACGCTGGACGTGGTGCGCACCGCCGAGGAGCTCTCCGAGGTCGCGGTCCCGCGGTTCGCGGACTTCGTCACCGTCGAGCTGCTGGAGCCGGTGCTGCGCGGCGAAGAGCCCGGCGGCGGGGCGCACACCGAGATGCACCGGGCCGCCATCAGCGGGATCCGCGTCGATTCCCCGCTCCAGCCGGTGGGCGACGTCATCCGCTTCGTGGTGCCGACCGCGCCGATGGCGGCGGCCCTGGACGCCGGGCGGGCGGTCCTCGCGGCCGATCTGAACAGCGCCTTCGGCTGGCGGGCCCAGGACCACGACGGCACCCGGGTGGCCCTGGACTACGGGCTGCACTCGCTGATCTCCGTACCGCTCCAGGCCCGCGGGGTGGTCCTCGGCATGGCCAACTTCTGGCGGGCCGACACGCCCGAGCCCTTCGACGAGGAGGACCTGTCCTTCGCCGAGGAGCTTGCGGCGCGGGCCGCGGTCTCCATCGACAACGCCCGCCGCTTCACGCGCGAGCACGCGGTGGCGGTGACCCTCCAGCGCAGCCTGCTGCCGCGGGTGCTGCCCGATCTGAGCGCCGTGGACGTCGCCTTCCGGTACCTGCCCGCGAAGGCGGGGGTCGGCGGGGACTGGTTCGACGTGATCCCGCTGGCCGGGGCCCGGGTCGCGCTGGTCGTCGGCGACGTGGTGGGGCACGGGGTGCACGCCGCCGCCACGATGGGGCGGCTGAGGACCGCGGTGCACAACTTCTCCACCCTCGACATGCCGCCCGACGAGCTGCTGGGCCACCTCGACGAGCTGATCGACCGGATCGACCAGGACGAGTCCTCGGCCGACGAGGGCTCCGGGGAGGGCGAGTCCTCCGGCGTCACCGGCGCCACCTGCCTCTACGCCGTGTACGACCCGGTGTCCGGCCACTGCGCCATGGCCAGCGCCGGCCACCCCGGCCCGGCGCTGGTCGGGCCCGACGGGGAGGTGGAGTACCCCGAGCTGCCGATCGGGCTGCCGCTGGGCGTCGGCGGGATGCCCTTCGAGGCCGTGGAGCTGCAGCTGCCCGAGGCGAGCCGGCTCGTGCTGTTCACCGACGGGCTGCTGGAGGACCGCGACCGGGACTTCGACACCGGCCTCGCGATGCTGACCGAGGCACTGTCCCGGCCGGACCGCAGCCCCGACCAGGCCTGCTCCGACGTACTGGCCTCGCTGCTCTTCCCGGCGCCGAGCGATGACATCGCCCTGCTCATCGCCGACACCCGGCGGCTCCCGGCCGGGCGGATCGCGGAGTGGGAGGTGCTCCCGGACCCCTCGGACGTGTCCCGGGTCCGCCGCGCGGGCTCCGCGCAGCTCTCCGCGTGGGGCCTGGGGGACGTCACCTTCACCGCCGAGCTCATCCTCAGCGAACTGATCACCAACGCCATCCGCTACGGGACCCCGCCGATCCGGGTCCGGCTGCTCCGCGACCGCACCCTGATCTGCGAGATCTCCGACGGCAGCAGCACCTCGCCGCACCTGCGCTACGCGGCCACGACCGACGAGGGCGGGCGCGGCCTCTTCCTCGTGGCCCAGTACGCGGAGCGCTGGGGCACCCGCTACACCGACCGCGGCAAGGTGATCTGGGCGGAACTCCCCCTGACGGGCGCGGCGGAGCCGGCGCCCCCGGCCGTCGTGGACCTGGACGCCCTTGAGGACCTGGCCTGGTAGCAGGACGGTAGCGGGACGGGGTGGGTCCCCGGCTCAGAGCCGGGCGGCCAGCCGGGCCTTCGCCTCCGGCCATTCGGCGGCCAGCAGGGAGAAGTACACGGTGTCGCGCCAGGTGCCGTCCGGGCGCCGGCGGTGGCGGCGCAGGACGCCCTCGCGCTGCGCTCCGAGGCGGGCGATCGCGGCCTGGGAGCGGGTGTTGAGGTGGTCCGTCTTGAGCTGGACCCGGCCCATGCCGAGGTCTTCGAAGGCGTGGGTGAGCAGGAGCAGCTTGGACTCGGTGTTGACGGCGCTGCGCCAGTGCGCGCGCCCGTACCAGGTCCAGCCGATCTCCAGGCGTTCGTCGGCCGCGCTGATGTCCATGTACGTGGTCCAGCCGACGGCCCGGCCGCTCTCGAGGTGGATGACGGCGAAGGGAACGTACGCACCGCGCTCCGCGTCCCCCAGCAGGGAGTCGAGCGTGGCGCCCAGCTCCGCCTCGGTCTGCGGCGCGCCGCCCACCCACCGCCAGACTTCCTCGTCTCCGCCGCCGGCCGCGTACAGGTCGGGGAGGTGGATGCGGGTGAGCGGCTCCAGGCGGACGTGGCGGCCGGTGAGCGTGACGGGGGACGGCGACTTGGCTGGCATGGGAGACACGCTAGCCGCTCATTGCGCTAGATACAAAACATCATTGCACTAGTGCATTCATGGGGTCCGGGCCAGCAGCACCGCGACGTCGTCCTGCGGGGCGTCCGGGAGGAGGCTCGCCAGGATCGTGTCGCACAGGTCCTCCAGCGGCTCCCCCGCGCCCCGCAGGGCGTCCGCGAGGCCGGCCATCCCCTCGTCCAGGTCCCGGTCCCGGGACTCGATGAGGCCGTCCGTGTAGAGCACGAGCAGGCTGCCCGGCTCGAGCCGGACCTCCTCCGTGCGGAACTCCCGTCCGCCCGTGCCGAGCGGGGTTCCCGGCGGGCCGTCCAGGAAGGTCACGGCCCCGGAGGCCGTGACCACGGCCGGCGGCGGGTGGCCGGCGCGGGCGATGACGCACGCTCCCGTCACCGGGTCGTGGACGGCGTAGACGCACGTGGCCATCTCGTCCTCGCCGAGGTCCGCCACCACGGCGTCCAATGAGCGCAGCATCTGCTCCGGGGTCACCTGATGCCGCGCCAGGGTCCGTACGGCGGTCCGCAGTTGGCCCATGACCGCGGCCGCGTGGATGCCGTGGCCCATCACGTCGCCGATCACCAGGCCGGTCCGGCCGTCCGGCAGCTCGATCACGTCGAACCAGTCCCCGCCGACGTCGTGGTCGCTGGCCGGCAGGTAGCGGCCGGTCAGCTCCAGGCCGGCGACCTCGGGCAGCGCGTTGTTGGTGAGGCTGCGCTGCAGGGTCAGGGCTGCCGCGCGCTGGGTGGTGTACATCCGGGCGTTGTCGATGTTCAGGGCCGCCCGGGCCACCACCTCGTCGATCAGCACGCAGTCCTCGTGGTCGAAGGCCTCGCGCCCGCGCACCCGGGTCACCACGACCACCCCGAGCACCCGGCCGCGGGCCACCAGCGGGACCATCCGGGCGCAGCCGAGGGTGGCCAGGTAGGCGCGCAGCGCGGCCGCGCGCGGGTCCTTGATCAGGGCCGGGATGTCGGCGGTGAAGAGGTTCATCGCCACGCCCTCGGTGATGACCTGCTCGTAGGCGGTGCCGGCCGGGATCTGGAAGGTCTGCCCGGCGGTGAGCTTGGCGGTGGGCGCGGCCGGGTCCGGGAAGACGGAGGCCAGGCGGCGCAGCACGCCCCGGGTGGACGCCGCGGACGCGGCGGACTCGTCCGGGTCCAGTACGGCCTCCAGGAGCTGTACGTCGGCCGAGTCCGCGAGCCGCGGTACCAGCACCTCCACGATCTCCTGGGCCGTCTGCCCCAGGTCCAGCGTGGTGCCGATGCGGGTGCCGGCCTCGGCGAGCAGGGCGAAGCGGCTGCGCGCCCGCTCCGCCTCCGCCTGGGCGCGCTGTCCGTCGGTGATGTCGATGAGGGAGGCGATCAGGCCGAGCCGCCGCCCGGAGCCGTCCAGCAGCGGGGCGTAGGAGCAGGACCAGGTGCGGTCGTGGTCGGGGTCGGCGGGGGTGCGGCCGGTGCGGCGGACGTCCACGACGGCGGAGCCGCACTCCAGCACCTTGCGCATGAGCCGTTCGAGCGCGGCGGCGTTGACCCCGGGCACGACCTCGGTGAGCCGTTTGCCCACGTGCTCGGCGGCGGACACCCCGTTCATCCGGGCGAGGGCGTCGTTGACGCGCAAGAAGCGCAGGTCCGGGCCGAGGGTGCCGAGGCCGATCGGCGACTGGGTGAACAGGCTCTGCAGTGCGGCGAGCGAATCGCGCATCCGCAGGACCTCGGAGGTCTCCACGGCGATCAGCATGGAACCGGTGCGCCCCTGCGGATCGGGGGAGGGCAGGATCCACATCTCCATCGGGACCTGGTGTCCGTCGCGGTGGCGCACGGGCAGCGTGCCGACGACGGTCTCCCCGGCCTGGACCCGGCGGGTCAGCTGGTCGGCGAGCTCGTGGTTGGCGTCGGGGACGAGCACGTCGGAGCCCGGCCGGCCGAGGATGTCCTCGGGGCGGTGGCCGAGCAGGTCCTGGGCGGCCAGCGACCACTCGACGACGAGCCCGTCGGCGTCCTCCCGCCACAGGGCGATCGGCAGCAGCTCGCTCAGTACGCCCGCGTACCCGACAGCAGCCACCGGCTGGTCCGGTACCTCGCTCGTCTCCTGGTACGTGTCCAATGCGCCGACCTCACCCCAGGGGGCCTGATTCCTACCGATTCACACTATCCGAGCCTCCGCCGACCGGCGCTGTGTCGCGACGGAATCCGGCTTCGGGTGGAGCCAGGGCAGGAATCACGGTGACCCACAGCAGGACGACGTAGAGGATCAGGGCCCGAAGAGGGCCGGGCGGCGCAGCAGGTCTTCGAGGTCGCCGAGGCGCAGCCGGACGTCGCGGACCCCGTGGTCGAAGGGCATGCCGTACACGGGGTGGCAGGCGGGCAGGACCCCGTTGAGGCCGCCCGCGCTGGTGCCCGAGAGGACGTCGACGTCGACGGTGCGGTAGCGGCCGGCTTCGAGCAGGGCCCGGTAGATGTCCGGGCCCCTCGGACCTGCGTCCGGGCCGGGCGCCCCGCAGCCGGGCGGCTACTCCCAGTCGTCCCAGGGCGGGTCGATGTCCTCGTCCTCGGGTCCGAAGAGCGACTCTTCCGCCCGCGGGGCCGGATGCGCCTGGGCGGGCACGGCGGCCCGGGTGACCGCGGGCGGGGCGGGCGGGGCGGCCACCGCAGCCCGGGTGACCGCCGCCGGGGCGGCTCCGGTCTCCGCCGCCGCGGCTTCCGCACCCGGCTCGGGCCGCGCTCCGCCCAGGGTCTTCAGGATGCCCTCGGCGTACTTGGCGAGCTTCGCCTCGCCAACACCGCTGATCGTGCCCAGCTCGGCGACCGTGCCGGGCAGCCCCGTCGCGATCTCCCGCAGCGTCGCGTCGTGGAAGACGACGTACGCCGGCACGCCCTGCTCCCGCGCGGTCTCGGCGCGCCACGCCCGGAGGGACTCGAACACCGGCACGGCGGCCGCCGGCAGGTCGACCGGTACCCGGCCGCCCTTCCCGGAGCGCGATCCGCCGGACTCCCTGCGGGACGAACCGGCCGCCGGCGCCGTCTCCTTGCGCATCGGGACGCTCCGACGGCCGCCCAGCACCTCGCCGCTGGCCCCGGTCAGCACCAGCGTGCCGTAGTCGCCCTCCACCGCCAGCAGTCCGAGTGCCAGCAACTGCCGGACGACCCCGCGCCATTCGTTCGTGCCCAGGTCCGCTCCGATGCCGAACACCGAGAGCCCGTCGTGGTCGAACTGGATGACCTTGGCCGTCTTCTTGCCCTGCAGGATGTCGATGATCTGGCCGGCGCCGAACTTCTGGCGCCGTTCCTTGGCGAGCCGCCACACCGTGGACAGCAGCTTCTGCGCCGCGACCGTCCCGTCCCAGGACTCGGCCGGCGTCAGGCAGGTGTCGCAGTTCCCGCAGTCCGGCGCACCGGTCTGCCCGAAGTACGCCAGCAGCCGCACCCGGCGGCAGCCGACCGTCTCGCACAGCGCGAGCATCGCCTCCAGGTGTCCGGCCAGCGCGCGGCGGTGCGCCTCGTCGCCCTCGGAGCCCTCGATCATCTTGCGCTGCTGCACCACGTCCTGGAGCCCGTACGCCAGCCAGGCCGTGGCGGGCTCACCGTCGCGGCCGGCGCGGCCGGTCTCCTGGTAGTAGCCCTCGACCGATTTGGGCAGGTCCAGGTGGGCCACGAAGCGCACGTCGGGCTTGTCGATGCCCATGCCGAACGCGATCGTGGCCACCACCACGACCCCGTCCTCCCGCAGGAACTTCGACTGGTTCGCCGCGCGCGTCCGGGAGTCCATGCCCGCGTGGTAGGGCACGGCGTCGATGCCCTGCTCGACCAGGGCGGCCGCCGTCTTCTCCACCGATGCCCGCGAGAGGCAGTAGACGACTCCCGCGTCACCGGGGTGCTCGGTGCGGATCAGCTCCAGCAGCTGCTTGACCGGGTTGTTCTTCGCCACGATCCGGTACTGGATGTTCGGCCGGTCGAAGCCGGCCACGAAGTGGCGGGCCTCCTCCAGGCCGAGGCGCGCCGCGATCTCGGCGTGCGTGGCCTCGGTGGCGGTCGCGGTCAGCGCGATCCGGGGCACCTTCGGCCAGCGCTCGTGCAGCATGGACAGCGCGAGGTAGTCGGGCCGGAAGTCGTGGCCCCACTGGGCGACGCAGTGCGCCTCGTCGATGGCGAAGAGCGAGACGGTGCCCCGGTCGAGCAAGCCCTGCGTCCCCTCGGTGCGCAGCCGTTCGGGCGCCAGGTAGAGCAGGTCGAGCTCGCCGGCGAGGAAGGCCTGCTCGACCGCGCGCCGGTCGTCGGAGAGCTGCGTCGAATTGAGGAACCCGGCCCGCACCCCGAGCGCGTTGAGGGCGTCCACCTGGTCCTGCATCAGGGCGATCAGCGGGGAGATCACCACTCCGGTGCCCGCTCTGACCAGTGCCGGGATCTGGTAGCAGAGCGATTTGCCGCCGCCGGTCGGCATCAGCACCAGCGCGTCGCCGCCGTCGGCGACGTGCTCGATGATCTGCTGCTGCTCGCCGCGGAACGAGTCGTACCCGAAGACGCGGTGGAGCACCTGCTGGGCGTCGGGGATTTCGACGGCTGCTTCCGAAGGGGTCATCCCAGAAGCCTAGCGACCTCCTCGGACACATCCGCCCGGATCCCCTCCGCCCTGTGGATATCCCGGAAGGACGCCGCGGCCCCGCACGCGGCGGCGCGGCCGGGCACCACTGCGGCCCGACCGGTGACACAGTGGAGGATCTCCCGTATCTCCCGGCCTCCGAGAGGAACACGCGATGTGGCAGCCCGACGGGTGGGACGTGCGCGTCCGCCTCGGCGTCCTCACCCCGCACGCCGATGTCGGCCCCGAGTCGGAGCTGCGCGCCATGGCTCCGGCCGACGTGGGCCTGCACGCCGCCCGGGTGCCGTTTCGCGCGATGGGGCGCGGCGGCGCGATGGACTCCACCATTCCGCTCGCGCCCGTACGGGCCTTCGCCGAGCCCCCGCACGTGGACGATGCCGCCGAGCTACTGGCGGCCGCCCCGGTGTCGGTGATCGCCTACGCCTTCACCAGCTCCGCCTACGTCATCGGCCCGCGCGGCGAGGGGTACATGCTGGACCGGCTGCGCGAGCGCACCCACGGGCTGCCCGTGGTCGCCACCTGCGCCGCCACCGTCGAGGCGCTGCGGGCGCTGGAGGCCGGCCGGCTCGCCCTCGTGGACCCGCCGTGGTTCGACGAGACGCTGAGCGACCTGGGCCGGGGCTACTACGAGGACGCCGGCTTCGAGGTCCCGTACGCCGCCCCCTGCGGCCTCCCCAGCGGGCAGACCCTCATCGGGCCGCGGGCCCTGCACGACTGGGTGGCGGCGCACGTCCCCGACACGGCGGACGCGGTCGTCATCGGCGGCAACGGCTTCCGCGCCGTCGGGGCGATCGCGGCCCTGGAGGCCACCTTGGGCCGCCCGGTCCTGACCGCGAACCAGACGCTCCTGTGGGCGGCCCTTCGCGCGGCGGCCACCCCGACCACTCCCGTCACGGACTACGGACGGCTGTTCTCGACGGCTTGAGGGCCTCCCGAACCTCCGGGCGACCTGCGCGCCGTGCGCCGAGCCGAAATATGATGGGCACGGGTCTTTCGCGCAGCGGAAGCAGAGGCACATGGACGTATCCCGGAGTGGTCCGTGACCCCGCGCCGGCCGCCCCGGCCCGCCAGCGCGGATCTGCTGGGCATGCTGGGCCGGCTCACCGCCCAGGCGCGGGAGGGCGCGGAGCTGCAGCAGGCCCGGGTGGAGCTTGCCGAGGCCCTGCAGCGCGAGCTGCTGCCCGCCTCCCTGCCCGTACTGCCGGGGCTGAGGACCGCGGCCCGGTACGCGCCCGCCCGGCGCGGCCTGGACATCGGCGGTGACTGGTACGACGGCTTCCGGGTGGCGGGCGGGGCCCTCGCCTTCTCCATCGGCGACGTGCAGGGGCACGATGTGGCGGCCACCGCCTTCATGGGGCAGGTCCGGGTGTGTCTGCGCGCCGTGGCCGCCGTCGTCCTCGATCCCGGCGAGGTCCTGAGCCAGGCCAATGACGTACTGCTCTCCATGGACAGCGAGCTGTTCGCGACCTGCAGTCTGCTCCGCTTCGATCCGCGTGCGTGGGAGATCCAGACGGCCCGGGCCGGCCACGTCCCCACCGTCTGGGCCACCGTCGACGGCCGGTACGGCATCGCCGAGGACGCCGGCGGTCCGCCCCTGGGCACGGTCACCGGAGCCCGGTACCCGGTGACCCGCCGGAGGCTGACGGAGGCGGGCTCCCTCGTCCTGGTCACCGACGGGGTGGTCGAAGGGCCGTCGTTCCCGATCGAGGTGGGGCTCGACCGGGTGGCCGAGATCGTCGGAGGGGCGGCGGGAGCCGATCCCGACGAGCTGGCCGCCGAGGTGATGAAGGTGGCCGATTTCACCGGTCACGCCGACGACGCCGCGGTGCTCGTCCTGCGCCACGACGCGGCCCGACCGCGCTGACCCTCCCCGGCGACCGGCCACCCGTCCGCGCGTGTCACGCCATGCCAAGGCGCCCGGGCCGTTGTCTGATGCAGTGGTGCGCACCGTGGAATGGCGACGTCCGGCCGAGGCCCTCCTGCGGATCCTCGGGGTCGCCGTCGCCTACTACGCGACCGGCCGGATCGGCCTGCTGCTGCACGTGAGCGTCGAGGGGGCGGTCGTCACACCCCTGTGGCTGCCCACCGGCATCGCCCTCGCCGCTCTGCTGTGGTTCGGGCCCCGGATCTGGCCGGGCCTCGCGCTCGGGACCTACCTCGCCATCGAGCGGATCAGCACGTTCGGTCTGGTCGACCTCGGAATCATCGTGGGCAACACCCTGAGTCCGCTGTGCGCCTACGCGCTGCTGCGCCGGGTGGGCTTCCGCCCCGAACTGGACCGGCTGCGGGACGGGCTGGCGCTGGTCTTCCTCGGCGGCCTGGCGCCGATGCTGATCAGCGCCACCACCGGGACCTGGACGCTGGTCTTCACGGGCGACCTGCCGGTGCGGAGCTTCTGGCCGGTGTGGTCGGCGTGGTGGGCCGGCGACACGATGGGCGTCCTCCTGGTGACCCCGCTGCTGCTGGTCCTGCGCCGGGCCCGGCTGCCCCGGGACCCGTACCGGGCGGCCGAGGCGGCGGCTCTGGCGGTCACGGTCGGCGGCGTCACCCTCGCGGCCACCCGCAGCTCCCTGTCCCTGCTCTTCCTCGTCTTCCCCCTGCTCATCTGGGCCGCGGTGCGCTTCCGGCTCCCCGGCAGCGCACCGTGCGCCTTGCTCGTGTCCGTCCTGGCGATCACGGCGGCGACCGACCGCGCCGGACCCTTCGCCGGCCACACCCTCCTCGAGGTCATGGTCAACCTCCAGGCGCTCAACGGAGCGGCCGCCCTGACCGCGCTGCTGCTGGCTGCCCTCGTCGCCGAGCAGGACAACGTCCGCCTGAAGATCGAGGAGGTCTGCGAGGACCTGGCCGACGTGGTGGCCCGCCTGGCCCCGCCGAAGGAATGAAAGACGGCGGAACAAACCCTTGACTAAGGCGAAATAGGGAGGAAACTCATCAATACACCGGAATACCGGATAGAGCCGCACCTCCTTCTGGAGACGTCCAGAAGCCCGCGTGACCCTTGTCCAGGCTCTGGCCAGGCCCCCGGCAGCAGATGTCGACCATGGGAGCCATCGGCGACGGCGGATGGCTCATGGAATCGACGAACTGCCGGGGACTGTCTTGTCCGCCGGTCCTACGCGGGCAGGATCACCCGCGGCGCGTCGGCCGTGTCGAGCACCGCCGCGATCCCCTGCGCGAGGCGGGGGATGCGGTCCGCCGGGATTCCCGCGATGTTGATCCGCCCCGAGGTGGTGCCGTAGACGGCGTGCTGCCGGCGGAGCCGGAGCATCTGGTGCGGCGTGAGCGGCAGCATGGAGAACATCCCCTTCTGCCCTGCCAGCGACCGGGCCTGCTCCCCGCACCCCAGCGTGGTCAGGTGGGCGGTCAGATCGGCGCGGTTGGCCATGATCCGGCCCCGCATGACGTCCAGTTCCGCCCGCCAGGCGGCCCGTAGGCCCTCGTCCTCCAGGATCGTGGTCACGACGGCCGCGCCGTGCTCGGGCGGCATCGAGTACAGCGTCCGGGCAGCGTTCTGCAGGGCCGTCTCGGCGTGCCGCACGGCCCGGCCCGAGGCGCCGAGGACGATGGCGCAGCCGACGCGGTCGCTGTAGAGGCCGAAGTTCTTCGAGCAGCTGACGGCGATCAGCATTTCCGGCACGCGCTCCGCCAGCATCCGCGTGGCCAGCAGGTCGGCTTCCAGGCCGTCTCCGAGCCCGTGATAGGCGAGGTCGACGAAGGGCACCCAGCCGCCGCGGACGGCCGACTCGGCCAGCGCCTCCCAGTCGTCGAGGAAGGGGTCCACACCGGTGGGGTTGTGGCAGCAGCCCTGGAGCAGGACGACGTCGTCCCGCCGGGCGTCGCGCAGTTCCCGCAGCACACCGGCCGCGTCGAAGCCGCCCTCGGCGTCGCGCCAGCCGTACGGTCGGACCTTCAGCCCGGCGGCCTCCAGGATGGGCCGGTGGTTGACGTAGGCCGGATCGCTGACCCACACCGTGGTGCCCGGGCGGGTCCGCCAGATCAGATCGGCCAGGAGCCGCAGTGCGCCGGAGCCCGCGACGGTCTGTACGGCCGCGGCCCGGTCGGCCGGTCCGCCCGGGCCGGGGCCCAGGACCAGGTCCAGCAGGGAGCGGTTGAAGGCGGCGTTGCCGGAGAGCCCGCGGTACTCCTTGGACTCCGAGCGCTGCGCCAGACGCATCTCGGCCTCGCGCACGGCGGCCATGACGGGCGTGGTTCCCGTCTGGTCCCGGTAGACGCCGAGGACGAGGTTCATGCGTTCGGGCCGGTCGTCGGCGCCGAACTCGTAGGTCAGGTCCCACAGCGGGTCGGTGGGCGGCGGCGGGAGGAGCTCAAGCATCTGCGGGAACCTCGGGTCGGGGGCGGCGGTTGGCGAGGACGACGCCGGCGGTGATGAGGGGTACGCCGAACAGCACGGCGAGGGTCGGTGATTCACCGAGCAGCGGGATGGCGAGCAGGACGACGGCGACGGGGCTGAGGCTGCCGACGACGGAGCTGCGTTCGGCGCCCAGCCGGCGGATGGCGAAGGCGTACAGCAGGCCCGCGCACAATCCGACTCCGAGCCCCTGCACCACCAGGAACAGCACGATGTCGCTGCCGGCCGCGTGCACGATGCCCGTCGGGAGGACCCCGGTCAGGACCAGGACGGCGATCACCGCGAAGGAGGGCAGGCACAGCAGTCCGATCGATCCGACGGGATCGAGGTCCACCTCGCGCAGTCCCACCGTGTACAGGGCCCACAGACCGCTGGCCACCAGGAGCGTGCCGGCGCCCGCGAGGACGTCCGTGTCCACCGGAACGACGTGGCGCCAGACGAGGGCGACCACACCGGACGCGATCAGCGCGAGCCCGACCGCCTGCGTTCCCCGGGGGACGCCGTGTCCGCGGCCGACCATGATGGCGGAGACGAACAGCGGGACCATCCCGGGGACGATCGAGCCGACGAAGGCCGCGGAGGTCAGGGCGCCGCCGTGCATCGCCGCCAGGAAGAAGGGCACCCCCGCACCGCAGATGATCTTGAGTGCGACGCCTGGCCGGACTGCGGCGATGCGGCGACGGCGCCGCCACAGGGCGGGGAGCAGGACGAGGAGGGGGACGCCGAACCGCAGCAGGGCGGCGTCGGCGGGCAGGAGCGAGGAGGCGCTCAGGGCGCGGGCGCTGAGCGCGAAGGCGGCCCAGATCGCCACGGTCAGCAGGAGGGCCAGCATGCCCTGGGCTTGCGGGGAGAGCCCGAACCGGCCGGGGTGTCCGGCCTTCGGGCCCGCCGCGTCGGGAGGCGCGGTCGCCGGGGTGGTGTTCGTCGCGACCAAGGAAATTGCTCCAGCCTCTGAGAGCGGACCGGTCCGGCCCGTTCCAGGGCAACGGTAGGGCTTCGGGCAGGGCAGTCGATTGCCAGTTCTGCTCCTCAGACATACGTTTGGGGCAGAATCTGCCAAGGAGTGGCCATGGACGCAGTCGATCTGCAGATCATCAGGGAATTGCAGGCCGACGGACGCCTGTCCAACCAGGACCTGGCCGACCGCGTCCGGCTCTCCCCGTCGCCCTGTCTGCGCCGGGTTCGACGCCTGGAGGAAGCGGGCCTCATCCGCGGCTACACCGCCATGGTCGACCAGGTCGCCTTCGGACTCCCGGTCACCGTGTTCGTCCGGATCCGCCTGGAACGCCACACGGCGGAAGCGGTGAGGCTGTTCGAAGAGCACGTCGCGGTCATCGAGCACATCCAGGACTGCTACCTGATGGCGGGAAGCAGTGACTACCTGCTCCGCGTCGTCATCGAAGATCTCGAAGCCTACGAAGCCCTGGTGCGCCACCGGATCCACGCCATTCCCGGTATCGCCTCGATCGAGTCGAGCTTCGCGTACGGCAGCGTCAAGCAGTCCAGGACGTACCCGCGGCCCACCCCGGGCGCGTCGAGGCGATCACTGCCCTCCTGAGCCGATCACGGCGGTCAGGGCGGTCACGGCGGTCAGGGCGGTCACGTGCTCACGGGGCCCGGCCGACCAGCCGGTCATCCGCCGATCTGAGCGGACGCGGCGGCGAGGTGGCGGGCCGTCTGCGAGGGGTGGGTCAGCTGGGGATAGTGCCCGGCCCCTTCGATCTCGGCCACCGGGTGGCCGACGGCCTCGACCAGCGGATCGGCCGAGCCCACGATGATCCGGACCGGGACGGCCACCCGGTCCAGCAGCGCCCGCGACCGCCCGCGTCCGGCGACGTCCGTACGCACGGCCGTGACCACGCGGCGCGCCACGCCGCGACGGCGCAGGTCCGCCGCCGCGCTCTCCACCTCCGCCCCCTCGGGGACCCCGAGCGTCCGGGCCAGCCGGGCGGCGGACATGCGGCGCATCATCGGCGCGGCCAGTCCCGAGCGGGCGAGCCGGGGGGCGGGTGCCTGCAGGAACGCCGGGGAAATGAGCACGAGACCGCTGATGCGGTCCGGATGATCGACGGCGAAGCGCAGCGCGGGGCCGCAGGCCAGGGAGTGCGCGACCAGTACGGGGCGGGTCCGCACCGGGCCCAGCAGATCCTCCAGCCACGCGTCCACCGGCCGGGTCGTGGCGGCCGAGCGGCCCAGGCCCGGCAGGTCGGGGGCGAGGACCGGGCCGGGGAGGTGGGAGGCGAGGGGCGCCCAGAGGTCGGCGTTCATGGGCAGTCCGTGCAGCAGGACGTGGTCGGGGCGGTGCCGCTCTCCGCTCACCCAGGTACGGCTGCCCGCCACGTCGGAGAAGCCGTACGGCCTCAGCCAGGGCGACGCGGCACCGAACCGGGCGGCCACCAGGTCGTCGGCCCACCCGCGCAGGGCGTCGGCGGCCGGAGGCATCTCCAGACCGGCGCTCGCGGCGAAGGCGCGGGCGGAGGCGGTCGGGTAGCGGTCGGTGGAGAGGAACGCCAGCGTCTCGGGATCGGCGCCGGTCAGCTTGCGCGGCAGTCGCCGCAGCAGACCGGCGGGAACGGTCCGGCGGGGTGCCCGTACGCCGGTGTGGTCGGCGATCGCAGCGATCAGCTCGGGCAGGAGCGGAGTGCTGTCGTCGAGCACCCAGTAGTGCTCGCCCGCGGGTGATGCGGGGATCTCCGCGAGGAACCGTACGAAGTAGTCGATCGTGGTGATCGGAAGGAAGGTGTCGCGGCCGCCGGGCAGCGCGGGAAGCCGGCCGTTCCACAGGTCCTGGACGAGGGTGGCCAGGCCTATGTACTGGCCCGGCCCGATCACGGTGCTGGGGTTCGCGATGGTCAGCGGTACTTCCAGCTCGCGAGCCCGGGCGCGCACCGCGAGGTCTCCCTCGTGCTTCGACGCCTCGTACGCTCCCAGCCCGGCGTAGTCGGGGCGGCCGTCGGAGCTGCTCACCCGGTACCCGCTGATGTGCACCAGCCGCCGCAACCGGGGTAGCCCGGCGGCCCATTCGAGCACGTTGAGCGCGCCGGTGACGTTGGTCGCCCGCGCCTCCTGCACGCCGAGTCCGAAGGCGAAGCGGCCGGCGGCGTTGTAGACGTCGCGCACCTCGGGCAGCCCCGAGAGCGGCTCCGTGATGTCGGCGGCGAAGATGTCCAGCCCGCCGGTGTCGACGCCCTGGGAGGTCAGCCAGGGGGTCAGGGTGTCGTTGCGGCGTACGGCTGCCGCCACCCGCTGTCCCCGGGTGAGCAGTTCGGCGACGAGCGAGCGGCCGATGAAGCCGGTCGCGCCGAAGACGATCGCGTCCATGAAAGCTCCTTGAATAGATCGGTCTACATATTTTTGGACGAAAAAGAAGCCCGCCGGTCACGGCGGGCCGTGTCAGCCCAGCAGGACGCCGATCTGACGGGAGACGCTGTCCAGCGGCCCCCTGCTGCGGTGCGCCCGGGCCAGCAGGAGCGCCCCCTCCACCAGGGCCAGGATGGTGACCGCGAGATCGTCGGCGTCCCACCGGCCCGCCAGCTGTGCACGCAGGGCCGCCTGCCACGAGGCGTAGACCTCCGAGCACGCCTCGTGCAGCGGGTCGCTGGTGGCGGCCATCTCCAGCGCCACGGTGGCCACCGGACACCCCTTGCGCCAGCCCGACTCCTCCAGCCGGTCGCCCAGGTGCCGCAGCACCCCGCCGACGAACTCCGCCACCGACGGGCTGGACTCGGCCAGGCCCCCCAGGGCGTCACCGATCATCCCCCCGGCCCGCCGGACGGACTCGCCGACCAGCTGGTCCTTGCCGCCGGGGAAGTGGAAGTAGAGCGAGCCGCGGGGTGCGCCACTGGCCGCGATCACTTGGTTGAGCCCGGCGCCGAAGTACCCCCCGGCCTCGATCAACTCCTGCGTCGCGTCCAGCAAGCGGTCCCGCGTCTCGGCGCCCTTCTGTCCCATGACGCCAGACTAGACCGATCTACATATTCTCGCAATCGCCCTCTCGGGCCGACCGGGCCGGTCAGCCGCTCGTCCCGCGACCAGACCGGGCCCACGGTCTAAAGGATTTCCGCGTCACCCCATCTCGACAGGAACACGCACCAGCGACCCGTACTCGGTCCAGGAGCCGTCGTAGTTCTTGACGTCTGGGTAGCCGAGCAGTTCGTGGAGCGCGAACCAGGTGTGCGAGGAGCGCTCACCGATGCGGCAGTAGGCGATGACCTCGCGGTCGGCGGTGATGCCCTTCCCCGTGTAGAGCGCCTTCAGTTCGCCGGCGGACTTGAACGTCCCGTCGTCGTTGGCCGCCTGCGCCCAGGGGACGTTGGCCGCGCCGGGGATGTGGCCGGGCACCTGGGCCTGCTCCTGCGGCAGGTGGGGCGGCGCCAGCTTCTCGCCCCGGTACTCTTCCGGGGACCGGACGTCGACCATCCGGACGGCGGACCCCACGCCCTCCAGCACTTCGCCGCGCAGCGCGCGGAACTGCGGGTTCTCCTGACCCGTCACCGTGAAGTCGGTGTGCTCGTACTTCCTGACCTCTTGAGTCATCTCCCGGCTTTCCAGCTCCCACTTCTTCCGGCCGCCGTCGAGCAGCTTCACCTTGCCGAAGCCCCGCAGCCGCAGGATCCAGTACGCATACGCGGCAAACCAGTTGTTGTTGCCTCCGTACAGGATCACCGTGGTGTCGTACGCGACGCCCGCCTCGGCGAGCAGCTGCCCGAGTGCCTCACGGTCCAGGTAGTCCCGCCCCACGGCGGTGTGCAGGTCCTTGGTCCAGTTCCAGCCCACGGAGCCCGGGATGTGGCCCTGTTCGTACGCCGTGGTGTCCTCGTCCACGTCGATGACGCGCACCGTTCCGTCGTCGAGGTGGGCGGCCAGCCACTCGGTGTCCACCAGTGTCTCCGGATGTGCGTAGCCGTTGGTACCCATGATTCCTCCTCTCATCCTCTCTTCCGCTGTCATACGTGTGTCATCAGGTCCCGCACGCCGCCCCTGATCACCGCCGTTACGGGGATACCTGCCCGGTCGAGGAGACTCGCCGCGATGGTCGCCCGGCGGCCGCTCCCGCACACCGCCCAGATCTCCCGGTCGCGGGGCAGCTCGCCCAGCCGCCGGGGCAGCTCGGCCAGAGGCACGGCGAGCGTGCCCGGGATTCCGCCCTCCGGGCGCTCCGGCCGCACGTCGAGCACCCGCCGCTCGGCGACATGTCCGGCCAGCTCGGACGCGTCCGCGGTACGGAAGGTACGCAGCGGCCGGCCGGCGGCGGCCCAGGCATCCGTGCCACCCGCCAGATATCCCGCGACGTTCTCGTATCCGATCCTCAGCAGCTGGAGCATCGCCTCGTGGGCCGCGTCCTCGGCCGGCTCCGGCAGCACCAGCACCAGACTCGTACCGAACGGCACGACCTCGCCGACCAGGCTCGCGAAGCGGTCGTCCAGCTCGTCGCAGATCGAGCCGGGCAGATGGGCCGCGGCGAACGTTCCGCGGTCGCGTCCGTCGACGATCTGTGCACCGCCCCCGGCCAGCCCCTCCACCATGGCCGCTGCGAGCGGCCGGAGTGTGGGCGGGCCGCCGAGTACGCCGGGCCCGGACCGGTTGATCGGCGCCATGTAGTGGTAGTAGGCGGGGTACGGAGGCAGGCCTGACAGCCGCCCACTGACGAACTCCTCCTCGTCCTGGGTGGTCAGCGTGGGGTTGGTACGCCGCTCGGCACCCACGGTGGTGGTCCGGTCCGCCGATACAAGGCCGGCCGCACAGGAACTCCCCGCTCCGTGCGTCGGCAGCACCTGGGTGGCGTCCGGCAGCAGTGCCAGTCGCCGCAGCGTCCGGAACTGCGCGCGGGCGAGTTCCTCCGTGTGGTCGTCGCCGGACAGATCGGTACGGCCGGCGTTGCCGACGAGGAGGCTGCCTCCGGTGAAGACGGCCGTCGGCGCCTGCCCTGTGTCGTCGAAAACGAGGTACGAGGTGTGTTCGGCGGTGTGCCCAGGTGTCTCCATCGCCCTCACGGTCACACCCCCGAAGACGATCTCGTCGTCCTCGGCCAACGCGAGATGGTCGAATGCGTACGGCGCACGGGCCGGGCCGGCCACCGTGGCGCCGGTCGCCGCGCGAACCTCCAGAGCACCGGAGACGTAGTCGTTGTGCACATGCGTCTCCAGGACGTACCGGATCCGCACCCCCCTGGAGGTACAGGACTCCACCAGGCCCCAGCTGTCCCGCTGCGGGTCGACCAGCGCGGCCTCGTCGCCGCTCACGAGGAGATAGCTGTTGTCACCGAGTGACGCGGTGGTCATGACTTCGATCTCGTTCATTTCCATCACCCTGCGGCATCGTCGTTCCCCTGCCGTGTTCCCTGCGGCGCGCACCGTCTCCTGAGACCCTCATACGACGACCACCTCGACGGATGCCACGGGGTTGCAGCCGTACCCACGGGCGTTCCACGGCGCCCGTGGCGGCTGGGTGTCACCGTGCTCGTCGGTTGCGCGGGCCAACAGCCGGTACAGGCCGGGCCGCTGCGGCGTCCACCGGTGGGACCAACCCGTCCAGGCGTACGGCCCGGTCGACGGCTCGAGCACGGCGTCGCGCCAGTCCCGGTCTCCGCCTTTACCCTCGTCACCGTCGTCGTCCTCGCACTCGGCCCGCACCTCGACCCGTCGCACGGGCGCCCCGTCGCCCGACCAGGCCCGGCCCCGTACGACGGTCCCGTGACCGCGGCGGACGGCCGTGTCCGGCTCGGGTTCGGTGATGAGCGATTTGACCCGCACCGTCGTCACGGGCCCCTCGGGGGTGCCGCGCGACGCGACGTAGACGTACTCCTCAGCCTGGAACACCCCGGTGAACGGCTCCGTGACGGCTCGCGCCTCGACCAGCCACTTCACGTCGGCGACCGCGTACCGGCCGGGGACCACCAGGCGGACCGGCGCCCCGTGCTCGGGTGCGAGCGGCTCGCCGTTCATGTGGGTGGCGAGGAGGGTGTCCGGGTGGAGGGCCACGGCGAGCGGGAGGCTGCGCTCGAAGGCCGTCCGGCGGCCGTGCACCGTGCCGGAGTCGGCTCCGGTGAAGACGATTTCCATGGCCGCCGGCTCGATCCGGGCCCGGGTGGCAAGGGAGTGGAACGGCACGCCCGCGAAATGTGCACAGCCGACCGCCTGCTGGCTCCACGGCAGGCCCGGCGGGCGGGGTGTCATCAGACTGCGGCCGTTGCCCGCGCATTCCAGTACGACGTCCAGTTCCCGGTGCTCCATCGCGAGCAGCTCGTCGTAGCCGAGGTCGAAGGGCTCGGCCGCGGCGCCGCCGAGCCGCAGCCGCCACCGGCGGAGTGTCGTCCGCGGGATGCCGAAGTGATCGCGTACGAAGAAGGCGCCCACGGGCGTAACCGGCTCGGCCAGCGCGGCCGACGGCGTCTGGGCGTTGTACGGGTCGGTCGTGACCGTCTCGGGTGCCCAGGTCGTGGCACCGGGCCCTCGTGAAATCGGCCATGCGGTCATCGCATCCACCTTCCGCCGGGCTCGTACCGAGCACGACGCGGGTCTCCTTCAGCTTACGTCCGGGACCCTGCCCTATAGGGAGGAAATTCATCAATACACCGGAATACCGGAAAGAGCCGCACCGCCTTCTGGAGACGTCCAGAGGCCCGCGGCTGACCCCCATCTTCGTCACACCCGCGTGGATGTCAGCCTCGACCGTCGCCCCTGGCTATTTGGTGCTGGGGATGAGGCCGAATTCCGTCAGGAGTTCGCCGATCTCGGTCGCGTCCAGCTTGCGCAGCAGTTGCTTGCGAAGGATCTCGGGGCCTGGCAGGTGGAGTGTCTCGCCGTCCCGCAGCCGGCCGGCGGCTTCCAGCAGTCTGCGGATGTCGTAGGTGGAGTTGAACACCTCCGGTACGGCGCGGTCGATGCCGAGCAGTTGGTAGGCGGCTTCCATGCCCGTGCGTACGGAGTACTCGGTGGTGAAGATCGTGTCACGGGTGGTCTCGGCGAACTGGCCGATGAACGCGAAGTTCACCGCTCCCCCGGGTACCACGTCAGGGCGGTCTCCGGCCCGGCGCGGCAGGAAGAAGGCGGTGACGTAGGGCATCATCACCGGCACGCACGTAGCGCCGTTCGCCGCGAGTTCAGCGATCTCGTCGATGGGGGCGCCGAGGTGGTAGAGCCACTCCTGGGTGATCTCTTCCCCGGTGCAGTCCTGCATCGGCTTCTTCACGTAGTCGCCGGGCCGGTCGGTGAACAGCCCGTAGAGCCACACGACGATCTGGTCGGCCGGCTGCTGTTTGAAGTGGGGCTGCCGGTTGACCGTCCAGCTCATGAGCCAGCTGGAATCCCTGATGGTAACGATGCCACCGGTCACGACCTTGCCGCTGAACGGGTCGCGTTTGGCGATCTTCTGAATCAGTCTCGGGATCCGCGAGTCGAGTGTGGTGACGGTGGCCGACTCCCATTTGCTCTCGGAAATGTTGCCGCAGAACACCTCGGGGCGGCCGAACGAATCATCGTGGCTCGCGATCTTCCGCCAGAGATCCCATGCCGGGGCCGGGCCCTCGTCCAGGCGGGCCGCGGTGTGGTGGTCACCGTTGTCCGAGTTCTCGGTGAGGGAACCGATGGTGGTGAAGACGAGGTCGTCCGCGCCGAGGTCGCATCCCCCCACCTCTCCGGCGGAGATCCAGTGGATGCGGGTCGCCTGCTTGCGGTCCGAGGTGATGTCGAAGCCGATGTCGGTGACCTCGGTGTCGAGTTGGAAGGTCACTCCCTGGCCGACCAGCCACCGGGTCAGCGGGAGCACGAGCGACTCGTACTGGTTGTACTTGGTGAACTTCAGAGTGGACAGGTCGGGAAGACCGCCCACGTGGTGCACGAAGCGGTGCAGGTACAGCTTCATCTCCAGGGCGCTGTGCCATTCTTCGAAGGCGAACATCGTGCGCCAGTACAGCCAGAAATGGCTGTCCAGGAAGTCTCGGCTGAAGACCTCGTTGATGCGTTTGCCCTCCATCTCCTCGCGAGTGGCGAGGAAGATCCTCAGGATGTCCTTCTGCGCACGGTCGCTGAGGGCGAACAGCCCGTCGGTGTGAGCGTCCTGACCTTGGTTCTCGGTGACCCGCTGCAGGGAGAAGTTGGGGTCGTCCTTGTTCAGCCAGTAGAACTCGTCGAGGACCGACGCGCCCTCGATCTCGATCGAGGGGATCGACCGGAACAGGTCCCACAGGCACTCCATGTGGTCCTCCATCTCGCGGCCGCCGCGGATGACGAAGCCCTTCTCCGGCTCCTTGATGCCGTCCAGCGCGCCCCCCGGAAGTTTCTGCTGTTCCAGGACGGTGATCCTGTCGCCGCTCATGTGTCCGTCGCGGATGAGGAAGGCGGCGCCGGCGAGCGAAGCGATTCCGGAGCCCACGAACCAGGCCGTCTTCCGCTCCACCCCCTCAGGCTTGCGCGGACGCGCGAACGCCTCGTAGTTCCCGCTGCCGTAGTACACGGTGACCTCTTCCCTCGCGGACGCATGCGGCTCTCATGGGGTCGAATGTCACCGTCTGGCTCTTCTGCCGGGATGGCACCAATAGCGAAGAGATGTGACATTCTGCCGGTAAAGACGAACGTACCGGCCCCACCTGGCGAAGGCCGGACAACACGTCGCCGGGCAGGTCGGTCCGCCACCGAAGCCGTCTCGACGAAGGGTTCGACCGTTGGGGTAGGCGGAGGGCCTGTCGCGGTCGTAGCGCAGGATGTCCGGCAGAACGGTACGCAGTGCCTGCTCGGCGGCTTGCGTGGCATAGTCGCCGAAGTGCTGGAGTGCTGCCGGGGTGGCCGTGAGCTCGGCGTTCGGCATCTCCAGCACGATGCCGAGAACGTTCTTGTCGGCGCCCCAGTCCACGCCCGTCCACTGGAACTCCTTGACGATGCCGTCCAGGTCGGCGAAGAACTGCGCAAGCCGGCGGAGAACCGGTAGGGGCCGGCTTCGACGACGGCCGGCAGCGGCTGCACGCAGGCGCTCCCGAGCGGGTCACGGCAGTCCGAGCCGACTTGGGCGGCCATGGGCGATCGGCCGTCCAAGTCGACTACCGCGGACAGCCCGAGGCCGTGGGCGGGGTTCGGTTTCTACGGTGCGCTCCTGGTCGGCGCCCTGATCAACGCCACCGCGCTCCGGGCGCTGGTACGTGTCGCGGTACGCCGCAGGTAGGTCACCGCCTCCAGGCGCCCATGTCCGCCAGAGGGCGGCTTCTGGACAATTCATGAACAACCCTTTGGAGTGAGGAAGTTGTCCGGAGGCAGCGCGGACCGGTAGAAAGCCGGACCGTGACCATCGAGCAGTTTGACCGGGTTGGGGAAACCGCGCCCACCGAGAGTTCCGCACGTGCCGACCGGATGATCGAATTCCTCCGGGAGCACGGGGCCCGTCGGATCAACTCGGCCGTGATGGACGACCGTAGAACGGTCACCCCCGGCGCGATTCTCGACTACGGCAACGCCGGGCTCTTCGGACTTCAGGTCGAGCAGGAATTCGGGGGCCAGCAGCTCTCCTACCGCGACGCCTGGCGCGTCATCGAACAGGCCGCCGCCATCGACTTGAATCTCGGTCTGGTGGTGGGCGTGCACAACGCGGTCGGGGTGACGCCCATCCGCCGGTTCGCGGACCCGCGGGTCAAATCCGCCGTGCTGCCCCTGCTGGCCACGGGCCGCTCGCTGGCCACCATCGCCTCCAGCGAACCCGGCGCGGGATCCCACGTGCGCGCCATCGCCACCACCGCCCGCAGGACCGCCGACGGCTACGTCGTCGACGGGACGAAGGCCTGGACCAGCCTCGGGTCCTGGGCCGGCCACATCACATTGCTGGCCCGGCTGGTGGACGAGGACGGCCGCCGCCGGGGCATCACCGCCTTCCTGGTCGAGGGCCGCAGCGAAGGGTTCACCCCGCGCCACGAGGCCGCCACGATGGGCATGCGGGGGCTGCCGCAGAACACCATCGACATCAACGGACTGCGACTGCGCCGGGCGGACCTCCTCGGCCCGGAGGGCGCGGGAATGAAGGTCGGTGAGTGCGCCTTCCACGCCGGCCGCGGCCTGCTGTCCGCCGGGAGCGTCGGAGTCATGAAGCGGTGCCTCCAACTCGCCGGACGCTACGTCCTGCGCCGCTCCGTCGCCACCGGAAGGCTGATCGAGAACGGGCGTGTCCAGCAGATCCTGAGCGACTGCCAGGCGGCCACCCGGGCCGTGGAGATCCTGGTCGGGCACCTCGCGGCCGAGCTGGACGCGGGCCGTGAGGTGCCCGACGAGGTGTACTCCACCTGCAAGATCGTCTCATCCGAACTGGCCTTCCAGGTGGCCGACTGGTGTGTCCAGCTCATGGGGGCCCGCGGCTACCTCGACACCAATCAGGTGGCCCAGATATTCCGTGACATCAGGCTGTTGCGGATCTTCGAGGGCTCGACCGAGCTGCTGACCATGCACCTGGGTTCGCGGCTCGGCCGTGCCCCGGGCGTCCTCGAGGACCTCCTGGTGACGGACTTCGACGGCCAGGCCACCCTGGAAACGGTCGAGCGCGCCCACCGTGAGGTCTCCGGTGGCTTCCCGCGGCAGTCGACCGGACCGGCAGCGCAGCGCAACGGGCAGATCCTGGCCTCGCTGGGCGGCGAGATCGCCTGCTGGGCACTGCTGTCGGCGGCGGTCGCGCGGACGGCCCGGCGAACCGGGACCGAGCTGGACCAGTACACCGACCAGTGGGCGCGGCACCAGCTGGCGGACCGGATCCGGCGGGCCTCGGATCGGCAACGCCAGTTCGGGATCCTCGGCGCGGACTCCCTCACCGACGGCCTGCACGCGTACCAGCGCTCCATCGGCGACGTGACGCCGAGCCTTCCCGGACTCGACTGGGAGTCCGACGTCCTGCTGCGCCGATCGTGAGGCACCCATGCTGAATTCACTGGGCGGATTCGTCGTCCGCACGCGCCTGCTGGTCATCGCCCTCGCCGCGGGCGTGGTCCTCGTCGGCGGGCTCTGGGGAACCCGCCTCACCGACTCGCTGACCGACGGTGGCTTCTATCCGGCCAGCGGCCCGAGCGCCACGGCCGCGCGGCACATCGAGGAACGCTTCGGGCGGCAGGACGCCGACGTCGTGGTGCTGTACTCCGCGACCGGGGACGGGAAGGTCACCGACCCCGCGGCCGCCGTAGCCGTCGCACGCAGCATCCGGGAACTGGTCGCGCTCCCCGAGGTCGCCCAGGTGGCCTCGCACATCGGGCCGGGCGTCGGCGGTGGCGCGCCGGAACAGTGGTCGGAACACCTGGCCGAGGACGGACGGTCCGCCTACGCCGTGATCACCCTCACCGGGACCGGCGAGAAGAGCCGCGCCGAGCAGTTCCAGGCCGTGCGGGACGGGGCGCGGGCGCCCGGGGCGGGTGTCGGCGTACTCGTCGGCGGCCGTGAGGCCACCCTCGCCGATTTCAACCGGCTGACCGCCGAAGGCATCCTCATGGCGGAGATCATCGCGACGCCGATCCTCTCCCTCCTGATGCTGTTCATCTTCCGGGGGGTGGTCGCCGCCGCCATGCCGCTCGTCGTGGGCCTGCTCTCGGTCCTCGGCGCGTTCACCGTCACCCGGCTGCTCACACAGGTCACCGACGTCTCGGTGTTCGCCGTCAATGTGATCACCATCGTCGGTCTCGGACTCGCCATCGACTACTCCCTCTTCGTGGTCAGCCGGTTCCGGGAGGAGCTGAGTGCGGGGGCGGACGTCCCCACCGCCGTCTCACGGACGATGACGACCGCGGGCCGCACCGTCCTCTTCTCCGGATCGACGGTCCTGCTCGCCCTGGCCGGCCTGCTCACCATCCCGCTGCCCTTCCTGCACGGCATCGCCTACGGTGGCGGCGCCGCCATCGCGATCGCCATGCTCAGCACCCTGGTCGTGCTGCCCGCCGTGCTCGCCGTACTGGGACACCGGATCGACCTGCTTCCCGTCGGCCCACCGGCCTACCGCCCCCGTACGGGCCGCCGCTGGAGCTGGGACCGGGCCGCTCGCGCCGTCATGCGCCGGCCGGCCGGCTACGGGCTCGGTGCCCTCGCAGTCCTCGCCGTGCTGACCGCGCCGTTCCTGCACGCCTCCTTCGAGACCGTCGATGAACGGGTGCTGCCCTCCGGAACCGGCAGCCGCGTCGTCGCCGAGCGCCTCGCGGCGGACTTCCCCGGCGGTGGCCACGGCCGGCTGCTCGTCATGGCCGACGGGACCCCGGAAGCAGCCGCGTCCCTCGCCGTCCGGGTCGGCGCGATGCCATCGGTGGCCTCCGTCGCACCCGTGGCGACGGGCCCCGACGCGACCCTGCTGCGCGTGCTGTCCTCGGCCGGTGAACAGGGGGAGGGTACCCGGCAGCTCGTGCGGGACATCAGGACACTGCCCGGCGCCCAGGTCACCGGCCTCGCCGCCCAGGTCGAGGACCAGTCGAAGGCCATCACCGAGGGCCTGCCGCTGCTCGCGCTGCTCGTCTGCGGTTCCACCTTCCTGCTGCTGATGGCCGCGTTCCGGTCGCTGCTGTTGCCGCTCAAGGCCATCCTGATGAACCTGGTCTCCATCGGCGCCTCGTTCGGCGTCCTGGTCTGGGCCTACCAGGACGGGCACCTGGCCGGCCTGCTCGGTTTCACCGCACGCCCCCTCGAAGCGAGCAATCTGGTCCTGATCACGGTCCTTCTGTTCGGACTCGCGACCGACTACGAGGTGTTCCTGCTCTCGCGCATCCGCGAGGAGTGGCGGCGGAGCGGGGACGCCACCTCCTCGATCGCCATCGGGATGCAGCGGACGGGCGGGATCATCACCTCATCGGCCCTGCTGCTGATCGTCGTGGTGGCCACCTTCACCACCGGCGGGATCGGCTTCCTGAAGCTGATCGGCATCGGCATGACCGTCGCGCTGGTCGTCGACGTGACGCTGGTCCGCATGGTTCTCGTACCGGTGTCCATGCGGCTGCTGGGTGGCGCCAACTGGTGGTTCCCCGGCGCCGGGGACGACGCCCCGGCCCTCCCGGCCGCGCGCCGTCCGGAGCCGGCTGATTCGGACCGCAAGGCCGCGGCGGGAGTCGACGTCACACCCCGTTGACGTCCGCGTCGTCGAGATCCTCCAGACCTCGTCGCGGTCAGCCCAGGGCTGCCTGGAAGGCCGCGTACGCCGCGGCATCGAAGAGGACGAAGCGGACCTCTTCCACCGACGTGACGGCGGCGCTCACTGTTTCCACAGCGATGCGGGCGCCGTCGTCCATGGGCCAGCCGTAGATGCCCGTCGAGATGGCCGGGAAGGCCACGGTACGAGCGCCAAGCTCGTCCGCTACCCGGAGCGACTCCCGGTAACACGAGGCCAGCAGCTCCGACAGGTCCTCCTCGTGGGTAAATCGCGGGCCGACCGTGTGGATCACGTGCTCCGCCGGAAGCCGGCCGGCCGTGGTGGCGACGGCCTGGCCCGTCGGCAGGCCCTTGCCGTAGTGCGAGCGGCGCAGGTCCTCGCAGGCGGCCAGGATCTCCGGGCCGCCGCGCCGGTGGATCGCTCCGTCGACCCCGCCGCCGCCGAGCAGCGAGGAGTTCGCGGCGTTGACCACGGCGTCGGCCTTCTCGGCGGTGATGTCGCCCTGGACGAGGGTGATGCGCGGCATCGGGGTTCCTTCCTTCGCGGGTGCTCGCACGCTATCGGGGCCCTTGCGGCCACACCGCTGATTTATCCGCTGATCAATCCGCTGATTTGCCCGCTGATTGATCCGCCTCCTCCAGGCGGGCGGCGAGGCGGGTGAGGGCCGGCAGGGCCACGTGGAGCGCCGCGCGGTCGGCGTCGGGCAGGGCCGTCAGCGCGTGCTCCAGGCGGCGTTCGTGGGCGCGCGTCCAGGCCGCCAGCCGCAGCCGGCCGCTGTCGGTCGCGCTGACGGCGGCGGCGCGCCGGTCCTCGCTGTCCACCCCGCGGCTGACCAGCCCGTTCATGGTGAGCTGGGCGATGAGGCCGCTCACCGTGGACTGGGCGAGGCGGGTGCGGGCGGCGAGTTCGCTGACGCGGACCGGGGAGTGTTCGACGCAGACCTGGAGGAGTTCCACCTGGGCCATGGGGAGCTGTTCCCAGGGGTATTCCGTACGGATCGAGGCGCGCAGCGCCCTGCGCAGGCGGGTGACGGCGGCGGTCAGCGCCCTGGCTTCGGGTGAGCCCCCGCCCGGCGGGGTGACCGGGGTATCCGGGGAGTCCGGGGAGTCCGGGGAGTCCACCGCGCGCGGCATGCGTGACATGCCGACCACGCTACTCGCGCTCCGCCGCGGCCGGGGCTCGGCCCGCGCCGCGCCCGGACCCCGTGACGGCCATGGCGACGGCCGCGGCCAGCAGGATCAGCACCGCGAGGTGTCCGCCGTCGCCGCCCGTGTGCAGGGCCAGGGTGACGAGGGCGACGCCGATCGCGGTACCGAGTCCGCGGGCCATGTTGATCAGGCCGCCGCCGGTGCCGGGAGCGTCCTTCGGCACCGCCCGCATCACGAGGGCGTTGTTGGCGGGGGCGAACAGGCCGAGCCCGAGGCCGAGTACGCCGAGCGCGCAGGCGAGCGGCGCGGGCGCGGGCGCCAGGAAGAGCAGGGCGGCCAGGGCGCAGCCGGTCAGCGCCGATCCGTACAGGCAGCGCGCCCGGTCGCAGACGGCGGCGGGCAGGGCCCGGTCGCCGCCCACCGCGCCGAGCGCGAATCCGGCGGGCAGTGCGGTGAGGGTCGTTCCGGCGGCGAGCACGCCGTACCCGGACCCGAGGAGGAGTACGGGTACCAGCACCAGCGGGCCGAACAGGACGAGGTATCCGCACAGCGCCGCCGCGAGCCCGCCCCGGATCCCGGGGGTCCTCAGCAGCGCGGGGTCGAGCAGGGGTGCGGGGGCGCGCCGCTCCTGCCGGACGAGGGCGGCGGTGGCCCCGAGGGCGACCGCGCCGGCGGCCGGTCCGGTCCAGGCCGGCACGTGCAGTCCCGACAGGGAGCTGAGCGCGACGAGCAGGGCGGCGGTGGCGGTGGCGAGCCACAGGACTCCGGCCCGGTCGAAGCGCCGTACGGGGGCCCGGTCGCGGGTGCGCGGGAGCAGGTAGTGCCCGGCGGCCAGGGCGATCAGCCCGACGGGCACGTTGATCCAGTACGTCCAGCGCCAGCCGAGCCCGGCCACGAGAGCGGCCCCGACGGTGGGGCCGAGTGCCAGCCCGACGGCCTGGGCGGCGGCCTGGACGCCGAGCGCGGTCCGCAGCCGTGCGGCGGGCGTGCCGGTCTTCACCAGGGCGACGCTGTTGGCCTGGAGCATGGCCGCGCCCACCGCCTGCACCACCCGGAATCCGATGAGGGCGATGAGGGTCGGGGCGAGGCCGCAGGCCGCCGAGGCCGCGGTGAAGAGCGCGAAGCCGTAGAGGTAGGAGAGTTTGCGGCCGTGGGCGTCGGAGAGCCGGCCCACGGGCACCAGCAGGGCCACGAGGGTGAGCAGGTAGGCCAGCGAGACCCATTCGACGCCCGCGAGGGGAACCCCGAACTCGGCCCGGACCCCGGGGTAGGTCATGGTCACGATGCTGGCGTCGAGCTGGCCCATGAAGGCCCCGAAGCACACGGTGGCAACCGCCAGGCGCCAGGCGCCGGGGCGCGAGCGCACCCAGTCGGGCCGGGCCCGTTCCCGTACGAGGAGGGCGGGGGTGAAGGGGAGGGACATGGGGGCTCCTTTCGTACCGGCCGTACCGAATCCCCCACACACAAAGATTACATCGGACGCCGATCCATCTGTCGTCGAAGAAAAGGCGGAAAGGCCCGCCCCGCGGGGGCCATAAGGCCCGGACACCGCTTCCACCACGGCCGGCGCCAGAATTCGCGACGGAATTTTTTACGGATTTTCCCGGCATTTTTACGCCCCTATACTTAACGCCGCCTTATTCGTTTTCCGTTCACCGGGGAGGCCGATTCGTCCGGTCCGGCGCGCCTATGGTTCTGACGTCCCACTCCACTCGCAGAGACGCGCAGAGACACGCCCTCATGGACTCCTCCACGACGCTCATCGCGGTCACCATCGCTGTGGCCCTGCTCTTCGACTTCACCAACGGATTCCACGACACGGCGAACGCGGTGGCCACGGCCATCGCCACCGGAGCATTGCGGCCCAAGGTCGCCGTGGCCATGTCCGCGGTGTGCAATCTCGCCGGCGCGTTCGTTTCGGTGGCGGTCGCCAAGACGATCTCCGGAGGCATCATCGACGAGCACGCCGGAATACGTCCGCCGGTCATCCTCGCCGCCCTGGCGGGGGCCGTCCTGTGGAATCTGGCGACCTGGCTGCTCGGAATTCCCAGTAGTTCCTCGCACGCCCTCGCGGGCGGGCTGATCGGCGCCACGGTCGCCTCCGTGGGCCTCCAGGGGGTCAACGGGACGGCCGTGGTCGGCAAGATCCTCGTCCCCGCCGCCCTGTCTCCGCTGATCGGCGGACTCGTGGCGTACGCGGCCACGCGGGCGGCGGGCCGGCTGCGCGGTCCGGAGCGTGGTGAGGGCGCAGCGGGGCGCGGGACCGGAGCCGGGCGCGGGGCGCGCGCCGGGCAGGTGCTCGCGGCCGCCCTCGTCTCCCTGGCGCACGGCACCGGCGACGGGCAGAAGACCATGGGCGTGATCACGCTGACGCTGGTCACGGCGGGCTCCATGCCGGCCGGGTCCGCGCCCCCGCTGTGGGTCATCGTGGCCGCGGGGCTCACGATGGCCCTGGGCACCTACACGGGCGGCTGGCGCATCATCCGCACCCTCGGCACGGGCCTGACCCGGCTCGGCCCGCGGCAGGGCTGCGTGGCCCAGACGAGCGCGGCGGCCGTACTGCTGGCCTCCTCGCACCTGGGCTTCGCGGTGTCGACCACGCACGCCGTCACCGGCAGTGTCGCCGGGGCCGGGCTCGCCACCCCCGGCGGGGTCCTGAGCCGGACGACCGTGCGGGCCATGCTCGTGTCCTGGGTGCTCACGCTGCCCGCCGCGGGACTCGTCGCCGCCCTCGCCGTGCTGCTCACGGAGCAGGGCGCCTGGGGCCAGGACACCACGGCCGCCCTGCTGGTCTGCGCGACCCTCGCCTTCTGGGCCCGGTCCCGCCGTACGGCCGTCACCGCGCGGAGCGTCGCGCCGGAGACGGGCACGACCTCTGCCACGACCCCTGCCGCCACCACCGCCACCGCCACTGCCGCCGCAGCCGCCTGAGCCCCGTGCCACCGCAACCGCCTGAGCCCGGCTCCAGATCTCGTGACGTAAGGTCCCCAAAGTGAAGGTATCGGGCAGCACCGTGGCACCAGCGGGCCTGCGGTCCCGGATGACCGCCGGCTTCGGCGACGGAAGCATGGTCCTGCGCGCCGCGGTCTCGGCGGGACTCGCCTGGTGGATCGCCTCCGTGCTGCTGCACTCCGAGTCCGCCTCGCTCGCCCCCGTCGGCGCCATCCTCGCCGCACAGACCACGCCCTTCGCCACCGCGCGCAAGAGCCTGCAGCGGGCGGCCGGCATCCTGTTCGGCTTCCTGCTCGGCGTGGCGGCCACCGCGTCGATCGGCACGAACACGGTGAGCGTCGTCCTGGTGGTCCTGGCCGGCATGTACGCGGGACGCGTGATGAACCTCGGTTCGCAAATGCACCAGATCGCGCTCACCGCCGTGCTCGTGATGGGCGCCGCCACCACCTTCGGGTACGGGGCCGCCCGGCTGGAGGACAACGTCGTCGGCGTGCTCGTCGGCACGTGCGTGGGCATCGCGCTGCCCGCCCCCGGGTTCACCCGCCGCGCCGGTGAGGAACTGGCCCGCCTGAACCGGCAGATGGCCGCCCTGCTCGCCGAGATCGCCCGGGGCCTGGCCGAGGACGACTGGTCCGCGCGCACCGGGGACTGGGTCCGGCGTGCCCGCTCCCTGTCCAAGGAGCTCGACACGGTGCGCCAGGCCGTCCGCGAGGCGGAGGACGCGATCCGCTGGCGGCCGCGCGGACGGCTCGCGCGGCCCCGCCTGGACCGGCTCGCCGAAGCCACCCACTGCCTCGACCACGTCGGCCACCAGGTCCGGGGGATCACCCGCGGCCTGTACAACCTGACCTTCCGCGAAGGCCGCCCGCCCGCCCTGCACTGGGCGCAGCACGACGAGCACCTGCTGCCCCGTCAGGCGGACTTCCCCGCCGGGCTGGACGCGGTACTGGCCGCGCTCGCCGCGATGCTGGGCGACCTGGCCGGCGTACATGTGCGGGAGGATGCCCCGTCGCCCGAGGTGCGGGCCCGCCTGGCGGAGCTGCTCGGCGAGGCCGAGACCTGCTTCCTGCGGACCGCGCTGGCGCAGTCCCCCGGCTACGCGGACTGGCGGGTCCTGTGCACCGCCGGGATCCTGGAGGACGCCCGGAAGATGCTCCACGAACTCGACCCCTCGATCGGCCCCCACAAGGCCGCTTTCGGGTAGTCCTCCAGGCGTGTGTGCCCCCTCAGGCGCCCTTGCGGCGCAGGTGGCGCCAGACGGCCTTGGCCGCGTTGTGGCCCGACATGCCGTGCACGCCGGGGCCGGGCGGGGTGGCCGAGGAGCACAGGAACACGGCCGGGTGGGCCGTGTTGTACGGGGACAGGGTGAGCTTGGGGCGCAGCAGGAGCTGGAGCCCGGAGGCGGCTCCGCAGGCGATGTCGCCGCCGACGTAGTTGGGGTTGCGGGCGGCGAGCTGCGGCGGGCCCGCCGTGGCGCGGGCGAGCACCAGGTCGCGGAACCCCGGCGCGAAGCGCTCCAGTTGGCGCTCGACGGCTTCGGTGAGGTCGCCGTCCCAGCCCGCCGGGACGTGCCCGTACACCCAGAAGGTGTGCTTGCCCTCGGGTGCCCGGCCGGGGTCGACCAGGCTGGGCTGGGCGGCGATGAGGAAGGGGGTGCGCGGGACGCGCCCGCCGGAGGCCAGTTGCAGGGCCGCGTCGATGTCGCGGGTGCGCGGACCGATCTGTACGGTGCCGGCCCGGCGCGGCTCCTCGGCGGTCCAGGGGACGGGGCCGTCCAGGGCGTAGTCCAGCTTGAACACGGAGGCGCCGTAGCGGTAGCCGTCGTAGACCCGGCCCAGGCGGGCGATGCGGGCCAGCGCCGTCGGGGAGGTGTCGAAGACGTACGCCCGGGCCGGCGGCAGGTCGTCGAGCCGCTTGACCTCGAACCCGGTGTGGACGGTCCCGCCGAGGTCGCGCAGGTACCCGGCGAGGGCGTCGGAGATCGACTGCGAGCCGCCGCGCGGCATCGGCCAGCCGTTCGCGTGCGCGGCGAGGGCGAAGACCAGGCCGACGGCGCTGGTCCCGATCCCGCCGAGCGGGGCGATGACGTGCGCGACGAGCCCGGCGAACAGGGCGCGGGCGCGGTCGTCGCGGAAGCGGCTCAGCAGCCAGGTGGAGGGCGGCAGCCCGGCCAGCCCGAAGCGGGCGAGGGTGAGCGGGTCACGGGGCAGCGCGGTGTCCGGCAGCGACATGAAGTCCCGGGCGAGGGTGTCCCACTTGCCGAGGAACGGCCACACCAGCCGCCGGTACGTGCCCGCGTCGCGGGGGCCGAAGGACGCTGCCGTCTCCGCGACGGAGCGGGAGAGCACGGCCGCCGTGCCGTCGTCGAAGGGGTGCGCCATGGGCAGCGGGGCGTGCAGCCACTCCAGCCCGTACCGCTTCAGCGGCATGGTGGAGAAGACGGGGGAACCGGCGCCGAGCGGGTGCACCGCCGAGCAGGGGTCGTGCCGGAAGCCGGGGAGGGTGAGCTCCTCGGTCCGGGCCCCGCCGCCGACGGTGTCCGCGGCTTCGAAGACGGCCACCGAGAAGCCGCGCCGGGCCAGTTCAACGGCGGCCGTGAGCCCGTTGGGCCCGGCCCCCACCACGACCGCATCGAGGATCGACGGCACTTGCGACTCCTTCGTCCGGCGGCGTCACCGCACCCAGGGTATTGCGCCTGTCCATAGGCGGCTCCGCGATCCGCGCCGACTCCGTTCGCTCCGGGATGAGCGTCGGGCTCGGCCGTGGGCCGGGGCCGTGGTGCCGGGCGCGGGCCCGGCCGCCGTCTCACTCGCCCCGCAGCAGCTCCCGGATCCGTACGGCCGTGGCCTCGTCCCGGCCGACCGCGAACGGCAGCGCGTTGTCCCGGTCCACCCGGAAGGGGACCCCGTCGACGGTGCTCTGGGAGCCGCCGGCCTCGGCGACCAGGAGCAGCCCGGCCGCGTGGTCCCAGGCCGAGGGCCAGTTGAAGGCCAGCCCGTCCATCTCTCCCCGGGCCACCTTCAGGTATTCCAGGCCCGCCGAACCGCACGCGCGGGAGGCCACGCCGGGGACGTCGAGGCGCGCCAGGATCCGGCGCTCCTCCTCGGTGGTGTAGAGCGGGTGCGCGGTCGCGACCCGCAGCTCGGCGCCGGGCTGCGGCGAGCCGCTCAGGATCCGCTCGCCGTTGACGTACGCGCCCTGCCCGCGCACGGCGGTGGCCATCTCCTCCAGCGCCGGGGCGAAGGTCCAGGAGGCGAGGAGCTCCCCGCGGTGCGTGAGGGCGACCAGGGTGCAGAACGCCGCGTCCCCGTGCACGAACTGCCGGGTCCCGTCGACGGGGTCCACGATCCACACCGGGGCGTCGGCGCGCAGCGCCCCGTACACCCCGGGGTCGGCGTGCACCGCTTCCTCGCCCACCACCGCCGATCCCGGCAGCAGCCGGGTCAGGGCGGCCGTGAGGTACTCCTCGGCCATGCGGTCGGCGTCGGTCACCAGGTCGTGCGGGCCGCTCTTCTGGTCCACCTCGTGGTCGGCGAGCTGGCGGAATCTCGGCATGATCTCGATCGCCGCCGCCTTGCGAACGGCTTCGTCGACGTCGGACAGGTTCCGGGCGAGGAATTCATCGATCATGCCTCCATCACATCACGCCCGGCTGACAATCCCCACCGCCGGACCCGGCGGGCGCCCGGCCCCCGGGTGGACCGCGGGTGAACGCGCCACCGGGCGGGCGGCGGCACCGGGAGGCACGGGGAGACACCGGGAGGAACGGGTCGGCAACGGCCGGTGAGGACCGGAACCGGTCCACCTCAGGACCGCGCGGTCACCCGCCGCAGACCCCGTAGCGGAGCGCCCGGCTGCGGTGCGGTGCGGTGTGCTCAGTCCGTGAGGAAGACGCCTTCGCGGCAAGCGCGGCAGACGAAGACGTAGCCCAGCTGCCCGCCGAGGTTCATCGCGGTCCGCGCGGAGATCCCTTCCTCCAGATGTGCCGCGAATTCCGTCGTGCCGGCGCAAGAGGGGCAGGCCAGTCCCGTCTCGGGCACGGCCACCGGCTGGAGCTCCTCCCTGGGAAAGACGTAGACCCGACTCGCCCCGGACGCCGGGTCCCAGAACTCACATGCGCCGGGGTCGTTCTGACACACGAACACCGACACGCACAGGGGCCAGGTGAATCCGGCAGGAGCCACGAACGCCGGCCGGGCAGGGGCCGGTAGTTGAAGATGCGAGTATCACAGTTCGGACACCGCACCCCATGCGCACCCATGTGCCCATACGGTGACCTGATTCGCACAAGTCCCGTGGGGGTCCCGCATGTCCAACCAGTTCCCGCCGCCCGGTCAGCAACCTGACCCGCAGCCCCAGCCCGGGTACGGGTACGGGTACCCGCAGCCTGGACCGTCTCAGCAGCCCGGCTGGGGCCACCCGCCCGCTCCCCAGCAGCCGAAGAAGAACAGCACCGGAAAGATCGTCGGGTTCTCGTGCCTCGGCATCATCGGCCTCTTCGTGCTCATCGGCATCGTCGGGGCGCTGCTCGGCGGCGAGAGCAGCCCGAAGGCGGGGAAGGAACCCGCCTCGCAGGCACCGGCTCCGGCCGCGTCGTCCGCCCCGGCGAAGGCCCCGGAGGCCGCGCCGTCGGCGAAGCCGGAGAAGAAGGCCGCGGTCGTCGTGGTCGCGAAGAACACGAAGTTCAAGAAGAGCATCCTCGCGGACGGCAGCGACTACACGAGCGTGTCGGTGACGGTCACCAACAACAGCTCGAAGGCGATCAACGTGAACCCGCTGTACTTCACGATCACCGACACCAACGGCACCAAGCACGTGGCCGAACTCGCGGCCGACGAGAACCAGATGGACACCGTCGAGCTGGCGCCGGGCGAGAACATCACCGGCACGATCACCGGCAAGGGTGTCTTCACCGCGAAGACGGTGACGTACACCGACGGGCTGATCGGGGACAGCGTCCGCGCCAGCGTGTCCTGACCGCTCCGCCCGCTGCTGCGCCCCGCCTCCCGGCCGTACGGGGGGGGGTGGGGCGCAGCCGTGTTCGGGCCGGACGTGAAACGACGGGGTCAGGCCCGGCCGGAGCCCCTCGACAGCTTCAGGGCGATCCGCTCAGCGCGCCCCCGCGCCGAGCTCCTCCAGGAGGGAGCGGCCCGCCGTGCGGTGCTCGGCGGCCGCGGCCGGGTCCGTGTCCTCGAGCAGGACCGCGATGCCCTCGTGGGCCAGCGCCTCCTCGTGCCGGTAGCCGAGCCCGGGGGCCAGCTCCAGCGTCTGCCGGTGCAGGCGCAGGGCCTCCTCGGGCAGTCCCGCGAGCCGGCAGGTCTCGGCGTAGCCGCCCAGGAAGCGGACCTTCCAGTGCTCCTCGAACAGCTCGTCCAGCAGCGCGAACGCCTCCCGGTGGCTGGCCAGGGCCTCCTCGTACCGGCCCATCCGGCGCAGCCCGACGCCCAGGCAGTTGAGGGACCACGCCTCGTTGTTCACGTGCCCGTCCTCGCGAGCCAGTGCCAGCGCCCGGTGCAGGTGCTCCGACGCCTCCTCGGGCGCCTCCGCGGCGATGGCCACGCCGAGGGTGATGCGGGCCGTCAGGGTGGGCGGCCACGCGGGGTCCGGGTGGGAGACGTCCAGTACCTCCCGGGCCCGCCGCGCCGCCTCCTCGCGGTCTCCCAGCTGGAGCAGCGCCCAGGCCTCCGAAGCGGCCGCGTGGGCCTCGCCCGCCGGGAGCCCGGCTTCCCCGTACAGCTTCCCGGCCAGCCGGAACAGTTCGAGCGGCTCCTCGGCGCTCGCCCGGTCCCAGCTCAGGTAGCCGCGGCGCAGGGCCAGTTCGGCTTCCGAGCGGGTGTCCCCGGTCTGTGTCACCCGCAGTCCGGCCGCCTCGTACGCGGCTGCGGCCTCGGCCATCCGGCCCGCGTTGTAGCGCGCGAAGCCCAGGTCGCTGTAGGCCTCGGCCAGGCGCAGCGGATCTCCCAGGCGTTCGGCTGCGGCCAGCGAGCGCTCGAAGAGGTGGTTGAGGTGGGTCGTACCGCAGCGCCGGGCGAAGTACGCGCGCAGGAAGCGCGGCAGCTCGCACACGTGCGCGTCCGCACCGACGGCGACCGCCGTCTCGAAGGCGGCGATCATCGTCTCGTACTCCGAGACGAGCCAGGAGCAGGCCGCGTTCTTGTCGGCGAACCGCGGCAGGGCCGCCGGAGGCCTGCCCGCGGTGGGCGGCCGTCCGGGCGAGAGCACCGGCATCGCGGCGTCGGCCGCGGCCGCCGCGTGCACGAAGTAGTCGAGGAAGCGTCCCAGTGCGCGCTCCCGCTCGGCCTCGGAGTCCTGCTGCGCGCAGGCGCCGCGCGCGTGCTGGTGCACCAGGTCGTGGAGCCGGTAGCGGCCCGCCGTCGGCTGCTGGACCAGGTGCGCGTCGACCAGGTCCTCCAGCATCTCCCGGGCACCGTGCAGGGTCACGTCCGCCAGCGCCGCGGCCGCGTACGCGTCGAAGGAGCCGCCGGGCAGCATGCCCAGCATCCGGAACAACCGGGCCTGGCCCCGGTCCAGTTGCCGTACGGACATGGCGAAGGCGGTGTCGAACTCGCTGGCCCCCTCCGTCAGCCGCTCCACGAGGATGCCCACCGTCCAGCCCGGCCGGTGCCGCAGCCGGGCCGCGGCCAGCCGCAGGGCCAGCGGCAGGTGGCCGCACAGCCGCAGCACCTCGGCGGCCGACTCCGGCTCGCGGGCAAGCCGGCCGCCGGGACCGCCGGGGTCGCCGCTGGCCCGGGCCAGCAGCTCCGCGCTCTCCCGCGGGCTGAGCACGTCCAGCGACACCGGGGGCACCTCGTCCAGGCCCATCAGCCGGTTGCGGCTCGTGATCAGGACGACCGAGTCGCCGGCGCCGGGCAGCAGCGGGCGGACCTGGTCCGCGTCGGCCGCGTTGTCGACGACCACGACGGCCCGCCGGCCGGCCAGTTCCGCGCGCCAGCAGGCCGCGAGCTGTTCGAGGCCCTCCTGCGGGACCCTCTCGGACGGCACGTCGAGCGCCCCGAGCAGCATCCGCAGCGCGGAGTCGGGATCGAGGGGGTCCCGGCCCTCGGTGAATCCGTGCAGGTCCACGTAGAGCTGGGCGTCCGGGTAGTCGGCGGCGAGGCGGTGCGCGGCGTGCACCGCCAGGCAGGTCTTGCCCACGCCCGCCATGCCGTCGACGGCGACACCCCGGTGACTGTCCACCGCGGCGAGCACGGCGGCGAGTTGGGCCTCGCGTCCGGTGAAGTCGGCCGCGTCGCGCGGCAGATCGTTACGGGGCCTCGGCTGGACCTGGCGGCTGGCCTTCGGGGGCGCCGGCAGCGGGTTGGCGGACCCCAGCTCCCAGAGGGGGCGCAGCGGGCGCGGATCGCGTTTGACCAGTTGGCAGAGGGCGACCACCGCGGACCAGGGCGGCACGGTCTGGCCGCTGAGGTAGCGCGAGAGCGAGGAGGAGCTCAGTCCCGCGTCCCTCGCGAGGGCCCGTACCCCGAGCCCGGACAACTCCTGGAGCAGCCTCAGGCGTGCGGCCAGCTCGTCCTGCGGGTCGGCCTTGGCCGTCCGCCGTTCCATGTCCACGGTTCCCCCCGTATTCCCGTCCCGCCGCGCCCGAATTATCCCGGGCCCCATAACCGCTGGTCAAGGATGTTCCGCCTGTCCCAGGGTGTCCCACCGCCATCGCCGCGGCGGGCCGGTGCGGCTGTTATGGAGTCACACCCCGAGAGGGGAACGGAAACCCTGAAGAGGAGCACACCGAGATGCAGTCCCGCATGCAGAACCCCGCCGTCGTCCTGTCCGATGCGATGCAGCCCATCCAGGACATCTTCAAGGCCGTGCACTCCGGAGGCGTCGACGGGCAGATCCTGGAGCTGGTGCACCTGCGGGTCAGCCAGATCAACGGGTGCAGCGCCTGTGTGGACGGCGGCGCCAAGTCGGCCCGCAAGGCCGGCGTGAGCGACGAGCGGCTGGCCACGGTCGCCGCCTGGCGCGAGACCCCGTACTTCTCCGAGGAGGAGCGGGCGGCCCTGCTGCTCGCCGAGGCCGCGACCCGGCTGGCCGACCGTCCCGACGCGGTGAGCGACGAGATCTGGGACACGGCCGCCACCTACTTCGACGAGAAGCAGCTGGCCGCGATCGTCCTGATGATCGGTGTCACCAACATGTTCAACCGGCTCAACGCCACGACCCGCCAGATCGCCGGCGCGTGGGGATGACGGGCGAGGCGCGATGAAGGAGCGGTGCACCAAGGAGCCGAGGGCGTCGGCGCGCCGGGGGTCGCGCGCCGACCAGGCGGCGAAGGACGAGTCCGCCGCGGTCGGGAAGATCGCCATGCTCGTGAGGAACGCGGCACACTGACACCACCCAGCCGGCCCTGCCGACAGCCGGCGCCGCACCGTGCCACGCCGTACGAGGAGAACGATCGATCGTGCTCAAGCCCCGCGTCCTCACGATCGGTTCGAAGCCCCCGCCCGCTGCGCAGTCGCCGTCGGCCGCGTCGACGGCCGCGCCATCGGCCGCCTCGACGGCCGTCTGGCTGGTCGACACCGACGAGCAGGACGGTGCGGCGGCCCGGCTGGCCCCCGAGGTCCTGGACCCGGCCGAGCACCGGCGGGCGGCCGCCTTCGTACGCGAAGAGGACCGGCGCCGCTACGTGGCCTCCCACGTGGCGCTGCGGCTGCTGCTCGGCTCCTGGCTGGACCTCGCCCCGGGCCGGGTACGGATCACCCGCGCGCCCTGCCCCTCGTGCGGCGGCCCCCACGGGCGGCCGGTGTCCGAGGACGGGCCCGTCCACTTCTCCCTGTCGCACAGCGGCCGGCTCGCGCTGGTCGCGCTGGGCCCGGTGCCGGTGGGAGCCGACGTGGAGAGGCTGCCCCCGGCATCGGCCGTGCGCGAGCTGGCCGGGCAGCTGCACCCGCGGGAGGCCGCGGAGCTGGAGGCCCTGGACCCGGCGGAACGCCCCGAGGCCTTCGGCCGCGTCTGGGTCCGCAAGGAGGCGTACCTCAAGGGTCTGGGCATCGGTCTCGCCCGGGGCCTGGCCCTCGACTACGTCGGCACCGGGGACACACCGGCGAACGGTGTGCCGGGCTGGTCCCTGACGAACGTGGCCGTCCCCCCGGGCTTCACCGCCGCCGTGGCCGTGACCGCGACGCCCTCCGCCCCCACCTCCCGATGGGGCGTTGCTACCAGCGGGTCGTCTCACCGATGAAGTCGGGGATGTCGACGGCGGTACCGCGGCGGCGTGCCTCGGCCAGGATGTGGTGGCCCACCGCCAGGTCGAGGATGCCGAGGCCGAAAGGTGAGAAGACGGTTGCCTTGGCCGGGTCCAGGGAGACCTGGCCCTGGAGCAGGGCGCCCAGCGTGCCGTCGATGAAGTCCCGGTTTCCCGTGAGCTGTTCGGCCAGGTGGGGCGAGGTGTGCGCCTTGAGGCAGTGGTCGACGTCGTCCACCACGTTGTTCGTCTTCAGGAGCAGCTCGGGTTCCAGGTCACGCAGCGAGACGTTGAGAACAACCTGGCCGGGGCGCAGTGGCGTGTCGCCGCTCACATACGGAGTGGCAGCCGTCGTGGCGAAGACGACGAGGTCGCGGGTGAGGGCTTCGGCGAGGCTTCCGGTGGCAGTCGGCACGCCGAGGCGTGCGTCGGCGTGCGCGGTGAGGTGCCCCGCGCTGGCGGCGTCCAGATCGTGGACGAGGACATCCGCGACCCGCACACCGTGGGCGTCCAGGTAGTCCAGGATGGTGCGGGCGATCACGCCGGCGCCGATGAAGGAGACGCGTACCGGCTCGTCCGACGGGAGCAGTTCGGCGGCTGCGACGGCCGCGGAGGCGGCCGTACGGGAAGCGCTGATGCTGGCCGCCTCCAGGCAGGCCAGCGGATAGCCCGTCGCGTAGTCGTTGAGCAGGAGGGTCGCCGAAGCGCGGGGCAGCCCTTGGCGGATGTTGTCCGGGAAGCTGGCGATCCACTTGAGGCCAATGGTGTCGACGTTGCCGCCCAGGTAGGAGGGCAGCGCGATGACGCGGGCGTCGGGCTTCTCGGGGAACCGCAGGAAGTAGCTGTCGGGGTTCACCGACTGGCCCTGCTCATGGGCCACATAGGTCTCGGCAACGATGCGTAGTACGTCCTTGTGCGAGTCGCCGAGGATCGCGGACACTACGGCCCCGGGAACGACGCTGAAGTTCGCCATTGGTTCTGTGTTCCTGATTCATGTCGGGAGTGAGTGACGACGGGGGCAGGAGGAGCGGGGAGGGCGGATCGACGCGGGATCGACGCGTTCACCTCGTGGACAAGGTGTCCAGAGACGTCAGCGCGGCGCACTCGGTGTACCGGTCGGCGACCCAGGTGTCGGAGTAGACCGTGTCCACGTACTTGTCGCCCATGTCCGGGGAGATCGCCGCGATCCGCGCACCGGCCGGCAGCGTCGGGCCGAGATGCCGTACGGCGGCCAGCACGGTCCCCGTGGAGCCGCCGGCCAGCAGCCCGTACCGGGCGGCGACGAGCCGGCACGTCGCGATGGTGTCGACTTCTTCGATCAGCACCTTCTCGAACGTGCCGGTATCGCGGTAGATCTCCGGCAACCGGCTGGTGCCCAGCCCCGGGATGAAGCGGGGCGCCGCCCGGCCGAAGGTGACCGAGCCGACGGAGTCCACCGCGATGATCCGGGTGTGCGGGCTGTGGTGCGCGAAGTACTCGGCACACCCCATCAGGGTCCCGGTCGTGCCCGCCCCGACGAACAGGGCGTCGACGTGTCCGAGACCCTCGTGGATGGCCCGCGCGGTCCAGTCGCGGTGGGCGCTCACGTTGGCGGGGTTGGCGTATTGGTTGAGCCAGAAGAGGTCCGTCTGGTCCGAGAGCCGCTGGTGGATGTAGTCGATCCTGGTCTGCAAGTAGCCGCCGTTGGCGTCCCGCTGGGTGACCTCGACCACCTCCGTGCCCAGGCTCTCCATCACACGGATCGACTGACGGGTCGCGTTGGGGTCGGTCACCACGGCCAGCGGGTAGCCCCTGGCCGCGCACACGACGGAGAGGGCGATGCCGAGGTTCCCGGACGAGGACTCGATGACACGGGATCCCGGCCCGAGCGCACCGCTCTTCTCCGCCTCCTCGACCAGCGCGAGGGCCGTCTTCAGCTTGACCGAACCGGCCGGGTTCAGCCCCTCCAGCTTGAGGAACACCCGGGCATGGTCGACGAAGCCGGGCAGGTGCAGGAACACGTCGTCCAGGATGATGTCGGCAGCATGCTCGTAGATCATGACCTGCGGCCTCCGTTGTCCAGAGCCACGGCGGCGAGGTGCTTCTCGACCACCGCCGCGATCTTGGACAGCGGCTCGGGGTCCGCCATGTCCAAGTGCGCGCACTCGATCTCGTGGTTCTCGATCCGCTTCCCGACGTACGGGCGCCACCGGTCCCCGAGCGCCGCCGCCCCGGGCTCCAGGCCCGCGGTGAAGAGCAGCAGATCGCCGTCGAAGGGGGCCGCGGGCGGTTCCGATCCGATGCCGGCCGTGTTGCGGTACACCTCGAACAGCGCCCGGAGCGTGGCCTCGTCCAGGCTGGAGAGGGCCGAACCGCTGTCGGCCACCACCGCGGCCAGCGGCGAGCCACTGTCGGCGAGCACATCCCGCAGCCGGTCGAAGGTCGGCGGCTGGTCCTGTCCCAGGACGCTCTGGTCCAGACCCAGCTCGTAGAGGATGTAGGAAACGAACTCCTCCTCCCCCGCCCGCGCCCCCTCGGGGGCGGCCGGGTGCGCGTCCATGACCGCCAGCAGGGCGACTTCCTGGCCCTGCCCCTTCAGCCGGACCGCGACCTCGTGGGCGATACGGCCTCCCCAGGACCAGCCGAGCAGGTGGTAGGGGCCTTCCGGCTGCACCGAGCGGAGCTGCTCGACGTAGTCCGCGGCCATCTCTGCGGTGCTGCGCGGAGCCAGGTCGGGGCGGGTGATACCGCGGGCCTGGATGCCGTAGATCGGCCGGTCCGCGTCGATCATCTGGACCAGCCGGGCGTACGGCCAGGCCAGGCCGCCCGCCGGATGGACGCAGAAGAGCGGCGGCCGGCTGCCCGTGGTCCGCAGCGGCAGCAGTACGCCGAGGCCGGCCTCCCGGTCCTCGACCCCCAGCCGGGGGCCGAGCGCCGCGACGGTCGGCGCCTCGAAGAGCGCGCGGACCGGCAGCTCCACCTCCAGCACGGCGCGGACCCGCGACGCCAGCCGGATCGCCAGCAGGGAGTTGCCGCCGAGGTCGAAGAAGCTGTCGTCGAGCCGGACCCGCTCGATGCCGAGGACCTCGGCGAACAGGCCGCACAGCGTCGCCTCCCGCTCGGTGCGGGGCTCCCTGCCCGCGAGCTCTCCCGCCAGTTCGGGGGCGGGCAGGGCTTTGCGGTCCAGCTTGCCGTTGGGGGTCAGCGGCAGACTGTCCATCACGACGACGGCGCTCGGCACCATGTGGTCCGGCAGCAACCGCGCGACATGGCGTCGCAGCGACACCGCGAGCTCACCCGTACGGCGAGCCCCCGTGGGGTCGTTGACCATCGACTGCCAGGGCCGGGACTCGGTCGGCGGCAGGTACACGTCGGCCGGCGGCGGCACCAAGGCGGCCGAGCCCGGGCCCGCGCCCGGGCCCGCGGGCAGGACGACGGCGTCGAAGGTGTCGGCCTCGCCCCGCGACCAGGTGGTGTGTACGGTACGCCCGCCGCCGCGGCCCCAGGCGTGCACCTGCTCGGGGTCCACCGCGTGGTCCGGCAGGTACGCCAGCCGCGCCCTCACTTCGTCGAGCGGCGCCCCCTCGGCCAGGGCATCGGCCGCGGCGACCTCCCCGACGAGCCGGGCGTTGGGGATCCCGGTGATCCGGACCGGACCCTCGTGTTCCCCGAGCCGGGCGCCGAGGGCGGTGAGGTCCGTCAGGCCCTCGGCAACGCCCCACGCCAGCTCCGGCAGCGCGGCGAAGGAGTCCGCGGCCACCGGGGCCTTGTGCAGCACCACCTCGTAGCGGTGCCGGATCAGCTCGTTGTGCGGCGCGCCCTGCTTGAGCCGGATGTCGACCGCACCGATCTTCCCGCCGCTCTCGGCGGCCAAAGTGGTGAAGAAGTCCGGGTCGATGACCAGTTCACGCTCCAGGAGGGTGGCGCGCTCGACCGCGGCCGCCAGGGCGACCGTGTCCCGCCGGCCGTTCTCGGCGCGGCCCGCCTGGATCGCCGTGTGGAAGGCGCGCAAGGTCCGCGCGCGGCGTACGTCGCCGATGAAGATCCGGCCGCCGGGCACCAGCAGGTCCAGTGCCTGCTCGATGACCTGCCGCAGGTAGGCGCCGTTGGGGAAGTACTGCACCACCGAGTTGATCACCACGGTGTCGTAGTGCCCGGCGGGCAGCCCGTCCGTGACGTGCGCAGGCCGGCTGCGCAGATTCACCTTGCCGGTGAGGCCCTCGCGGCGGATGTGGGCTTCCAGCAGCGAGATCGCCGTCGGGGAGAGGTCGATGCCCGAGTACTCCTCGACGGAGTCCACCACCTTGGCCAGGAGGAGGCCCGAGCCGACGCCGATCTCCAGCACGCGCGACGGTCCGAGCTCCAGGATCCGGCGGACCACCTCGCCGCGCCACTGGCGCATCTCCTCCAGGGGGATGGGATCGCCGGTGTAGCTGGAGTCCCAGCCGCCGAAGTCCTCACCGAAGGGAATGTCCCGGGATTCCTCGATGTCGATCGCCTCGTGCACCTCGAGCCATTCCGTGAGCTGGCGGTCCGTCATGGAACCTTCCGCCGAACCGGGTTCGGCGACACGGCCGGCGACGTCCGTGATGCCGGCGCCGTCCGGGCCGTCCTCGGCCGGCACCACGTACGCCACCACCTGGAGTCCGCCCAACCGGTCCTCACGTGTGACCACGGCGCTGCGGGCCACGGCCGGGTGCCGCTGCACGACGGACTCGATCTCGCCGAGCTCGACCCGGAACCCGCGGATCTTGACCTGGTCGTCGGCGCGGCCGACGTACTCCAGGTTCCCGTCGTCCAGCCGCCGGACGAGGTCGCCGGTACGGTACATCCGCTCGCCGGGACCGCCGAACGGGCAGGGCAGGAACCGCTCCGCGGTCAGCCCCGGACGCCCCAGGTAGCCGCGCGCGAGGCCCTCGCCCGCGAGGAACAGTTCACCCACGACGCCGGCGGGTGCCGGGGCGAAGGAGCGGTCCAGGACATAGGCACGGGTGTTCCACACCGGGCGTCCGATGGTCTGCCGCGCCTCCCCGTCCGGGTCGTCGGCCAGGGGGTGGAAGGCGGCGTCGACGGTGTATTCGGTCGGGCCGTAGAAGTTGTAGGCGGCCAGTCCCTCCGCCCCGGCCAGCTCGGCCCGGAGCGATTCGCGCATGGCCTCGCCGCCGACCACCAGCACCGCGGGCCGGGCGGCCCCGGTCAGCAGCCCCGCCTCGACCAGCTGCTCCGCGAACGACGGCGTCACGTCCACGACGTCGATCCGGGCGCTCGCCACGTAGTTCAGGAACGGGACCGGGTCGTACCGGCTCTCGTCATCCACCAGATGGAGTTCGTGCCCGTCCAGCATCCACAGCAGACCGGCCACCGAGGCGTCGAAGGAGATCGAAGCGGCGAGCGCCACCCGGAACTTCTCACGGCGCGCCCGGGCCGTCTGCGGCCGGTAGAGCTCGGCCCGGTGGTCGTGGAAGAGGTTCACCACGCTCTGGTGCTGGACGCCCACCCCCTTGGGGACGCCGGTCGACCCGGAGGTGTAGATGACGTACGCCAGGTTCTCCGGGTCCAGCGGGGCGGTCCGCTCCCCGTCGCGCAGGTTCTCGTCCGACAGCGCGGCGAGCGACGCGGCCGTCGCCCCGTCGTCCAGGGCGAGTACGGATGCGCCGTCGGGCAGTACGGGGGCCAGCGCGCCGGTGGTGACAACCAGGACCGGGTCCGCGTCGGTCACGAGGTGCGCGATCCGCGCGGCCGGGTAGCCGGGGTCGACCGGCACGTACGCCGCACCCGATTTCAGCACCGCCAGGACGGCGACCAGCAGCTCCGGCGACCGGGGCAGGGCGATGCCCACCAGGCGTTCGGGACCGGCCCCGCGCTCGGCGAGGAGGCGGGCGAGCCGGTTGGCGCGGCTGTTGAGCTCCGCGAACGTCAGCTCCGCACCCGAGGCGACGGCGGCGACAGCCTCGGGGGTCCGCGCGGCCTGGGCCTCGTACAACTCGGCCAGCGTGGTGCGCGGCACCTGGTGGCCGGTGCCGTTGAACCGCTCCAGTACGCGCTCGCGCTCCTCCGCGCCCAGCACGTCGACCGCGGACAGCGGCTGCTCCGGATCGTCGGCGACCGCCTCGATGAGGCGCACCAGCCAGCCGAGCAGCCGCTCGGCGGTGTCCCGGTCGACGACGTCTTCCTGGTGGTCGAGCCGCAGCGTGAGGGAGGTGCCGGGGAAGACCGTCAGACCCAGCGGATAGTGGGTGGCATCGACGCTGAAGGCGTCGACGACCCGAACCCGACGCGCGTCCGGTTCGCCGTCCCGGTCCGTCTCCGGCTCGGTGGGGTAGTTCTGGAAGACCATGAGCGTGTCGAACAGCGTGCCGACACCGGCCTCCTGCTGGATCTCGGTCAGTCCCAGGTTCTGGTGCGGGAGCAGCCGGCCCTGGTCGCTCTGGAGCTCGCCCAGCAGTTCGGCCAGGGGCGCCTGCGATCGCACCCGCAGTCGGGCCGGCAGGGTGTTGATCAGCAGCCCGATCATCCGCTCGACGCCCTGGATCTCGGCCGGACGGCCGGACACGGTCACACCGAACACGACGTCCTCGCGTCCGGTGAGCCGGGCCAGGGCCATCGCCCAGGCACCCTGGACCACGGTGTTCAGGGTGAGCCCGTGTGTACGGATCCGCCGGGTCAGCCGCCCGGTCACCTCGACTCCGAGCCCGGCCTCGACCGTGGCGGGCAGGCTCGGCAGCCTCCCGGCGCGCGGCGGCACCACGAGCGTGGCCTCGTCGAGCCCGGCGAGCGCGCGGCGCCAGGCGCCGCGCGCCGCGTCCCGGTCGTGACCGGCGAGCCACGCCAGGTAGTTCTTGTACGGGGTCACCGGCGGCAGCCCGGAGCTGTCCCCGCCCTGCCGGTACAACGTCATCAGCTCGCTGATCAGCAGCGGTATCGACCAACCGTCGAGCAGGATGTGGTGATGGGTCATCACCAGCCGCCAGCTGCGCTCGGCGCGCCGGATCAGCATGAACCGCAGCAGCGGCGGGCGGGTCAGGTCGAACCGGTCCAGCTGATCCTCGCCCATCAGCCGGGCGATCTCCGCGTCGCGCTCCGCGCCGGGCAGCCCTTGGAGGTCGAACTCCCGCAGCAGGACGTCCACCCGCGCCGGGATCAGCTGCACCGGAGCGCCCTTGCGGGTCCGCGTACGGAAGCAGGCGCGCAGGTTGGCGTGGCGGTCGAAGAGCGCGGCGATCGCCGAGCGCAGGGCCGCGGCGTCGACGTCGCCGTCCAGCTCGATCACCATCTGCGGCATGTAGACGTCGACGGACTGCTTGTCGTACAGGGAGTGGAAGAGCATGCCTTCCTGGAGCGGCGAAAGCGGCAGGATGTCGGTCACCGCGGCGTTGTCAGTAGTCATTGGCCCACTCACTCGCAAGATCGTCGATTTCGTCCTGGCTCAGGGTCAGCAGCGTCAGATCGGACGGCGTGGGGCCGCCCGAGCCTGGCTTGCCGGTATGCGACACGAGGCCTCTGAGCGCCGTACACCACAGGTCGGCCAGCTCCTGGACGGCCGCTGCGTCGAGCCGGCCGGGCGCCCACGTCCAAACGGCCGTGATCGTCGGGTCGTCCGGGGGGCCCGAGGCGACCGTGGTGATCTCCAGGGTGTGCGCCGGGGGAGTTCCGGTTCCGTACGGGACCACGCGGGCCGCCGCGTTCTCCCACGGGCCGTCGGCGGTCCTGCCGCGGTGGGCGAACCCGATGCGCGGACCGGACTGACCGGACTGCCCGGACTGCCCGTCCTGCCCGGACTGCCCGGACTGCCCGGACTGCCCGTACTGCCCGGACAAAGCCGACGCCGTCCCGGTCGGGAGGTGGCGCAGCAGCCCGTGTCCGGCGCCGTGGCCGGGGACGGCGGCGCGCACCTGCTCCTTGACCTGCTTGATGGCCGTGCCGGCGGCCGGCCCACCCGCGGCGACGTCCTCCCAGTCGGGCAGTCCCACGTCGACCACGAGGGGGAAGGAGTCCGCGAAGAGGCCGAGGGTGCGGGAGAGGTCCACCCCGGGGGCGAACGGCCGGCGCCCGTCGTCTTCGAGGTCGAGCAGCACGGCGCTGCCCGCCGCCACGTCATGCCGGGCGCGCCACCGGCCGATCGCCAGCGCGAGGCCCGTCAGCAGGATCTCCCGGGGTTCGGCCTTGAAGGCCTCGGACACCTCGGAGAGCAGCGGTCCGGCGAGGTCGGCGGGCACGGTCACGGACAGCCGGCCGGCCGTGCCGGCCCCGTCCGCCGTCGGGGCCGGGAGCGCTGGATCGGGGGTGGCCGGGGTCTGCGCCCGGCCCGGTGCCTCCTCCTCCAGGGCGGGGCTGGTGGCGGCGGCCGCCCGGTGCAGGGCCCAGCGGCGGTAGGAGGTGGCGACCGCAGGGAGTGAAACCGGCTCACCGGCGGCCAGTGCCGCCATGGCCGTACCGAGGTCCTCCAGCAGGATCCGCCAGGACTCCGCGTCCGTCACGAGGCGGCGGACCAGCAGCAGCAACAGGCCCGGGGCGTCGTCGGCGTGGCCATGGACGGCGAACACCTGTCGGCCCTCGTCGTCGGCCGCCTCGGCCTCCTCGGCTGCCACCCGCAGGAGCGTGGACTGCGCGTCGGCCGTGCCCAGGCCCGTGACGTCGACCACGCGCACGCATGCGGCGGCGTCGACGGCGCCCGGCGGGGCGATCCGGAGGCTGCCGTCCGCCGGCGCGTCCAGCCGCAGGGCGTCATGGTGGTCGCACACCGCCTGGAGGGCCCGGGCCGGCTGCCCGGGACCGGTGGCCGCCGGCGTGGACACCACCGTGTACTGCCACGCCCGCGCCTGCGCTCCGAGGCGGATCACCGGCGGTGTGAGCGGAACGGGGCCGAGGTTGGCACCGGGCTCCTCGACGGTGCAGGCCCTGTCCGGGGCCGGCTCCAGCAACGGAGCCAGCGCTTCGACCCGCTGATGGGCGAAGACGGCCGCGGGTTCCAGCACCCAGCCGGCCCGGTGGGCGCTCGCCGCCAGCCGGATCGCCATGACGCTGTCGCCGCCGAGGTCGAAGAACCCGTCGTCGATACCGACCCGGTCGAGTCCCAGCACGTCCGCGAACAGGCCGCACAGCAGTTCCTCGGCCGGAGTGCGGGGCGCGGTTCCGGTCGCCGGCGCCGACAGGTCGGGCGCCGGGAGGGCCTTGCGGTCCAGCTTGCCGTTCCCGTTGAGGGGCAAGGCGTCCAGGAGGACGACGGCAGCCGGAACGTAGTAGTCGGGCAGGTCCGCGGCCACGTGGCGGCGCAGCGCGGCGGGGTCGGTCACGGCTCCGGGGCGCGGGACGACGTAGGCGACGAGCCGTTTGTTGCCCGGAGTGTCCTCCCGCGCGGTCACCACGCTCGATGCGACGGCCGGGTGGCGTCTCAGCACCGCCTCGACCTCGCCCGGTTCGACGCGGAAGCCGCGGATCTTGACCTGGTCGTCGATCCGGCCCAGGAACTCGAGGTTCCCGTCCGCCCGCCATCGCGCGAGGTCACCGGTCCGGTACATCCGCTCCCCCGGCTCCCCGTGGGGGCAGGGGACGAACCGCTCCGCCGTCAGTCCGGGCCGTCCCAGGTAGCCGCGGGCGAGTCCCGGTCCCGCGATGAACAGCTCGCCCTCGGCACCGACCGGCACCGTACGCAGATCCTCGTCGAGGACGTACGCACGGGTGTTCAGTATCGGGGCACCGATGGGCGGCGCCACCGTACTGCCGGCCGTGACCTCGACCGCCACGGAGTCCACGGTCGTCTCGGTCGGGCCGTACGCGTTGAACATCCGCCGCCCGGGCGCCCATTGGGCCACCAGTTCGACCGTCAGGACGTCCCCGGCCGTCGCGATGGACTTCAGGGTGGGGTGCTCGGCAGGCGGCAGCGCGGCGAGCACCTGCGGCGGGATCGTCACGTGGCTGGCCGACGTCCGCCGGATCAGCTCGCCCACCTGGTGCCCGGACAGGCAGTCCTGGGGGCGGATGATGAGCGCCGCCCCGGAGGCCAGTGCCATGACCAGGTCGCCCACGGAGCAGTCGAAGTTGAAGGAGGCGAACTGGAGCACTCCGCCACCGGCCGTGATCCCGAAGCGCTCGATGTGGTCGGCCGCCAGGCTGCCGAGCCCGCGGTGGGTCATCACCACACCCTTGGGCCGGCCGGTCGACCCGGATGTGAAGATCACGTACGCGGGATGGTCGGGGTGCAGCGGCCCGGTGCGCTCGCCGTCGCCCACGTCGTACGCCTCTTCGCGTGCGAGCCGCTCGGCGACGAGGGCGGCGTCCAGATCGAGGCGGCCCGTGCCCTCGGGCGGGATGACGCCGGGAAGCGCCGCCGCGAGATCCCCGGCCGTCAGCACGAGCAGCGGCCGCGCCGAGTCCAGGACCTCGTTGATCCGGGACGCCGGATGCTCCGGGTCGACGGGGATCCAGGCGGCGCCGGCCTTGACGACGGCGAGGATCGCGGTGACCATCCTGGCCGAACGCGGCAGCGCCAGGGCCACCAGGCGCTCGGGCCCGGCGCCCCGGGAGAGCAGGATCCGTGCCAGCCGGTTGGCCTCCTCGTTGAGCTCCCGGTAGGTGAGGGCGGTCGTGTCGTGGACGACCGCCGTGTTGTCCGGTGTCCGCAGCACCTGCGCCTCGAACAGCTCCGGGAGCGTTGCGACGAGGCCGCGGCGGACCGTGTTGTTCCATTCCTCCGGGACACGGGTGTGCCCGGCGGTCGACTGTAAAGTCATGAGAAATCCCCCGTGCTCAACCAGCGGGCACCGCAGTCCATCCGGCGCCCGCCGGGTAAAAGAATGGTGAAGGCCCGGGAACGTGAATGGAGAATTCCGGGCACGTCAAAGGAGTAGATGCCGCCGGACGAATTCCCGGCGCCCCTCCGTCGTATCGGGGTGTCGAAATGCCGTGTGGTCAGCGCCGACCGGCGCACCACTCCAGAACCGCCATCGCCGCGTACATCTTGTTCTCGGCCTGATCGAATGCCAGGCTGCGCGGACCGTCGAGGACCTCGGCCGTGACGTCCTCGCCGCGGTGGGCGGGCAGGTCGTGCAGGAAGACGGCTTCCGGACTGCGGTCCCACAGGGCGGTGGTGACCTGGAACGGGGCGAAGACACTGCGCCATTCGGGGTCCGGCTTGCTGGTGCCCGTCGTCTGCCACCGGGTGGTGTAGAAGACGTCGAACCCCTCGGGCGGAGTGTCCATGGAGTGCAGCTCCACGACGGTCGCACCCGAAGCCGCGGCGTTGGCCGCGGCCCGTCCACGGATCGCGGGCTCCAGACCGTAGCCGAACGGCGTGCGCAGTTCGAGGTGGACGCCCTTGAAGCGGCTGAGGGTCAGCGCCAGGGCGGCGGCGGTGTTGTTGCCCTCGCCGAGGTAGCAGATCCGCAGTCCCTCGACGCGGCCGAAGTGGCCGAGCAGGGTGGCCAGATCGGCGACGGCCTGGGTCGGGTGCTCGTCGGCCGTCATGGCGTTCACCACGGCCATACGGGGCTGGGCAGCCAAAGTGCGCAGGTCGGCGGGGTCTCCGGCGGAGCGGACGACCAGGATGTCGAGCATCCGGGAGAGGACCTCGGCCGTGTCCTCCAGCGTCTCGCCCGTGTTGGTCTGGAGGTCGTCGGGCCCGAACGAGATGATCTTCGCGCCCAGCCGCAGCGCGGCGGCGGAGAAGGAGGTCCGGGTCCGCGTCGAGGTCTTCAGGAAGTGGATGCCGGCCACCAGGCCGGTCAACTGCTCGCCCGAGCGCACCGGTCCGTCGGCGAACTCCGCCGCCCTGGTGACGAGTGCCGTCAGCTCGGTGTCGCTGAGGTCGCTGGTGGAGATCAGGTGCCGCACCGCGGATGTCCCCGACTCCGCGGCGCTGCCCCGGGGGCTCAGCATGCGCCCTCCTTCATGCGGCGGCGCAGTCCGGCCGGCCGCATGTCCGTCCACACCTCGTCGACCCGCGACGCGCACTCCTGCCGGGTTCCCTCGAACCCCTCGGCACGCCAGCCGAGCGGTAATTCCAGGTCGGCGGGCCACATCGAGTACTGGTCTTCGGTATTCGTGACGACGCGATAGCGCCGTTCGTCGGTCATGCTCTCTCCAGAACTGGGGTCGCCAATTTTTCGAGTACGAACAGAGACTCTCACGCGGTTCTGCCGAACGGTAGGTTCGACAACTGGCCGCCGTTGATGGATAAGTGCCGGGCCGACAGCGGCTGCTGACGGAGGGTATTAAAGATCATGGACACGAAGGGGCGTTACGGACAGGACACCTGAACGCAGCGTAAATGAAATGTGGCCCAGATCACCATGGCCCGCATTTCGCGGAAGCTGCTGGTCGCATTACGTATTGACGCTGCCTTGAGAGGCGCTTGCGGAGGCCTCGACGACGGTGGCGGGATCCGCGGACCGGACGCGCTCACCCCAGCGGACGACGGGACGCAGCGCCGCGGCAGCGGCGACGAACAGGCCGCCCAGCAGGATCCAGCCGGGCGCCCCCCAGTAGACGATCAGCCCCGTCAGGGCGAGCGGCCCGATCATCTCGGCCACGGTCGTGCCGTTGCCGAAGAACGCCTGGTACTGGCCGTGCTTGCCCTCCGGGGCGAGGCCGAAGCTGAGTTCCCAGCTCCCCGCCGCCTGCATCATCTCGCCCACGGCCTGGATCGCCGCGGCCGTCAGCAGCAGGCCCCCCGCCACCCAGGCCGACTCGCTCGACCCGGTGAAGGCGAAGACGACGCAGCCCGCGGCCAGCAGAACGCTGCCGAGGAAGACGTACCTGCTCGCGCTCTGCAGCCCCGTCACCCCCTGGGAGATCCTGACCTGGAACAACACCACCGCGACGGTGTTGAGCATGAACATCAGCGAGAGCAGCCAGGTCGGCGCCGCCGTGTGTCTGCTGATCCACAGCGGCAGAGCGATGTCCACGAGCGGGATGTGCAGCAGGAGCAGCGTGTTGAGCACGGTCAGCACGATGTACGGCCGGTCCTTGAAGACCGACGTCGGTGTCGATGCGGGCGTCGATACGGGCGTCGATATGGGCGCCGTCCCCGGCGCGGGCACCCCCGCCACCTGCGCCTTGTCAGGCACAGGCACCGGCACCGGCACCGGCGGCACGGCCGGCAGTCGACTCAGCACGATCGCCGCCACGCCGAAGGCCAGGGCGTTCACGACGAACACCGCGTAGTACGCCTCGCGGCGATCGAAGAGCAGGGCGAGGCCGCCGAGTCCGGCGCCCACCGCGAGCCCCGCGTTGTAACTGGCCTGCACATGGGCGCGGACCCGCGTCACCTGGTCCTTCGGCGTCAGTCCTGCGAGCAGCGCCTGCTGGGCGGCCGAGCCGCCGCGCTGGCACACGGCGTAGACGCAGGCACTGACGGCGAACGCGGTGAAAGAGGAGACGAACAGGTAGGCGGAGACGCCCAGTCCGGCGCCGATGAACAGGACGACGGCCGTGCCGCGCGGCCCCTTGCGGTCGGCGAGATGGCCGAGCGGCACGCTCGCCACCAGCGCCACCGACCAGGCGACGGTGAGGCCGAGCCCCATCTGGACGGGCGAGAGGCCGACGATCCTGGTGAAGTACAGCGCGGCACAAATGTAGTACGCCCCATCGCCGGTTCGGCAGATCAGCTGGGCGAGGGCCAGGGCCCTGGGTGGTCCGGGTGGAGGAATCAGACTTTTGATCACGTCACTCCTTGGCGGCTCGAGTGGCCACCACGACGATAGTTGCTCCCTACACGGGCCAAAAGCGGCATCAGGACGGCACCTTGGCCTGATCTCTGCTTGCAGCGGCCTGTCCGTGTATGGATTAGCTAGCACCGCGTAGAAGTTGCAACTGCCATGCATGAGTTCGCCAACGAGAGGGACTGCTGTGACGGAGCACGTGCTGGTGTTCGGCGTCGGATACGACATACCAGCCCGCATGCGTGCGTTCGGCGCAGCGGCCGGGCGTGAGGTCACGACCTCCGTCATGTGCTGGCCGGAACACCTGGAGAAGATCGACGACAGCGGGGAGCACCGCCGCATCCTCGTCATGCGCCCCGAGGCCTCCGAGGAGGAGTGGATCGCCCTCGCCCGCGCCATCCACGCCGTCGACCCGGTCACCCGGATCGGCTCGTTCTACGACGACTGCCGGCCGCAGGCCGCCGCCGCGGCCCGGGCTCTCGGCCTCGACACGCACCGCGCCGAGACCGTCGAGATCGTCATGAACAAGTACGCGATGCGGCAACGGCTCGCCGATACGGGCGTCGAGTCCACGTCCTCCGCCGTCGTCGAGAGCGCCGACGCCTTGCGCGCGTTCGCCGACGGTCACGGCTACCCCTGCGTCGTCAAGCCGCTCACGGGCGCGGCCAGCAGGGGTGTGTCCGTCATCCACGAGCCGGCTCAGGCGCAGGCCGCCCTGGAGCGGGCCGGCGGTGCCGGCCTGGGCCCGCAGGCCACCGTCGAGGAGTTCCTCGCCGGCCCCCAGTTCAGCGTGGAGGCCTTCTCCGAACTCGGTGAGCACGTCGTCGTCACGATCACCCGCAAGTACTCCGACCCCGTCAGCCTGGTCGAACTGGGCCACGTCATGCCCGCCCCACTCGATCCGGACCAGACGGCGGCGGTCAGGCAGCACGTGATCGCCACCCTCGATGCGCTGGGCATCGAATTCGGGCCCACCCACACCGAGGTCATCCTCACCCGTCGCGGACCGCGCATCATCGAGACGCATCTGCGCACGGGCGGCGACGAACTGTGGAACATGGTGACGGACGCGACGGGCGTGGACCTCATCGAATCGCAGCTCCGGCAGGTCCTCGGCGAGAAGGTCCTGCCCGGCATCCGCGAGACGCTGGACGACCCGGGCCGCGTACCGCGGGCGGAGGCCATCTGGTTCGCCGGCGCCCCCGCCGAGGGCACCCTGCTCGAAGTGACCGGCACCGACGCCGTACGCCCCGACCACGTGAAGCTGCACCTGCTCGGTGCTCCCGGCGCCGAACTGGCGGGCCTGCAGAACAGCTTCTCGCGCCTCGCCTGGGCTCGCGCGCACGCCGCCACCGCCCAGGAGGCGGTCACCGAGGCCAGGGCGGCGATCGACGCACTCGCCTTCGTCACCCGGGTCCCCGCCGCCGCCCCGGCCGACCTGCTCTAGGAACCACGCCGCCGGACGGGCCGGAAGCGAGACTCCGGGCCGAACAATCCCATGGCGGCACAACGGTGAGTGGTGATACTCAGCCTTATGGAAGATCTCGTCACCCAGCGGCTCGTTCTGCACCCCCTCACCGTCGAGGAGGCGCAATCCCTCACGCGGGAGGAGCAGGGGGAACACTCACGGTGGGCGCCCGGCTACCCGGCCGCCGCCGACATCGCCGGCGCCCGGCGCCATGTCGAGACCTGCGCGGCGGAAGGCGATCCTCAGCCGTTCGGCGCCTACGAGATTCGCCGCCGGGAAGACTTCGAGGCCATCGGCGGCCTCGGCTTCCACGGACCGCCCGACGAGGACGGCGCGGTGACCATCGGGTACGGTCTCGTCCCGGCCGCCCAGGGCCGGGGATACGCCGCGGAGGCCCTGCGCGGCCTGCTCGGCTTCGCCCGCGCGCAGGGGGTCCGCCAGGTGCGCGGTGACACGGACCGCGGCAACATCGCCTCGCAGCGCGTGATGGCGGCGGCCGGAATGGAACCGGTGGGAGAGGACGAGCGGCTGAAGTACTACGCCGTTCGATGGCCGGACGCCGTCAGCTGTTGACCGTCGGGATGATGTGCTGTCCGTAGGTGTCGACCACAGCCTCCCGGGCGTCGTGCATGGCGTACACCGCGAACTGGTCGACGCCGAGATCCCGCAGGGCGCGGAGCTTCTCGATGTGGGCCTCGGGCGGGCCGAGCAGGCAGAAGCGGTCGACGATCTCGTCGGGGACGAAGTCGGTGGACGGGTTCCCGGCGCGGCCGTGGTGGCTGTAGTCGTAGCCGTGGCGGGATTTGATGTACTCGGTCAGCTCCTCGGGAACCATCGAGGAGTGCTCGCCGTAACGGGAGACGAGGTCGGCGACGTGGTTGCCGACCATCCCGCCGAACCACCGGCACTGGTCGCGGGCGTGGGCGAGGTCCTCCCCCACGTACGCGGGGGCCGCCACGCAGATGGTGATCGAGTCCGGGTCCCGGCCGGCCTCCACGGCGGCCTGGCGGACCGCCTTGATCATCCACTCGGTGAGGTAGAGGTCGGCGAGCTGGAGGATGAACCCGTCAGCCTTCTGGCCGGCCAGCGCCAGTGCCCTGGGCCCGTACGCGGCCATCCAGACGGGCAGCTTTCCGTCCGTGATCCAGGGGATCCGGATCGGGTTTCCGTCGACCAGCGCCTCCCGGCCCTCCGCCAGGTCCCGGATGACCCCGATGGCCTCGCCGAGCCGGGCCAGGGTGTTGGGCGCGCGCCCGGCGACCCGCATCGCCGAGTCGCCGCGGCCGATCCCGCAGACGGTGCGGTTGCCGAACATGTCGTTCAGCGTCGCGAAGGTGGAGGCGGTCACCTCCCAGGTCCGGGTGCCCGGGTTGGTGACCATCGGACCAACCTGCATGCGCTGCGTGTTGGCCAGGATCTGGCTGTAGATGACGAACGGCTCCTGCCACAGCACCGCCGAGTCGAAGGTCCAGCCGTAGCGGAAGCCATTGCGTTCGGCACGCTTCATCAGGCTGACCACCTGCGAGGCCGGCGGATCGGTCTGGAGGACGAGGCCAAAGTCCATGCGGGGACTCTCCTTACAAGTACTGGCAGGTGGAGCGGTGGACGAAGGCCCCGTGGCCGGCGCTACCGGTGAACTCTCGCCGGTCGATGACCAGTTCACCCCGGGACAGGACCGTGTCGACGCGCCCGGTGATCCGCTTGCCCTCGTACGCCGAGTAGTCCACGTTCATGTGGTGCGTCTCGGCGGAGATGACCTGCTCGGCGTGCGGATCGTAGAGGACGATGTCGGCGTCGGAACCCGGAGCGATCGTGCCCTTCTGCGGGTAGAGGCCGAACATCCGGGCCGGGGTCGCGCATGCGATCTCGATCCAGCGACGGCGGCTGATGTGCCCGTCCAGGACCGCCTGGTGGAGCAGGTCCATGCGGTTCTCCACCCCCGGCAGCCCGTTGGGGATCTTCGAGAAGTCGCCGCGGCCCAGCTCCTTCTGGCCCCGGAAGCAGAACGGGCAATGATCGGTGGAGACCACCTGGAGGTCGTTCGTCCGCAGGCCGCGCCACAGCGCCGCCTGGTGCTCGCGCGGGCGCAGAGGAGTCGAGCAGACGTACTTCGCGCCCTGGAAGTCCGGCTCCGCCAGGTTGTCGGTGGACAGGAACAGGTACTGCGGGCACGTCTCACCGAAGACCGGCAGGCCCTTGTCCCGGGCCGCCGCCAGCTCCGCGACCGCCTCCTCCGCCGAGACGTGCACCACGTACAGCGGGGCACCGGCCACCCGCGCCAGCTGGATCGCCCGGTGCGTGGCCTCCGCCTCCAGCAGGACCTTGCGCACCTCGCCGTGGTGGCGGGGGTCCGTCTCCCCGCGCGCCAGGGCCTGTTCGACCAGGACGTCGATCGCGATGCCGTTCTCGGCGTGCATCATGATCAGCCCGCCGTTCCCGGAGGCCCGCTGCATCGCCCGCAGGATCTGCCCGTCATCCGAATAGAACACGCCCGGATATGCCATGAACAATTTGAACGAACTGACGCCTTCTTCGACGAGTCCGTCCATTTCCTTGAGGGAGTGCTCATTGACGTCCGACACGATCATGTGGAAGGCGTAGTCGATCGCGCATTGCCCGTCGGCCTTCGCGTACCAATGGTCCAGGCCCTCCCGGAGCGAGTGCCCGGGTGTCTGCACCGCGAAGTCGACGATCGTCGTCGTCCCGCCCCAGGCGGCGGCCCGTGTTCCGGTCTCGAACGTGTCCGACGCGAAGGTGCCGCCGAACGGCAGCTCCATATGCGTGTGCGCGTCGACCCCGCCCGGGATCACATACTTCCGCGAGGCGTCGATCACCCGGTCGGCGGTCCACTGCTGACTGCCTGCTGACGCCATCGCCACGACACGGCCGTCCTCGATCAGGACATCCGCATGCAACTCGTCGGAAGCCGTGACTACAAGGCCACCGGTAATGAGAGTTCTGGTCATGCCCGAGAAATCCCTTCGCCTTGCAACTCCGAACAAAGAGGGCCGCCGACCGGAACACCGCAATGATGGAAATGCCCCGGTCGGCGGTAAAACCAGTTACGACGCCGGCGACCCACACCACTGGGCCTCGCGTCGCTCAGCACGTACGTCTCCCCCGGTGTCAGTTGAGGCTTCTGAGGGCCTCGGCGAGGATCTCGGCGCCCTCTTCCGCCTCGGCGACGGTGAGGGAGAGCGGCGGCGCGATGCGCAGCACGCTGGTGTTGTGGCTGCCGCCCTTGCCGAGCAGCAGGCCGCCGGCCCGGGCGGCCTCCAGTACGGCGGCGGCCGCGTCCGGGTCGGCCTGGTCGGTGCCGGGTTTCGTCAGCTCCAGGCCGGCCATCAGGCCCCGGCCGCGTACCTCCCGTACGGCGGGCACGGTCGCGGCGATGGCCCGCAGCCGCTCCAGCAGGAGGCCGCCGACGCGGCGGGCGTTGCCCTGAAGGTCGTGTTCGAGGAGGTAGGCGAGGTTGGCGACGCCGGCGGCCATGGTGACCGGGGAACCGCCGAAGGTGGAGATGGAGTTGGAGTCGAGGCAGTTCATCACCTCGGCGCGGGCCACGACTCCGCCGATGGACATGCCGTTGCCGATGCCCTTGGCGAAGGTGATGATGTCCGGCGGGCCGTTCTGGGCGTGGGCCTGCCAGCCCCAGAAGTGTTCGCCGGTACGGCCCCAGCCGGTCTGCACCTCGTCGCTGATCCAGAGGATGCCGTGCCGGTCGAGGACCTCGCGGAAGGCCCCGTAGAGCCCGTCGGGCGGTGAGGTGAAGCCGCCCACGCCCTGGATCGGCTCGGCGATGAGCGCCGCGACCCCGCCCCGGGCCTGGCCCAGTACGTCTTCCAGGTCGGCGACGGCCGCGGCGGTGAAGGCGGTGTCGTCGAGGTGGGCGAAGGGGCCGCGGGTGCGGACGGCGCCGTGGACGTAGTACGTCTGGAGCGGCGAGAGGCTGGTCGGGGACCAGCCGCGGTTGCCGGTGATCGAGACGGTCGAGAAGGACCGGCCGTGGTAGCTGTTGCGCATCGCCAGGATCTGGTTGGAGCGGCGGTACGTCGTCGCGAGCAGCAGGGCGGTGTCGTTGGCCTCGGTGCCGGAGGTGGTGAAGAAGACCCGGGCGTCGGGGATGCCGGACAACGCCGAGACGCGCTCGGCCAGTTCGATCATCGGGCGGTTGAGGTAGAGGGTGGAGGAGTGGATGATCCGCCCGGCCTGTTCGGATACGGCTTTGGTGACCTCAGGCAGGGCGTGGGCGGTCATCGTGGTGAGGATGCCGCCGAAGAAGTCCAGGTAGCGGTTGCCGTCCGCGTCCCAGACGTGGCGGCCCTCGCCGTGGGTGAGTTCGAGGGGGCGGTCGTAGTAGAGCGCGAGCCAGTCGGGCAGGACGGAGCGGTGCCGGCTGTGCAGGGGGATCGGGTTGGTCACGGCTGTACGAGTCCTCCGTAGGCGTCGGGGCGGCGGTCGCGGTAGAAGGCCCACTGGTCGCGGACCTCCTTGATGAGGTCGAAGTCGAGGTCGCGGACGAGGAGTTCCTCTTCCTTGTCGCTGGCGACGTCCCCGACGAACTGGCCGCGCGGGTCGACGAAGTAGCTGGTGCCGTAGAAGTCGTTGTCGCCGTACTCCTCCTGGCCGACGCGGTTGATCGCGGCGACGAAGTACTCGTTGGCGACGGCGGAGGCGGGCTGCTCCAGCTGCCACAGGTACCCGGACAGGCCGCGGGAGGTGGCGGAGGGATTGTAGACCAACTGTGCGCCGTTCAGGCCCAGTTCGCGCCAGCCCTCCGGGAAGTGCCGGTCGTAGCAGATGTAGACGCCGACCCGGCCGACGGCGGTGTCGAAGACGGGGAAGCCGAGGTTGCCCGGGCGGAAGTAGTACTTCTCCCAGAATCCCCTGACCTGGGGGATGTGGTGCTTGCGGTACTTGCCGAGGTAGCTGCCGTCGGCGTCGATGACCGCGGCGGTGTTGTAGTAGAGGCCCTCGGACTCCAGCTCGAAGACCGGTACGACGATCACCATGCCGGTCTCGCGGGCGAGGGCCTGCATCCGCTGGACGGTGGGGCCGTTGGGGACGGCCTCGGCCCAGCGGTAGTGCTCGGGCTCCTGGACCTGGCAGAAGTAGGGGGCGTTGAAGACTTCCTGGAAGCCGATGATCTGCGCACCCTGGGCGGCGGCCCGGCGGGCGTGCTCCTCGTGTTTGGCGATCATCGACTCGGTGTCTCCGGTCCAGGTGGCCTGGACGAGTGCGGCGCGGACGACTTGGGCCATGAGCTGCTCCTCGCGACGGGTACGCCGGCTTCTACGCACGTAGAGGGTGTACGACGGCTGCGCGTAGGGAGTTGAAGGTAGGCCTCGGCCAGGCCCGGGGCAAGACCGCGTTGCGCGGTTGGAGTAGTCGATCAGCAAACGCAGGAGTTACGCCGGCACGTGGTCGTTTCCGGTCAGGCGACGGGCAGATTCGCGACGCGAAGGGCGTGCAACAGGTCACGGTGGTGAGCCCCCGAGAGGGCTTCGGCGGCGTGGAGCAGCCGGGGCGCGAACCACCGGGGGTCCCGGCGGGCGAGCCGGGCGGACTCCTCGGCGGTGCGGACCCGGACGAAGGCGGCGAGCAGCGCGTCGGCCTCGGGGGCGTGGCCGGCCTCCGCGAGCACGAGGGCCGCCTCGGCGATCTCGGCGGCCGGGCGGGCCGCGCCCTGGCGCAGCAGGGCGTCGCGGTCGGCCGGCCCGAGTGCGGCCGCGGCCGCGGCGAACCGGGCGGGCGGCAGCGAGGCCGCCTCCCAGAGCAGGGTGGCCCAGTCCGCGGCCAGCCCGGCCCGCCGCAGCTCCTCCCCCAGCCGGACCAGCCGCTCGGCGGGCCCGGCGGCGGCCTCACAGAGCAGCACGTGCGCCTCCCCGCTGCGCCCCTGCCCCCGCATGGCCGCGAGCCCCTCCACGAAGTCACCGGCAGCCCCGGCCCACGGGTCGGACGCGCCGTGCGGGCCGCCGCCGCCTGGGTGCCCGCCCGTACCCCCGGCCCCGGCGTGGCCGCCCAGCCCCGGCGCGGCGGACACCTGCGCGGGGCCCGGCCGTGCGGGGCCCGGCCCTGCGGAGCCCGGGCGGCCGGGCTCGTGCCGGGCCCCCCGGGCCAGGCCCGCCTGCCCGGCCCCGCCCGCCGACGCCTCCTGTTCCCGTGCCGGATCCCCCGCCGGTGCGGGCTCGGCCGCCGGGCGGGCGGGCGGCCCGAAGCGGGCGCCGCGCAGGGGCGTGGCGGACGGCGGCTGTCCCGGGGGCATGGCGACGGCCCGGGCTTCGGGCGCGGCCGCGCCCGCGTACCGGGCCCGGTGGCTGCGCCGCGCACCGCGCAGCCACCGCCCCTCGGCCCGCCCGACGGGCTCCCGCGACGCTTCGGGCACCGGACCCGAGATCGCGTCCGACATCGCGTCCGACGGCGCGCCCGAGGTCGCGCCCGAGGTCTCGTTCCGGGCGGCATCCGCGGGCGCCTCGGCCCACTGCGCATCCCGGGACCCCGCCTGCGCGCCCTCCCGCATCCCTCCCCGCGGACCCGGCCACCCTGCGGCGGGCACCGCGCCCGGCGACGTCGCGGTGCGCTGTGCGGGCACCCCGTTCAGGGGCTCCGGCCACGCCGGCGGCGGGTACGCGGGCCAGTCGGCCCCCGGGAGGCCGGGGGCCGGGGTCACCGCCTCCAGGCGGGTCGTCAGGTCCTCGTGGCGGGCGGTCGCGCGGGCCTCGTCGTCCCGGGTCCAGGAGAGTTCCCGGGACAGGGCCTGCGCCTGCGCCGGGTCCGTCGTTTCCGCGAGCCGCGCCGACAGCGCGCCCAGGGCCGCCCGGGCCCGGGCCCGCTGCTCGGCGGCCGACGCGAGCAGCGTGCGCAGTTCCTCGGTCCCGCCCGGCAGCCGGTCCCAGACGCCGACGGCCGCGGCCCGCAGTCCGGCCGCGTACTGCGTCTCCCGCGCGAGCGCCCCCGGGCCCGCCGATGCCGCCAAGTCCCCCAGCAGGGACTCCAGTACGTCCCAGGGCGGCATCGCGGCTCCGTCCAGGCAGGCCCGCATTCCCTCCGGGTCCCGCCGCAGGAACTCCCCGTACCAGCCTGCCCCGGGATCCAGCCGCTGCGTCAATCCCCGCATGTATCCGGAGAGTTGGCCGATCACCTGCGAAGTCGCGGTCTCCATCCCCGCATTGGATCCCATCCGTGTTACGGGCGGGCTACAGGAGTCTCAAAGCTTGGCGGCGGGCGGGGCAAGCGTGACCGCGATCGCGGTGTGCGGGCGCTCGCGCCGGACCACGGCGGCCGGCACGTCCAGCATCCAGAACTGCCAGGTGTACTTGCGCGTCATCAGCTTCCGCACCCGCTTGAGCCCCGTCGCGTCCAGCACCCGCGCCTCGCCCTCGGCGGCCACGGCCCCGTCGGCCACCCGTCCGCGTACGTCGCAGGCCACGACCGTGACCCGCCCGTTGTTGCGGATGCGCTTCACCTTCCACGCGTCGTTGCGCGTCCACATGTACAGCTCGCCGCCGTCCGCCACCGCCCACACCGGCGTGGCCACCGGCGTGCCGTCCTTGCGGAAGGTGGTGAGACTGACGTACCTCGCTCGGCCCAGTTCCTCGATCATCATGTACCTGACCCTACGCGGTCCGTCACCGGGCGGTGACGGCCCGTTCCAACAGGGCGCGCAGCACGCCCTGCTCCTCCGGGGCGAGCCCGGACACCGGCGAGTCCACGGAGAGGAGATCGAGGAGCCGGGTGCGCAGGGCGGCGCCCTCGGGCGTGAGGACGAGCTGCTTGGCGCGGCGGTCGGTGGGGTGCGGGTGCCGCTCGATCAGGAGCTGCTTCTCCAGCTTGTCGACGACGAAGGTGGCGTTGGATGGCTCGCAGCTCATGCGCTCGGCGAGTTCCCGCATGGTCATCGGCCCGCTCATCTCCCGCAACGCGGTCGCCTGGGAGGCGGTCAGGCCCAGGGTGGCGGCGCGTTCCCGCACGTGCTCGGCGATCCGGTGGGCCAGTCCGTCCACCAGCCCGCACAGCTGGCGCTCGGCGATGGCCTGGAGCTCGGGAGGCGTGGTCATGGCGCCAGTTTAACAAATGACTCAAGCCAGAATATTTACAGCTTGAATGATTTGAACTTGATGCTTATGGTTGGCCTCGCCACCCCGGCGGACCGGCCGGCGGCGGCCTGACGACGACTCGCAAGGGAGCCCCCATGCCCGAATTGACGACGGCGCGCGACGAACGGCTGAACCGGCCCGCGGGCATCCGCTCGCTGTGGCTGGGCGACACGAAGGTCTCGTACGTACCGGACGGCGACGTGCGGCTGCGGCCGCTGCCGCTGCTCCCGGACACCACCGACGAGGTGTGGACCGCCCACCCGGAGTACCTGGACGCCGCGGGGCACCTCGTGGCGAGCGTCGGCGGCCTGCTGGTGGAGCACGGCGGCCGCGCACTGCTGATCGACGCGGGCTTCGGCCCGCAGACGCTCCGGTCCCCGGACGGCCCCGTAGGCGTGATCCACGGAGGCGCGCTCCCCGGCAGCCTGGCCGAACTCGGCCTCGCCCCCGGGGACATCGAAGCGGTGGCCTTCACCCACCTCCACTCCGATCACATCGGCTGGGCCATCCACCCTTCCCCCGACGACGAGCTGCCCCTCTTCCCCCGCGCCGAGTACCTGATCGCCGGGCCCGAGTGGGACCGGCTCGACCTCCTGGCGGCCGAGGGCACGACCGAGCGGGTCGCCGCCCTCGCGCCGCGCGTGCGCACGCTTGGCGACGGGGAGGAGATCTTCCCCGGGGTACGCGTGCGGATCACCCCCGGCCACACCGTCGGGCACGCCGAGTACGTCATCACCGGGGGCGGCCGGCGCCTGATCGCCTTCGGTGACGCCGTGCATTCGCCGATCCAGATCGACCACCCCGACTGGTCCTCGGCCTTCGACCACGACCTCGCCCGGACCGCCGTCCACCGCCGCCGGCTCGTCGCCGAACTGGCGGAGCCCGGCACCATCGGCTTCGGCGTCCACTTCGCCGACGTGATCTTCGGGCACGTCCGGCAGGACGGCGACGGCCCGGCCTGGCACCCGGTCGACGCCTAGGCCGCCCAGGAGGTGTCTAAGGAGTTCCGTACGGCAGGTCGACCCCTCGGGCCTCGGCGGCCGAGCCGGCGGTAGAAGGGATGGGACCGCTCCAGCCCCTCGGCCATCGCTTCCCGGGATTCGACCACGCCGGCGCCCCGGTCGTCGAGGATCATGCCCGGCACCCCCCACAGACCGGCCGCCGCCCGGGCGCCGTAGGAGGTGAGGGTGGCGGCGTAGCGCGCGAGATAGTCGTCGATCTCGGCTTGGATGCCGTTCACGCCACCTCCCCGTGGGTGAGGGTCTCCCACGCCACGAACAGGTCGTCCGTCCCGGCCGGGCGCGTCTTCTCGACCAGCTCGCGGGTGTACGGGAGTTTCGCGCCCGCCCGCACCGCGTAGTGCTGGAGCGCCACTTCCAGGTCCGGGCCCATCGTGCGCTCCAGCGTGCCGCCGCGTGCCTTGCGGGCGTGGGCGGCCTTGCCGTTCACCGACCACAGCAGGGCGTGGGTGTACGCGGCGATCGCGTCCTGCCGTTCGTCCAGGCACGACCGGGGCCCCGACTTGAAGGGGCAGGGCACCACGTCGCCCGGGTCCTTGGCGTGGGCCCGGCCCTCGGGGGCGGCGCACGCCGCGAGCAGCAGGCCGCCCGCGAGGAGGGCGCCCAGGAGTCCGAGGCCGATTCGCTTGGATGCGGATGCGTTCATGTCTGACACGCCTTCACGCTTGCCCCGCGCTCCGGCGCTCCCACCGCCGATTGGGCCGTTCGGCCGCCGGGCCCGCCCTAACGGCACGCCGAGAGGCGGGCCCGGCGGCCGAACGGCCGCGGCCCGCCCGCTCCCCCCGGCCTCACACGGGCACGAGGGCGCAGCGCCGCATCACTTCGTCCAGGGAGAGCCCCAGAGCTCCGGCGAGGGCGGCGACGGTGAAGAAGGCCGGGGTCGGAGCCCTGCCGGTCTCGATCTTGCGGAGGGTCTCGGCGGAGAGCCCGGCGCTGGCCGCGACCTCGACCATGCTGCGGCCGCCGCGGGCCGTGCGCAACAGGGCGCCCAGCCGCTCGCCGCGCTCGCGCTCTTCAGGGGTGAGAGGGGTACGGACCATGAGGTCATCCTACCCCGGAGACCAATAAGTATCCCGTTACAGTTATACCGGTATAGTTATTGGCATGGTGGAACTGAAGACAGACCGATCGATCGACCAGATGCGCGCCGCCGGCCGCGTCGTCGCGCACGCCCTCGCCGCCGTCCGGGACCGGGCCGCCGTCGGGGTCTCCCTGCTGGAGCTCGACCTGGCCGCGCGCGAGGTGCTCCGCGAGGCCGGCGCGAGCTCGCCCTTCCTCGGCTACCGGCCGCGGTTCGCGCCGGTCCCCTTCCCGGCCGTGATCTGCGCGTCCGTCAACGACGCGATCGTGCACGGCATCCCCGACGGCTACCGGCTGCGCGACGGCGACCTGGTCAGCATCGACTGCGGTGCGAAACTGGGCGGCTGGGTCGGCGACGCGGCCGTCAGCTTCACCGTGGGCCGGGCCCGCCCCGCCGACCTGCGGCTCATCTCGACCTCCGAGGCGGCCCTCGCGGCGGGCATCGCCGCCGCCCGGCCCGGCAACCGCGTCGGCGACATCGCCCACGCCATCGGCAGCGTCTGCCGCGCCGCCGGGTACGGCATCCCCGACGGCTTCGGTGGCCACGGCGTCGGACGCTCCATGCACGAGGAGCCGGGCGTGCCCAACGAGGGCCCGGCGGGGCAGGGTACGAAGCTGCGCGCCGGCATGGTGATCGCCATCGAGCCGATGCTGATCGCGGGCGGCACGGACGACTACGCCTGCGACGCCGACGGCTGGACCCTGCGGACCGTCGACGGCAGCCGCGCCGCGCACTCCGAGCACACGGTCGCGATCACCGCCGCCGGTCCGAGGATCCTCACCGCTCTGTAAGGGCTACTGCTCCCCGCTCGGGTGCACCACCATCGCCGACCCGCCGCCCCGCCGGGTCGTCTCGGCCGCGGCCAGCCACCGCCCGTCGGGCAGCCGCTGGACCGCGGTGGCCGCGCCGATCTCCGGGTTCTGCCGGAAGCCCTGCCCGAGGGCCGCCAGCTCGGCGCGGACCGGGCTGTTCCACAGGCCCGGCTCCAGCTCGGTGGTGGTCTGGTTGCGCTGGCTGGCCCGCGGCGCGGCGATGGCCTCGACCAGCGGCAGCCCGCGGTCCAGGTGCCCGGTCAGGACCTGGAGCACCGTGGTGATGATGGTCGCCCCGCCCGGGGAGCCCAGCGCCAGCACCGGGCGTCCGTCCTCCAGCACGATGGTCGGGGACATCGACGAGCGCGGCCGCTTGCCGGGGCCCGGCAGGTTGGGGTCGGGGACGCCGGGCGCCGCCGGGGCGAAGGAGAAGTCGGTCAGCTCGTTGTTGAGCAGGAAGCCGCGCCCCGGGACGGTGATGGCGCTGCCGCCGGTCGACTCGATGGTCAGCGTGTAGGAGACCACGTTGCCCCAGCGGTCGGCGACGGTCAGGTGCGTGGTGTTCTCCCCCTCGAACGTGGTCGGGGCGGCCTGCCCGCCGCCGCCGCAGGCGACCGGATTGCGGGGATCACCGGGAGCCAGCGGGCTGGTCAGCGCCTTGGCCGGGTCGATGAGGCAGCCGCGCGAGTCCGCGTAACTCTGCGAGAGCAGCTCCTTCGTGGGGACGTCCTCGGCGGCCGGGTCGCCGACCCAGCGGCCCCGGTCGGCGAAGGAGATCCGGGAGGACTCGATGAAGCGGTGCAGGTACTGGGCTTCGGTGAGCGAAGCGAGGTCGGTGCGCTCCAGGATGTTCAGCGCCTCGCCGACGGTGGTGCCGCCGGAGGAGGACGGGGCCATGCTGTACACGTCCAGGCCGCGGTAGCCGACCCGGGTCGGGTCCTGCCGCTTGGTCGCGTACGCGCGCAGGTCCCCGGTGGTCAGATCGCCGGAGCGGACCACGCGGGTGGCGGCCGGGTCCACCGGGGGCGTGCGCACGGCCCGGACGATGTCCTCGGCCAGCGGGCCCCGGTAGAGCGCGCCCGCGCCCTTGCGGCCGAGCTCGGCGTACGTGGCGGCCAGGTCGGGGTTCTTGAAGGTGGAGCCGACCACCGGGAGGGCCCCGCCGGGCAGGAAGAGATTCCTCGTGTCGGGGAAGTCCCGGAAGCGGGCCTGGTTGCTCTCGGTCTGGGCCCGGAAGGTGGAGTCCACGGTGAAGCCCTCGCGGGCCAGCTTCTCGGCGGGCTTGAGGAGTTGGCCGAGCGGACGGGTGCCCCAGGACTCCAGCGCGCTCTGCCAGGTCGCCGGGGTGCCGGGGACTCCGACGCCGCGGCCGCTGGTCTGGCCCTCGGCGAAGGGGATGGGCAGGCCGTTCTCCTGGAACAGCGCGGCGGTGGCCGTCGCCGGAGCGGTCTCGCGGCCGTCGATGGTGCGCACCCGGCCGGACCGGGCGTCGTAGTACACGAAGTAGCCGCCCCCGCCGATGCCGGCGGAGTACGGCTCGGTGACCCCCAGCGCGGCCGCCGTCGCCACGGCGGCGTCCACGGCGTTGCCTCCGGAGCGCAGGACGGCGATGCCGACCGCGCTGGCGTCGGCGTCGACGCTGGCGACGGCTCCGCGGTAGCCGGCGGCGACCGGGACCTTCGGCGGGGTGTCGGTCTGCGACGGCGGGGCGTCCGCCCCGGTCGAGACGAGCGCCCCGGCGAGCGCGACGAGCGCTAACTGACGTGCGGCGGGACCACGCATTCGGTTCCTCCAGTCGACTGCCTGTCAGACCTTGGAGCGGCAGCGTAACTTCCTTGCACCCACCGCGTCATGAAGGCGGCGTGACGACTACCATCCGCCGCATGAATGACGACGTCCGCAACATCGTGCTCGGGGTGATAGCCACCGCATGCAGCGGCGGGTTCGGCTGGTTCACCCGGACCTACCTGTGGCGCCGTGCACTGCGCCGCAAGCAGGCCTTCTTCGGCCTGCCGACCGGCTCCGACTGCCTGTTCGTGGTCAACCGGCACATGAGCGGCAGCGAGGGGTCGGTGAACCGCAAGGACGCCTTCGCCCTGCTGGAGATCGCCGGACTGATCAAGGACTGCGGGGCGAACCTGCAGATCGTCACCCATGACGGGGCCCGCCAAGGCTTCGGCGAGCGCGCCGAGTTCTGTGTCGGCGGACCCGTCTCCAACGCCCGGACCGCGGCCCACCTGACCTCCATGCTGCCGGGAGTCCACTTCGACGACAGCCGTGAGCGCTCTCCGGAGCGGGGCGCGCTCACCCTCGGCGGGGAGAAGTACCGCTGGCAGGAGGGCCTGGTCGAGCACGTCCTGCTGGCCCGGCTGACGGCGGGCTCGGGGACGCGGCCGGTGTTCCTCATGGCGGGCCAGACCGCCAACAGCAATCACGCCGCGGCCCGTTACCTCGCCAGACACCACACGTCGCTGGCCCGCGCCTACGGCCAGGACTCCTTCTGCCTCCTGCTGAAAGTGATCAACTCCGACGCCTACGGCCCCGACGTGACCGAACTGGTCGCCGACGTCACCCGGCCGGCCCGGACACCCGCAGCGGCAGCCGTGTGATCCCGTTGATGAAGTTCGACACCAACCGGCGTGGCGGGCCCGCCAGTTCCGGTACCGGCATGGCGGCCACCCACTCCTCGTAGAGGACGCGGAGCTGGAGCCGGGCGAAGTGCGCGCCGAGGCACACGTGCGGGCCGTCGCCGAAGGAGACGTGCGGGTTGGGGGCGCGGCCGAGGTCGAGGCGGCCGGGGTCGGCGAAGACGCGCTCGTCGTGGTTGGCGGAGGCGTGGAAGACCACCACCTTGTCGCCGGCCCGGATCCGCTGTCCGGCGAGCTCGGTGTCGGCGGCGGCGGTGCGGCGAAAGCTCAGCACCGGCGGGTGGACGCGCAGGAGCTCCTCGACGGCCCGGTCCGAGGGGGCCCGGCCGTCGGCGAGTCCGGCGTAGGCGTCCGGGTCGAGGGCCAGGGCGAGCAGGCCGCCGGGCGCGGCGCTGCGCACGGTGTCGTTGCCCGCGACGGTGAGCAGGAAGAAGAACATCTCCAGCTCCGCGTCCTGCAGTCCGGCGAGCGCGAGGGTGGTCATCACGTCGTCGCCGGGGCGGGCCCTTTTCCGGGCGGCCAGTTCGCGGGCGTACGCGAACATCTCCCCCAGCAGCGCGGGCGAGCGCGGGTTCAGCGGCTTCCCGTCCGGGCCGGTCAGCGGGGGCGGGGCGTCCTCGGGATCCTGGTAGCCGATGATCCGTACGGTCCACTCCAGCAGCAGCCCCCGGTCGGCGGCCGGGACGCCCAGCAGGTCGGTGAGGTTCAGCAGCGCGTACTCGTCGGTGACGGTGCGCACCACGTCGGCGGCCCCGTCCTCGGCGCCGTCGCGGGCGGCGCGCAGCAGCGTACGGGCGCGGCCGCGGACCCGGTCGGCGAAGGCGTCGACGCGGGCCGGGGTGAAGGCGCGGGCCACGGTGCGGCGCAGGGTCCCGTGCCCGGGGGGATCCTGGTTGAGCATGGTGCGGCGCAGGAAGGGCAGGTCGGCCGGGTCGGGGTCGCGGATCTGGGTGGCGCCCAGGTGCGAGGAGTACGTGCGGTGGTCGCGCAGGACCCGGACCACGTCGGCGTGCCGGGTGACGGCCCAGAAGCCGGGGCCGGCGGGCCAGCCGAGCACCTCCGGCTCGCTCTGCCAGGCCACCGGCCGGTGGTCGCGCAGCAGCCGGTAGCGCTCGTACGGGACGCCTTCGGCGTACAGGCGCGGGTCGAAGACGTCGGGGGCCGGTCCTTGGTCCATGCGCCACACGGTGGCGGGGAGCGGCCCGGCCCGCAAGGGGCCGGGCGGGGCACAGCGAGCCCCGGCCGGGGCTCAGCGCTCCGGCCTGACCTCGCACACGGCGCTCTGCTCCTTGCCGTCGGAGCCGACGAGGAGGATCTCGGGGGCCGGCCTGACGCTCACCGCCGCCAGCGCCGTGCACGCCAGTTGGCGGCGGGCCGGTCCGGACAGCGGCTCGACCGGGAGCGGCAGGATCACGCGGACGGTGTTGCCGACCGCGGCCGCCTCGACCGGTCCGCGGGCCAGGCCCTTGGCTTTGGCATCCGGAGAAATGGCGTCCGCCGCCGGGACCTCGGTGGTCAGACCGGCCTCCCGGGCGGCCTCGCTCGGGCCCTCCAGCAGCATCCCGATCGTGAAGCCGATGTCCGGCCGCTGCATCCGGTCGGAGACCGGCACCGGGACGAGCGCGCCGTCGGGCGCGATGAAGTACACAAGGCCCGGGTCCGGCGCGGTGGCCAGTTTCACGGTCCCGGCGCGGCCGCTCTCGACGACCCCGGTGGTGGCGATGCCGCAGCCGGTGGCGAGCAGCAGCGGGACGGTCAGCGCGGCCGCGGCCGCTGCCCTGCGCACGCGGGTCATACGCGGGCCTCCAGCGGCATGTCGAGGGTGAAGAGCGCGCCGCCGCCGGGGCCGTTGGCGGCGTGCAGGGTGCCGCCGTGCAGGCGGACGTTCTCCAGGGTGATGGCCAGGCCCAGACCGCTGCCCGTGGAGCGGGTGCGGGCCGCGTCGGCCTTGAAGAAGCGGTCGAAGATGTGCGGCAGCACCTCGGGGGCGATGCCGGGCCCGCTGTCGGCGACCTCGACGAGCAGCCGCTCGCCCTCGGGCCGGGTCTCGGTGCGGACGCCGACGCGGACCGGGGCCCCGCCGTGCTTGAGGGCGTTGCCCACGAGGTTGGCGAGGACCACGTCGAAGCGGCGCGGGTCGAGCCGGGCGCGGACGTCCGGGGGCAGGTCGGTGCTGACCCGCCCGTCGGTCCAGTGGCGGCGTTCCAGGGTCTTGGTGACGGTCTCGGCGACGTCGACCTCGTCGAGGTTCAGCTCGGCGGCGCGGGCGTCGAAGCGGGAGATCTCCATGAGGTCCTCGACGAGCACCGCGAGCTTCCCGGTCTCGGCGCTGATCAGGCGCAGCGCCTTGGCGGTGTCGGCGTCGAGCTCCTCGGCGCCCTCGTCGAGGACCTCGGTGACGGCGAGCATCCCGGCGAGCGGGGTGCGCAGTTCGTGGGAGACGTCGGCGGCGAAGCGGCGGGCGCGGGCCTCGGCCTCCCGGAGTTCGCTGACCGAATGCTCGAGGGCGCGGGCCGTCTCGTTGAAGGTGCGGGCGAGTCCGGCGAGTTCGTCGGCTCCGCGGACCTCGATCCGGGTGTCGAGCCGGCCGCGGCCCAGCCGCTGGGCGGCCTTGCGCATGTCCCGTACGGGCCTCAGGACGCTGCGCGCCGCGAGCAGGGCGGGGATCACGGAGATCGCCAGGCCCGGGACGGCGCCCATTCTGGCGGCCGCGACCAGGGCCTCCACGGTGGTCTGCTCGGTGTCCAGGGGCACGACCGCGTAGAAGACGGCGCCGGTGGACTCGTCGACCTCGTGGAACGTGAAGACGGCGGGCATGCCGACGACGAGGGAGAGGTTGCCGTTACGGTCCTTCGTGCGCTGGAAGGCCCCGTGCGGATGGGCGGTCACCTGGCGGCGGAGCTGTTCCCCGATGGAGGGGGAGGTGGGCGCGCCGCCCTGGTTCGAGGAGGCGCGGAGCTTTCCGTACTCCCCGTAGACGATCCAGGGGTGCGGCTGGCCGCGCTTGCCCAGTTCCGCGACGAGCCGCTGGAGTTCCGCCTGCCCCATGGGCAGTTGGGTGTACTGGGAGTCGACCAGGTCGCGCAGGGTGCTGACGGCGGTGTCCTGGCTCTGCTTGAGGATCGCGTTGCGGGCCTGCTGGTAGGTGAGCGCGGCCGTGCTCACCGCGCAGATGGCGGCGACCAGCAGGAAGGCGGCGATCAGGCGGGTGCGCAGGCCCAGCGGTGCGAAACGTTTCATGCGCGCCGCTTACAGCGGGCCGAAGCGGTAGCCGAAGCCGCGCACGGTCTGTATGTAGCGGGGGGCGCCGTCGGGGTCCTCGATCTTGTGGCGCAGTCGGCGTACGCAGGCGTCCACCAGCCGGGCGTCGGCGTGGTAGCTGTGGTCCCACACGTATTCCAGGAGCTGCTGGCGGGAGAAGACCTGCTCGGGCGAGGCCGACAGGTGCAGCAGGAGCTTGATCTCGCTGGGGGCCAGGGGGAGGCGCTCGCCGTTCTTGGCGACGGTGAGACCGGAGCGGTCGACGGCCAGCTCTCCGTGGAACTCCACGTCGGGGCGGCCGCCCGCGGGCTCGCTGAGGCGGCGCAGCACGGCCTTGATGCGGGCTTCGATGACCTCGGTGCGGGCGGGTTTGACGATGTAGTCGTCGGCTCCGGCCTCCAGGCCGACGACTATGTCGAAGTCGTCCCCGCGCGCGGTGAGCATGATGATCGGTACCTGGCTGTTCTCGCGGATCCGGCGGCAGACCTGGACGCCGTTGATGCCGGGCAGCATGAGGTCGAGCAGGACGAGCTCGGGGTGGAAGCTCGCCATGAGTTCGAGTCCGGCCTCGCCGGTCTCGGCGGCGCTCACGTCGTGGCCCCTGCGGCGCAGGCCGAGGCCCACGCCCTCCCTGATGGAAGGGTCGTCCTCGATCAGCAGTACGCGTGGCATCGGGTCAGTATTCCAGGGTCGTCGATCGGTCCCCTCCCGCTTTCGGCCGATATGGGCGTCCGGCAGCGGGTCCGGCCGGGACGGCAGGTCCTACGACAGGTCCTGGCGGCCGGTCTTGCGTCGTACGGAGTCCAGCAGGTCGGTGATCTCCGTGAGCCGCAGGGGGCGGGCGAGGAGTAGGACGACGAGGACGATCGCCGCGGTTCCCGCCGCGACCCCGGCGAAGTTCCCGAGGGGCCCTTCGATGTTCGCGAACCGCTCGACGGAGCGCGCGGCCGCGTACCCGGCGGCGGCCGCCGGGGTGCAGGCGGCGAGGAGCCGCAGGTGGGTCCGTACGGCGGTGTTCTTGCGCTGTGTACGGGTCCCCGTGCGCGGCCCGAGCCGCCGGGACAGGACGTACGCGGTGCCGGCCGCGCCCGCGGTGAAGGCGATCGAGCAGGCCGCGGCCATGCCGGTGACGGCCCAGCGCGGCGGCAGCAGCTGGTACGCGGCGACCGAGAGCCCGGCGTTGAGGGCGGCGATGGAGAGGTTGAGGAAGAAGGGGGTCCGGGTGTCGGAGAGGGCGTAGAAGCCGCGGGAGAGCACGTACTGCGCGGAGTAGGCGATCAGGCCGGGTGCGAAGGCCGCGAGCATGCCGGCCATGACGGCGACGTCGGCGGGGCCGGTGCGCCCGTACTCGAAGACGCTGCCGATCACCCAGGGGGCGAGGGCGGCGAAGAGCGCGGCGGCGGGGACGACCAGGGCCGCGCTGGAACGCAGCGCGTAGGAGACGTCCTTGCGCACGGCCGCGAGGTCGCCGTCGGCTGCGGCGGAGCTCATCCGGGGCATGAGGGCGGTGACGAGGGAGACGGTGATGATGCCCTGCGGGACCATCCACAGCAGGTAGGCGTTGCTGTAGGCGGTGTAGCCGGCGCCGCCCGCGAGGCCTGCGGCGACGGCGTGCTCCCCGGTGGCGGTGGAGAGGCGGGTGACGACCCAGTAGGCGATCTGGTTGGTCAGGACGAGCAGGACGAGCCAGCCCGCGCTCCGCAGCGGGCGGGCCAGTCCGCTGCCGCGCCAGTCGAAGCGGGGGCGCCAGCGGAAGCGGGCGGCGCGCAGCGAGGGGATCAGGCCGAGGGCCTGGACGACGATGCCCGCGGTGGTGCCGATGCCCAGCAGCCGGGTCTCGGAGGCGCTCAGGCCGTCCGTCGCGCCGTGGGAGACGTACAGGAAGAGCCCGAACACGGCGATGACGACGAGGTTGTTGAGGACCGGGGTCCACATCATCGCGCCGAATCGGCCGCGGGCGTTCAGCACCTGCCCGAGCAGGGTGAACAGCCCGTAGAAGAGGATCTGCGGGAGGCAGTAGCGGGCCAGGGCCACGGTGGTGGACTCCTGGCCGCCGCTGTAGCCGGTGTACGCCGAGACGATGAGCGGGGCGGCCAGGACGGCGGTGGCGGTGAGGACCAGCAGCGCGGCCGTGCAGACGGTGAGCAGCCGGTCGGTGTAGGCGGCTCCGCCGTCCTCGTGCTCCTTGGCGGCGCGGACCAGCTCGGGGACGAAGACCGCGTTGAGGGCGCCGCCGATGAGCAGGATGTACAGGATGTTCGGGACGGTGTTGGCGACCGCGTAGCCGTCGCCGAGCAGGGTGGTGCCCAGCGCGGCGACGATCACGGAGGAGCGGACGAAGCCGGTGGCGCGGGAGACGATCGAGCCGGCGGCCATGAGCGCGCCGCTGCGCAGCACCGAGGTCTTCTTCGGTGCTGCGCGGTCGGTGCGGGGCCCTGTCGCGGCCGCGGCGGCGGTGTCCTGGGCGGCCGGGGTCGCGGTGTCCTGCGCGGCCCCGGCGGCGGTGTCCTGGGCGGCCGGGGTGCCGGCCGCTCTGGGGTCTGCGAGGGTCACCGGCGGGCCATGTACGCCTGGAACGCCTTGTAGAGGGCCGTGTTGGCGCATCCGTCCATGGAGGTCTCCCACTCGCCGAGGGTTTCGACGACCTGTCCGCCGGTGCCGAGCTTCCAGCGCAGCAGCCCGAAGGAGCGTTCGTCGGGGTCGAGGGTGGAGGGTACCCCGCGCATGTCGTATTCGTCCGCTCCGAGTGCATGTGCGTCACACATCATGCGCCACTGCAGGGCGTTGCTGGGGCGGACCTCCCGGCGGTGGTCGGCGGAGGCGCCGGTCTGGTACCAGACCCGGCTGCCGGCCACGATCATGGTGTGCGCGGCGAGGATCTCGCCCTGGTGAACGCCCAGGTAGAGGCGCATGCGGCCGGGCGCCTCGGCGTTCAGGACCTCGTACTGCTGCTGGTAGTACGCCAGCGAGCGGCCGAGCCTGAAGCCGTCGCGCTCCTCGGTGACGCGCAGCAGCCGGTAGAACTCGGGGAGCTCCGAGGCCGCGGCGACGACCGTCTCGACCCCCGCCTTCGTGGCCTTGCGCACATTGCGCCGCCACTCCTGGTTCAGGCCCGACCACAGGTCGTCGACGGAGCGGCCGGCGAGCGGTACGCGAAAGACGTGGCGCGGCTGGGCGTCGCCGTCGTCCTCGCCGCCGCAGCGCTTCCAGCCGCGGGTGCGCAGCCGGTCGGCGAGCGCGGCTCCGACCGGGTCCACCTCGGTGGCGAGCACGTCGGAGATCTGCCGGCCGGGTCCGGTGCCCGCCTTGGCGGTGGCCGCGTCCCAGCGGCGGTAGGCGGGGGTGGGCCCGATGCGCACGGCGAAGGCGCCGGAGGCCTTGAGGTGGTTCTTCAGGGGGGTCAGCCAGCGGTCGATGTCGGGGTCGGCCCAGTCGGCGACGGGTCCCTCGGGGAGGTAGGCGAAGTATTTGCGGGTGCCCGGGAACTGACGGTAGAGAACGAGCCCGGCGCCCTCCATTTCACCTCCGGGGTAGTGCCACCCGACCCTTTCCGATCGCCAAAGGTCCTTTACGCCGCCCCATGACGGGTACTGGAGAAAGCTGGCCCGCCCGTGCTCCGAAAGGAATGCCTGATATTCCGGAACGGACAGCGAGCGCACGGTGAGCTCCCTGTCCGGGCTTCGGGTCCGGTGCTGCTGAGTCGGAGTCACGAGCAGTGCGCACATGGCTGACCGGCCTTCCTGTACGTCCGAATCGGTGGATGCACAGGACTCTCACAGCTGTCCATGACGGCAGTGCGCGGCGATTGTGACCGGACGATGACCGTATTGCTGCGGTCCATGTCACATCGGAAATCCTGATCTTTTCCGCATCTCCTGCAACCTAGAGTTGTTCCGTTCGCATCTTCTCTTGTGGACGATCATTACTTCGGAGGGGTTTTCGTTGAGCCGCACACGCCGGGTCTTCTCTGTACGCAGCCGCACCGCCGTGGCGGCCGGCACCGCATTGCTGGCCGCTTCGCTGGCCGCCTGCGGGGGCGGCGCCGCTTCGGGCGGCGCGGCCAAGGCGGAGGTGAAGCAGAAGCCGGACATGGCGGTCTCGGTGAACCTCACCGGTGACCAGGTCACGGCGGGGAAGCCGGTGACCGTGACGATCGCCGAGGGCAAGCTCGCCGCGGTGAAGGTGACGGACGCCAAGGGCGGCGAACTGGCCGGGCAGATATCCGCCGACGGCAAGACCTGGACCTCGCAGGGCAACGCCCTGCCCTCGGCCGACTACAAGGTCGAGGCCCAGAACACGGACAGCCAGAGCGCCACGACGACGTTCAAGACCTCGGCCCCCGACAAGGTGAACAAGGTCTCGATCAACATCCCCAAGGGCAGCACCGTGGGCGTGGCCATGCCGGTCTCGATCGTCTTCGACAACCCGGTCAAGGACAAGGCCGCGGTCGAGAAGCAGCTGAAGGTCACCACCTCGAACAGCACCGAGGGTTCCTGGGGCTGGATCACGGACTACTCGGGCAAGGACCGGGTGGACTGGCGCCCCAAGGAGTACTGGAAGTCCGGCACCGACGTGAAGGTCCAGATGAACCTGAACGGCGTCGACTCCGGCCCCGGCGGCGGGATGTTCGTCAAGGACTACGTCACCGAGTTCAAGATAGGCAAGGACCGCCAGGTGAAGGTGGACCTCGACACGAAGAAGATGACGGTCTCCGAGAACGGCCAGGCCGTCGCCGCCGTCCCGGTCTCGGCGGGCACGCCCGGCGGCAAGAAGGCTTCCTGGGACGGGAAGATGGTGATGATGGCCAAGGAGGGCACCATCCGGATGGACTCCCAGACGGTGGGCCTGGGCGACTCCTACGACAAGATGGTCGACTACTCGATCCGGCTGACCTGGTCGGGCATGTACGCGCACGCCGCCCCGTGGAACACCGCCAACTTCGGCCGCGCCAACACCAGTTCCGGCTGCGTGGGCATGTCGGACGAGAACGCCAAGGCGTTCTTCGCGGCGTCCCAGGCCGGTGACCCCTTCGAGGTCGTGGGGCAGGGCTCCAAGGGCAATCCGGACGTCGGCAACGGCTACGGCGAGTGGAACCTCAGCTGGGCGCAGTGGCAGGCCAGGAGCGCCGCGGCCGGAACCCCGCAGGTCGGCTGAGCACGGCGGGGCGACACCCCCCTCCTTTTTGTGAAGTTGACCATCATTCAATCGTTACCGGCACGTAACTTACTCACGGGTTACTTCCGGTAAGCCCCTCCCGTTACCGTCGGGTCACTTTGACACCCCCGGCACACGCGAGGAGCGATCGATGGTCCGTACCGTCCGCACCACCAGCACCGCGACTGCCATGGCAGCCGTACTGGCAGCAGCCGCCCTGGGCCTGGCCCCCCATCAGGCCCAGGCGGCTCCCGCCCGTACGACCACCGCCGTCTCGGAAGCCTCGGCGTCGTCAGCGGAGCTCACCTTCCACGACATCCCCGGCTCCGGCGGCATCACCCTCAAGGGCAACGTCTTCACCCCGGCGGGCGCCGGGGCCGGCGCGAAATACCCGCTGATCGTCCTCCCGACCAGTTGGGGCATGCCGCAGATCGAATACATCGCCCAGGCCAAGAAGCTCGCCGACTCCGGTTACGTGGTGGTCAGTTACACCTCCCGCGGCTTCTGGCTCTCCGGCGGCGAGATCGAAACCGCCGGCCCGGCGGACATCGCCGACGTCTCCGCCGTCATCGACTGGGCGCTCGCGAACACCCCGGCCGACGCCGCGCACATCGGCACCGGCGGAGTCTCGTACGGCGCGGGCATCAGCCTGCTCGCCTCCGCGAGCGATCCGCGCATCAAGGCCGTGGTCGCGCTCAGCGGCTGGGCCGATCTCATCGAGTCCATCTACTCCGGCCGCACCCAGCACCTCCAGGCGGCCGCCCTGCTCGGCGGCGCCGGCTTCCTCACCGGACGCCCCGGACCCGAACTCCGGCAGATCCTCGGCGACTTCCTCGGCTCGAAGCTGGACCGGGAACCGCAGATGATCGAGTGGGGCAAGAAGCGCTCCGCCGCCGAGAAGGTGGACGCGATCAACGCCAACGGCGCCGCGATCATGCTCGGCAACGCCTGGGGCGACACCATCTTCCCGCCCAACCAGTACGCGAAGTTCTTCGAGAAGCTCACCGGCCCCAAGCGCCTGGAGTTCCGCCCGGGCGACCACGCCACCGCCGAGCTCACCGGGCTCCTCGGACTGCCCAACGACACCTGGACCAACGCCCACCGCTGGTTCGACCGCTACCTCAAGGGCGCCGCCAACGGGGTCGACACCGAGGCCCCGGTACAGATCAAGCCCCGCAGCGACGGCGGGTACGAGGGCTACGCCGACTGGAAGTCGGTCGGCGACGGCGGCACCGAGAAGCTGATGCTCTCCGACAGCGAGCACCTCTTCACCGGAATCGACTCGGGCGCCAACGGCGGGATCGTCATGCTCTCCAGCCTGCTCGACCAGATCGCCCAGGCCCCGCCCACCACCTCCATCCCGCTGCTCCCCCGCGCCTTCGCCGCCGTCTGGCAGTCCCCGCGGTACGCGCAGGAGCGCCGCGTCCGCGGCACGGTCAGACTGCACACCACCGTCACGCCCTCGAAGTCCGACGGCACCTTCGTCGCGTACCTCTACGACGTGGGCCCGCTCGGCATCGGCAAGCTCATCAGCAACGCCCCGTACACCTTCCACGGGAAGCCGGCCGGCCAGTCCTTCGGCGTGGACCTGGAGCTCTTCTCCACCGCCTACGACGTCCCGGCGGGGCACCGCCTCGCGGTCGTCGTCGACACCGTCGACCCGCTGTACATCGAGCACAACCCGACCGGCGGGCAGCTGACCTTCTCCTCGCCGCGCACCGATCCCTCGTACGTCTCGGTGCCGCTGCGCGAGCAGTGATCCCCGGCTGCTGCCGGGCCGGGTGTGGCTCTCGGGGTTTCGGTCCTGCGGGTCAGATCCGGCCCGGCAGCACCGTTGTCGCCGGATCGTCCGGACCGATCTCGATGTCCACCGCCTTCGTCTTGAGGCTGCGGCGCTCGCGCCGGGCCACCCAGGTGGCGAACCAGGACAGGAGCATGCACATCCCGATTTGAAGTGCTCTCCCGACTGCAGCCGGGAGATTCCCGCTTACCTTGCGGCAGCGGGCTTGACGCGCTTGGCACGCCTGACGACTGCCCTCCCGGCAGCCGGGACGAGCGCGAGGCCCATCCGGTACAAGTGCAAGACGTTGCGGGCCGCATTGTGGTCGGCGTTGCCCGACCAGCCGCAGTCCAGGTTCTTGCACACGAACACGGCCTGGGATTCGCGGCTCCCGGGCGTGGTCAAGCCGCACGCGGAGCAGCGCTGGGAGGTGCCGGGGGCCGGGACCTTGGCCAGGGTGCCGCCGTGCCGGGCGGTCTTGTACGCCAGCATGGCGACCGTCCGGCCCCACGCCTCCCCGCTGATCGAGCGGTTCAGCCCGGACTTCTGGGCGACGTTCCGTCCCGGCTCTTCGATGGTTCCCTTGGCAGACTTGACCATGTTCGCGATGGTGAGTGCTTCGACCACGACCGTGCCGTACGTGCTGGCGATGGCGGTGGTCGTCTGGTGCTGCCAGTCCAGGGCTCTGCGTTTGGCTTTCGCGCGGAGTCCTGCGATCTGGTCGTAGGTGTGGTGCAGCCGACCGCTGGTGCGCTCGCCGGGCTTGCGGTGCGCCTTGCGCTGCGCGGCGCGCTGCTCCAGACGCAGGAGCTTCGCCTGCTCCTTGGCGGTCAGCCACTCACCGTGCTCGTAGGTCTCGCCGTCTGAGAGGGCGATGGGCACGGTGACGCCCACGTCGATCCCGGCGTCCGGCCCCCGGTGGGGCCCGGGGCTGACCTCCAGGGTCTGGACGCGGAAGGCGATGTGCCAGCCGAGCGCGTCCTTGATCAACCGGGCCCCGGTGATCCGGTTCTCCGCGTTGGCATGCTTACCCACGGGCAGGCCCTTGGTCCAGCGGAAGCGGACCCGACCCACCTTTGGAAGACTGGCCATGCCCCAGTGGCGGTGCACGCGGGTGATGTTCAGATCCCGGCCTTGTGGGACGTCTACGGACATCACCGTGCGGATTCGGCCCTTGAATTTCGGGGCGGCGGCGCGGCCGCCCCAGCAGTTCTTCCACGCCTGGACGTACGTCTTCAGCACGGCCTGTGCGGCCTGCGCGGGAAGAACAGCAAGAAAGTCGATGTCCTCGCGGGCCTGGCGAACGGCGGCATCCGCGTTCGCGAGAGTCCGTTTTTCCTTCGGCATCATCCGCCACCAGGCGTGCAGCAGGTTCCACATCGTGCGGGCCGCGTGTGCCTGACCATCAGCCTTCAGTACCTCGGCACGCGACATTGAAAGACGGGCGCGGTGCCCGAACTGCCGCTTTACCAGGGCGCCTTGACTCACAGTTGGAAACCTAGCACTGGCTGGTGTCGCCACGTTGGAACCCTCGCCCCGATGTGCGAACCGGTCGTCATGTTGGCCGCAACCTGCGCGTTCACTTGGTTTTCGGCACCAAGTACCGACGGAAAGCGTTCGCCGATGCCGTAGGGCTCCTCGGAGAAGGGCTTGCCGACCACCTTGAGCTCCTCGGGGACCTTGGCCGCGTAGCCGAGGAGGATGGAGTCGTCGGTGGAGACGGCGTCGACCTGGTAGGTCAGCAGGTTGTCGACGCAGACCGAGTACGTGTCGTAGGCGACGAGGACGGCCCGCGGGAACTCCTTCTGGAGCCGCTGGTAGGGGGTGGAGCCGGCGGCCGAGCAGACCTTCTTGCCGTCGAGGTCCTCGGGGCCCTTGATCTCCGTCTCCCCCTTCCGCACGAGCAGGGACTGCCCGGCGAGGAAGTAGGGGCCCGCGAAGCCGACCTGCTTCTTGCGGTTGTCGTTGATCGTGTAGGTGCCGACGTAGTAGTCGATCTGGCCGTTCTGCAGGGCGGTCTCGCGGTTGGCGGAGGCGATGGTCTTGAACTCCACGGTCTTGGGGTCGAAGCCGAGCGAGGCGGACATCATCTTGGCGATCTCGATGTCGAAGCCGGAGTAGCGGCCGCTCGCGGGGTCCTTCTCCCCCATGTACGGCTGGTCCTCCTTGGCGCCGACCACGAGGTGGCCGCGCCGCTTGGCCTTCTCCCAGGTCGGGGAGTCCGGCAGCTGGAAGCCGGTCGCCACCTGGTAGACGGGCAGGTCCTCGGGCTGCGGGCCCTTGACCGGCGGGCTGCCGGACTTGCCGCAGCCGGCGAGGGCGCCCAGCAGGACGAGCGTGGCGGCGAGGGCGGGCAGGGCCCGGGCGCGCGGGGCTTTCGTCGGAAGCTGTCTCATAGGGCCGCCCCTCAGTGCTTGAGGATCTTGGAGAGGAAGTCCTTGGCCCGGTCGCTCTCGGGGGCGGTGAAGAAGGCCTCCGGGGTCCGGTCCTCGACGATCTTCCCGTCGGCCATGAACACGACGCGGTTGGCGGCGGAGCGGGCGAAGCCCATCTCGTGGGTGACCACGACCATGGTCATGCCCTCCGCGGCGAGCTGCTGCATGACCTCCAGCACCTCGTTGATCATCTCCGGGTCGAGCGCGGACGTGGGCTCGTCGAAGAGGAGGGCCTTGGGGTTCATGGCGAGCGCGCGGGCGATGGCCACGCGCTGCTGCTGGCCGCCGGAGAGCTGGGCGGGGAACTTCTCGGCCTGGTTCGCGAGGCCGACCCGCTCCAGCAGCTCGCGGGAGCGCTTGTCCGCCTCTTCCTTCTTGCGCTTCCTGACCTTGATCTGGGCGAGGGAGACGTTGGCGAGGACCGTCCTGTGCGCGAAGAGGTTGAAGGACTGGAAGACCATCCCCACGTCCGCCCGGAGTGCGGCGAGCTCCTTGCCCTCGGCCGGCAGCGGCTTGCCGTCGAGCGTGATCGTGCCCGACTCGATGGTCTCCAGTCGGTTGACCGCCCGGCACAGGGTCGATTTCCCGGAGCCGGAGGGGCCGATGACCACCACCACCTCCCCGCGGGCGACGGTGAGGTTGATGTCCTGGAGGACGTGCAGTTGTCCGAAGTGCTTGTTGACGTCCCGCAGCTCGATCAACGGATCGACGGCCATACGCTGCCCTGCCCACTTGTCGGTGTGTCGAGGTCAGCGCAAACTATCCAGCCGTGGAAGGGCACTTCACCGCGACACGCCTAAAAGCCACATAAAGGCCCGCGAGGTCAGCCTTCCGTGGCCATCTCAGCCTTCCGAGGCTTCGGCGTAGGCCTGGCTGAGCTCGGGGGATCCCGTCATCGCCCAGGACACCCCCGACTCGACCACGTTCAGCTCGCGGCCCGAGGCCAGCCGGATCATCGGCTGCCCGTTGGGCCACACCTGCCAGGCGGCGCCCGGAACGGAGCGGACGATCACCGTCCCGAGGTAGAAGCCCGCGTCATTGCCGAGCCACGGGGTGATCTCCGGATCCCGGCGCCAGCGCGGCATCAGCTGGTCGATCTCCTCCAACGAGCGCGGGCTCTCGTCGAGTTCGAGCCCGGCCGAGCGCGCGTGGGCGCGCAGCATCTCGCATTCCGCGAACATCTCGTTGATGCCCTCGGGATCGTCCGCGAGGGCCGCGGCGAGTCCCGCACCCGGTTCCGTTTCGTGTCGGTTGATCCAGTTGGCCAGGAAAGGGATGTTCATGGGGCCAGCCTGACACCCGGATCCGCGACCGGCCATAGGACGCGCCTGAGGATCACAGGCCGTGGGGACAATCCGCCGGGACATCCGCCGGGACATCCGCGGGGGCAATCCGCGGGGCAAATCCGCGGGCACAATCCGGGTGCGCCGGATGATCACCGTCGGAGAGACTGCCGAGATGAACCCCAAAGCCCCGGCCACCCCTCGGGAACGGGCCCTTCACCACGTCACCGGGCTGTCGTCCGGCGATCCCGTGGATCCGGCCCTGCGCGTGACCCTCAACTTCCACCCGGACCGGCAGGTGCGGGGCAGGCCGATCCTGGACGCCCTGGCACGGGAGGGTACCTACAGCTCACAGTTCGTCACGGGCGTGAGCAACGGCGGTCTGACCGCCCACCCCGGCGGTGACCGGTGGCGCTGGGAGAGCAGGATCTTCGCCAAGGCCTACGACGAGGCACCCGCCCACGAGCGGCCGGTCTACGGGGCCCTGAACTTCCGCCGCAAGCCGGCCGGCGGTGCACCGCGCTTCGGGTCCGCCCACTTCAGGCTGACCGCCGGGTCGCTGGAACGGACCACGTTCTGCTATCCCGACAGCTTCCTCGAACCCTCGGACTTCGGTGTCGCGGCCCGCATGCCGCTGATCGCACTGGCCGAGGCCGACGACCAGGACGACCTGGACGACTACGTCGAGGCCCAGGTGCACGGACCGGTCGAGCTGGACCGTGACGTGGAGGCGCTGGTCCTGGACCCGTGTTACCGCGGCACGGCGGTGGAGGCCGCGGCTCTTCGCCTGCCCTGTCCGCTGGAGTGGCACGGCGGGTTCGAACTCTCCGTCGGGGAGCTGCGGCTGCACCCCGACTACCGCGGACAGGAGTACGTGGACCTGGGCGCGGCCATCGCGGCCGGCGGCCGGCTCGATCCCCGGATCATCGGGGAGGCCCTGCTCGCCGGCCTCGACGACGAGCAGGCCCTCAAGAGGGTGTGGCACTGCCTCGCACGCTTCGGGGCTCCCGCCGGGCGGGGGTAGACCGGCGGGAGCCCCGGCAAGATCCGAAAGAGACGGCCTAGACCTCCAGGTCGACGACCACCGGTGCGTGGTCGGAGGCGCCCTTGCCCTTGCGCTCCTCGCGGTCCACGTAGGAGTCGGTGACGGCCTTGGCGAAGGCCGCGTTCCCGTAGACCAGGTCGATCCGCATGCCCCTGTTCTTGGGGAAGGCCAGCATCCGGTAGTCCCAGAAGGTGTACGGCCGGTCGTACTTGAGCGCGCGCGGGAAGACGTCGGAGAGCCCGGCGGTCCGCAGCGCCTCCAGGGCGGCCCGCTCGGCCGGGGTGACGTGGGTGAGGCCCTCGAAGACCGCCGGGTCGTACACGTCCTCGTCGGTCGGGGCCACATTGAAGTCACCGAGCACCGCGAACGGGCGCTCCCCCGCCGCGTCCTCGGCGACGGCGGCGGACAGGGACCGGAACCAGTCCAGCTTGTATCCGTAGTGGTCGTGCTCGACCTCGCGCCCGTTGGGCACGTACACCGACCAGACGCGCACGCCGCCGCAGGTGGCGGAGATGGCGCGCGGCTCCTGGACCCCCTCGTAGTCGGGCCCGTCGGGCAGCCCCACGACCACGTCCTCCAGGCCCACCTTGGAGAGCAGGGCCACGCCGTTCCACCGGCCGGTGGCGTTGACGGCCGACTCGTAGCCCAGCGCGCGCAGCTCCTCGTACGGGAACTGCTCCGCGGAGCACTTGGTCTCCTGGATGCACACGACATCCGTGCCGGAGCTCTCCAGCCAGGCCAGCAGGCGCGGCAGCCGGGCGGTGATCGAGTTGACGTTGAACGTGGCGATACGCATGCCGTCCAACCTACCGCCCGGCACCGACAGTCACAGGTCGGCGGTGTCCCCGGCGGTGAGTCGGGTGTGCGGGGAGCCGCCGAGGGCGTCCAGGGCCTTGTCGTAGATCGGGCGGGCGATGTCCGCGAGGTAGGCGTCGTGGATGTCGATGGCCACGCGCGGCTTGACCGCGCGGACGTAGTCGACGACCTCGCCGATCTTGTTCCACGGGGCGTGCACCGGGAGCATCAGCGTGTCCACGGGGGCGTCCGGCACGGTCAGCGCGTCCCCGGGGTGGAAGAGCGAGCCGTCGACCAGGTAGCCGACGTTGGTGACCCGCGGCATGTCCGGATGGATCACGGCGTGCAGCTCGCCGTGCACCTGGACGTCGAAGCCGGCCGCGGTGAAGGTGTCCCCGTGGCCCACGGTGTGGACGCGGCCCGGATAGGCGGGGGCGAGCTTCTCCGCGACGCTGCGCAGGGTCCACAGCCCCGCCGCCGGGTTCGCGTCGAGGGCGGCGCGCAGCCGGCCCTCCTCGAAGTGGTCGGGGTGCTCGTGGGTGACGAGCAGGGCGTCGGCGCCGAGGCCGGCGTCCGCTTCGCTGAAGGCGCCCGGGTCGATGACGAGCACGAGCCCGTCCTTCTCCAGCTGGACGCAGGAGTGCAGCCGCTTGGTGAGTTTCATGATCGAAGGCTAGCGGCGCGGCGGGCCCGGCAGGTGGGAAGGCGGAGCCGGCCGGATTCGAACCGGCGTCCTCGCGATGTTGGAGACCGCGCGCGACGACCTCTGCGCTACGGCTCCGCCCCCGGCAGCACTCCATCCGCGGGGGAGCAGCGCGCGGCGCCGTCTACGGGACCGTCGTGGAGACCACGTACACCTTGGCGACGCGGGGGTCCGTGAGGTCGACGGTGATGTCCCGGGTGGGCCGCGGGTCGTCCGCTTCGAGGGTGGTGCCGACCCACTGGTTCTCGGGCGTCCAGGTCCAGCCGGCGACGGAGGTGTCGTGCTCGGAGATCGACGGCCCGGGGGTCAGCGCCTCGCGGCTGGTGCCGACGGAGGACAGGAAGGCGTCCAGGTCGCCCGGGACCACCGCGAACTGCGTGTACAGCCGGCTGGTGCGCCAGTTGTTGGTCTCCAGGAATCCGACGCGCCAGGCCTTCGGCGGGATCGGCACCTCGTAGATGCTGCGCTGCACCCTGGACGGCCAGCCGGCGCGCACCGTGGCGGCGCCGACCTTGGAGGCCTTGTCGCGGCCGCTCTGGCGGCTCTGCTGGGCGGAGACCGCGAGGTAGCCCGCCGGGACGCCGACCAGCAGCAGGATGATGATCGCGGTGATCCAGCGGCGCCGCACCACGTGCTTGCGGTCCTCGGCGGGGACCGGCGGGCCGGGCCGCTCGTCGGGGGAAGGTGCCTGGCGGGGCAGGGAGGGCGGGGTCACTGGATCTCTTCCGGGGTGCCCCGGGCTTCAGCCAGGGGAGGAACGGGTCCTGCCATCCTAGGCGCGGAGTGTCGGCGTTCTCTTCGCATCTGTCGTGACCTGCGATTTCTGGCGTTGTCAGTGGGTGCGGTTAAGTTGACCCGCATGGCGGAGGCACCTGAGGAGACGGAAGAGACCGGGCACGCCCGGTTCACCTACCGGCTTCGCGTGTCCTCTGCGGCCCGGACCAAGTTGTCGGGTGAGTGGGACCGGTGCCGGTGGATCTGGAACGAATGCTGCGCGCGGTCGAAGAAGGCCCACGCCGAGGACGAGAAGTGCGGTCCGGCGCGACTGGACCACATGCTGACGCAAGCTCGCAGCCGTAACGCCTGGTTGCGTAACGGCAGCAGTGTTCCGCAGCAGCAGTTGGTACGGGACTTCGGGAAGTCCCGCGCCAAGGCCTTGAAGGACATCAAGGCCCGGTTGCCGATGCGGCAGCGGGCCGGGATGCCCAAGTACAAGAAGAAGGACAAGGCCGACCCGAGCCTCAACTACACCCGGCGCGGTTTCCGGATCAAGGACGGTCGTCTGCACCTCGCGGGCGGCATCGTGCTGACCGTGGTCTGGTCCCGCGCACTCCCGGCGGACCCGTCGTCGGTACGGATCTACCGCGACAGCCTCGGGCACTGGTACGCCTCCTTCGTCATCCCTGCCGAGGTGCAGCCGCTCCCGGAGACGGGTGTGGTGATCGGGATCGACTGGGGTGTGAGGGAGACCGCGACCACCACCAGTGACGCCCATGACCTCCCGCACACCGGGCTCGGCAAGAAGGCGGCCGCCGGGCTCGCCCACTATCAGCGGATGATGGCCCGCCGGAAACCGGCGAAGGGTAAGCCCGGCTCCAGGGGCTACCGCGCCGCGAAGAAGCTGACGGCGAAGCTCCACAAGAAGGTGGCCCGCCAGCGCCAGGACACCGGCCGCAAGTGGGCCAAGTCCGTGGTCCGGGACCACGATGCCCTCGCCGTCGAGGACTTCCGGCCGAAGTTCCTCGCCAAGTCCACCATGGCCCGCAAGGCAGCCGACGCGGCGATCTCCGCCACCAAGACGGCGCTGATCGAGATGGGCCGCAAGCACGGGCGCATCGTGCACCTTGTCCACCCCGCGCACAGCACCATGGACTGTGCGCAGTGCGGAGCGAGAACCAAGCACGCACTACCTCTCTCAGAACGTACCTACACCTGCACCGTGTGCGGAGCCGTGTCCCCCAGGGACAAGAACTCCGCCCGCGTCATGCTGGTCCGGGCTGGTCTCAACCCGGCTGGTGCCGATCGTGTAAGACCTGACAGCCCGCCGGGCCGTCAGGCTGCGTGAGCCAGGAATCCCCGCCCTTCAGGGCGGCGAGGATTCAATGCTGTTCCTGGTCCTCGGGGGGGCCGGTGGCGGTGTCGCGCCGGCCGAACTGCGCGTAGCGCTCGTACCGCTCGACGCGCCGGCGCGTGGCGCGGCGGAAGCGGCGGGCGACGAGCCGGGAGAGGTCGGCGGCGCCGACCATGCCGGCCTCGGGGCCGAGCTGGGCCTTGGCGATGCGGGCCTCGGGGCGGTAGCCGCGGCCGGTGAGGTGGCGGCGGAAGGCGTCGCGGGCGGGGCCGATCAGCAGGTCGTCGGCGGCGCTGACGCCGCCGCCGATGACGAAGCAGGAGGGGTCGAGGGCGGCCGCGAGGTTGGCGATGCCGACGCCGAGCCACTGGCCGATGTCCTGGAGCAGCTCGACGCACATGGCGTCGCCCTCGCGGGCCAGCTCGGTGATGAGCGGTCCGGTGATCTCGTGGACGTTGCCGCCGACCCGGGCGATGAGGTTGTAGGCGACCGGGGAGTCGGCGGCGGCCAGCTCGCGGGCCTCGCGGACCAGGGCGTTGCCGGAGCTGTACTGCTCCCAGCAGCCGCGGTTGCCGCAGGGGCAGCGGTGGCCTCCGGGGACCACCTGCATGTGGCCGAACTCGCCCGCGACCCCGTAGCGGCCGCGCTTGACCTGGCCGCCTTCGAGGATGGCCCCGCCGATCCCGGTGCCCAGGGTGATCATGACGAGGTGGTCCTCGCCGCGGCCGGCGCCGAAGCGCCACTCGGCCCAGGCGGCGGTGTTGGCATCGTTGTCCACCATAACCGGGACCGCGAGCCGGGACTGGAGCGCGTCGCGCAGCGGTTCGTCGCGCCAGGCCAGGTGCGGGGCGAACAGGACCCGGGAGCGGTCGGCGTCGACCCAGCCGGCGGCGCCGATGCCCACGGCGTGCACGTCGTGCCGGTCGGAGAGGTCGAGGACCAGCTCGACGATGGTGTCCTCGACCACCTTGGGGCTCTTGGACTTGTCCGGGGTCTCGGTCCGGATCTTCTCCAGGATGACCCCGTCGGCGTCGACGACCCCGGCCATCACCTTGGTGCCGCCGATGTCGATGCCGACGGTCGGAACGCGCGGTGCGGTCAGGTGCGATCTGCGCTCACGGGTCCCGATGGTCCGCAGGACGGTGCCTCGCGCCGCCCCCCGGTGGGCGAGCGTGAAGTCCCGGTACGTGCTCATCGAGTCGTGTCGTCCCTCATGGTGCGGCGGGGCCCGGAGGGGGGCCGGATGCCTGGTCGGATGGAGTGGCCGGTGGGAAGGCGGATGCGCTGTCAGGTCCTGATTCTGCCACTCGCTCCAGTTCGTGGCTCAGTTCGTCGAGCTCGGAGCCGCCCGCCATCTGCCGGGTGAGCTCGTCCAGAGTGATCGAGTCGCGAGTGTGGCTGCCCGCCATGGTGCCGCGCTTGAGCAGCACGAACCGGTCCCCGACCAGGTGGGCGTGGTGGGGATTGTGTGTGATCAGGACCACGCCGAGGCCTGCGTCACGGGCCGCGGCCACGTATTTGAGGACCACCCCGGACTGTTTGACCCCGAGGGCGGCCGTGGGCTCGTCGAGTACGAGGACCTTCGCGCCGAAGTGGACGGCGCGGGCGATGGCGACGCACTGCCGCTCACCGCCGGACAGGGTGCCGATGGGCTGGTCCACGTCCCGCAGGTCGATGCCCATGCGCAGCAGTTCGGCGCGGGTGGTTGCGCGCATGAGTTCCACGTCGAGGCGGCGGAAGGGGCCGCGGCCCTTGGTGGGCTCGGAGCCGAGGAAGAAGTTGCGCCAGACGGGCATGAGCGGGACCACGGCGAGGTCCTGGTAGACGGTGGCGATGCCGCGGTCGAGGGCGGCGCGCGGGTTGGCGAGCACGGTCTCCTCGCCCTCGATCTCGAAGGTGCCGGCGTCGTGCCGGTGCAGCCCCGCGATGATCTTGATGAGGGTGGACTTGCCGGCGCCGTTGTCGCCGAGGACGCAGGTGATCTCGCCGGCCGAGACCTCCAGGGAGACGTCCTGGAGGGCGCGGATGTTGCCGTAGTACTTGCTGACCTCGGTCAGCTTCACCAGGGCGGGTGCGGAGAGCTCCGGGGATGCTGCTCCGGTTTCGGGCTCGGTCGTCTTCACTTCGCCTCCGCCCGCTTGCGGACCCATGCGTTGAGCAGCGTGGCCAGCAGCAGCATCGCGCCGAGGAAGAACTTGAACCAGTCCGGGTTCCACTGGGCGTACACGATGCCGTTGCTGGTCATGCCGAAGATGAAGGCGCCCACGGCGGAGCCGATGGCCGAGCCGTAGCCGCCGGTCATCAGGCAGCCGCCGATGACGGCCGCGATGATGTAGAGGAACTCGTTGCCCACGCCCTCGCCCGACTGGACCACGTCGAACGAGAAGAGGATGTGCTGCCCGGAGATCCAGGCGCACAGCGCGACGCCCATGTACAGGCCGATACGGGTCTTCACGACCGGCACGCCGGTCGCGCGGGCCGCGTCCGCGCCGCCGCCGACGGCGAAGATCCAGTTCCCGGCGCGGGTGCGCAGCAGGATCCAGGTGGCCACGGCGACCAGGAGCAGCCACCACAGGATGGTGACCTTGAGGGTGACCGAGCCGAAGGTCCACTGCGAGGCGAAGAGCGCACGGGCGGAGGAGAAGCCCTCCATGTCGGCGATGGTCTTGGTGGAGACCGAGCCGCTGATCAGCTTGGTGAAGCCGAGGTTCAGGCCGGTCAGCATCAGGAAGGTGCCGAGCGTGATGATGAAGCTGGGCAGTTTCGTGCGGGTCAGCATGAACCCGTTGAAGAACCCGATCCCCAGGGTGACCAGCAGCGATACGAGGACGCCCACCCAGACGTTGGCGGTCATCTGGTAGCTGAGCATCGAGCTGAGCAGCGCCGAGGTGGTGACCATGACCCCGGCGGACAGGTCGAACTCGCCGCCGATCATGAGCAGGGCCACCGGTACGGCCATGATGCCGATGGTGGAGGCCGAGTACAGGATCGTGCTCAGGCTGGAGGCCCGCAGGAAGCTGTCGGCGGCGAAGGAGAAGAAGACGAAGACGGCCGCCGCGCCGACCACCGCGCCGAGCTCGGGCCGGCCGAGCAGGCGGCGCAGCAGCGAGGTGGGCGCGAGCCGCTCGTCGCGCGGGGCGGGGGCGGGGGCGGGGGCCGGGGTCCGGGTGGTGGTGGTCATCGGCTGCCCCGGTTGATGAACTTCTCCAGGGTGGTGGCCTCGGCCCCCGTGACGATCTGCGGTCCGGTGAGCACCGGCCGGCCGCCGCCGAGCACGTCCGCGTTGTAGCGGTAGAGCCAGAGCAGGTCGACGGCCTCGTACCCCTGGAGGTAGGGCTGCTGGTCGACGGCGAATCCGAGGGCGCCGGACTTCAGGTCGCGGGCGACGGAGGCGTTCAGGTCGAAGGTGTCGACCTCGGCCTTGCTGCCCGCCGCGTCCTTGGCCTTGACGGCCGTGGGGGCGAAGGGCGCGCCGAGCGTGACGATCGCGTCGACGGAGGGGTCGGCCTGGAGCTTGGCCTGGAGGGCGGCCTGCACGGACGGCATGTTGGTGCCCTCGACGTACAGGTTCTCCATGGTCCCGCCGGACTCGCCGAAGGTCTTCTTCGCTCCGGCGCAGCGCTGCTCGTGGCCCACGTTGCCCTGCTCGTGCAGGACGCAGACGGCCTTCTTGCGGCCGCGCTTGCCCAGCTCGGTGCCGACCGCCTCGCCGGCGATCTCCTCGTCCTGGCCGATGTGGGTGAGCGCCCCGTACTCGGCGGACTGGGCGGATCCGGAGTTGACCGTGATCACCGGGATGCCGGCCTTGACGGCCTTGGCCAGGACGTCCTTGAGCGCCTCGGGCTTGGCCAGGGAGACGATCAGCCCGTCGACCTTCTGGTCGATGGCGTTCTGGACGAACTGGGCCTGCTGCTGCGCCTGGTCGTCGTGGGCGTAGACGAAGTTGATGTTGTCCTTCGCCGCGGCCTCCTTGGCGCCCTTCTGCACGATGTCCCAGAAGGTGTCGCCGTCTCCCGCGTGGGTGACCATCGCGAAGGTCCAGCGCGGGGTGGAAACGGCCGGCCGGCCCGCCGCCTCGGCCTTCGCGCGGTCCTCGGCGCGCTTGCCGCCCGTACTGCTGCAGCCCACGAGGGAGGTGGCACCCAGTACCGCCGCGAGCACCGCGCCCACGAGGCGTACCCCTGTCCGAACCCTAGCCACGTCTGCCCGTGCCTTTCGCTTGTCGGGCCGTTCCGCGAGCGCTGTCCCGCCGCGGTACCCGGTCGCCGAAACGGTCATTTGTTTCAAGCCGCAGCCGCCCAGTATCCGTCACAGTGCACCATGCAAGGTCATCGGGGCCATTGCGGACCGTGCCGGACACAGCGGGACAGATTGACAGCTCCCCCGGACGGGGTCACGTTGAGTGCATGCGCATCGGGCTGATCGGAACGGGCCGGATCGGTTCCTTCCACGCGTCCGCACTGGCCCGCCAGGCGGACGCGAGCTCGCTCCTGCTCGCCGACGCCGACCCCGCGCGGGCGGCGCGGCTCGCCGACCGGCTCGGGGCCACCGCCGCGCCCACCGTCGAGCAGATCTTCACCTGGGGCGTGGACGCGCTGGTGGTGTCCTGCGCGACCGAGGGGCACGCGGACCTCGTCGTACGGGCCGTCCGCGGCGGGCTGCCGGTGTTCTGCGAGAAGCCGGTCGCCCCGGACCTGGACCGCACCCTGGCGGTGCTGCGCGAGGTGGCCTCGGCCGGCGGGGTGCTCCAGCTCGGCTTCATGCGCCGCTTCGACGCGGGCTACACGACGGCGCGCGAGCTGGTCCGCTCCGGAGCCCTGGGCCGGCTGCACACCGTACGGACCACGACCGCGGATCCCTCGCCGCCGGGCGCGGAGTACCTGCGGACCTCGGGCGGGCTGTACCGGGACTGCCTGGTGCACGACTTCGACATGGTCCGCTGGGTGACCGGGCGCGAGGTGAGCGAGGTGTACGCGACGGGGTCGGACGCGGGGCCGGCGGCATTCCGGGAGGCGGGTGACATCGACACGGCGTCCGCCGTCCTCACCCTGGACGACGGGACGCTGGTCTCCAGTACCGGTACGCGGTGCAATGGCGCCGGGTACGACGTACGGATGGAGCTGGCCGGGGAGCTGGACCAGGTCTCCACCGGGCTGGACGACCGTACGCCGATCGCCTCGACCGAACCGCAGGGACCGCCCCCGGCGACCAAGCCCTGGCCGGGCTTCCTGGAACGCTTCGCTCCCGCATACGAGGCCGAGCTGGCGGCCTTCGTCCGGCTGGTGCGCGGCGAGGGGCCCAATCCGTGCGACGGCGTCGAGGCGCTCGCCGCGTTCCGGGTGGCGGAGGCCTGCGAGCTCTCGCGGCGGGAGCGGCGCCCGGTCGCGCTGGCGGAGCTCGCCGGTCTCTGAGGTCCGCGCGGAGCGGGGATACGGATCCTCGTTGAAGCCTTCGACGATCGTACTGAGGTCCAGAACCGTCATGTGGTCACCCTAGACCGGGGGTTGATCCCACCCGAGCGGCTTTGGGCCATTCGCTCAGCCGGCCGCGCGCCGTCCCCAGGCGGTACCCGCGAGCACCAGCGCGACCCCCGCGAAACCGGCCGCGCCGAGCCGCTCGCCGCCGATGGCGATGCCCGCCGCCGCGGCCCACAGGGGTTCGGTGCCGAGCAGCAGGCTGACGCGGGAGGGCGAGGTGCGGCGGACGGCCCACATCTGCACGAAGAAGGCGAACAGGGTGCAGAAGACGGAGAGGAAGGCGAGCCCGGCCCACTCGGCCGCGCCGAAGTCGGCGGCGGCCGCCCAGGGGCTCGCGCCGGTGCCGGGCAGCAGGGCCAGTACGGCGAACACGGCGACCGCGGTGCCGAGCTGGACGGTGGTCAGGGAGAGCGAGTCCGCCTCCTGCACGGCCTTGATCCGGGCCATGAGCAGCACGTGCACCGTCCGCGCGAGCGCGGCGCCGAGGATGAGGAGGTCTCCGAGGCTCGGGGTGGTGAAGCCCGCCCCCTGGGTGAGCAGGACGACTCCGCTGACGGAGACGGCCGCGGCGCCGAGGAAGGCGGGCGAGGGGGCCCGGCGGCGGACGGCGGACTCGGCGAGCGGGGTGAAGATCATGGTCAGGCTGATGATGAGCCCGGCGTTGGTGGCGGAGGTGTGGACGACCCCGTAGGTCTCCAGCAGGAAGATGCCGCCGAGTACGAGTCCCAGCACTCCGGCGCCGCGCAGTTGGGCGGGGGTGAGCGCGCGCAGCCGGCGGCGGCCGGCGACGGCGAGGACGGGCAGGACCAGCGCGAAGCGCAGGACGAGCACCGCGATCACGGTGTGCGTGGTGGTGACGCCCTTGGCCGCGAGGTAGCTGCCGCCCCAGACGACGGCGACGAGCAGGACCGGCAGGTCGGCGAGCCAGGCCCTGCGGGGCGCGGCGGCGGGAGCGGGGGCGGGGGCGGCGATGGTGGACACCGGTTCTCCAACGGCAGAAGGCAGGTGGAGACTTCGGCGGCTCGCACGGGGGGAGAGCCCAAGCTACCCGAGCATGATCGGCCGGTCGAGCCTTTTGATCCCCGGGCCGCACCGCCCGCCCGCAAGCCCGCAGGCCCGAAAGCCCGCAGGCCAGGGGTCCGGTGTCAGCCGAAGGTGCCGAACGCGGCGCGCCCCGTCGGCCGGTAGGTGTGGATGGCTGTGCCGGCCGAGGTAGTGCGGGAGCCGGTCAGTTCAAAGGCCGTCGGCAGCCCGCCCGTCGGGAAGAGCCGCCGTCCGCCGCCCAGGAAGACGGGGAAGACCAGTAGGTTCAGCTCGTCCACCAGGTCCCGCGCCAGCAGCCACTGCGCGAGCGCGCCGCTGCCGTGCACTTGCAGCTCCCCCTCGATCGCGTCCTTGATCCGTACGACCTCGCTCTGCAGCTGCTCCCCGTCGATCACGGTGGAGGGGCCCCACTCCGGCTCCTTGAGCGTGGTCGAGGCCACGTACTTCGGGAGCCGGTTGAGCTTGCTCGCGACCGGGTCGGCGGGGTCGTCGTGCTGCGGCCAGTACGAGGCGAAGATCTCGTAGGTCCGGCGCCCGAGCAGGAAGGCCTCGGCCCGGTCGAAGACCTCGGTGACGAACTCCCCCATGCCCTCGTCGGCGAAGGGCACGAGCCACCCGCCGTACGCGAACCCGCCACTGGGGTCCTCGTCCGGCCCCCCGGGCGCCTGCATCACACCGTCGAGGGTCAGGAAGGTGGTGAGGGTCAGCTTTCCCATGGTTCTGCGCTCCTTGGCTCCGGTACGTCGACTGTCACGGGTTCAGACTCCCGGGCCGCCGCGGACTCATCGGTCCGGCGCGCGCGAACGCGATGTCCGTTTCCTGCCAGCGCCGTTGATCTGCGGGCGATTTCATTGAACTCGCAACCAACCGACGCGGGAGGAACACCATGAACGGCAACGCAGTGGCCCTGGTGACAGGTGGCAGCAGGGGAATCGGCGCGGCGGCCGCGCTGCGGCTGGCACAGGACGGAGCCGACGTCGCGATCACCTACGTCAGCGACGCCGCCGCGGCCGCCGAGGTGGTCGGCAAGATCGAGGCGCTCGGCCGGCGCGGCCTCGCCCTGCGTGCCGACTCGGGGGACGCCGAGCGGGCCGCCGGCGCGGTGGCGGAGGCCGTACGGGGCCTGGGGCGGCTCGACGTCCTGGTGAACAACGCGGGGGTGGGCGTGCTCGGCCCGCTGGAGGAGCTCGCCCTCGCGGACATCGACCGGCTCCTCTCCGTCAACGTACGGGGCACCTTCCTGGTCTCCCGGGCGGCGGCCGGAGTGCTGGGCCGGGGCGGGCGGATCATCACCATCGGCAGTTGCATCGCGCAGCGGGTCCCCGGTCCGGGCGCGACGCTGTACGCGATGAGCAAGGCCGCCCTGCGCGGTCTGACCAAGGCCCTCGCCCGGGAACTCGGCGAGCGCGGGATCACCGCGAACCTGGTCCACCCGGGCCCGGTGGACACGGACATGAACCCGGCCGGCGGCCCCCACGCCGCCCCGCAGGCGGCCATGACGGCCCTGGGCCGCTTCGGCACCCCTGAGGAGGTGGCCGCCATGGTGTCCTTCCTGGCGGGCCCGGACTCCGCGTACGTCACGGGCGCCGAGTTCTCGGTGGACGGCGGCCACGCGGCGTAGGCCGTCAGGGCAGCGCCCCGCACTCGCCCGCCCGGAAAGCCCGCAGGGGCGCACCGTCGAAACGGTGCGCCCCTGCGGGGTGTTCGCGCATGCCCCGGGAGTGTCGGCTCCCGGGGCGGTCACGAGGGTGGCGTCAGCCGCCCAGCTCCTGGTGACGGGCGGTGTGCGCGGCGGTGCCGGCCTCCGTCAGCGCGCCGAAGAGGCGCAGGCGGGAGAAGCCGCCGTCCGGGAAGATGTCGATGCGCACGTGCGTGCCCACCGCCGGGGCGTCGAGCACGAAGCGGTGGTTGGTGTCGGGCTGCAGGCGGGTGCGCGGCAGGAACTCCGTCCACTCGCCCTCCTCGCCCGTCTTGACGGACAGCGAGGCCCAGCCGGCCGAGTTGCCCTTGAGGTACGCGGTGTCGATCTCGACGGCGCGGATCTCGGACTCGGCGACGAGCTGGTAGCGGATCCAGTCGTTGCCGTTGTCGCGGCGGCGGGCGGTCTCCCAGCCGTCGTCCATCTTGCGGGAGCGGCCCGGGTTGATGGTGTTGGTCGGCGGGGAGTAGAAGCGGTTGGAGGCGTCCTGGACGGAGCCGCCGTTCTCCAGGGCCACCACGTCGAAGGAGCCGAGCGCCGCGAGCCACTTGGGGTCGGGCACGACCTCGCCGTAGACGCGCAGGCGGGCGATGCCGCCGTCGGGGTGCTGGTTGACGCGCAGGTGCGTGAAGCGCTGCTCGACATCGATCTCGAAGCCGTTGGCCGCGTGGCCGCCGACGGGGGTGCGGGCGACGATGGTCGTCCACTTGATGTCGTCGCCCTGGAGCTCCGCCGGGGTCGGCGCGAGGGCGCCTTCCCAGTTGGTGGCCTCGACGGAGACGGCCTGCGGCATGTTGCCGCGGAAGTGGGCGGTGTCGACGACGATGCCGCGGATGACGCCGGGGGCGCCCAGGCGGACGAGCGCCCAGTCGTGGTCCTCGGGGGTCGGCCAGGGCTGGGTGGCGGAGATGCCGCGGCGGCGGCGGGTCTCCCAGCCGTCCATGACCTTGCCCTTGTGGCCGAAGTCCTCGGGGTCGAAGTGCGCGGCCTCGGAGATCAGCAGGTTCTCGCGCTGCGCGAAGAACTCGTCGTTGGCCTCGATGACACCGGCGCCGAGCTCACGGGCGGCGAGGTTCGCGTACTGGGTGAACGGGAAGTCCGCGCTGCGGTAGTCCGCGTACGGGTCGCCGCCTCCGTACGGGTTCGCGTTGCCGGTGAAGGATTCAATCGCCACTGTCAGTTCTGCCTTTCAAGGAGTCGGCCGGTGGGCTCGGACGGGGTGCCGTGGTCGGCGATCTGCGTGCCGCGCAGCCAGGTGGACTTCACGACGCCGTGCAGGGTCTTGCCCGCGTACGCCGTGACCTGGTTGCGGTGGTGCAGGTGGGCCGGGTCCACGGTGAAGGTCTCTTCGGGGGCCAGGACGGCGAAGTCGGCGTCACGGCCGGCCTCGATCGCGCCCTTGCTCGCCAGACCGGCGAGGGCGGCCGGGGCGGCGGACATCCAGCGGACGACGTCCTCGAGGGTGCGGCCGCGCTTCTGCGCCTCGGTCCAGATGGCCGGCAGGCCGAGCTGGAGGGAGGAGATGCCGCCCCACGCGGTGGCGAAGTCGCCGGTCTTGAGGTCCGCGGTGGAGGGAGAGTGGTCGGAGACGATGCAGTCGATCGTGCCGTCGGCGAGCGCGTCCCACAGGACGTCCTGGTTGGCGGACTCGCGGATGGGCGGGCAGCACTTGAACTCGGTGGCGCCGTCCGGGACTTCCTCGGCCGTCAGGGTGAGGAAGTGCGGGCAGGACTCGACGGTGATCTGCACGCCCTCGGCCTTCGCGGCGGCGATCAGCGGCAGCGCGGAGGCGGAGGACAGGTGCAGGACGTGGACGCGCGCGTCTCGTCGCTTCGCCTGGTCGATCAGGTTCTGGATCGCGGTGTTCTCGGCGTCCTGGGGGCGGGAGGCCAGGAAGTCGGCGTACTTGGGGCCCGGGTTCTGCGGCGCGGACTCCAGGTGGTGCGGGTCCTCGGCGTGCACGATCAGCAGGCCGCCGAAGCCGGTGATCTCGGCGAGCGAGGCGGCCAGCTGCTCCTGGTCGAGGAGGGGGAACTCGTCCACGCCGGAGGGCGACAAGAAGCACTTGAAGCCGAAGACGCCGGCGTCGTGCAGCGGGCGCAGGTCCTTGACGTTGTCCGGCAGCGCGCCGCCCCAGAAGCCGACGTCCACGTGCGCCTTGGTCCGGGCGACGTCCTGCTTGACCACCAGGTTGGCGGTCGTGGTGGTCGGCGGCAGGGAGTTGAGCGGCATGTCGAGGATGGTGGTGATGCCACCGGCCGCGGCGGCGCGGGTGGCCGTCCAGAAGCCTTCCCACTCGGTACGACCGGGGTCGTTCACGTGGACGTGGGTGTCGACCAGGCCGGGGAGGAGCACGTCGTCGCCGAAGTCCTCCAGCCGGGCACCGGCCGGTACGTCGGCCTCGTACGGCAGCACGGCCGCGATCTTCCCGCCGGCGACGGCCACCGAAGCGGCACGCGTCCCCTCGGGGGTGATGACGCGCGTCGAGCGCAGTACCAGTTCCACAGCCAGGTCGGACACCGGAACCTCCCCATCTACTTCCACAGAGCGAAATTCAACGTTCTGTTGACGGAGTCTTCACGTCGATCCGGAAGCAGTCAAGAGCGCCCGGACGGACCACTGACGGTGGCGTATCGCAATTGGAGGTTTCCACAGGATGGAATTAAGATTTCGCTATGCAGAATGTAGCTACCGCCACCGGGAACCGGACGGGCAACTTCCCGAGGACGTCCGCCACCAGGACAAACCGCCTCTGACCGGCGGGGACGGCATTGCCCCGGCTCTAGGGCCGACGCAGACCGACCGGTAGGCTGCTTGCTTGCCTGCCAGCACCGAAAGGACCGCGCCCGTGCCGACGTCCAGCGCCAGCACCACCGACGCCTCCACCAAGCCCACCGCCAGCGGTGGCGTCCAGTCCCTTGAGCGCGCCTTCGATCTGCTCGAACGCATGGCCGATGCCGGAGGCGAAGTCGGCCTCAGCGAGCTCTCCGCCGCCAGCGGTCTGCCGCTGCCCACCATCCATCGCCTCATGCGCACCCTCGTGGCGTGCGGCTACGTCCGGCAGCAGCCCAACCGACGGTACTCCCTCGGACCCCGGCTGATCCGCCTCGGCGAGTCCGCGTCGCGGCTGCTGGGCACCTGGGCCCGCCCCTACCTGGCACGCCTGGTGGAGGAGACCGGCGAGACCGCGAACATGGCCCTGCTCGACGGAGACGAGATCGTCTACGTCGCCCAGGTGCCGTCCAAGCACTCCATGCGCATGTTCACCGAGGTCGGCCGCCGCGTGCTGCCGCACTCCACGGGCGTGGGCAAGGCGCTGCTCGCCTACACCCCCGCGGACGAGGTCAGGGCCCTGCTCTCGCGCACCGGGATGCCCGCCGCGACCGAGAAGACCATCACCACCCCCGAGGGCTTCCTGGACGCCCTGGAGGTGGTCCGCCGGGTGGGCTACGCCGTCGACGACAACGAGCAGGAAATAGGAGTCCGCTGCCTCGCGGTCTCCGTGCCGAACTCGCCGACCGCCGCCGCGATCTCCATCTCCGGCCCGGCCGGCCGGGTGACCGAGGCGGTGGCCGAGTCCTTCGTGCCGATCCTCCAGGGCGTCGCGGCCGAGCTGTCGGTGGCCCTGCAGAGCCAGAACCCGGCGTAGGCCCTGGCCGGGCGGTAGACGCGGAAAGAGCCCGGCGCCCCCTCCAGTGGGGGCGCCGGGCTCTCGCGCACTCCCCGGGCGCGCGGCGGCCGGGGCGGGGGGCCGCCCGGGGCCGGGGCTTTCCCGCAGCCGTGCGGGGCCGGCGCTGGGCCGACTGCGGGGCCCCGATGGCGGGGTGCGCCCCGGCGGGGCAGCGTGGTGGCCGACCGCCCCGTCTCCCGCCCCGAGGTCCGCCCATGGCCGCCCCGAACCCCGCCACGGCGCCGAGCCCGCCCGATGTCCTGCCGGAGCCCCGTGCGGGGCGGCGGCGCGATCTCGTGTGGCTGGCCCCCGTCGCCGCCGCGTACGCGGTCGCCCAACTGCTGCTGGCCGTACCGGGCACCGGACTCGGCTGGGACGAGACCGTGTACGTCAGCCAGGTCGCGCGCGACGCCCCCGCCGCGTTCTTCAGCGCCCCGAGGGCCCGGGGAATCACCCTCCTCGTCGCCCCCGTCGCGGCCCTCACCCCGTCCGTCACCGCCCTGCGGATCTACTTGGCCCTGCTGTCCGCGGCGGCGCTCCTGCTCTCCCTCTGGGCTTGGCGGCGGCTGCTCCCCGCGCCGGTGCTCGCCCTGGCCGGGGCACTCTTCGCCGGTCTGTGGACGGCCCTGTCCTACGGCCCCCAGGCCATGCCCAACCTCTGGGTGGCCTTCGGAGCGCTGCTGTCCGTCGGCTGCTTCCTGCGGGCCGCCCGCGATCCCGCCGACCGCGTCGCCCTCGCCGGTCTCGCCGCCGGGATCGGCCTCGCCGCGCTCATGCGCCCCTCCGACGCGTTCTGGCTCGTCCTGCCCCTGGCGTGCGCGGTGCCGGCCGTCCGTGCCGGGCGGCGGCCCGTGCTGCTCGCGGCGCTGGCGGTGGGGGCGCTGCTCGGCGGCGCCGAGTGGGTCGTCGAGGCCGAGCTCCGCTACGGGGGCCTCCTCACCCGGCTGCACCGCGCCGGCGAGATCCAGGGCGGCCTCGGCTGGAACCCGGCCTTCGGCGACCACCTGCGCGCCCTGGGCGGCCGTACGCTCTGCCGCCCGTGCGACGTGCCCTGGTCCCGGCCCGTCACCGCGCTGTGGTGGTTCGCGCTGCCGCTGCTCACCGCGGGCGGGCTCCTCACCGCGTACCGGACGGGGCGGCTGCGCCTGCTCCTCGTACCCACGGCCGCCGCGGTCTGCCTGGCGTCGCCGTACCTGCTGTTCGTCGGATACGCGGCGCCCCGCTTCCTGCTCCCCGCGTACGCCCTGCTGGCCCTCCCCGTCGCCCTCTGCCTCGCCCGGATGCTCGCCTGGGCCCGTACCCGCCCCCTGGCCCTCGGCGCGCTCTGCCTGGCCCTGGCCGCGCACCTCGCGCTCCAGCTCGCGGTCACCGCCACGCTGGCGGCGCGCAGCAGGGCCAACCGGACCGCGTTCGCCGCGGTGGCCGCCGAACTCCACCGCCAGGGGCTACGGCCGCCCTGCGTGGTCAGCGGCGAGGAGGCCGTCCGGGTGGCGTTCCGCGCCGGGTGCTCCTCGCGCCAGGTCTACGGGGGCCACGACGGCAGCATCACTCCCGACGGGCTCGCCGCCCTCGCCCGCACACTGCCGACAGCGGTGCTGGTGGCGGGCGGGGCGCGGCCGCCGGAGTGGGCACGGGGCTGGCGCCCGCTCCCCCTGCCGGACTTCCCGGGTCCGGGCGGCCACCTCGCCTACCTGGCGCCCTCGGCACGGCCCGACCAGGACGACAGGCCCTAGGGCCAGGCCCTAGACCGAGCAGGTGAGGCGGCCGTCGGCCATGGTCGCCGTGCGGTCCATCCGCTCCAGGTGCGCGTGGTCGTGGGTGACCAGCACGGTGGCCGTGGAGCGCTCCCGGGTGAGGGTGACCAGCAGGTCCAGGATCGCGGCGCCGCGCTCGTGGTCGAGGGCGCTGGTGGGCTCGTCGACCAGCAGCACGGCGGGCTCGTTCATCAGGGCGCGGGCGATGTTGATCCGCTGGCGCTGCCCCCCGGAGAGCTGGTGCGGCCGCTTGTCGGCCTTGTCGGCCAGCCCCACCGCGTCCAGCAGCTCCAGGGCCCGCCGGCGTACGGCCCGCGCGGGCCGGCCGGAGAGGTGGGCCATCACCTGGAGCTGTTCGGCGGCGGTGAGCGAGGCCAGCAGGTTCGGCTGCTGGAAGACGATGCCGATCTTCTCCCGGCGCAGCGCCGACTTCTCGCCCGCGCCGAGCAACGAGGTGTCCTGCCCGGCCACGACCACCCGTCCCGCGTCGGGCGTGACGAGGGTGGCGGCCACCGCCAGCAGGCTGGACTTCCCGGAACCGGAGGGACCGACCACCGCCGTCAGGGTGCCGGCCGGCACCTCCAGGCCGACCGCGTCCAGTGCGGTGAGGCGGCCGTCGCCGTCCGGGTAGGTGAGCGTGACGTCGTGCACGAGCAGGGTCATCGGGCGCTCCCGAGAGCGGTCAGGGGGTCTACGGCGGTGATCCGCCGGATGGACAGGGCGGCGCCGAGCGCGCCGAGCGCGATCATGACGGCGGCCGGCACCAGCACGGTGGCGGCGTCGAGCACGAAGGGCACGTCACCGCCGCTGATCAGCGCTCCGAAGCCGGCCGCGAGCGCGGTGCCCGCACCGGTGCCGAGCGCCAGCATCACCACGGCCTGCCCGAGGGCGTCCTTGAGGAGGTACGGGGTGGAGGCACCCAGTGCCTTCAGCACGGCGATGTCCCCGCTGCGCTGGATGGTCCACACCGTGAAGAAGGCTCCTATGACCAGGGCCGAGATGGCGAAGAGGAACCCGCGCATCAGCTGCAGGGAGCCGTTCTCGGAGGTGTACGAGCCGATCGCGGTCAGTGCCTCGTCGACGGTCTGCGCCCGCGTGCCGGAGGCCTTGTCCCCGGCCGCCCAGTCGACGCCGCCCGTCCCGTCCAGGGCGACGACGGTGGCGAGGGTGTCGATGGAGGTACCGGGGTTCCCGACGCGCTGCCAGTCGTTGAGGTCCATCCAGACGACCGGGGTGTGGCTGTAGGCGGCGGTGCCGGAGACCGCGGCGACGGTCATCTCGACCTGGCCGACCCTGAGCCTGCCTCCCGCGGTCAGCCCGCCGAGCTCCTTGGCGGCCTTCTCCGTGAGGACCACCTGCCCCTGGGTCAGCCCGCTCCCCCCGGGCGCGAGGGGGCCCGCCGGATCCACGCCGAAGAGGGACACGGCCACCGTGCGCTCACCCGAGACGACATTGGTGGTGCGGATGCCCAGCGGCTGCGCCGAGGTCACCCCCGGCTGTTCCCGCCAGGCCAGCCAGGCCTTCTCGGGCACCTGGGAGTTGGTGAAGGAGGCCTTCTGGTCCCCGGCGGGCGCGGCGAACGCGAGGCGGGTGGTGGCGGGCAGGCCGGTGATGGCCGAGATGTTCTCCCGGGCCAGGCCCGCGGTGAGCCCGGACAACAGGCCGACCAGCAGCGTGATCAGCAGTACGACCGAGCCCATCAGGGCGAAGCGGCCCTTGGCGAACCGTAGATCTCTCCATGCGACGAACATGTTCCCCACCTTGGTCTTCCGCGTGGACACAAGGCATCGCGCCACAGTAGAGATCCTCGTATCGAAGGGCGCACCAAGACATCAATCCTTTGGTTGACCGGGGCCTGCGGACCCGGACTTACGCTGGTCAGGCCATGACTGCTCACCTCCCGCCCCCCGCGGCTTCCCTCTCCCCGCCTCCCGCGCCCGGTGGCCCCGGCGCCCGCACCCTCACCCCCGTCTCCCGCGTCCTGCGGCTGTGCCTGCACGCCCTGCTCTTCGGCCTGCTCGCCCTCGCCGCCGGGCGGGCCGTCGCCGACTCTGCACCGCGCGCGGGCTGGGTGGTCGCGGCCTGCGCGGTACTGGCCGCCGTGTACGTCGCGGGCGTACGGACCCCCGCGGTGCACAGCTCGGCGCGCGCCGGGGCGGTGTGGCTGGCCGGATTGTGCGCGGCCTGGGCCGCGCTGCTGGTGGTCTCCCCCGACGGGCTGTGGATCGCCTTCCCGCTGTACTTCCTGGAGCTGCACCTGCTGCGGCTGCGCTGGGGCGTGGCCGCGGTCGCGGTGACGGCGGCAGCGGCGATCGGAGGCTTCCTCGCGCACAGCAGCGCGGTGACCCCGGGGGCCTTCCTCGGGCCGCTGCTGGGCGGCGCCGTGGCGGTGGCGACCGTACTGGGCTACCAGGCCCTGTACCGGGAGAGCGAGCGGCGCCGCGAGCTGATCGAGGAGCTCATCACCACCCGGGCCGAGCTGGCCGCGGCCGAGCGGAGCGCCGGGATCCTGGCGGAGCGGGAGCGCCTGGCCCGGGAGATCCACGACACCCTCGCCCAGGGCCTGTCCTCCATCCAGCTGCTCCTGCGGGCCGCGGAGCGCAGCCTGCCCGACGGCTCGGCGGCCCTTCTGCACATCGGCCGGGCCCGGGAGGCCGCCCAGGAGAACCTCGCCGAGGCACGGCGCTTCGTACGGGCCCTCACGCCTCCGGACCTGGAGCACGGGTCGCTGCCGGCCGCGCTGGAACGGCTGTGCTCGGGGGCGCCGGGCCCGCGGGTCCGTTTCTCCCTGAGCGGCACCGCGCGCTCCCTCCCCACGCCCTACGAGGTGGCGCTGCTGCGGATCGCGCAGTCGGCGCTGGCCAATGTGGTGCGGCACGCGGGGGCCGGGCGCGCCGAGATCACCCTGACCTTCATGGACTCCTCGGTGACCCTGGACATCGTCGACGACGGCAAGGGCTTCGACCCCTGCGCGGCCTCCTCCGCCCCCTCGGACGGCGGCGGCTTCGGCCTGCCGGCGATGCGGTCGCGGGCCGAAACCCTCAGCGGCCTGTTCACGGTCGAATCCGCCCCGGGCCAGGGCACCGCCGTGGCCGTCACCCTTCCCCTGCCCGCGGAGGCCCTGTCATGACGATCCGGCTGCTCCTCGCCGACGACCACCCGGTGGTCCGGGCCGGGCTGCGCGCGGTGCTGGACACGGAGCCGGACTTCGAGGTGGTGGCGGAGGCGGCGACGGCGGAACGGGCGGTGGAGCTGGCCGGCTCGGCCGGGGTCGACGTGGTCCTGATGGACCTCCAGTTCGGCCCCGGCGGCGGCATGCACGGCTCGGCGGCCACGGCCCTGATCACGGCCGGGTCCCCGTCCCCCCGGGTGCTGGTCCTGACCACGTACGACACGGACGCGGACATCCTGGCGGCGGTGGAGGCGGGCGCCTCGGGCTACCTCCTCAAGGACGCCCCGCCGGAGGAGCTGGCCGCGGCCGTCCGCACCGCGGCGGCCGGCCAGTCGGCCCTGGCCCCGGCGGTGGCGCTGCGCCTGATGGACCGCATGCGGACCCCGGCGGAGGCCCTGACCAAACGCGAGCTGGAGGTCCTCCAGCTGGTCGCGGACGGCCTGTCGAACCAGCAGATCTCCAAACAGCTCTTCCTCAGCCAGGCCACCGTCAAATCCCACCTGGTCCACATCTACGCAAAACTGGGCGTCGACTCCCGCACCTCGGCAGTGGCCACAGCCGCAACCCGCCGCCTGATCCGCACGCCGTAGGCACATTCCAGCCGTCCGGCGTTCGAGGACCGGGGTCCGGGGCGGAGCCCCAGCGGGGTCCGGGCAGCGCCCGGGGCCCCCTCCTCAGCCCGTCCGGCGTTTGAGAACCTCGGTTCGGGCAGCGCCCGGGGCCCCCTCCTCAGCCCGTCCGGCGTTTGAGGACCGGGGTCCGGGCAGCGCCCGGGGAACGGCGGAAGGGCGGGTAGGGGACTTCGCCCCGCAGGGCACACCACCCGCACCCGCGCCCGGGCCGAGCCCGGGGGGGCGAGCCGGGGGCCGCCGGCCCGCGCAGACCCGGCCGGCGCCGCTAGGCGACCCAGTACGGCCGCTCCACCGCCGAAGGCAGCGGCACGCCCCCGTGGAAGGCCTCCGCCAGCCTCCGTACGCCCTCGTCGAGCCGCTCCGCCGGCAGCGTGTACGGGATCCTCAGCCGGTGCTCGAAGGTCCCGGGGTCCACCCCGAACCGCGCGCCCCGCCCGATGTTGACCCCGGCCGCCGCCGCCCGGTCGGCCAGCGCGGAGCTGACCGGCTCCCCCAGGTCCACCCAGAGCGAGAGCCCGCCCGGCGGCACCTGCCAGGACCACTCCGGCGTGTGCCGCTCCAGCGAGGCGATCAGCGCCGCCCGCTGCCCGCGCAGCTGCTCCAGCCGGGCGGGCAGCGTCCGCTCCAGCCCCTCCATCAGGGGCAGCGCCACCAACTGGTCCAGGACCGAGCCGGTCATGTCGGCCGCCACCCGTACCGCCGTGAGCTCCGTGATCATCTTGGCGGTGGCCCGGATCCATCCGACCCGCAGCCCGCCCCAGTGCGTCTTGCTCAGCGAGCCGATGGTCATCACGTGATCGGCTCCGCCGGCCCCGCCCTTCGGCGCGAGCGAGGCCAGCGGGGCGGGCGCCGGCACGTCGAGCGCGATGTCGGCGATGGTCTCGTCGACCACCAGCCAGGTCCCGGTCCGCCGGGTCGCCGCCAGCAGCCGCAGCCGCTGCTCCTCCGGCATCAGCGCGCCCGTCGGGTTGTGGAAGTCGGGGATCACGTAGGCGAGCCTCGGCACGGTCTGGCGCAGCGCGGACTCGGCGATCTCCAGGTCCCAGCCCGCGTCGGAGACAGCGATCGATCCGGTGCGCAGCCGCGCGTGCCGCAGGGCGTCCAGGGCGTTGGCGTAGGTCGGGTTCTCGGTCATCACCCGGTCCCCGGGCCGGCACAGCAGGCTCACCACCAGCGCGAACGCCTGCTGCGCGCCCGCCGTGACGAGGATCTGCTCCGGACGGGTCGCCAGTCCCCGCCGGGTGAACCGCTCGGCGATGGCGGTCCGCAGGTCGGGCAGCCCGAAGGGGTGGTAGCCGGGGCTGCGGGCGAAGGCCGGGAGCCTGGGCGCGGCCCAGGCCACCGCGGCGGTGAGGCTGTCCTCGGGGGCGCCCATGGCGGCGATGGCGAGGTCGATGCCGGGGTCGCCGTCGGCGCCGTAGCCGCCGGCGCCGACGAGGGCGTGCGCGCCGACCGGACGGTGGCCTTCGGGGAGCTCGGTCCAGGTGCCAGAACCGCGGCGGCTGCGGACGTAGCCGCTCTCGCGCAGGAGGTCGTAGGCGCCGGTGACGGTGGCCCGGCTGGCGCCGACCGCCTCGGCGAGCTCGCGTTCGGCGGGCAGGCGCACGTGCAGGGCGATCCGGCCGTCGAGGATCAGGGTGCGGACGGCGTCGGCCAGGGACCGGTAGCCGGGGCGGGCCAGTACCTCCGCCGGGAGCAGAGCCGCGAGCTGGCGGCTGCCGATCATTCTGTCCGCCGTCTGGACCACTCGCCCGTTTGCCATGCCAACCTCCCCTGATTGGCTCTGCCTGCCAGGCCAATCCAGGTCCAGACTCGCTGCATTGGCCGCAGATTGGCAAGGAGAGAAACGCAATGTTGACGAGGCTGACCGACCGTGACGAACGGGACCTGCTCGCCGCCGCCGAGAACCGGATCGCCGAGCCCCTGCGCGTGGGGGCGGCGCTGGCCGCCGTACGGCGCCTCCTGCGGCGCGAGCGAGAATCGGTGACATGTCACCCCACAGCAGCACACCAGACGAGCACCGGCACCAGCTCCGGCACCAGCAGCAGCGCGAGCACCGGGAGCAGCACCCCGCGGCGGCAGCCGACCGCTCCGCTCCCCCGGTGATCGCCGGTCTGCTGCTCGCGGCCGGCGGCGGCCGGCGCCTCGGCGGCCGCCCGAAGGCCCTGCTCACCTACCGGGGCCGCCCGCTGGTGGAGAACGCCGTACGGGTCCTGCGCGAGGCGGGCTGCGGCCCGCTGCACGTGGTGCTCGGCGCCTCCGCGGCCGAGGTGCGCGAGCGCGCCGACCTGAGCGGCTGCGTGGTGACCGACAACCCGGACTGGGCCGAGGGCATGGGTTCCTCCCTGCGGGTCGGCCTCGCCTCGCTGGCCGGTACGGGCGCCCGCGCGGCCCTGGTCTCCCTGGTGGACCAGCCGGGCATCGGCCCGGAGGCGGTGGCCCGGGTCCGGGCCGCCTACCGCTCCCCGGCGAGCCTGGTGGCGGCGGCGTACGACGGCGAGCGCGGGCACCCGGTGCTCTTCGGGGCGGACCGCTGGCCGGACATCGTGGCGACGGCCACGGGCGACAAGGGCGCGCGGGTGCACCTCTCGGCGCACGCAGCGGAGCTCACGCTGGTCGAGTGCGGTGACATCGCGGAGGCCTTCGACATCGACACCCCTCCCGACCTGGCACGACTCTCCTGAGCGGGCTGTGACCACTGTGGCACTGAGGGCCACGGCGAAGCGGAATCTGTCGACTCAGAGAATCTCGACATCAACAAACCATTGAACTTCCACCATGAGGAAATTACTATCCACTGGTCAGAAGCGCCCCGAACCCCCAGACGGCGCCCGCGACCGTATCCGGAACTCTCCACACCCGACGGCACTGCGTGCCGTCCAGCGCGAGCATTCCCCGCGGCCGCCAGGCACCGCCGCTGAAGGAGTGACAGATATGTCCGCACCAGCGCCGTCATCGCTGGCCATCGTCGACGCCGAGCCCCTGCCCCGGCAGGACGAAGTCCTCACCGAAGCGGCTCTCGCCTTCGTGGCCGAGCTCCACCGGCGGTTCGCCCCCCGTCGCGCCGAGCTCCTCGCCCGCCGCTCCGTGCGCCGCGCCGAGATCGCCCGCACCTCCACCCTCGACTTCCTCCCGGACACCGCACAGGTCCGCGAGGGCGACTGGAAGGTGGCGCCGGCCCCGGCCGCGCTGAACGACCGCCGTGTGGAGATCACCGGTCCGACGGACCGCAAGATGACCATCAACGCCCTGAACTCGGGCGCCAAGGTCTGGCTCGCCGACTTCGAGGACGCCTCGGCTCCCACCTGGGAGAACGTGGTCCTCGGCCAGCTCAACCTGATCGACGCCTACGAGCGCCGCATCGACTTCACCGACGCCCGCACGGGCAAGGCGTACGCCCTCAAGCCCGCCGCGGAGCTCGCCACCGTCGTGATGCGCCCCCGCGGCTGGCACCTGGAGGAGCGCCACCTGCAGTTCGAGGGCGGCCCGGCCTCCGGCTCGCTCGTGGACTTCGGCCTGTACTTCTTCCACAACGCCAAGCGCCTCATCGAGCTCGGCAAGGGCCCGTACTTCTACCTGCCGAAGACCGAGTCCCACCTGGAGGCGCGCCTCTGGAACGAGATCTTCGTCTTCGCCCAGGACTACGTCGGCATCCCGCAGGGCACCGTCCGCGCGACCGTCCTGATCGAGACGATCACGGCCGCGTACGAGATGGACGAGATCCTCTTCGAGCTGCGCGACCACGCGGCGGGCCTGAACGCCGGCCGCTGGGACTACCTCTTCTCCATCGTCAAGAACTTCCGTGACGGCGGCGAGAAGTTCGTCCTGCCGGACCGCAACGCGGTGACGATGACGGCGCCCTTCATGCGGGCGTACACCGAGCTGCTGGTCAAGACCTGCCACAAGCGCGGAGCGCACGCCATCGGCGGCATGGCCGCCTTCATCCCGTCCCGCAAGGACGCCGAGATCAACAAGGTCGCCTTCGAGAAGGTCAAGGCCGACAAGGACCGCGAGGCCGGCGACGGCTTCGACGGCTCCTGGGTCGCCCACCCCGACCTGGTCCCGATCGCGATGGCCTCCTTCGACGCCGTCCTGGGCGAGAAGCCCAACCAGAAGGACCGCCTGCGCGAGGACGTCTCCGTCGCCGCCGGCGAGCTCATCGCGATCGACTCCCTGGACGCGAAGCCCACGTACGACGGCCTGCGCAACGCCGTCCAGGTCGGCATCCGCTACATCGAGGCGTGGCTGCGCGGCCTCGGCGCCGTCGGCATCTTCGGCCTGATGGAGGACGCCGCCACCGCCGAGATCTCGCGCTCGCAGATCTGGCAGTGGATCAACGCCGGCGTGGTCTTCGAGAACGGCAAGCTCGCCACCGCGGACCTCGCCCGCGAGGTCGCGGCCGCCGAACTCGCCGCGATCCGCGCCGAGGTCGGCGAGGAGGCCTTCACCTCCGGCAAGTGGCAGCAGGCCCACGACCTCCTCCTCCAGGTCTCCCTGGACGCGGACTACGCGGACTTCCTCACCCTTCCCGCGTACGACCAGCTCGTCGGCTGACACCCCCCGTCTTCGGCTGAATCGCACAGCAGCCGAAACCACGACAGCGCCCCCGAAGCCTTCCGGCTCCGGGGGCGCTGTCGTGCGTCCGGAAGGTTCGCGCCGAACGACCGATCGGTTGTTACTTGTTCGTAACTTGCATGTACCTAGCGGTAACAACGCGCGGGATGGCACCTTTCCGATTGCCACCGGCCGGAGGTAACCCCCACTTACCGCGCCATGCGCCGGAGTTGTTCCCGGCATGCGCATGGCCGACCGCAGGAGTTCCGCAGTGATCGGATTGCGCAGCGACAGCATGGACCGGGCCCGTCGGGTGCGACGACTGGCCGGGATCGGGATGGCGGCGGCGCTCGGCGCCGGGGCCCTGGTCGCCGGAGGGGCCGGGACGGCCGTGGCCGGGCCGGGCAACGGGCCCACGGCCGTGGTCTCCCTCGGCGACAGCTACATCTCCGGTGAGGCCGGACGCTGGAAGGGCAACAGCCTGACCAACAGCGGGAACCGGACCGGAACGGACCGGGCCTGGGTCAGCGGCAGCAGCTACGACCCCGGCAAGGTCTACGGGGCCACCGCCGGCGGCTGCCACCGGTCGGACTCCGCCGAGGTGAAGAGCGCCGGGGCCATCGCCGACGTCGCGATCAACCTGGCCTGCTCCGGGGCGGTCTCGCAGAACGTGTTCCGCGCCTCCAACGGAGGCGTCGCCTTCAAGGGCGAGGCCCCGCAGGCCGATCAGCTCGCCGCCGTGGCCGCGAGCCACGACGTCAAGGTCATCGCGCTGTCCATCGGCGGCAACGACCTCGGCTTCGCCGACATCATCAAGGAGTGCGCGTACGACTTCGTGCTCTGGAACTCCTACTGCTACGACGATCAGCAGTGGGGCGTGGACCAGAAGATCGACGGGGTCATGGCCGACGTCGGCAAGTCCGTGGACGAGGTGCGGGCCGTCATGCGCGGCGCCGGCTACGCGGACTCCTCGTACCGGATCGTGCTGCAGTCCTACCCGTCGCCGATCCCGCGCGGCACGGAGAACCGGTACACCCAGAGCGACTGGAGCCGGCTCAACACCGGCGGGTGTCCCTTCTGGAACAAGGACTCCGACTGGGCGCGGGACTCGCTCGTGCCGCAGATCGCCGGGCGGATCAAGGCGGTCGCCGCGGCGAAGGGCGTGCAGTTCCTGGACCTGAAGGACATGATGCAGGGGCGCGAGGTGTGCGCGAAGGCGAGCAAGCAGGTGACCACCGCGGCGCCGGCCTCGGCGAAGACCAGCGAATGGGCGCGCTGGATCGACAGCAGCGAGACGCAGGGGCTGGTCCAGGAGTCGATGCACCCGAACTACTTCGGGCAGCTCGCGGCCGGGCGCTGCCTGGCCCTGGCCGTGGCACAGCCGGCGGGCAGCGGGTTCGGCTGCAAGAACACCGCCGGGGCCGACCAGAGCGGGATGTACCTGACCCCGGCTCCGTAGCTCCGTAGCTCCGTAGTACTGATCCGCCGCGGCCCGGCCCCTCCGGCCCCGCCGCGGCGGGGTGCGGTACTACCCGGACTCGTTGAGGACGGACAGGATGTTGCCCGCCGGGTCCTTGAACCAGGCGATGGACGGCATTCCGCGTTCGGTGGGGCGGACGATGCCCCTGTCGTCGGCCTCGAATCCTTCGTAGCGCTCGAAGCGGACGCCTCGCGCGGCGAGTTCGTCGACCGCCTTGTCGATGTCGTCGACGGGGAAATTGAGGATCGTGAAGCTCGCGGGCTGGTGGTTCTCCTTCGGATAGACCAGCACCTTCGCGCCGCCCGCGAGGTGCAGCTGCAGGATCGGCATGTCCTCTTCCTCGGTGACGCGGAGCCCGAGCGTGCCGCCGTAGAACTCTTTCGCCTTCCCGAGGTCGTCGACCGAGAAGCCGCTGAAGGCCTTGCTGTCCGCAAACATGACCACTCCCTCGATCCGTCGCACGCGCCCCTGCTCCCATGGTCCCCCCGGGCCCGGCGGTCGTCGACCGGGAAATGGGGTGATCGTCCCGGCCGCGGACTGGCATGCTCGCGCGCATGACAGTCCGCAGCGCGCGTCCCAGTCTCTACATCTCCGTCGACATCGAGGCCGACGGGCCCATCCCCGGGCCGTATTCGATGATCAGCTTCGGGGCCGCCGTGGCGGGGCGCCAGGACGGGGCTTCGTATACGGCCGCCGATCCGGAACAGGACACCTTCTACCGGGAGTTGCGCCCGATCAGCGAGGCGTACGTACCGGAGGCCCTCGCCGTCAGCGGGCTGGACCGGGACCGGTTGCTCCGCGAGGGGGCCGAACCTGGCGTCGCCATGGCGGAGTTCCGCGCATGGGTGCGGGAGGTCTCGGCGGGGGCGCAGCCGGTGATGTGCGCGTACCCGGCCTCCTTCGACTGGACCTTCCTGTACTGGTACTTGTTGACATCCTCCCCCTCCTAAAGGAAGGGGATTCCCACACCCTCGCGGGTCGGGGTTTTCTGCTTCACTGACTGTCGCCTCTCAGGAGTGCTCCGTTGAGGTCTTACACCGTCTCCACAGACAGATACCGCCAGCCCGGCGGCCAGAATGTTCTTCGCTGCGTTCACGTCCCGGTCGTGGGTCGTTCCGCAGTCGCACGTCCACTCGCGGACGTTGAGGGGCATCTTCGATGCGATGGTGCCGCAGGCCGAGCACAGCTTGGAGGAGGGGAACCATCGGTCGATCACGACCAGGTTCCGCCCGTACCACTGGGCCTTGTACTCCAGCATCATGCGCATCTCACGCCAGGCCGCATCCGAGATGGCGCGGGCGAGCGTGTGGTTCTTGACCATGTTGCGGACGGTCAGGTCCTCGATCACGACCGTTTGGTTTTCACGGACGAGTCGAGTGGTCAGCTTGTGCAGGTGGTCACGGCGCCGGTCTCCGATCTTCGCGTAGACCTTCGCCGCTCTCACACGGGCCTTGGACCGGTTCGCGGAGCCCTTCGCCTTACGAGCGAGGTTCTTCTGTGCCCTGGCCAGACGTTCCCGGTCACGGCGTTCGAACTTCGGGTTGGTGATCTTCTCCCCGGTAGAGAGCGTGACCAGGCTGGTGATCCCGGCGTCGATCCCGACGGCAGCGTTCGCGGGTACGGGCATCATGGGCCGGTCGTCGCACAGCATCGAGACGAACCAACGTCCGGCCGCGTCACGGGACACCGTCACCGTGGACGGCGCCGACCCTTCCGGGATCGGCCTGGACCACACGATGTCGAGCGGCTCGGACATCTTCGCCAAGGTCAGCTTGCCGTCCCGGAACCGGAAGGCGCTGGAGGTGTACTCGGCACTGGCACGGGATTTGTGCTTCGACTTGAAGCGGGGGTACTTCGACCGCTTCCCGAAGAAATTGGTGAACGCGCCTTGCAAGTGCCGGAGCGACTGCTGGAGCGGGACCGAGGACACCTCGGTCAGGTACGACAGCTCTTCGGTCTTCTTCCAGGCCGTCAGCATCGCCGACGTCTGGTTGTAGTTGACCCGCTCCTGACGCGTCCACGCTTCCGTGCGGGCGGCGAGCGCCAGGTTGTAGACCTTGCGCACGCAGCCGAACGTGCGCGACAGCTCGGCTGCCTGCGCATCGGTCGGATAGAAGCGGTACTTGAACGCCCGCCTCACCAGGTTCGTGGTCATGGGTCACAAACTAGAGGCGCAGAATGTGAAGATCAAATCTGCTGGTCAGGACACTGCGATCCGCCTGGCGGCGAATCCCAGCCCGTTGCCCTGCTCCGCAGGAGCTTCGTTTTCTCCCCCCACCTAAAGGTGCGGGTATCCACGAAGGAGTCAAGATGAAGACCCTGTACGCGGCCAAGGCCCGGGTGCCGCTCCGCGCGGCCGTCAAGGGGCGCATGCCGCGCGAGCTGCTCTCCCGCCGGCCGCACACCCATCACGCGCTGGACGACGCGGTCGAGCAGGCCGAGCTGATGAGCAACCTGATGGCGTGGGTGCCGCCCGCTCAGCCCACTCCCCCCGCTCCGCCCGCTCAGCCCGACAGCTCCGGCAGGAGTTCGCGCAGTGGTGTCCGGGCGCCGGAGGTGTAGGCCGCGCGGAAGGCCTGTGGGGTGAGGCGGGTGCGGACCGTGTGCTGGACGCGGGGGGCCGCGGCCGCGTACGGGCGGGTGCGGGAGACGGCGCCGAGGAGGCGGGCGGCCTCGGCGTAGCGGCCCTGGTCCGCCTCCAGTTCGGCGAGGAGCTCCACGGAGAAGGCCTGCCCGAGCGTGTCGTCCAGCGCGAACTGGGTCCGCAGCGCGCTCAGCAGTTCGGTACGGGCCAGCGCCGGGCGCCCCTCGTGGCGCTGGACCAGGGCGTGGGCGTAGCTCACCCAGGAGCGGGCCCACAGGTCGGCCGGGCCGTCCGGCGGGCCGTCCTCGACCGGCACCGAGGCCGGGTCCGTACGGGCGGCCGCCAGGGTGTGCGCGGCCCGCAGGGCTTCGCGTCCGGGTCCGAACCCGGGATCCGCCGGCAGGAGCTCCAGGCCCTCCCGGTACTCCGCCGCGGCGTCCTCGTACCGGTCCTCCCACAACGCGATCGTGCCGCGCAGGTGCGCGAGGTACGCCAGGCAGGCGTCCTCCCCCTCGTGCACGGCCTCGGTCCACGCCTCCACCAGCAGGGGGTCGGCGCCGTCCGCCTCCCCGAAGGCGGCGACCAGCCACGCCGCGAGCCACAGCGCCCGGGCGGGCCGGGGCGCGGGGTGCACGGCCAGGGCGCGTTCCACGTGCCTGCGCCCCTCCGCCGCCATCCCGCACGCGGTCCACAGGAACCACAGGGACACCGCGATCTCCAGGGCCGCGCCCGGTCCCCCGGCGGCGAGCGGATTCATCGCCGCGCGCAGCTCGGGCAGTTCCCGCAGGGCGAGGGCGCGCGCTTCCCGCTGCGCTCCGGCGCGCCACAGCTGCGCGGCCCGCTCCGCCACCACCCGGCAGCGCTCGCGATGACGCCGGGCCGTCGTCGCGCCGTCCCCGGCGGGTCCGTGCGCGAGCCGCCGGGCCGCGTAGGCCCGTACGGACAGCGGCAGTCGGTAGCGGCCCTGACCGGCGTCCGCGAGCAGGCCGGGGGCCAGCCGGAGCAGGGCCTCCACGGCGGTGTCCGGGGTGAGCGCCCCGAAGCCGCACACCTCGGCGACGGCCGCCCTGTCGAAGGAGCCCGCGAAGACGGAGAGCCGCTCCCAGAGCAGCCGTTCGGCGGGCGAGGCCAGCCGCAGCGAGCGTTCGGCGTCGACCCTGGTGCTGCGGCCGGCGCCGCCGGCGAGGAAGCCCAGCGGGTCGGAGCCGAGTCTGCGGAGCGCCTGTGCGGGCGCGTACTGGTGCGAGCGCCCCGCCGCGAGCTCCAGTGCGCCGGGGATGCCGTCGAGCGCCCGGCACAGCGCGGCCACGGCGCCCGCGTTGCGGTCGGTCAGCTCGAAGAAGGGGTCGGCGCCGCGGGCCCGCTCCTCGAAGAGCCGTACGGCCGCGTAGCCGGCGACGTCGGCCACCGGGAACCGCCGGGTGGGGTCGGCCGCGGCATGCCCCGGCAGGACCGACGGCGCCGCGGGCAGCGGCGGCACGGAGGGCGCGGTCGGCACCGACAGCGGCGGTACGGCGAGCACCACTTCCCCGGCGAGCCGCAGCCGCCGCTGCGACGTGGCCAGAATGCGCAGCCCCGGCAGGCGCCGCAGCAGCCCGGCCGCGAGCTCCGCGCCGGCCTCCCCGAGCTGTTCGCAGCCGTCGAGCACCAGCAGCGCATCACGTCCCGCGAGGCGGTCCGCGAGCTCCGCTCCGAGACGGTCCCAGCACCGCTCGGGCAGGGCCCCGAGCTCCGCCCAGACGGCGTCAAGGCCGTCCCTTTCGCCCAGGGTGCGGACGGTGCGCACGGCGAGCCGGGTCTTGCCGATGCCGGCCGGTCCGGTGAGCGTGACCAGGCGTTCGGTGGCGAGCAGGGACGCGAGGGCGGTGAGCTCCCGCTCCCGCCCGATGAAGCTCGACAGTTCGGCGGGCACCGCCTGCCGCACGCCCGAACCGGCCTCCCCCACACGTCCTCCCGCTACGTCCGACACGTACGCACCGTCATGTGGTCAACAGTTGAACGCACAAAGAGAGATGATCGGCTCATAATCCCGTTGTCCCGTCACCGACCGGGAGAACCACCAAGGGGAGGGTATGAACTCGGCCATTTCCGCCATCGACGACACCGACCGGGCACTGGTCCACGCACTCCAGCTCGCACCCCGTGCGAGCTGGGAACTGCTGGGTCCGGTCCTCGGCGCGCGCCCGGACACCCTGGCGCGCCGCTGGGAGCGGCTCACCGGGTCCGGCGAGGCGTGGCTGAGCGGGCTCGGGCTGCGCACCGGCGTCACGAAGCCCTGCATGGCGTGGGTGGAGGTCACGTGCACCGCGGGCACCTCGCCCTCGGTCGGGGACATCCTGGTGGCGGATCCGCACGCGCTCGGGGTCGAGCACACCACCGGGGGCCGGGACCTGCTCGTCTTCGTGGCCGTACCCGACCTGCCGACGCTCTACTCCTACCTGTCCTCCCGGGTGCAGCGGATCCCCGGTGTGATCGGCACCCGCACCTCGATGGTGACGGCGGTGCACTACGCCCCCGACCGCTGGCGCCTGGACCAGCTGACCCCGGCCCAGATCGGCCTGCTGACCAGACGGACCCGGCGGCCGGCGGCTTCCAGCGCCCCGGACCGGCCGGCGGTGGCGCCGCTCCAGGAGGACGACCGGCCGCTGGTCCTGGCCCTGGCCTCGGACGCGCGGCGCAGCGTGGCCTCGCTGGCCCGGGAGTCCGGGATGAGCGAGTCGACCGTACGGCGCCGGCTGGCGCGGCTGGAGGGCGGGCAGAGCCTGCGCTACAGCTGCGCGCTGGCCTCCGGGCTGTCGGGCTGGCCGGTGTCGGCGACGCTGTGGGGGGAGGCGTCCGAGTTCGAGCTCGCCGACTGCGCGGCGGTCGCCGCGGGGCTGCGCGAGACGCGTATCTGCATGTCCGTCAGCGGCCCCTGGAACTTCATGATCAGCGCCCGGCTGCGCACGGTGGAGGACCTCTCCCGCTACACGGCGGAGCTCACCCGAAGGCTGCCGGGCCTGCGCATCACGGACTCGGCGCTGGCCCTGCAGGTCCGCAAGGCGGAAGCCCAGGAACTGGACCGCCGCGGCCACCGCGTCCGCACGGTCTCCCCGGACATCTGGTCGGACCCGATCCTGACCTGACCCCCGCCACGACCTACCTCCGGGCCACCCCCAGGTCAACTCCAGCCCCGCCACCCCCGGTCGCCCGCAGGGCAACTCCAGCCCCGCCGACCCTGGTTCCCCGCAGGACAATTCCAGCCCCGCCACCCCCGGTTGCCCGCAGAGCAACTCCAGCCCCGTCGGCGTTTGAGGCGGGCTCCGGGGCAATTCCAGCCCCGCCAGCGTTTAAGGCGGGTCCGGGGCAACTCCAGCCCCACCGGCGTTCAAGGCGGGTCCGGGGCAATTCCAGCCCCGTCGGCGTTTGAGGCGGGCTCCGGGGCAATTCCAGCCCCGTCGGCGTTTGAGGCGGGCTCCGGGGCAACTCCAGCCCCACCGGCGTTTAAGGCGGGTCCGGGGCAATTCCAGCCCCGCCAGCGTTTAAGGCAGGCTCCGGGGCAATTCCAGCCCCGCCGGCGTTTGAGGCGCGGGGTCCGGGGCGGAGCCCCGGCCGGAGCCGGCCCGCGACGTCACCCGCCACCGCCCGGCGGGGCCCGCGCCGAAGACGCGTACGGCGGTGCGGACGCCAACCCCGCAGTGGGTGACGTACGCACCGCCGCATCCCGCGCACGGGCCGGGAACAGCCCGGCCAGCGCTCACCGGCCGGGACCAGCCCGGTCCGCGCTCACCGGCCGGGAACAGCCCGGTCAGTGCACCAGTACCGGATCCGGGGCGGCCGAGGCCGATCCCTTCTTGGCACCGAGGTGGTTGAAGGCGAGGTTCAGCACGATGGCCACGACGCAGCCGGTGCTGATGCCGGAGTCGAGGACGACGAGCAGGTCCTCGGGGAAGGCGTGGTAGAAGCCGGGGGCCGCGATCGGGATCAGGCCGATGCCGAGCGAGGCGGCGACGATCAGGGCGTTCTCGCCCGTCTCCATGGCCGCGCCGGCCAGGGTCTGGATGCCGCTGGCGGCCACCGAGCCGAAGAGGACGATGCCCGCGCCGCCGAGGACCGGCAGCGGTACGACTCCGATGACGGAGGCGGCGATGGGACAGAGGCCCAGCAGGATCAGGATGCCGCCGCCGGCCGCGACGACGAACCGGCTGCGGACTTTGGTCATGGCGACCAGCCCGATGTTCTGCGCGAAGGCACTGCACATGAACCCGTTGAACAGCGGGCTGAGCGCGCTGCCCAGGGTGTCGGCGCGCAGGCCGCCCTCGATGGTCTTCGCGTCCGCCGGACGGCCGACGATCTTGCCCAGGGCGAGGATGTCGGCGGTGGACTCGGTCATGCACACCAGCATCACGATGCACATGGAGATGATCGCGGCGACCTGGAACTGCGGCGCCCCGAAGTGGAACGGCGTCGGGAAGCCGACGAAATCGGCGTTCCGTACGGCGTCGAAGTTCGTCATGCCCAGCGGCAGCGCTATGAGCGTGCCGGCGACCAGGCCGAGGAGGATGGAGATCTGCTGGAGGAAGCCGCGCAGGAACTTGCGCATCAGCAGGACGATCGCGAGGGTGACGGCGGCCATGGCGATGTTCTTCATCGAGCCGTAGTCGGTGGCGGTGCTGTTCCCGCCCTGCGACCAGTTGAAGGCCACGGGGAGCAGCGAGACGCCGATGAGGGTGATGACCGTACCGGTGACGACCGGCGGGAAGAACCGGACCAGTTTGCCGAAGTACGGGGCGGCGAAGAAGCCGAGGATTCCGGCGACGATGATCGCGCCGAAGATGATCGGGATGGCGTTGTCGCCCTCGCCCTTTCCGATGGCGATCATCGGGGTCACACCGGCGAAGGAGACGCCGTTGACGAAGGGGAGCTTGGCGCCGATCTTCCAGAACCCGAGGGTCTGGAGGAGGGTGGCGAGCCCTGCGGTGAAGAGCGAGGCGCCCATCAGGAAGGCGGTCTCGGTGGCGGAGAGTCCCACGGCCGGGCCGACGATCATGGGCGGGGCGACTACACCCGCGTACATGGCGGCCACGTGCTGGAGACCGCTGGTGAACATTTTCAGCGGCGGCAAGGTCTCGTCGACCGGGTGCTTCGCCCCTGAGTCGTCCGCGACCTGCGGTACTGCGACTGCGTCTGCGTCTTTGCGAAACCTGGGCGCCTGGGCCACGGCTTCCTCCGAACTGTTTAACACGCCGGCAGGGACGTGATGTGTCTGGGAGGTGATGCGAAAGCTGTACGAGTCGAGCCGGTATGGAGTTGTGGGTACTGCTGTGCTGCTGTGCTGCTGTGCTGTTGCTGCGAATGCTTGTCCCAAGGAGTGCGGAAACGATTCGCCCGAGTCGTTTCCACGCAAGGGCGGCCCGGGAGCCGCCGGTAAGGAAGTCGAAAGAGAGCTGGAGGTGCCGTAGCAGTGGCGCGGTACACGAGCTGCGGGGCCAGTGGCGCGGGCTGCGGAGCAACCGGCACGAGTCACCGCTCCCGGGGCGCCCTCGGAAAGAATCCTCGGGCGCTACCCGGGAACAGCTGCCGCGGACCCCGCTCGGGTCCGCGGCCGCCGGCCGGGGGCCGTCCCCCCCGGCCGGACTCCGTGGGATCAGGCCTGCGCGGAGATCCGCGCGAGGCGCTGGGCCTCTTCCCGCGTGGACACGGCGATGGCGTCCTCGTCGGCGAAGAGGAGACGGTTGTTCTCGACGATCTGCTTGCCGTTGACGAACGACGCGGTGACCGGGGCCGCCGCACCGAAGACCAGCGCGGTGACCGGGTCGGCGATCGAGGAGTGCAGGAGGGTGTTCAGGTTCCAGAGCACCAGGTCGGCGCACTTGCCGACCTCCAGCGAACCGATGTTCGAGGCGCGGCCGAGGACCTGGGCGCCACCGAACGTACCGAGGCGCAGGGCCTGGCGGGCGTTGAGCGCGCGCTCGCGGTGGACCGGGTTCAGACGGTTGATCAGCAGCGCGTTGCGCAGCTCGGTGTGCAGCTCACCGGACTCGTTCGAGGCGGTGCCGTCCACGCCGAGGCCGACCGGGACACCGGCGGCGAGCATGTCCGGGACGCGGGCGATGCCGGCGGCCAGACGGGCGTTGGAGGACGGGCAGTGCGCGACACCGGTCTTGGTACGGGCGAACGCGGCGATGTCGGAGTCGTTCATGTGGACGCTGTGCGCCATCCACACGTCCTCGCCGAGCCAGCCGGTCGACTCGAAGTAGTCGGTCGGGCCCATGCCGAACAGTTCCTTGCAGAACTGCTCTTCCTCGACGGTCTCCGAGCCGTGCGTGTGCATGCGCACACCCAGGCGGCGGGCCATCTCGGCGCCCTGCTTCAGCAGCTCGGTGGAGACCGAGAAGGGGGAGCACGGGGCGACGGCGACCTGGGTCATCGCGTCGAAGGAGGCGTCGTGGTACTTCTTCACGGTCGCCTCGGTGTCCGCGAGGGCACCTTCGAGGGTCTCGACCGCGTGGTCCGGCGGCAGGCCGCCGTCCTTCTCGCTGCGGTCCATCGAGCCGCGGGCGAGGGTGAAGCGGACGCCCATCTCGGACGCGGCGCGGATGATCGACCCGGAGAGGTCGCCCGAACCCTTGGGGAAGACGTAGTGGTGGTCCATCGCGGTGGTGACGCCACCCTTGGCCATCGCGGCGAGGGAGCCCTGCGCGGCCGTGTACGTCATCTGCTCGTCGATGCGCGCCCACGTCGGGTACAGCGCGACCAGCCAGTTGAAGAGGTTGTGGTCGGTGGCCAGACCACGCGTGATCCACTGGTAGAAGTGGTGGTGCGTGTTGACCAGACCGGGGGTCACGAGGTGCCCGGTGCCGTCGATGCGGCGGACGACGTTCTCGAGGTTCTCGGGGGCCTTGCCCGCGCCGACGAACTCGATCTTGTTACCGGCGAGCACCACGTGACCCGAGGCGTACTCGGTGTCGTTGGCGTCGACGGTCGCAATCGCACAGTTTTCGATGACGATGCGCTCTACGGCGCTGTCATTGGCTGCCGATGCTGCCATGGGACTTCCTCGTGCTTTCAGTGGCGGTGCGGGCACGGCAAAACCCAGGGGATTTGAGTGCCGGAGCCGGGGGCCTTGACAGCTGACAGTACTGCCGCCCCGTGTGGTGCGTCCGGGTGCCGATTCAGGAAGTTCAAACGTGTCGAAAGTGCTGACAGGTGTCGCGCCGCCCCGGGGCCACTGCGGAGCCCCGGGACGCGCGTGCCACATCAGAGGTTGGTCATGTCCACGGGGATACGGGCGTCTACGCCGTCGCGGAGGACCGTCGCCTCGATCAGACCGTACGGGCGGTCCGCGGCGAAGTAGACCTCGTTGTCGTTCTTGAGACCGAAGGGCTCGAGGTCGACGAGGAAGTGGTGCTTGTTCGGGAGCGAGAAGCGAACCTCGTCGATCTCCGAACGGTGGTTGATGATGCGCGAACCCATCTGGTACAGGGTCTGCTGCAGCGACAGGGAGTAGGTCTCCGCGAAGGCCTGGAGCATGTGCTTCCGGGTCTCGGCGTAGGACTTCTCCCAGTTGGGCATCCGCTGCTCGTCATCCGACCAGTTGAAGCGCCAGCGAGCCGAAACCTGGGTCGCCAGGATGCGGTCGTAGGCCTCCTTCAGGGTCGTGTACTTGTCCTTCACGTAACCCCAGAACTCGGAGTTCGTGGAGTTCATGACGACGAGGTCCTTGAGGCCGGAGATGACCTCCCAGTTCTTGCCGTCGTACGTGATCTGGGTGACGCGGGTCTCCATGCCCTCGCGGACGAAGGAGTGGTTCACCTCGTCGGAGCCGATGAACTTGGAGTTCGCGTCCGAGGTCGCGATCCGGGACCAGGAGTACTCCTCGATCCGGATGCGGGCCTTCTGGATCGGCTCCTGGCTGTTGACGAACCAGCGCGCCAGGTGGATGCCGAACTGCTCGGCGGACTCGATGCCGTACTCCTTGGCGAACGCGTACACCGTGTTCTTGGTGGTGTCCGTCGGCAGGACGTTGGCGTTCGAGCCGGAGTAGTGGACGTCGTCCATGTCGCCGGAGAGGGCGACCGAGACGTTCAGGTCCTTGATGTGGTGGGTGTCGCCGTCCCGCGTGATCTTGACAACGCGGTTCTCTGCTTTGCCGTACTGGTTCTGGCCCAGAATGGTGGCCATGCTAGCTCCCTCGGTAAACGGAGTAGCCGAACGGGTTGAGCAGCAGCGGTACGTGATAGTGCTCGCCCGGGTTCACCGCGAAGGTGATGGTGACCTCGGGGAAGAACGCACCGCTGTCCCTTACGCGGGGGGCGTCCTGCTGTGCCTCGGCGGCTTGCTTCTTGGAGAAGTACGTCTCGGTCTCGAAGTCGAGACGCACGTGGGTGGTGCCCTCCGGCAGCGCCGGCAGGTCCTTGCAGCGCCCGTCCACATCGGTGGCGGATCCACCCAGGGCCGCCCACTCGCCGTCGAGACCCGTACGGGCCGACAGGGAGATCGCGACGCCTTCGGCGGGCTTTCCGATGCTGGTGTCCAGGATGTGCGTGGACACCGACGCGGTGGTCTCAGTGCTCATGCTCGGTCTTACTCTCCTTCTACGGATTCCATGAGGCGGGTCAGGCGAATCCGGTTGATCTTGACGAGCTCGCCACGAGCGATTTCCCGCTCCTGTTCCGGCGAGTTCTCGATCCGGACCTTGACCGCGTCCCGCATGAACTCACCGGTCGCACCGGTGGCGCAGATGAGGAAGACGTGGCCGAACTTGTCCTGGTAGGCCAGGTTCAGTTCGAGGAGCTCGGTCTTGAGCTCCTCCGAGGCACCGGCCATGCCGCGCTGTTCGCGGGCGGAGGTCGGGTCTCCCGGCTTCGGCCGGCCGATCGGCGCGTGTCCGCCCATCGCCTCGCCCAGGTCCTCCGCGGTGAGCTCCGCCATGGCGGCCTCGTTCGCGGAGAACAGGGTTTCGGCGCTGGTGAAGGGGCGCTGGGCGAGCAGCTTGCTGCCCCATGCCGAGCTGGCACACACCTCGTGCAGCTCGGCCGTGGCCGCGCTGTCGTCCAAGGCGTTGAACCGGGTGAGACCCGGGGTCGGACTCGAAGTCACGGTAGGCCTCCGTGGCCTGTTGTTGCTTTGACGGGCTGCGCATAGCTAACGCCCTCGACAACACGGCGTCAACACTTTGTTGAAACTTCCCGTACACAAAAGCCGCCGCCCGGGTGAATTGGGCGGCGGCTCGTCACGGTGAGTCAATCGGGATTCACTCTTGGTTGGTCCCGGCGGACCCTTCGGGGGGCTCAACGGCCCCCTTGGGGGTGCTTGAGTCCCTGTTCAGGTAGTTGTAGACCGTGAAGCGGCTTACGCCCAGGGCGCCGGCGACCGTTTCCACACCGTGCCGGACCGAGAAGGCGCCGCGCGCCTCCAGTATCCGCACGACGTCCTGCTTGGACTTCCGGTCGAGCTGGGACAACGGTACGCCGTGCCGGCGCTCCAGCGCCGCCAGGATGTGGTCCAGCGAGTCCGAGAGCTGCGGAAGCCGTACGGCGAGCAGGTCCCGGCCCTCCCAGGCGAGCACGACGTCGTCGGGCTGGGCCAGGGACGGGTCCATCAGCTCACCGCCCATCGCGTCCACCAGCGGCTTGACCGCCGCGACGAAGGGATGGTCCCGGGGCTCGGTCATGGCGTTTCCTCCCCGGTTCCGATCACGTTGACCTGGAGCGAGACGCGCGTGGCTCCGGCTTCCAGGGAGTCGCGCAGCAGCGCGGTGACCGCGGTCAGCACCGCCTCGGACTCCCCCTCGGCCGTATTGCCGAACGGGCCGACATCCACCGCGTCCAGCTGGGCCGTCTGGATGACCTCGCGAGCGGCTACGGCATGGGCAGGGGCCTCTTCAAGATCGAAGGGCTCGGTCGTGAACTCCACTCTCAATCGCACGCCGCTCAAGCTACCTGGCAGTCCGGACTTTTCGGGAGGCGGTACTTGACAACCGGGCCGCCCTGCTTGCAGTCTTCCATCAGGCAGAAACTAACTTCCGCAATACGGAAGGAGCGCACACCCCTCATGGGATACACGGACCAGCGCTTCGATGTAAATCTTTCGATCCTCTTCACGGAACTCCCGCTCCTGGAGCGTCCCGCGGCTGCCGCCGCAGCGGGCTTCACGGCGGTCGAGCTGTGGTGGCCCTGGATCGAGACCCCCACCCCCGCTCAGGAGGAGCTCGACGCCCTCAAGACCGCTCTTGAGGACGCCGGCACCCAGCTGGTGGGCCTGAACTTCTACGCCGGCCAGCTGCCGGGCCCGGACCGCGGTGCGGTGTCGGTTCCCGGGGAGGAGTCGGAGCGCTTCAACGCCAACATCAACGTGGCTGCGGACTTCGCCGCCTCGGTCGGCTGCAAGGCGCTGAACGCCCTGTACGGCAACCGCGTCGAAGGCGTGGACCCGGCCGTTCAGGACGAGCTCGCACTGAAGAACCTGGTCGTGGCGGCTCAGGCCGCGGACCGCGTCGGCGCGATCCTCCTGATCGAGACCCTGAACAAGCCCGAGTCGCCGCTCTACCCGCTGGTGAGCGCCCCGGCCGGCATCGAGGTAGTGGACAAGGTGAACGAGGCCACCGGCCTCGGGAACGCCAAGTTCCTGCTCGACCTGTACCACCTGGCGATGAACGATGAGGACCTCTCCGAGGTCATCGAAAAGTACGCCGCCAAGACCGGACACGTCCAGATTGCGGACAAGCCGGGACGAGGTGCCCCCGGCACCGGCGAGCTGCCCCTCGAAGAGCTGCTCGACCAGCTCCAGAAGGCCGGCTACCAGGGCTTTGTCGGTCTCGAGTACAAGGCCGCCGACGCCGCCGCCTCCTTCGCGTGGCTGCCCGCCGAGGCCCGCGCCGCGAAGTAAGCGGAAAAGTCCGGGCGAACAGCCAGGCACCTGACGAACTTTTCGTACGAAGCATTAAGAGAAGGACCCTCATCATGAGCAACCTCCCCAAGATCGCATGGGTCGGCCTTGGCATCATGGGCTCCCCCATGGCCGAGAACCTCCTGAAGGCCGGCTACTCGGTCACCGGCTTCACGCTGGAGCAGGACAAGCTGGACCGCCTCGCCGCGGCCGGTGGCTCCGCCGCCGGTTCGATCGCCGAAGCCGTCAAGGACGCCGACGTCATCATCACGATGGTGCCCGCCTCCCCGCAGGTCGAGGCCATCTCCTACGGCGAGAACGGCATCCTCGAGAACGCCAAGTCCGGCGCGCTGATCATCGACATGTCGTCGATCACCCCGCAGACCTCGATCGACCTGGCGAAGAACGCCGCCGCCAAGGGCATCCGCGTCATCGACGCCCCGGTGTCCGGTGGCGAGGCCGGTGCCATCGAGGCCGTCCTGTCGATCATGGTGGGTGGCGAGCAGGCCGACTTCGACGAGGCCCTGCCGGTCCTCGAGACCCTCGGCAAGGTCATCGTCCTGTGTGGCCCGCACGGCTCCGGCCAGACGGTGAAGGCTGCCAACCAGCTCATCGTCGCGGTGAACATCCAGGCGTGCGCCGAGGCCGTCGTCTTCCTCGAGAAGTCGGGCGTGAACCTCGAAGCCGCTCTGGACGTGCTCAACGGCGGTCTGGCCGGCTCCACGGTCCTGACCCGCAAGAAGGCCAACTTCCTGAACCGCGACTTCAAGCCCGGTTTCCGGATCGACCTGCACCACAAGGACATGGGCATCGTCACCGACGCCGCCCGCAACGTCGGTGCGGCCCTCCCGGTCGGCGCGGTCGTCGCCCAGCTGGTCGCCTCGCTGCGCGCCCAGGGTGACGGTGGCCTGGACCACTCCGCGCTGCTCCGCGCGGTCGAGCGCCTCTCCGGCGCCCAGATCTGAGCTCCGCTCCGATAGGCGGCCCGCTCACAGGGCCGCCACCCGCCCCGCTCACGGGGCCCTGAGTTTCCGGATGGTGCCGGTGCTGACACCTGTCCTGTCGCGCCCAAGTGCCGGCACCGTCCGGATTACCTCTCCTCCACTCTTTCTTTCAACAAACTGTTGACGTCGAGTTCATGCCGAAATTAGGCTGTTCCGCATGACGGAAGACGATTTCCGTCAGCAGTTCCCCGTACGGAAGGTCACCATGTCGAAGCGCACGCTGACGACCGAGTCTGGCGCCCCGGTCGCCGACAACCAGAACTCCGCTACCGCCGGCGTCGGTGGCCCCCTCCTGATCCAGGACCAGCAGCTCCTCGAGAAGCTCGCCCGCTTCAACCGCGAGCGCATCCCGGAGCGCGTGGTGCACGCCCGCGGCTCGGCCGCGTACGGCTACTTCGAGGTGACCGACGACGTCACCGAGTACACCAGCGCCGCGTTCCTGAACACGGTCGGCAAGAAGACCGAGACCTTCCTGCGGTTCTCCACCGTGGCCGACTCGCTGGGTGGCGCGGACGCCGTCCGCGACCCGCGCGGCTTCGCGCTGAAGTTCTACACCGAAGAGGGCAACTACGACCTCGTCGGCAACAACACCCCGGTGTTCTTCATCAAGGACCCGATCAAGTTCCCCGACTTCATCCACTCCCAGAAGCGCGACCCCTTCACGGGCAAGCAGGAAGCGGACAACGTCTGGGACTTCTGGGCGCACGCCCCCGAGGCGACGCACCAGATCACCTGGCTGATGGGTGACCGCGGTATCCCGGCGTCGTACCGTCACATGAACGGCTACGGCTCCCACACGTACCAGTGGACCAACGCCCAGGGCGAGGCCTTCTTCGTCAAGTACCACTTCAAGACGAACCAGGGCATCCGCTGCCTCTCGGGCGAGCAGGCCGCCGAGCTCGTCGGCTCCGACGCCAACTCGCACCAGACCGACCTGCTGCAGGCGATCGAGCGCGGTGTGAACCCGAGCTGGACCCTGTACGTCCAGGTCATGCCGGCCTCCGAGGCGGCGGACTACCGCTTCAACCCGTTCGACCTCACCAAGGTGTGGCCGCACAGCGACTACCCGCTGCAGCGCGTCGGCCGTCTGGTCCTCGACCGGAACCCCGACAACGTCTTCGCCGAGGTCGAGCAGGCCGCGTTCTCCCCGAACAACTTCGTCCCGGGCATCACCGCCTCGCCGGACAAGATGCTCCAGGGCCGTCTCTTCGCGTACGCCGACGCCCAGCGCTACCGCCTCGGTGTGAACCACACCCTGATCCCGGTCAACGCTCCGAAGGCGACCAAGGCCGACAACTACGGCCGCGACGGCGTCATGGCGCTGCGCAACGGCTCGCGCTACGACAAGAACTACGAGCCCAACTCGCACCAGGGTCCGGCCGAGACCGGTCTGGCGCTGGGCGCCCCGAAGGCCGTCTCCGGCTACACGGGCACCCACGAGGCTCCGGCCCACACCAAGGACGACGACTTCTTCCAGGCCGGTGAGCTCTACCGCCTGATGTCGGAGGCCGAGAAGCAGCGTCTGGTGGCGACCATCGCCGGCGGCCTGTCTCAGGTCACCCTCGAGGACGTCATCGAGAAGAACCTGGCTCACTTCCACGCCGCGGATGCCGACTACGGCAAGCGCGTCGAGGAGGCCGTCCGCGCCCTGCGCGACGCCTGAGCCCACAAGCTGCGCCGGGATCCTGACGGGAGGTCAGGATCCGGGCGCTGAGCCCACACTGCGGACCCGGATGAGGGGTGGTACGCGGTGAGGGCAGGACGAGGACCGTGGCGAGCGTGCGAGCCAGTGCGGTGGTAATGGGTTCCGAGGCCCGTCTCTTGACCTGAGGGAGACGAAGCCGGAGTTCTCGTCGCCGTTCGCCACGGTCCCAGCCAAAACCTCTCCTCTATATACAGGGGCCACGCACAGAGCCCCCTGTATGTGAAGGAGAACCTCCCCCACCCTCTCCGCCCGGCGGTGCGAACGTCCTGTCGCGCCAGCCTCGTACCGTCGGGCGGTAACAAGCAACACACACTCAAAGAGCCGAGTCACGGACGGTCCCGCGACTCGGCTCTTTGTCATGCCCGGGGTACGGAGACCCCGGGGGACGGAAGCCTTCGCCCTCTAGCCTGTAGTCGGGCGTGGCGTCGGGATGTGTACGGGTTTCGGGGTGATGATGGCGGAGTGCGACTTGATCACGTGTCCTATGCGGTGGCCCGCGACAGCTTCGTGTCGACCGTCCAGTGGATCGGATCGGCCCTCGGCGCCGGGTTCGTCGACGGGGGCGTGCACCCGCGATTCGGCACCCGCAATTTCATTCTCCCGCTGAGCGGCGGCACCTACGTCGAGGTCGTCACCACACTCGACCACCCCGCCGCCGACCGCGCACCCTTCGGCCAGGCGGTCGCGCGCCGCGCCGCCGAGGGCGGCGGCTGGCTCGGCTGGGTGGTCTCCGTCGACGACATCGCCCCGGTCGAGGCCCGCCTCGGCCGCACGTCGGCCGAGGGCCACCGTGTCCGCCCCGACGGGTTCGACCTGAGGTGGAAGCAGATCGGCCTGCTGGAACTGCTGGAGGACCCGCAGCTGCCCTACTTCCTCCAGTGGTCGGTCCCCATCGAGGAGCGCCCGAGCGCCGACCCGCGCACCTCCACCACCATCCACGGGGTCTCCATCGCCGGCGACGCCGCCTCCATCGCCGAATTCCTCGGCGAACCGGCCGACCACCCCCTCGACCAGATCGACGTCACCTGGGTCGAGGATGAGGAACCGGGCCTGGTCTCGGTCGAGTTCGCCACCGCCCACGGCCCGGTCACGATCTGACCGGGGCCCGACTGGGCCCAGGGGCGTCCCCCCGCGGCGGAACCGTGCCGCACCGTGGAACGGCTCCGGGACCTGGGGCCCGTAGGGGACGCGGAACGGCCCCCGTTCCTCCTGGAGGAGGGACGGGGGCCGTTCGGTGGTGCTAGACCAGCCTGATGGGACTAGGCGGGCAGCGTGTTGCGGAGCGCGGTCGGGGCGTGACCCAGCTCGGTCGCGACCTCTTCGAACTCGGTGACGTCGCTCATGTCGACCGTCTTGCTCATCGAGATGTTGGTGATGCGCTCGAGGATGGCCTCGACGACGACCGGAACCTGGTGCTCCTGGGCCCACTTCTTGGCCGTCTCGAAGGCCTCGCCCAGCTTGTCCGGGTCGGTGACGCGGATCGCCTTGACGCCCAGGCCCTCGGCGACCTTGACGTGGTCGACGCCGTAGACACCCAGCTCGGGGGTGTTGATGTTCTCGAACTCGAGGTTGACCTCGAAGTTGATGCCCAGGCCGCCCTGCGCCTGGCGGATCAGACCCAGGTAGGCGTTGTTCACGAGGACGTGAACGTAGGGGACCTTGTGCTGGGCGGCGACCGCCAGCTCCTCGATCATGAACTGGAAGTCGTAGTCGCCGGACAGCGCGACGATCGGGGTCTCCGGGTCCGCGGTGGCGGCACCGATGGCGGCCGGGATGGTCCAGCCGAGGGGGCCGGCCTGGCCGCAGTTGATCCAGTTGCGCGGCTTGTAGACGTGCAGCATCTGCGCACCGGCGATCTGGGACAGACCGATGGTGGTGACGTAGCGGGTCTCGGGGCCGAACGCCTTGTTCATCTCCTCGTAGACGCGCTGCGGCTTCATGGGGATGTTGTCGAAGTGCGTGCGGCGCAGCAGCGTCGCCTTGCGCTCCTGGGCGGAAGCGGCCCAGGCGCTGAAGTCGGGCAGCTTGCCCTCGGCCTTGAGCTCCTTGGCGATCTCGACGAAGAGCTCCAGGGCCGCCTTGGCGTCCGAGGCGATGCCGAAGTCCGGGGCGAAGATCTTGCCGATCTGGGTCGGCTCGATGTCGACGTGGACGAACTTGCGGCCCTTGGTGTAGGCGTCGAGGTTGTAACCGGTGTGACGGTTGGCCCAACGGTTGCCGATGCCGAAGACGAAGTCCGACTCGAGGAACGTCGCGTTGCCGTAGCGGTGCGAGGTCTGGACACCGACCATGCCGGCGGCCAGCTCGTGGTCGTCCGGGATGACGCCCCAGCCCATGAGGGTGGAGATGACCGGGACGTTCGTCAGCTCGGCGAACTCGACCAGCAGGTCGGAGGCGTCGGCGTTGATGATGCCGCCACCGGCGACGATCAGCGGACGCTCGGACTCGAGCAGGAACTGCAGGGCCTTGCGGGCCTGGGCGCGGCTGGCGCTCGGCTTGTAGACCGGCAGCGGCGTGTAGGTCTCGGGGTCGAACTCGATCTCGGTCAGCTGGACGTCGATCGGGAGGTCGATCAGGACCGGGCCCGGACGGCCGGAGCGCATCAGGTGGAAGGCCTCCTGGAACACGCCCGGAACCTGGGCGGCCTCCAGGACGGTCGTCGCCTTCTTGGTGACCGGCTTGGCGATCGAGGCGATGTCGACGGCCTGGAAGTCCTCCTTGTGGAGCTTCGAGACCGGAGCCTGACCGGTGATGCACAGGATCGGGATGGAGTCCGCGATCGCGGAGTACAGGCCGGTGATCATGTCGGTGCCGGCCGGGCCCGAGGTACCGATGCAGACGCCGATGTTGCCGGCCTTGGCGCGGGTGTAGCCCTCGGCCATGTGCGAGGCACCCTCAACGTGGCGGGCCAGGGTGTGCGCGATTCCGCCCACGTTCTTGAGCTCGCGGTAGAACGGGTTGATCGCAGCACCGGGGACGCCGAACGCTTGTTCGACACCCTCGAGCTTGAGGATCTCCACTGCAGCGGCGGCGGCTGTCATACGAGGCATCGAGTTCTCCTGCGGGTCTGGCGGTCAGGCTTTTCCGTAATCCGGAAGTTTTGTTCTGCTATACGGAACAAGCTAAGCGGCGACTCCCTGCGCCGTCAAGGCGGTACGGCACCCCGGAACCCACCAAAAGCCGCCGATGGGGCATCGAGTTGTACGAAAATCCAGTGCCCGACCGAAAATCAAGGGTCTGCCCACCCCTCCGGTGGCAGGTGGTGGACCATGGGCCTACGCACAGCGACGAAGAGCGATGAAGGGGGTCCGGTCCTCATGGCGGATGCGGTACCGGTGCGCTGCCCGGCGTGCCTGCGCGAGAACGGCTACGCAGCCCCGGTCTTCCCCTGCGCCTGCGGGAACCCGGTCACCCCTCCCCTGGACCTGGCGTCACCGCCCCGGGAGCTGACCCACCGCACCTGGACGCAGAGCTGGGTCGCGGTGCGGTGCGGGGCCTGCGGCCGGGAGAGCGAGTGGCCGCACCCGGAGGTGGGGTGCACCTCCTGCGGGACGGTGGTGCTGGTTCCGGTGCATCCGCTGGAGCCGGCGGGCGGGGTTCCGCGCACTCCTCCCTCGTCGCCCCCGTCGACCTCGTCGCCCCCTCGCGGGGCGGAAACGCCGGGCCGGCCGGTGTCGCCGGCCGGGTCGGCCGGGTCGGCCGCGACACCCGGCCCGAGATCTCATCCGCTGAACGACTCTGCGCCCATCCCGGGCGACCCCCCGCCAAGCGACCCGCCGCCGGCCGCCCCGCCCACCACCGACCCTCCGGTGCCCCGCCCCGCCTTCCGGCCCGTGACCATCCGTACCGCCCGGGACGCGGTGGTCACCGCCGCGCTGTACCTGCGGTGGCTCGGCTTCCAGGACGTGCGCCAGCCCGACGGACGGCCGATCCCGTCGACGGCGGTGGACCTGCGGGCCCCCGGCCTGGTCGCCCAGGTGGACCCGACCACGGCCCCGGCCGGGCTGCGGGCGGTGGAGTGCGTCTGGCTGAATGGGCTGACGGCCTGCGCGACCAGCGTCTACTTCTCCCTCGCCGGGTACACGGAAGACGCCCGCGCCCGCGCGGACGACCTCGGGATACCGCTCTTCGTCATGGACCTCACGGGCATGCCCCAGCCGGTCAACGACCCGGCGGAAGACCTCCTCGGCATGGGGGCCTAGGCTCGGGGGGTATTACGTGTGTTGCCTGCCGAGGAGAGCTTGATGAGCCTGTACGACATCCCGCTGACCACCCTGTCCGACGAGCCCACCAGCCTCGCCGCGCACAAGGGCAAGGCGATCCTGCTCGTGAACACCGCCTCGCAGTGCGGTCTCACCCCTCAGTACTCGGGTCTGGCCCGTCTGCAGTTCAAGTACGAGGAGAAGGGCTTCACCGTCATCGGTGTGCCGTGCAACCAGTTCGGCGGGCAGGAGCCGGGCAACGCCGACGACATCCAGACGTTCTGCGCGGCCGGCTTCGGCGTCACCTTCCCGATGCTGGAGAAGTCCGAGGTCAACGGTGAGAACCGGCACCCGCTCTACAAAGAGCTGGTGAAGGTCCCGGACGCCGAGGGCGAGGCCGGTGACATCACCTGGAACTTCGAGAAGTTCCTGATCTCCCCCGCCGGCGAGGTCGTGGGCCGCTTCCGCCCGCGCACCGAGCCCGAGTCCGCCGAGGTCATCGCGGCGATCGAGGCGCACCTGCCGGCCTAGCACCGCCTGAGGGCCGAGGGCCGGTACGGGGCTGCGCGCGCAGCCCCGTACCGGCCCACGGTCGTGCGCGGGGGGCGGGGTCAGGGACGGGTCAGTTCACCTGCCGCTCCAGGCCCGACCAGTACGGCTCGCGGAGCTTGAACTTCTGGATCTTGCCGGTGGCCGTACGCGGGATGGTGGCCCGGAATTCGACCGTCGTCGGGGCCTTGTACCCGGCCAGTCGCTCCTTGCAGTGGGCGATGATCTCCGCCTCCTGGACGGCCTCTCCCTCCGCGAGGACCACGAGGGCCTTGATCGTCTCGCCCCATTTCTCGTGCGGCACGCCGATGACGGCGACCTCCGCGACCGCCGGATGGCTGAAGATCGCGTCCTCCACCTCGATCGAGGACACGTTCTCGCCACCGGTGATGATCACATCCTTCTTCCGGTCGGAGATCGTCAGGTGGCCGTCGGCCTCGTCGACCGTGCCGCCGTCACCGGTGTGGAACCAGCCGTCCCGCAGTGCGGCCGCGGTCTCCTCCGGCTTGTCCCAGTACCCCTCCAGCACGACGTTCGACCGGGCCAGTACCTCGCCGTCCTCGGACACCCGCAGCTTGACCCCGAGCGCGGGCAGCCCCGCGCGCGACAGCCTGCGCGCCCGTTCCCCGGCCGGCAGCTGCGCGTCGGCGGGCCCGGTCCGGTTGAAGGTGAGCAGCGGCGAGGTCTCGGTCAGGCCGTAGATCTGCGTGAACTCCCAGCCCAGCTCCTCGCCCATGCGCTGGATCGTCCGGCTCGGCGGTGGGGCGCCCGCACAGACGACGCGTACCCGGTCGCGGCCCGGGATCTCTCCCTCCCAGGTCGCCGCCGCGTCCAGCACGGTGTTCCACACGGCGGGCGCACCGCACATCAGCGTGACGCCGTGCTCCTCGACCCGGCGCAGGATCTCGGCGCCGTCGACCTTGCGCAGCACGACCTGCTTGACGCCGAGCCCGGCCATCACGAAGGGCATGCCCCAGCCGTTGCAGTGGAACATCGGCAGCGTGTGCATGTAGACGTCACGCTCCCAGACCCGGGTGTGCAGGCCGAAGGTGAGCCCGTTCACCCAGATGTTCCGGTGGGTGAGCTGCACCCCCTTGGGGCGGGCGGTGGTCCCCGAGGTGTAGTTGATCGTGGCCGTCGCGTCCTCGTCCGGGTGCGACCAGGGGCGCGGCTCCACCCCGAAGCGCATCAGCTCCGCATCCGTCTCCGGCCCGAGGACGAAGCGGTGGCGCGCCTTGACGCCCGACAGCGAGGCGTCCAGCTCCGGGTCGACGAGCAGCACCGAGGCCCCGCTCTGCCGGACCACGTAGTCGACCTCCTCCGGCTTCAGCCGGAAGTTGACCGGCACGCAGACGCGCCCGCTCATCGGCACCGCGAACAGCAGCTCCAGCAGCCGGGCGGAGTTGTGGCTGACCACCGCCACGCGCTCGCCCTCGCCCACCCCCAGCGCGTCGAACCCCGCCTGCCAGGCCCGTACGCGCTCGCCGAGCCTCCCGTAGGTCGAGTCGGGAACCGGTGGACCGGGCTGATCCGGCTCGTCCACCACGCCCGGACTGGACGAGAACCCCAGCTCCGCCCGGTCGAGGAAGTCCGTGACGGTCATGGGAATCCGCATTGCTCTCTCCTAGGTCCCTGATCCCGAACAACTGCCTGAATGACGCGCCGCCGCCGTACGTTCGGTGGTCGAGCGGCCGCCACGAACGAGAACGACCACAACCGCGGGTGATCTCGGTCGTGCCAGGCATCGTGCCGTGTCGGGCGTACGGGCCACCAGAGCGTGGCGGGGCCGGGTCGCCCGGCTCGCCGCCCCCGCGGCTCAGCCGCGGATGGACCCGAAGCGGACGGAGCCACCCGAACGGCCCTCACCCATCCCGTCGCCCACCCCGTCGCCCACCCCGTCGCCCGCCCCGTCGCCCATCCCTGCGAGAAGCGCCTCCCCCTCAGCCACGATCTCAGCTTTGCCGGCCTCGGAGACGGCGGAGAACAACTCGACGGTGAGCGTCCCGCCGCCCGTGCCACCGCCGGTGCCGCCGTCCGTCCCACCGCCCAGCTTCCAGAGTCCGGCGAGGAAGCCGTCGACGAGCAGCGTGCAGTGGGCCTGGTTCCCGGACCAGGTGCTCCCCTTCAGCTCGGGCGGGATCACCCGTGAGCGGTCGGCATGGGAGAGGAGCAGGTTGTCGAACTCGGGAAGGAAGCGGGGCGGCGCGGGCTGCTCCGCATCGGGGCGTGGCCCGTCGGGCAGATCGAACAGCTCTACGCCGTTCTCGTCCTGGAACACCTCCAGGCCGGGCCTGAGCCGCTCGAAGGCCTCGCGCAGCCGGGTGAGCCCGGCCCAGGTCTGCATGTCCTTGACGGAGGCGGGCCCGAAGGCCCCGAGGTACCGAAGAACGACGTCATCGATCCCCGGGTCCGCCCCGCCGAGGCTTCCTCCTCCCGCTTCCTCCCCGACCCACTTGCGCAGGGTGGTGAGGCGGACCTGCCCGCTCTTCCCCCAGACCCCGCGCGGGGTGACCTGGACGAGCGGCAGCCGGCAGCGCGCGGCGACGGACAGCGACTGCGGGTCGGCTCCCGGCCACTCCTTGAGCAGTTCCTCCCGTATCTCGGCCATGGTCCGCGGCTCGGCCTCCACGAACGCCCGCGCACGCTCGGCCAGCCGGTCCAGGTCCACTCCGACCAGGCCCTTCCGGAAGTAGTTGATCTCCCGGTCGCGGGCGGGCTGGACGATCGGGCGCAGGGTGAGCGCGTCGTGGACGGTGTGGGTGTGGATGGTGGACCTCATGGTGACCATCCGGACCACCTGGCGGGACTCCATCAGCCCGGCGAGCTCGGCCGGCCCGAATCCGGCGAGTCGGGCGTGGAGCTGGAAGTAGGGCGGCTTCACGTTCTGTGCCTGCAGTCCCAGCAGGTGCTGCGTGGCGTCCTGCGCGGACATCTCTGCGCGGGTCAGGAGCAGCTGACGGGCGAGCGTGGCACGGTTCAGCGCACGGGTGTCGAGTACGGGACGCGTCGTCTTGGAGGCCATGACAGCAACGTATCGGCCCATGCGGACACCTTCTGTCCGCAACTCCGATCCGGCCCCGTCCGCCCACACGGACTCGAATGGACCCCGGGGACCATTCACCCGGATATCCTGCCTCTTGCCCGTAAACACCCGTTCGACCGGGAGCTGACCTGCGATGTCGGAGCGACCAGACCGCCGCCCCTCGCCCCCGTCCGCGCCCGCGCCCGCGCCCGCGCCCGCGAAGCGTGCGGGATGGCGGCGCCCGACCGCCTCTCCCTCCGCTCCCCCGGCCACACCCCCACGGGCTCCGAAGCCGCCCCCGCCGGCCCCCACCCCCGCGGACCACCGCAGCGTGATCGACTCCGCGGTCTACCGCGACGGCGTCCGGGTCGCCTCCCCCACCACCCTCGCCGACACCTTCCGCCGGCTGCGCGAACAGCCCGACGGCATGGCATGGATCGGCCTGCACCGCCCCACGGAGCCCGAACTCCACTCCCTGGCCGACGAGTTCAACCTCCACCCGCTCTCCATCGAAGACGCCCTGGAGGCCCACCAGCGCCCCAAGCTGGAGCGCTACGGAGACACCCTCTTCGTCGTCCTGCGGGCCGCCCGCTACCTGGACGCGCTGGAGGAGGTCGACTTCGGCGAGCTCCACATCTTCGTCGGCCCCGACTTCCTGATCACGGTCCGCCACGGCGCGGCCCCGGACCTCTCGGCGGTCCGCCGCCGCATGGAGGAGTCCCCCGAACTCCTCTCCCTCGGCCCGGAAGCCGCCCTGTACGCCATCCTCGACGCGGTGGTCGACGGCTACGCCCCCGTCGTCGAGGGCGTCCAGATCGACATGGACGAGATCGAGACCGAGGTCTTCAGCGGCGACCCGGAAGTCTCCCGCCGCATCTACGAACTCTCCCGCGAAATGGTCGAGTTCCAACGCGCAACCCGCCCCCTGGTCGGCATGCTCCACAGCCTGATGGCCGGCTTCGCGAAGTACGGCACGGACGAGGAACTCCAGCGCTACCTCCGCGACGTAGCCGACCACGTCACCCACACCAGCGAACGCGTCGACGGCTTCCGCCAAGCCCTCACAGAAATCCTCACGGTCAACGCCACCCTGGTCTCCCAACAACAAAACGCCGAAATGCGCGCCTTGGCCGAGGCCGGCTTCGAACAGAACGAGGAAATCAAGAAGATCTCCTCCTGGGCGGCCATCCTCTTTGCACCCACACTCGTGGGAACCATCTACGGCATGAACTTCGAGACGATGCCCGAACTCCAGTGGGCGGGCGGCTACCCCTTCGCAATCCTGCTGATGGCAGTGGTCTGCGTAAGCCTGTACGTCATCTTCAAGAAGCGCGACTGGCTCTAGCCGACGAGCGAGCACCACCGATCGAATTCGCTAGAGCAAACATGCCCCAGTGTCTAACTCAGGGCCCTGGGGAGAATCTGGGGAGAATTGGCGGCGCCGGGGAGCGGGCCGAGCCCTCCCCCACCTGCTGCTCCACGCTCTCCGAGCGCCTCGGCTCCCCGCGGACAGCCCCCGCTGACCGTCACGGAGAGTGCCGCGCGAAGGTCCGCTTGGCAGGGACGAGCACCACGGCTGGCCCTCGCACATGGCCCACCACGTTGACCGATGAACCCATGCCCCTGCCCCAATCCCGAGAGGGCCCGCCGCCCGCCCGGGGCGCCGATGGCGGCATGGCTGGTCCCCTCCAAAGACGCACCTCGCGCCGCAGTAGGGAAGGAAGCCCCCGCAGGTGACGGCCACAACAGCGAAAGTCGTCTCCCGCTCACGCTCGCGGCAGTACGTTGGGGCCCCACTTTGGATCCCATTGGAGTCAACAGCCGTGAGTCTGACCGATGTTGTTGGAGAGATTGCCGCAGGGTCGGCCGTCGCGCTGGCCAGTGGGGCTGTGACAGGCGGGGCGGCGTGGGTCGGCCTTAAGGTCCGAGAACTCGTACGCCGTGGATCGACCGCCGAGCAGGACGCCGTGATCGCCGTATTCGATGACCAGGACGCCACGTCGGATGAGCTCGTGGGTCGGCTGACACCGCTGATTTGAGTGCACCTCGACGCGCATCCGGAGGCCATCCCCGAGTTCAAGGCTCTGACCATGGAAGGAACCACCGTGTACAACCAGCAGAACACGGGGAGCGGACTGTTCATCGGCGGCGACAACCACGGCGGCCTGACGATCAACCATGGTGGGCTCGCACGTGACTGACCGACCGCCGGAGGGCGAGAAGAAGGTCGTGAACCAGACGAACCACGGTTCGGGCACGTTCGTGGCCGGCAACGTCCTCGGCAGCATCGTTAACCTCTTCATGCCCGCGCAACGACGGGCCCGCCCTGCGCCACCGAGCGGGCCAGAAGTGGCAGAGGACGACTACGACGACATCAGTGGGTCGCTGTTCGGATCCGCCTTCCTGGCAGCCATCTCCGGACAGGTAGTCTCCTACTGCGTCCGCGGGTTGCCCCTCTTCGGCACCGGCCCGACCCCCGGTCTGCCCACGAGGTTCTTGGCGGGGTTCGCCTTCGCCTACGCCTTCTTCGCCTGCGTCGCGATGTTCCTCGCACGGGCCGCGCAAGGTCTCGAAGTGTGGGCGGGACGGTGCGCCGATATCGCCGTCCAAACGAGAGTGCGACCTCTCGCGCAACTGCCGGCCAGCGTGGCCCGGATCTTGGCGACTGCATCCTCGGGAACAGCGACTACGGCCGCCCTCGTGGCCACCTTCTACGCGTGGGGTGACTTCGGCGGCAGTGTGCAGGAGAGGGCCTACCTCGCGCGCGATGGCGCCGCCATGAACGCTACGCGGGCACGCGCAGCAGTGCAGAGAGGCTGACCAGAGAGGCGCGAAGAGGGCCCGACTCTTCGCAGGCTCTGCGGGCGAATCACAGGCTTCGTGAAGCCTGTACAGCGAAAACGGGTGCCACAGCGCATGCTGTGACACCCGTTTTCTCACATATGGGCAAGGTTGTCCGGGACGTACTCGGGCACCGTGCCGAGCAGTGCGTCGATGGCCGCGCGTCCCTTGCCGCCGGCCTCCGGCATGAAGTGGGCGTAGTGGTCGAGGGTGATGGTCGGACTTGAGTGACCGAGCCACCGGGCGAGCGTGACGATGGACTCGCCCGCTTCGAGGAGGACCGAGGCGTAAGTGTGCCGGAGCACGTGGAAGCCGTCCTTGCGCGAAGCCTTCCACCGCGCACCCTTCTCCCGCGCGGGAATGACTCCGGCCGCTGCGAGGGCCGGCTTCCAGGCCTCGTCGTTGAAGATGTTGGCTCGGATGGCGTTGCCGTACGTCGTCGTGAGGATGAGCGGGAAGCTCTGCTTCTCCCGTTCGGGCTCCGGTCCGCCCCAGGGGAGCTCGACGTCCACCGCCGGATGGTCGAGGAAGTACGCGGCCAGCTCCGTGGCCACCGACCGGGGCATGTCGACGATGCGCGTCTTGCCACCCTTGGGCAGGGCGAAGTAGAGGCGCCCGGAGAGAAGTTGCACCTGCCTGCGCACTCGGATGACGCCGCGTTCGAAGTCGATGTCCTTCGGCGACAGCCCGAACACCTCTCCCTGGCGCAGTCCACACCCCAGCGCGACGACGACCGCGATCCGGTAGCGAGGGTTGATCACGTCCCGCACTCGCTGCGCCGTTGCCAGCGGCCACGCGTCACGATCCTCGTCGGGGGCCTTCGGCCAACGCACCGTCTTGGCCCGCATCGGGTTGCGGACGAGGCGCTTGTCGTCGATCGCGGTCTCGAAGATGTTCGACAGCGAGGTGAGGATCTGCCGGGCGTACCGCGGAGAGCACTCGCCTTCGAGCGTGGCTATGTAGCCACGCAGGACGGTCGCCGACACATCGCGCAGCGCCACCGCACCGAGGTGCGGAAGGATGTGGAGTCGTACACGCTCGTCAACTCGCTTGACCGTGCCGGGCGCGCCGCGAACGCCGGCACGCCAGTGGCGCGTGACGAAGTCCGTCAAGGTGATGGAGCCGTCGCGCGGGTCGACGAACTCGCCTCGTTCACTGTCGGTGCCGGACCGCCGGAGCCACCCTTTGGCGTCCTCCAGCACGTCGAACGACATGTCCCGGACGCCCGGGATTCCAGCGACACGATATCGGGACCCCTTGCCGTAACGGGTCGTACGCTCACGCTTCCCGGTGACGGGATCCTTCTTCTTTTTGATCCAACGGTCTTCTATATAGCCAGCCAAAGAATTCCTCGGGGTAAGGGTCGGGCGTAGGGAGGTAAGGCCGGGCAGAGCGGTCAGGTCGTGACCGGATACCCGGCGCGGCGCTGCGGGACGGAATTCACCGGGCTTAGGGAGGTATTGCTGCGGGAGTCCGCCTGCTCCTGTTCCCGGATCCACTCGTCAAGTGTTTGGATCCGGTACATCACACGTCCGCTCCGCCCCATCCGAAAGCTCGGCGGACCTTGGCGACGGTGCCGCCACACGTAAAGGGTGGCGGGCGACAGCCCCAGGTATTCGGCGGCTTCACCCACGTTCAGAAAACCCCTCCCCAGCGGCGACATACGGGGAGACGTGCGGACATTCGCCAGCAATTCACTGTCACAAGCAACACTTCGCACGCATCGAACCTTCGGGGTCTTCCGTCGGCAACCTGCGGCGACGGACATCGGGCATGACAAGCCCGCCCCCGCTTGCTGTCAGGCAGGTGGAGCGGACTACTTCAATGGTCTGGAGAATCCCCGGTTTGGCTGACCGGGGATCGTCGGGTATAAGCCGGGGCGGCGTCACCGCACACCCATCCCAGCCCCCTACGTCACGGGCTGGAGCAGGGCGAGTGGGGAGACACCGAGGGCGGCCGCAATGGCGACGAGGTCATCCACGTCGCAGCGCCGGCGGGTGCGTTCGATGCGAGACAGCATGGTGTTGGTCATGGGGTGGCCGAGCTCGGTGACACGGGCAGCGAGCTCGCGCTGGGCGAACCCGCGCGAGGTGCGCAGGCGCTCGATGGCACCGGCGGTCCGTTCTCCGGCGGGACCGATTTCCGTAGCTCTTCGGGGCATGCGTCTGTTGTAGCTCGGGTTCCCGGGTTCTCGTAATCACGGAAGCCCAGACATGGGACTTTGGGGCCCGTTTCACGGAGAACGAACTGGCGATTCGCGCATAGGCGGCCATTGCGGAACTAGGGCCCATCTCGGATCACAGAGGTACGCACACCATCAGTGGTCCGGCGGCGGAAACATAGATCGCCTCGCCTACCCCGGTCAATGGCTTTCGACGTTCGATCTTCGCCGCTCTCCCTACGCCGTCGACTTTTTGGTCAACCGGGGATTCGCCCTTACTGTGAAGACGTTCGCGATCAGCGATGCGCTCTGACGCTTTTCGAGTGCGGATTCGCTGGACTTCCGCGGGCTGGGTGTGGCTGTCTTGGCCAAGCACCCCTGACAAAGGAATCGGCTCCCGGCGTTGCAGCGCCGAGAGCCGATGGGAGTCCCTTGTCCAAACCGCCCACTCCTGAACGGATCTGAGGAACGTCTATGCCCAACAGTACGGCCGAAGCAGCCGTCCGCACACCCGCGCCCACCGCGGCGTCGCCGTCCCAGCAGCAGGCGAAGGCGGGGCGATAGGCATGGCACGCATCCGCACCATCAAGCCTGAAGCCTTCAGCTCCGAATCACTGGCCGCCGTCAGCATCACCGCGGAGCGGACGTTCTTCGGTTTGCTCACCCAGGCCGACGACCACGGCCGGTTCCGTGACCAGTCCGCCGTCATCGCGGGCCTCTTGTGGTCCCTACGACCCGAACACGGCCCGATCGAGGTCGAGGACGACCTCACCCAACTCGCCGGCAATGAACTCATCTGCCGGTACGAGGGCGAGGACGGCAAGCGGTACCTGCACATCGTGACCTTCTCCAAGCACCAGAAGGTCAACCGCCCCAGCGGTGTCCGGCACCCGAACTGCCCCTACCACGACGGCGGCCGGGTACCCCTGACTTCACCGCTGGCGCAGGGAGGGCTCCGTGAGGCGTCCCTGCCCCATCAGGCAACCGTCCCGGAGCTCGCACCCGCACCTCATGCCGCTTCGATGATCCCCGTATCCGCAGGTCAGGACGGATTCAGTGAGCCCTCCGTGCAGCATCAGGGGGAGGTGCGGGAGCCGGCGCCGAGCCCTCACGGTCCGGATCTAGGACCTAGGATCATGGATCTAGGATCTCCGTTGGGAGGCGCGAGCGCCCCCGCCACACCCCAGACCGCAACGGCCCAGCAACTGGTCGCCGAGTACGTCGCCGCGTGCGGGAAGCGCCCTCCGGAGAGGGTCCTGGGCCATGTCGGCCGGGAGATCAGCAAGTTGCTGCACGAAGGCATCGACCCGGACCACATCCGAGCCGGAGTCGACCGCATGCGCCTGAAGAGCCTCTACCCGAGTCTGCTGCCCAGCCTGGTCAACGAGGCCATGAACCCGCCCCAGGCCACTGCTGGCGCCCGCAGGGCCCCTCAGCCGTACACCAACCCCGTTGACGCCGAAGCCGCTTACGGAGGCCAGCTGTGACCACCGCGACACGCGAACCCCAGCGTGCTGGCACCCTGACAGCCCGTCTCCAGGCCATTCTCGCTGCCAAGGGCATCGACCCCGACACCGTACCCGCCGGGCCCACGGTGGAGCCGGTGACCGCCCTGGAACTCGCCGACCGCCGCATCCCGCCCCGCTACCGCGAGGCACTCGCCACCCAACCCGAAGTCCTGGGCTGGGTGGAGGCGGTCACCCGCGCCGGGCGGAACGGGCCGGCCGGTACCCGGGGCATCGCCTACGGCCCTTCGCTGCTGATCGCCGGAACCACCGGCATCGGCAAGACACATCAGGCCTACGGAGCCGTCCGCTCGCTGCTGGCCGCCGGAGTACGCCTGCGCTGGCAGGCGGTCACCTCCGCCGACCTCTACGCCCAGCTCCGGCCCCGGCCGAACCACGACCCCGAGCGGGAGATCCAAGAGCTCGGCCGGTGCCCGCTGCTGATCCTGGACGACCTCGGCGCGGCCAAGCAGTCCGAGTGGACCGAGGAGCTGACGTACCGGCTGATCAACCGCCGCTACACCGAGATGCTCCCGACCCTGATCACCACCAACCTGCCGATCGCGGAACTCCGCAACGCAGTCGGGGACCGCGTCGCCTCACGCCTGGCAGAGATGACCACCCGCGTCATCCTCACCGGCCCGGACCGCCGACGTACCCAGCCGTCGGGCTCCTGACCACCACGGTCCCCACCCGGGTCGGTCCCCGTCATCGTGGGGACCGAACCACTGGCCCGAGCCGTTCGGGGACCGTCCCCACCCCGGTCCCGGTCCCCTCCCCATCACGGTCCCCAACCCGGTCCCCGTCCCCAAACTGACCCCGGTCCCGCCTGACAGCGCCCTCCCCCAGGAGGGGACCGACAGCAGTTGATCGGGGACCGTCCCCTGATTGCGCTGCGCGCGCCGGCCACCACGGGGACCGGTCCCCAACTCTGTTTCCGCAGGTCACCCCCGCCTGACGTCCCCCTACTCAGTGGGGTCCGTCCCCACGGTCCCCGCCCTCCGGGACCGCCCTGCGGCGGTTCGGGGACCGTCAGGTCACCACGTCGGGGACGGTCCCCACCCATGACTACGGGGACCGAGACGGGACCGGTCCCCCACGCCCCTGCCGCCGGGGACCGAGCGCCTCCCCGAAACGGGGACCATCCCCGCTCGGTCCCCGGACAGCACCGGCAGCGTCTCGCGTCACGAGCGAGCGGTCCCCAACCGGTCGACCCCGCCCAACAGCCCCTTCACACGACCAGCCTCTACCGCTTCAAGGACACGCATGCACAACCCACCGCACGACCGTCCCACCCACGGCGAGCACATGCCCTCGCTTCCAGCCTCAGGAGGAGCAAGTTGTACCCAGAGCATTGCTCCCGTCGGGAGCAATGCTCTGGGCTCCCCCGCCCCAGGAGTGGCGGGAGCGGACCGGCACCAGGAGGCGCCGGTCCTTCGGGACGCGGCCGAGGCCGGGCCGCACCACGAATCGGAGGGACAGCACACCTGCCACACCCCCCGCTGCACGCACACCGCCCCAACGACATCGCACGTGCGCCAGCGTGAGCGCCTGCTCGCCGAGAAGAAGCGCATGCACCAGCCCAGTTGCCGCATGAACGACGATGAATTCCAGCTCCTCACCCACGCCGCGGCTGCCTGCCGCATGAGCACCGCCGGCTTCCTCGCCCACTCTGCTCTGAAGGCAGCCCGCGACCTCGAACACACCGAAGCCGAGATCGCCACCCACCGGGACATGGTCAGAGAGCTGTTCGCGCTGCGCCGGGCCCTCGGCCAGATCGGCAACAACCTGAACCAGGTCGCCACCGTCCTGAACTCCGGCGCCGATGCCCCGCACGCCAAGGCGGTCCTCGACGCTGTCCAGCGGACCGCCGAGCGCGTGGACGACTTCACCCAGCGCTACGTAGAGACGGAGACTCCCGCCGGATGATCCCCCGCGTCCACAAGATGGGCAGCCGCACCATCGGCCTGATCCGCTACCTCTACGGCCCCGGCACCCACGAGGAACACACCGACCCGCACCTCGTGGCGGCCTGGGACAGCCTCGTCCCCGACCCCGGACGCAACCCGAAAGCCACTTACGCGGACCTGCAAAGGCTCCTCGACCAGCCCGTCGAAGCCCTGCCCAAGTCACGGCGCCCCACTGAGCACGTGTGGCACCTGTCCGTACGCGCCGCGCCCGAGGACCCGATCCTCAGCGACGAGCAGTGGGGCGACATCGCCCGCCGCATGGTCGCCGCCACTGGCATCGCCCCCGACGACGACACCGCCGCCTGCCGCTGGGCAGCCGTCCGCCACGCCGACGACCACATCCACATCATCGCCACCACCGTCCGCGAGGACGGCCGCCGGCCTCGCCGCCACAACGAAGCCAAGCGCTCCCAGGCCGAAGCCCGTCTCATCGAGGCCCAATACGGCCTGCGCCGCCTCGACACCGGTGACGGAACCGCAGCCCAGCGCCCCACCAGCGCCGAACGCCACAAAGCCGACCGCCACCAGCGGGAACGCACCCCGAGGGAGGAACTGCGCGAGAGCGTCCGACGCGCGGCGGCCGGTGCCCGGAGCGAGGAGGAGTTCTTCGGCCGCCTCACCCATGCCGGTGTCCTCGTAAAGCAGCGCGTGGCGCCGTCCGGGGACCTCCTCGGCTACACCGTGGCCCTGCCCGACGACCGAAACAAGCACGGCGAGCCCGTCTTCTACTCGGGATCCAAGCTCGCCTCCGACCTCTCCTTGCCCCGCATCCGCGAACGCTGGACCCCATCGGCAGAACCCTCCTCCGACGAAGTCATCTCACCGGAGCAGCCCGCTCTCCCGCCGGTGACCGGCCCGGCGTACGCCCGCCGCCGCGCGACCACGGCGACCTGGCAGGCGCTGCTGCTCATCGAGCACGGCGACGACGGCACGGCAGCAGCCGGGATCGCCGCTGCCGGCGAGGTCCTCGACGCGCTCGCCGACACCTCCGCCGCCCATACCCGACGAGAACTCCGTGATGCAGCCTTCGCGTTCGAGCGGGCATCCCGCTCCCACGTCCGCGCCGTACGCGGGCACGACCGCGCCCTGCGCCAGGCCGCGTACGACCTCGTCCACAGCGGACCTGCCCTCGATCGCGGGGAGGACGGCGCCACCACCGCCATGCTCATCGACACCGCGTTCTTCCTCGTCACCGCGGCGGCGAACTGGCACGCCAAGAAGAAGCACGCCCAGCAAGCCGAAGCCGCGCACCAAGCCGCCGGACACCTGCGCGCCGCCTACGAGATCACGGCCGCCCAGCCAATGTCCGTACTCCACCAGCGAGGCCGCTCCCTGCCACTGCAACGACGACAGGCAGTCGTCCTACGCCAGGCGCTGCCCGAGATCGCCGAACAAGTTCTGGCCGAGCCGGGCTGGCCCGCCCTGGCGGCCACACTCGCCGATACCCGGGCCGCAGGCCACAACCCGGCCCACCTCCTCGTAGAAGCCACGCGGCACCGGGAGCTGGACAGCGCCACCTCCGTCAGCGACGTCCTCGTCTGGCGGCTCCGCCGTCTCGCGCACCTGCCTGCCGATCCCGCAGCATCGCTCCCCCAGCGCGTGGTGACCACACAACCCGCTCCGAAGGCCGCGAACAACGCCTCCCGCCGCCGCTGACGCCCGGACGTGGCCGTCCCCATATAGCCGACGATCCCCGGTCAGCCAAACCGGGGTTTCTCCGGAGCATTGAAAACATCACCACCGGCCCCATCTCGTAAGGAACCCCCGCATGCCCGAAACCGAACTGCGCATCGAAATCATCGCCCTGCTGTTGGACGCGGACTTCAAGCTCCGACCCGACACCAACACCTGGTCCCACAGTGACGGGCGCCCCTTCACACGGGCCGAACAGGCCACCGCCTTCCAGGCCACGCGCGCCGAACTCGAAGCCGTGGCAGCACTGAGCGCCCGCAACGCCGCGGCTGCCCTCGAGCAGGACACCGCCGTGGAGGCCCTCATCGAGCTCTTGTACTCGTACTTCGCCCGGCACCCCGAAGCCCGCATGGTCATGGACGTACTCCCGCACATGACAGAGGAAGACCGCACCGAGTACAAGCGCCTGTGCGCCATCGCCGCTCCGGATGGCGGCATATACCTCCCCTACGAAGACTGACGGGCCCTGAACAGCACTCTGCGACCGGTGACCGGGTACCTCCCGGTCACCGGTCGCAGGCGTTCCCGATGCGCAAGTCCGGCAGGCCTTACCCACTGGCAGTCGCAGGATCAGTGGTGGGCGGCCCCTGCCGCCAGCAACGGAGCCAGGAGGTCGACGGCTTCCTCCCAGCGGAAGCGGTCGGCGCCGCCGCCGGACTTCGGGCGGTGGGGCTCGTAGCTCCCGACCAGGACGCCCATCTCGCGGAGCTCGGCAAGGCTCCGCTGGTACGCGCGGTGGGCGGCGAGAGCCGTGTTCACGTAGGGCAGGACGACGGTGGGGATGCCCATGCCCGGGGCCTCGCAGAGGATGCCGAGGGCAAGGTTGTCCGCGAAGCCGGCCGCCCACTTGTTGACCGTGTTGAAGGTGGCCGGAGCGACGGCGATCGCATCGGCGGGCGGGAAGGACCGTGCGTCCTCGGGCCCGCGCCAGGCGGAGCGGACGGGGTAACCGGTCCGGTCCTCGATCGCGGACACGTCGAGGAAGGGCAGCCCCTGCGGGGTGGCGACGACGCCGACGTCCCAGTTCCGCTCGTGCGCGGCGTCGATCAGCTTGCCGACGTCGCCCGCGATCCCCGCCGCGCAGACGACGACGTACAGGAAGGGCTTGGGCTGCGGCTCGGTCACGCGGGTACTCCCAGTCGGCGGCTGAAGTGGTGGAGCTCTGGCAGCGTACGCCGACGGTCGCGCGCCGCCATGTCGGCGACCAGGTCCCGGACGGCTGGGCGTCGTACGTCCTGGGCTGCGCAGGTCTCCGCGATCCGCAGGGCCTGGTAGCCGTCGGCGAGGCGGCCCTGCTGTGCGTAGGCACGGGCGGCTTCCACCCACAGGGCGGCCCGGCGCTCGGGAACCGGGATGTGGCGGCGCATGAGCGGACGGGCGATGTCGAGGGCGACGCCCGCGTCGCCGAAGGACACGGCCGCGCTGACCTCGTGGAGGGCCACGTTGGTGGGGCTGAAGTTCGCCCAGGCGTCCGGGTGGTCCAGGGCGACGTACTTCGCCACCTCCTTGGCCTCGGCCAGGAACTCTGAGGTGGCAGCGCGGTCCCCAGCTCTACTGGCAGCCGTGACTCCGCGCAGTAGCAGCAATCCGAGCACAGAGAGGTGGTGGTGGGGCTGCCGGTCGTACGCACCGGTGAGTTGTGAGGCCGTGTGCTTGATCAGCGTCACGGCCTGGCCGGCGTGCTGTTCGCGGACCAGGACGTGCGCGTGGAGGCGGACGCTGGCGGCGAGGACGAGCGGATCGCCGGAGCGTTCGGCCTCGGCCATCGCGCGCCCGACGGCGAGCCACGCCGTGCCGGGGTCTCCCTGTTTCAGCAGGAGGCTGGCCGAGGTCTGGTAGGCCGTGGCCAGGAAGCGGGGAAGCTCCTCGGCCTGCGGGGAGTCGGCGATGCAGTGGCGGAGGTCGGTGATCAGGCCAGGAAGGGTCCGCTCCAGCTCCGCGTAGTCGCACGTGCTCCAGAGGCGCCGGATGGCCGTTGCCCGGTTTCGTAGCTCCCCCGAATCCGGCGCTTCCGTCGTCGGAGCCGTCGGCATCCCGGGCAGGAGCGCCTGGACGAGCGCGGGGTGCGCAGCCGTCGGCGCGACCGAGGCTGTGAGCACGGTGACGCTGGCGGCAAGGAAGGTACGGCGGCGCAGCATTTCCTCTGTCTCCGGATCGTGGGGATCGGCTTCCGGGGCGGCCTCCGCCAGACCGAGTCTGGCCGGGGGAATGCGCAGGATGCGGGCGACGTCGCGCAGAACCCGGATGTCGTCAGTTCCGCGTCCGCCCTCCAGTCGGCTGATCTTCGACTGGTGATACCCCAGCTCGCCGGCCACGTCCGCTTGCGAGCGGCCCTGTAAGACCCGAGCCCGGCGGATCAGTTCACCGATCCGGTGCCCCTTGCCCTGCGTGTCGACCATCTCCGCCACGGCCCCTTCTGCCGAGACCGATCCTGCCTGCTCAACCGAGCCTAGCTGCAACGAACTTGCCCGCCATGCACAACGTGCATGAACGATGCAGGGGCTGCACGGCACGTCGCGGGGCCGCCTCCTGACCCGCTTGCCTGGTGGAACCGCACCCCTCCAGGAGGCTGCTCATGGAAGTGCACGAGGTCACGCTGACCGTCACGAGTTCGCCCGAGGGCGCTGCTCGTGCCCGGCATCAGGTGATGAACGAGATCAGAGGCTGGCGCTCGGTCATCGGCACCGACGGCATGTACGTAGCAGAGGCCGTGGCCGGCGAACTGCTGGCGAACGCCGTTCAGCACACCGGAAACGGAGCTGCTTCCGTGACCGCTCGCCTGCGCGGGAGCCGATTGCGCTTCGAGGTCCGCGACCGAAGTTCAGCCCTCCCCCACGCACGCCCACCCCGTACGGACGCCGAGGACGGCCGCGGGCTGCTGATCATCGACGCACTCGCCGACCGGCACGGCGTCGACCACAGCGCCGGCGGCAAATCCTGCTGGGCCGAGCTCGATCTGTCCGTACCCACCTCGGTCACGCCGTCCATCACGCAACCTCCCCTGCAAAGGAGTTGAACATGGCACCTCATCGAGCTCTTGCGACGAGCGCGGAGGTCATCGCCGTACGTCCGGGGAGGCCCCTCTCCGGTTCGGTCACCGTCGACGGCTCCAAGAACGCCGCCCTGCCGCTGCTGGCCGCCGCAGCAGCCGTGCGCCGGACCATCCAGCTGGAGAACGTCCCCGCCAGCGCCGATGTCCACTGGATGCTCACCTTGATCCAAGGGGCGGGCTGGCACGTCGCCCGAGCCGTGGGACGACCCGACAGCGTGGTGATCATGCCCCCTGACGCCGTACCCGCGGAACTCGACCTGGCCCCGGCCGCACGGATCCGCGCGTCGTACTACCTGGTGCCCGCACTCCTTGCCCTACAGGGGAACGCCCTGCTGCCCTGGCCCGGGGGATGCCGGATCGGAGAGCGCGGCATGGACCTGCACTTCAAGGTGTACGAGGCGTTCGGAGACCGTGTCGCCGTCCATGACGAGGGCTATGACATCGAGGCCGGTCGACCAGCCACCGGAACGGTCTCCCACACGTTGCCGTTCCGGTCACGCGGTGCGACGGTCGTCGCCGTCCTGCGTGCGGTCGTCGCGGGACGTTCGCTGCGCCTCGGTCGGCCGAACCTGTCGCCTGAAGTCCTCACTGTGCTGGAAGCTCTGCGCTCGGCGGGATGGGAGGCCCGAGCCGGCGAACAGGTCCTGGACCTGAGCCGGGCAGCGGCATCACCGGCCGAGATGCCGGCTTGGCGCGTTCCGGGCGACAAGATCGAGGCAGGCACCCTGGCCTGCGCCGTCGCCGCCACCGGTGGGACCGCGCGCATCGAGGGCGTCCAAGGTCGGGATGTGGTGCCGTTGCAGGCAGCCCTGCAACGGCTGGGCATCCCCACCGCGGTACGGGAGGACGTCCTCCTGGTCGACGGGAGCGCCGCCCGGCCGACGGGCCGTCCCCTTCGAGTCATCGCCACGCTCGCCGTCGGCGGCCTGGACGCCGATTTCGAACCTCCCCTGATGGCACTGGCCCTCGGCCAGCCCGGGACACACCTGTTCGCCGACTCCATCAACCCCGGCCGCCACGGAAACCTGCTGCCCCAGCTGGCCCGGCTCGGCGCGAAGATCGAAGAGATCTCCCCCACCGAATGCCGGCTGACCGGCCCGCAGCGCCTCACGGGAGCCGGGGTAGAAGCCACCGACATCCGCACCGGCTCCGCGCTCATGGTCGCGGCGCTGACCGCCCGCGGTATCACCACCCTCGGCGGAGTCGACCAGCTCCGCCGCGGCCACGCCGACCTGCCCGGCAAGCTCCTCCACCTCGGCGCCGACATCTGCGAGGTCGCGCCATGACCACGGCTCGTTCTCTGCGTCAGATCATGGCGACCACCGACGTCCACTCCGCCCTCGGCACCGGCGGCCCGCTGCTCGGGCACCTCCACCAGGCACGCGCGGACAGCCTGCTGGTGGACTGCGGCGACTTCTTCGAGGGCACGGGGTACTACCGCCTCGGCCGGGGCGCGCTCGAACGGGACATCCTGCTCGCCCTGTACGACGTCGTCGCTCCCGGGAACCACGGCTGGCCGCACTACTTCGAGCCGGGCCTCCACCAACGGACCATATGCGCCAACGTCGTCGAGGACTCCAGCGGCAACGCGCTCTTCCGCCGTCTGCGCATCGTGGACATCGCAGGCCGACGGACGGCCGTCACGGCCGTGATCGGCCAGCAGGCGTTCAAGTCGATCCCGGCCGGGCAGCGGTCCGGCCACCGCGTCACCGATCCAGTCCACGCCCTGCGCGAGCTGATGCTCGCGCACCACCACAAGGTCGACTCCTGGGTCCTCCTCAGCCACTCCGGCTTCGAGCAGGACCTCCAGCTCGCCGAGGCGTGCCCCTTCCTCGACGTGGTCTTCGCCGGCCACTGCCACAGCGAACACACGGGACCCGAACGGGCCGGCAGCACCCTCGTGCTCAAGGGCCAGGAACTCGCCGTCGGCTACGCAGTCGCCGAGCGCTCCCCCGAAGGCTGGGTCGGACGGACCGCCCGTTTCCCCGACACCTCGGGATCCGTCCTACCGACCGAGTTGGCCTCCGTCCGTCAACAGATCGCCTCCATCGACGCACAGCTGGCCGAGCCGCTGGGACGTCTCGTCGCGCCCTATCGGAACAAGCCGCTCGACCGCCACGCCCTGCTCCGAGAACTGGCCGACCGGCTGCGCAGCGGACTGGGTAGCGAGGCCGTCGTCCTCAACGAGACCGCCGTGCGCACGACGCTGCTCGGCGAAGTCCTCACCGCCGGAGATCTGCTGGCCATCGAGCCGTTCGACAACAGCCTGGTCGAGGCCCAGGTCGCGCCGGCCTTCCGTAACGACCCCGCTGCACTGCTGACTCACCTCACCGAGCCGGCGGGACCCCTGATCACCTCCCCCAATCCACTCCCCGTCGGTCTGACGAGCGTGCTGACCACCGACTACCTGGCCGACACCCGTCTCGGTAGCCGATCCCACCCCGTCGGCCTCAGCCTCGGCTCGGCGATCCGGCACATCCTGACCAACGGAGACGACCAGTGATTCTCACCGGACCCGAGATCACCTCCGCCTCGATGGACGGACGGCTGCGGATCTCCCCCTTCGTGCCGACCCAGGTCAACCCGAACAGCTACAACGTCCGCCTGGGCGGGACCCTGCTCACCTACACCGACCAGGTACTCGACGCCCACCGGCCGAACCCCACCCGCCGCACAGAGATCGGCGACGACGGCCACGTCCTGCAGCCCGGCGAGCTGTATCTCGGCCACACCCTGGAGGAGGTGGGATCCGACCTCTTCGTCCCCCTGCTCTTCGGTCGCTCCTCCGTCGGCCGACTGGGGCTCTTCGTCGAGATCACCGCACCCATCGGTGACATCGGCTTCCACGGCCAGTGGACGCTGATGCTCACCCCGACCCGTCCCGTGCGCGTCTACGCCGGGATGAAGATCGGGCAGATCATGTTCTTCGTCTCCGAGGGCGCCATCGATCTGTACGAGGGCAAGTACCAGGCTGCCTCCGGGCCCCAGCCCTCCTCGTACTGGCGCGACCTCGACGGTACGGCGGTGACCTCGTGATCCTCACCGGACCGGCCATCGCCGCCGCCCGCCAGGCGGGCCGCATCACCATCGACCCGTACGACCCGGATCGCCTGTCCCCCAACGCGTACGACTGGCGCCTGGGCAGCACGCTCCGCGTCTGCGAGGGCGACCTCGACGCCGCCAGTCCCACAACCTTCTCCGAACTCGCCCTCCCCGTCGACGGCTACGTCCTGGAGCCCGGCCACCTCTACCTCGGCCACACTCTGGAACGGACCGGCTCCGAGACGTACGCCCAGCTCCTCAACGGCGACCGGACCACCGGCTCCCTCGGCATCTGGGTCCACGTCTCCGCGCCGCTCGGGCACCAGGGGCACGCGATCCGCTGGACCCTGGAGATCCGAGCCACTCGCCCCGTACGCGTCCGGCCCGGCATGACCTTCGGCAAGCTCGTCTTCCTCCGCACCCACGGCTCCCCCGCCAGCTACCAGCAGCACGGCCTCAAGTACCGCACCAGCGAAGGCATCGAGACGTCACGCCTCTACGAGGAGAATCCCGGAGGCCGCCGGTGAACCGCGTCGTCGCCACCGCCCTCGACCTGCCGTTCCCCAGCCCCGGCGGAAGCGTCGAACTCTTCCTCGACCTCTACGCCGGCACCCAGCCCGCCATCCCCGCCCGCGCCTTCATGCTCGCCGCCGACGGCCCCCAGCCCCGCACCCCGATCGGCATCGACCTGCTGCACGCGTCCGGCAAATGCCTCGACGGCCACGCCTTCAGCCGGTACGTCACCAACCTGCGCCACGCCATGACGGCCGCCATCGACCCGCGCCAGATCAGCGTCGTGCACCTGCACCACCTGACATTCGGCGCCACGCCCGCCCTCCTGCGGGCCCTACCCGCCCACCCCCGGATCGCCTTCGTCCACGGCACCGACCTCCTGCACGCCGAGAACCACACCACACAGCTGCGCGTTCTCCGCGAGACCGCCTCCGCTGCCGACGCGATCGTCGTCCCCACCGGCGCCATGGCCGACCGCCTGCTCAAGCTCGCCCCCAAGACGGACAGGCGCAAGATCGAGAAGATCCCCTGGGGCATCCCCGACCGCCTGCTCACCAGCCCACCGCCCCGGCCCGCCCGACGGCCTACCAGCCACCTGCGGATCCTCTTCGCAGGCCGCCTCAGTTCCGAGAAGGGCCTCGAACCCCTCCTCCAAGCCGTCGCGGCCACCCGCTCGGTCGAGCTGAGCATCGCCGCCCCGCGCGCCCAGTTCCTCGACCTCGCCCCGGTCATCCGCCAGCTCGGCGTCCACGTCCGCTACCTCGGCTGGTTCCGCCGCCCCCAACTGTGGAAGGCCTTCGCCGACCACGACGTGCTCGCCGTGCCCTCCACCACCCTGGAGGCCATGGGCCTCGTCGCCCTCGAAGCCCAGGCCTGCGGACTCCCCGTCCTCTACCAACCCGTTCCCGGACTCAGCGAAGCCCTCTCCGGTACCGGCCTGGCCACCGACTTCACCAACCCCACCACCGCCGCCCACGACCTCCACCGCCTGCGCACCACCCCAGGCCTCTTGGAGATGCTCCGCGCATCCGGCCGCACCAATGCCGCCCGCTTCCCCCTCAGCGCCACCGCCACGGCCATCGCCGATCTCGGCCGACAGCTCGCCTGACACCACCCGTGGCGCAGCCGGCACCGCCCCGGACGCGTCACTAACCTGTCCAACGGACCACCCGCGGGCCCACGACGATCGGGAGACCATGACCCACACCACCGACCGGATCGAAGACCTCCTCCAGACCGGCGTACGCGACGAGGTCTACCCCGGCGCAGTGTGGGCGGTCGGGAACGCCGACGGCATCCAGGCCAGCGGAGCCGTCGGCCTCCTAGACCCCAACCACCCGGACGAGCCGATGCGGCTGGACACCGTATTCGACGTGGCCAGCCTCACCAAGATCCTCGCCGTCTGGTCCACGATCGGCACCCTGGTCGAAGAGGGCAAGCTCCAGCTCCACACCCCCCTGGGCACCTTCTGGGACGAAGTCGCAGGCCACCCCCTAGCCCGGGCCACGGCCCACCACCTACTCACCCACACCGCAGGCCTGCCCCTGCGCGCCAACCTGAAGAACCTCTACGGCACCGACCCCCAGGACATCCGCGACGGCGTCCTCCACGAATCTCTCCACCGCCCACCCGGCGAAGCCGTCGAGTACACAGACCGAGCCGCCCTCGTCCTCGGCTACCTCGCCGAGCACCTCTCGGGCCAGCCCCTGGACCGACTCGCCACCGACCGCATCTGGAACCCCCTGGGCATGATGCAGACCCGCTTCGGCCCGCTCCCCGATGCCGAGGCGGCCCGCTGCGCCCCCACCGAGTACGACGAGACCACCGACACGCACCTCAAGGGCACCGCCCACGACTTCTCCGCCCGCCTCCTCGACGGCGTCTGCGGCATCGCCGGCACCTTCTCGGTGCTCGACGACCTGGCCCGCTTCCTCCGCCACATGCTCGCCCCCACCCAAGCAGCCTTCGGGCCGGCCTGGATCGAGGAATCCCTCCGCGTCCAAACTGGCGACCTCACGCCCGCCCGCGGCCTCTTCTGGCACCCGGCCCCCGGCACTGCCCCCACTGAGGGCATCTGGGTCCACTACGGCTTCACGGGCACTGGCACGTGGATCAGCCCGCAGCAGGGCAGATGGTCCGTCCTCCTCACCAACAAACTCCGCTTCAACCGTGACCGCGAACCCCTAGCGGAGATCCGCAACGCCTTCCGTGCCACCGCGTTCGCGGCGCCGGGCCAGCTCATGGCCTCACGTTCTTAGCTGAACCGGGCCCGCATGTGGCTGGTTCGAAGAGGTCACGGGTGAGACCCCTCCAGGGCGGGGCCTCCTCGTCGCCGCGTTCGCCGCTCGCTGCGCTGCAGATCCGTCCCCGCCTGGCAGGAAGTCATCTCGACCAAGCAGGAACCGGCTCCGGAGCTGCCGGGCAGAAGCTCGCCCCTGCCTCGGTGTCAGCCCTGCAACATCACGCACCTCCGGAGCAACGGTTCCAGACGCAACTGGTTCCCCTGATGATCGAACACCTGAAGCGCATCGAGGCAGGTAACGATCCAGCGGGCCTCATCTTCGTCCTCGATCCGAACCGCTACGGCGGTCACCGCACTCTCCAGGTCAAACGTGTCCTCCATGAACTCCTCGGCGAGAGACCGGTAGCCGGTCACGAGCAGCGGGGCCGCATACACGCCGGTCGCCTCGGCAAACGCGCGAGCCTCGGTCCGGTCCCCGCACACAACGGCCAGCCGGTCCAGCACCGCGTCCGAATCGCCCAGTTCGCCGTGAAGGCGGTGGGCCCGGTCGACCAGGATCGGCCAGCCTCCGGTCAGCTCGTGGAGACGGTCCAGGCGGTCCTCCGTGTGGAACTTCTCGACCCGTTGGGCCCAGCTGTGCAGGCTGCGGCGGTCGTGTCGTCGCAGTACGACGGGAGCCGCCGAGGTGCGTTCGGTGCCCGTCAGCAGGGGGCGCCACAAGCCCAGCTGGGTGGGATCCGTGACGACGACCACGGCACGGGTCACCCCCGGCGTGGCGGGCAGCAGCTCCTCAGCCAAATCGACGGCCTGTCGGGGAGCCTCGGGCCGGGCGTCCGGATAACGGGCGAAGTCGCTGATGACGACCCGTCGTTCCCGGGGGCGGCCGCCCGTGAGCTCCTGCTTGTAGACGCTGGGCTTGCCGACGGGCGGCAGCGTCCAGCCGACGATCCGTCCGGCAATCTCACGGAGGGTGTCGCCGACGTCTCCGACACCCGTCGCCGTGGTGCCGAGGACGACCCTCGTCTGGTTGGACCGCTCGCCGAGAAGGTCGTCGAGCTGGGTGATGGTGAGCGGAGCCGGCCGATTGTCGAGCAGCTCGGGACGACCCTCTTGCACGATGCTCTCCTGGAGCTCGCAGTCGCGTTCGGCCCTGAGCAAGCGGGCGTCCACCTCGTGGGAGGTTCCGATCATGCGCAGGGCGTTCGGACCCCTCAGGTGCCAGCCCTGCCCGTCGTGGTTGGGCGCGAGCACTCCTAGGCCCACCATCTCGGAGAGGTAGGCGCGGAATCCTTCCGTGTCGAGCTGTTCGAAGCCCTTGCGCCAGAACGTCTCGCACTCCTCGCGCAGTTCGGCGTCGCTCAGTCGAACCTCAAGGCCACGATGGCGCGCGTGATAGGCCAGCACGTTGGCGATCACGTCGTAGCGGTGGTCAAGGCTCAGGGTGTCCTTGAACGCCGCCGAGATACCGTCCCTGAGACCGGTGTCCGACTCCACGACCTCGATATCGGTGATCTCCACAGCGTACGGGGGCCCCTCGGCTCCGCGCCTTGCCCGCTTGCGGTGCATCACCTCGACCAGCCGGTGGCCGAACATCTGCAGCAGGAACGGCTGGTAGGAGCAATATCCGAGAACCCGGTTGATGAGATCCATGTCCTGGAACTCGAAGCCGAGCGCCCGCATCGGGTCCACCAACAGTTCGGCGGCGGACTGGGGTGCGAGCGGGCCGATCACCTTCGGAGTCTGCGCGAGGTGGCCGAACGGTCCGTTGCTGGCGAGCTTGGAGAACCGCTGCACGGAGTGCAGGCCGGCGAAGACGACCTTGGCGCGATCCTTGGTGTCGGATCCGAGGCCCTTGAGCTTCTTGGTCTGCTCGAAGCGAGGAGCGTCCGCTTCGAAGAACTGGTCGCACTCGTCGAGCAGAACGAGCAAACGCCGGCGGGAATCCCCGTCGAGCCAGGCGCGGATGCCAGCACGGACCCGTTCGGAGATGTCCTGCCCCGACCTGCGACCCGGCTGCCCGCCCAGCACCTCAGCCGCCCGGAGCTCCCGATCTAGGACGCTCCACAGCGCCTCCGGCCCCAGCGAGCTGCCCTTTCCGATGTTCTCCTGATCGAGGTTCACGTACACCGCGAGCTGGTAGCCGGGGCGCTGCTCTTCGAACCGCTCTCCGGCATCGCTAAGCAGGGCGGACTTGCCGAGTCCCCGGCCGCCGAAGATGACCTGCGTGCCGTGCGGGTCCAGAACGCTCTTGCGCTCGGCGTCACGGCCGTAGAACATCTCGCCGCCGATCCGGCCACGCTTCTCCCGGATGTACGGGTTGACACCGGAGAACGGCAACAGTGTCTGCGTGGCCGTGCTGACCTGTCGATTGCCCCGTGCCGCAAGGTAGGCCAGGGCGGCATCGTCCACTACCACCATCGGCTGCAGCCGATCGGAGCCGACGGCGATTTCGACGCGAGCCTCACGGCTCAGCGTGCCGAAGTAGAGGACGAGGAGACTCGCTCCGCTGTTGTCGCGCTCCGCCAGGCTCATGACGACCTTTGCGGGCGGGCGGCCCCAGACCATCAGCACACGAAGGCTGCCGCCCTGCTCCCGGATCTGCGAGCCGAACGCGGGCGCCTTCGCCCTGCCGTTGATCTCCACCTCAGTCGCCTCGAAGAGGCGGAACTCTCGCCGGCGCAGGTGCGGGGATCGCTCGTCGAGCGGCCTGGCGCTCTTGGCCTCGTATCCGAGCAGTTTGAGGAGCGGCGGCAACTGCCGCTTCGCGGACACGTCGAGCCGGTCCTTCGGCTCGGTCGCACCCAGCACCCGCCACTCGTCGAGTACGTCGGCTGCCAGAGCCGCCTCGTCGGTCGAGAGCGTGCTGTAGTCCAGGATGGGGATGCCCGTGTGCGTTCCGCCGGACCGGACGAGGTCGACGAGGGCATGGTCCACGCCCTTGGGCAGCCCCTCGGGCACGGCCGGGAAGAAGTCCGTCAGGTGGGACTCACCACCGTCGATCTCCGGGACGTCCTCGCCGATCTCCAGGAAGTAGACGAGGTCGGCGGCCGTGGCCAGACCACCGGTGTCCAGGTGCCGCAGGACCTGCGCACGCAGCTCCTCGCTTGGGTCCAGGGCGTCGAGCCGGGCCCGGATCCGGTCGGCCGCCTGCTGCCGGAAGGCCGGCAGGTCACCCCGCACGGCGTCGAGCGCTCGTCGTACGTCCACCAAGTCGTACGTGTCGGCCCCGTCGAGCTGGCCCCTGGCGTCGGCGAGGAGTTCCTGAAGGCGCAGATCCTGGTCGTCGGTCACGGCTCCGTCGGCCTGTGCGCGGTGCAGTTCGGCGACAAGATCGTCGTGGCTCCCACGCAACTCCCTGCGCCGGAAGGCCGCCTGAGACTCGATCTCGGCGGGAGAGGGTGGAGTGAATTCTTCGGCCCGTGCGCCGGACAGCAGCTCCCGTCCCGCCAACTCGACGAGAGCCCGAGCCGCGGCGAAGGCGTCGTGAGCGAGCCGCTCTGCGAGGGCGTCCTGCCAGCTCCGGTCGACGGCGGTGAACAGCCCGTCGAGCGACGGCTGCTCGCCGCGGCGGTCGCATACCTTCAGCAGTTCCGCGTCCAGCACGAGTTCAGGGTCCACGGGACCGCCGGGACGCGGGGGCGGGGTATTGCCACCGGCCAGCAGGGCGAACAGCTCCTCCATCGAGTCGCGTGCCGCCCAGGCTGATGCAGCCTTGACCCCGCCCGAGCCTCGCGCCAGCTGCTCCAGTTCACCCAGAGCCGTCTCCCGGCCGTCCAGCAGGGACCGCCGCAGCGAGGAGATCTCTTTGACCGCCCGGTTGCCGTCGGAGCGGTCGCCACGGCGGATGGTGTCGACCGCCAGACACCACTCCTTGGCCAGACCGACGGCTCGCTCCACGAGATGCACCAGGTCCTGGCGCCCGGAGCCCTGGAGAGGCTTGCCACTGGGTGAGCGGTGCTTGCGGTCCATTCGGTCGATCTCGTTGCTGATCTCGGGCAGCTTGGACAGACGCTCGGCCTGCTCTCGCACCTGGGCCAGCCCGTCGCGGTGGTCGCCGGCCACGGTCATGAGCAGCGATGCGAGCAGCCCGTCGTCGGACAGCCAGCGTTTCGCGATCTCCGTTGCCCGTGCGAAGCGAAGCCTCGGAGGCTGGAGCAGGACACGGCACTGCTCCAGCAACTCCCGCAGCCGCGCCTCCGCGCCGGAGACGTCGGCGCTGACCGCCAGCGGCGAGGCCATCATCAGTGCGCCGCTGAGGGTACGGTCCGCGACCGCGGTCGCCGCTTCCGCCAGCCGTTCCGGTAGCCGGGGCGCCAGAGACTTCAACTGGGCGCCCGCCAGATGATCCCCGGTGATCAACGCCGTACGCAACAGGGCGGGCAGCAGGAGGAGCTCGCTGCCTTCCGCGTCCCGGCCATCGTGTCCGATGTACCGCTGGAGCAGGTCCGCGGTCAGTCGGGCCCCCTGGCTGTCACCGGACGTCAGCAGCCCGGCGGCACCAGCCAGACGGAGCGCCGTCACCTGCGGTTCGGGGTGGCCGGACGCCCTCGCCACGTGGTGGGCGAGTCCGAAGCGCCGCTCCACGACCAGCCTCGTCAGAACCCGCTCGGTCGCGGCCGCGTCGGAATGATCCTCGATGGTGGCGGAGGCGAGAGTCTTCAGGGCGGGCTCAGCGGGCGGACCATGCTCATCGCGCGCCGCGGGGAAACTGGGCACGGATGCCGCGACCGCGCCGGAGGCGGCGGGCGAGGCCGTCAGTTCCGTTTCCGGTTCCGTGGTGGGGATCCTCGAGGCTGCCGCGGCCGGCACGTCGACGATCGCGATCGGACCTGGCGTAGTCGTCTGGGCAGGGGCTTCCGGTTCCGGTACGGCGTGAGGCCCGGAGCCCCCCGTGGCGCGGCCGTCAGGCCTCTCCGACAGCCCGTCCTCCTCCTCGGAGACCTGCTCGCCGTGCTCGGCGGTCGTGTCGTCAGCGGCGAGCTCCTCGGCTCCCCCGACATCGCCTTCGGTGGCCTCCGCCTCGGGGGATTGCGCGAAGGTCTCCTGCGGCTGGGCCAGCACCAGTTCAGGTGCCATGATCACCGCCATGGCACACGCGGGCAGCACCCGCACCATCTGGTCCTGCAGGGCCAGGATCTCCGTCGCCGCGTACGCCTCTCGCCCCACTCGGATCAGCCGTGCCAGGTCAGCCAGGACGGCGCTTTCCTGCCGTTGTGTCAGCTCCCAAACCTCTGCGTCCAGCAGACGGCGGGTCGCTCCCCTTACGGCTTCGGCGGCAACGGCGGCAGGGCCGTCCAGCTGGCCTGCGCATTCCAGCAGGTCCCGCAGCGTCCCCCGTACCTGGTCGTCATGGTCGCGTGCCGTCCGGTACTCACGTGCAGCCTGTGTCATGGCCTTCAGACTGCGGGGCACCCCGTTCACTCCCGCCGCGCGGAACGCCGCGTCGGCGCTGTCGAAGACGGCGCCCAGCGCGTCCAGTACGGCCAGATCCCCGTGATGCGGCGGAAGACCGTCGGCCACCGCACCCGTCACGTTCTCCGCGGCTCGCCGGGCCCCCGCGAGGGCCGACTCCAGCTGTCGGCACGCCTCCTCCGGGTCCGTCCTCTGCTCGGCGCCAGCTTCTTCGGACGCGATCACGGGCACGTCGTGCGGGACGCCTGAATTCGATGCGGCGCCCTTGGAAGCGACGGCCGTCCTGCCCGGCCTCGTACCCGCACCCGCGGACAGCCGCTCGACGCCTTCCCGTCGGCCGTCGAAGTCCGGGTACGCCGCCATGACGGACCGGGCCTCATCGGCCACAGCCGCCAGGCGTACGGTCTCCTCCTCATCGGCCGTCTCCATGAACCAGTCCTGGTCGGCCGCCCAGGCGAGAAGGTAGGCGTCGGCGACGGAGGCATTGCACCAAGCGAACACCGTGCCCCGGAGCAGTGTCGTGCCCCATCGGGAAACGGGCTCGGAGACGGTCTTGCCGTCCTGGGCGAAGGCGACTTCGATGATCTGATCCAGCACGGTGGTCGTGAGGTCCCTGATGCCGCAGCTGCAGGTGTGCTGCCGAGCGTCGCGCCGCATCCGGGAGAGCAGGTCCTGGCACAGGGCCCTGCCCGCCCGGCGAGGAGCCGCCATGCGGATGCCCAGGCCGCCCAGCAGCTTCTGCCGCTCCCTGGGCGGCAGGGAGTTGAAGGCGAGTTCCACCATGTCGACCGTGAGCTCGTTAAGAGCGGCGCCGACCGGGTGGTCCAAGGCGTTGAGTGCGGCGGCCAGACCTTCGAAGTCCTCGGCCGAGACGGTCGGCGGGGACAGCGGCGGCCCCGTGATGACGCGGTAGCGGTCGTGCATGTACGCCTACTCCGTTCTGTGGCCTTCAGTGGAAAGGACTCGCTCGACGCCGAGGAGCCGGAAGGGAGGAACAGGACAGCGGCAAGAGGGGTGGGAACCGTGGATTCCCAGTTCAGTGACCTCGTGTGTGGTCGGTGACGAACGTGTAGCCGTAGGGAAGTTCCCAGCCGTCCGCCTTGCCGAGCCTGCGGCAGTATGCGCGGAAGGCCGCTCGCTGCGCCTCGCTGGGCGAGGACCCCGGCCGGAGGCGTCGCAGATGACCGGCGACGAACTGGAGGGCCAGCAGCCCCGGGCCGTCCGGCTCCGTGCCGCCCCATGGGCGTATCACTCTTCGCCGTACAGGGCGGTAGCCGAGGAGCGGAATGACCGGCTCCCCGTCACGTGCCGGGTAGTGCGGTTGACCCCACGCGTCCCGGCTACCGAGGGCTGGCTCCAGGATTCGTTCCGCCAGTAGTTCCGCGACCGCCGACTCCAGGACGGCGGTTTGAGACCGTGCCGGCCAGCGCCCGTAGACCGCGCTCGGCAGGACCGAGCGGTCCAGTAGGGCATGGCCGTCCAGGGTGAGCAGACCGCAGCGGCGCACGGTGCGCATCACCAGTAGCCGGGGGCCGAGACCGACTGCGCTGTCGCCACGGCGATCGCTGCCCGGAGCGTCCTCCCCGGTGAGCACGCGGGAGTCGTAGCAGTGCCCGATCACGCGGTCGTCGACCTGCACCAGATCTGTGAGCGGGGTCGTGGTCGCGCGGATCACCGTTTCGCCGCGGAGCCAGCGCAGTTCGAGTATGAGGCCGGGAAAGAAGTCGCGGGGCCAGTGGATGCCCGCCAAACGTCCGGTTTCGTCTTCGAGTTCGGCGGTGACGTCCTGAGCTGCCTCACGCTCGGCCAGGGTCTGTCCGGCATGGTCGAGTTCGAGATGTGACGCGAGGCGTGGGCCGTGAGACCGGCGGAGTGCGTGTGCGACGTACGGGTGCAGAGGGAACCAGCCGTCGATGAGATGGGCAAGTCGCAGGGGCGACCGCCAGACGATCTGCTCCGCGTCGTTCCGCAGGAGTTCGCCAGGCCCCAGGACGGCATCGTCGGCGAGGGGCAGATCGACCGGTTCGATCTCCGCTTCCGCAGCCGTCCCTGATTCCGGCTCCGACGGTGCGGGGAGCGTCGATGCCCAGCCGCGCCCTGCCGGGGCCAGGGGGTCGCCGGGCGCTTCGGCGCCACCCGGATGATGAGACCGCCAGACGCCCCCGCTCTCGAAGATGTCGTCAAGCGTGATCCGGGATCCGTTCGCGAACAGGCCCTGTTCGCTGTCCCGTCGGACCACATCGGCGAGTGTCATGTTCGCGCGGCAGACCGCCGCGGCGTACCCCACTCCCCTGAGCAGTTCCGTCGCACCGGGGAACTGGCGAAGTCTCGGCCCGACCGCCGTGTACACCGTGACGGGGACGGCCAAGCCATGGCGCCGCCTCGCCGGAGTGACCGCATGTTCCACCGCGGCAGCGAGAGTCCGGAAGTCGTCGCCTCCCAGTGGTCCGGTATCGCCCCAACACTCCGCGAGCGAGGTCCGGGTCACGGCGTAGTGGCCCCACGTGCGCAGCGACGGGCTGGAGGCGAGAACGCCCCTCACCGTGTCGAGCAGACCAAGGAGGCCGGCCCTCAGTTCGTCGACACTTGTGCCGCCCACGAGTTCGGCGAGGGACACGGGAACGTAGGGACTGAGCAGCTGCTCCCTCGCCGTGGTCAGGAGGTGGTCCGCGTAGGCCGTCAGGTCGTCGTACCGGGCCGCTTCCGGGGACGGGTAGGAGACGTCGACGACGACGTGCCCGTCTTCGTTGATCCAGCGTCGGCGCGTGCGTAGGCGGTGGAGTTGAGTCGGTGACAGGCTCAAGGCCGGGCCGAATGCCTGGAGGTCCGGGACCAAGAGCTCTCTTCGCCGGAGGGCCGCGCCGGTCGCCGACCTCCCCGGGCCCGTGGCCCCGACAGGTGCCCCGGAGACCCAGTCCGGTACGTCCCCGAGGGCCCCCACTTCCGGGTGTGCGCCCTCGCGGTGGACGATTTCTGCGTAGAGCGGGTCCGATCCCGTGGCTACGCACACCATGGCACCGACCGGGAGCGTAGGCGCGCACCCGCCGAGGGTGATCACGGGGAAGTCGTCGAGGCGCAGCGGGCTGCCCCCGTAACCATCGCCCCCGAGGTCGTACCCGAAGTACACGGCGTTGAAGGCGACGGCGGTGTGTACCGGTGCCCGACGGATGGCAACCACCGCCTCGAGATAGCGCAGCAGCAGATGTAGTTCCCCGGCAGGTACGGCGTTGTAGCCTTTCGTCATGGCGGGAGTCAGCAGAGCCTGGTCACCATACGGATCCGGCACCCCCGTTCGCCCGTGATCGCGGATGATTGCTGACACATTCGGGTCCCCACCCATGGCACCTCCGCCGCAATGCCGACCACCCCGGCCCGCCTGCGGTAATCCCCGCAGACTACGCCGATGCATGGGTGCCTGTGGCACTTTCCCCACATTGCGACTGTCGATAGCCACCTGCACCCGACTTGTACGGATCGACACACCTGCCGCGTCCAGGTGGAGGCGTTCTCCGGCCTGGCGGAGGCCCTCTTCCACCGCCTCCGGCACGGCAAGGCCCGAGCAGTACCGCCACGAAGCCCGTGCCCCCGCGACTCCTGGCCCATCAACCCCTGAGATGCCAGGTGGGCCCCGTCTCCCTCCACCCCGACGGGACCGTCATGCCCTACGCCGACTCCATCTTCGCGTTCGACCAGATCCAGCCGGGGTGGCACAGCGCCGAACAACTGGACGGTTACCGAATCGGCAGCCACTAGATGATTGATTCCAAGGGGTAGCTGCACGAACGCGAGGGTGCCCACTCTCAGTTTGTGACGACCGAGATAGACACCCTCGCAACTGCACTGTACGTGCGGGTCGATGACCTTTTGAAGGCTTCGCCGCATCTTGCTCCGTGGCGCCCGCGGGTGGGCCTGGAGCCGAAGCTCAGCGACGCGGAACTGGTCACCCTCGCGGTGATGCAGGCCTTGCTGGGCTTCGTCTCCGAGGCCCGCTGGCTGCGCCACGCCCACGCTCACCTGCGGTATCTCTTCCCGTACCTGCCCCAGCAGCCGGGCTGGAACAAGCGCCTGCGGCGGGCGTCGGGCCTGGTCAGGCAGGTCCTGCGTGAGCTGGCCACCGACACCGCCCTGTGGGGCGATGACGTGTGGATCGTGGACTCCACGCCGGTGGAGTGCGGACGCTCCCGCGAGACCGCGAAACGCTCCGACCTGGCCGGATGGGCCGAGTACGGCTACTGCGCCAGCCACTCACGGTTCTTCTGGGGCCTGCGCCTGCACCTGGTCTGCACCCTGCACGGCCTGCCCATTGCCTTCGCGCTGACCGGAGCCAAGGCCGTCGAACGCGAAGTGCTACTGGACATCTTCCAGATAGAACCGGGCCTGCTCGCCAACCGGCCACCACCGACGCTGCTGGCGGACAGGAACTACTACGGCCGCGCCTTCGAGAGGGACCTCGCCGACCTGGGGGTCCGGCTGCTGCGGCCAGCCCGCAAGGGCGAACCCGAGCGGGCCGGAGCCGAGCTGTTCAAGCCACTGCGCCAGCTGATCGAGTCGGTCAACCAGACCCTCAAGGGACAACTCGACCCCGAACGGCACGGCGGCCGCACGCCCGCCGGGGTCACCGTGCGCGTCCTACAGCGACTCCTCGCCCTGACCGCCGCGATATGGCACAACCACAAGACCGGTGGACCGGTCATCCGATCACTGACCGCCTACGACCACTGAAGCCTTGGAATCAATCATCTAGTTGATCGGGAGTGGAGACCAAAGACAGCCGCGGAGGCGTACCGAGCCCGCGGGACGCGAATGCCAGGAGGGTGATGGTGGCCCAACGCAACCGGGACACCGCGCCAGAACTCGCCTTGCGACGCGCCCTCCATTCCTTGGGCTTCCGCTACCGCGTGAACTTGCCAATCCCCGGGATGCCGCGCCGCCGCGCTGACGTCACCTTCACCAGATGGCGAACCGCAGTCTTCGTCCAAGGATGCTTCTGGCACGCGTGCCAGAAGCATCTGCACGCTCCGAAGCACAACTCCGAATGGTGGCGCCAAAAACTCGAAGGCAATGTCCGCCGCGACGAGGAGACCGACGCCCACCTCGTACACCTGGGCTGGCTGCCGCTGCGCATCTGGGAGCACGAAGGCGTGGACGACGCCGTTGGCAGGGTGACTGCGGCACTGGCAACCCGTGACCATCCCCGGGCCCTACGTCTGGGGTGCCAGGGCACGGCCAAGTGACGTGACCTGGTGGGGCCACTTCGATCGGTCCGAACAACGCCTCCGCGTCCGCCGTGCTTCTGTCGCATCAGGGAACGGGGCGGATCACACTGCGGCCGTGTCCGGTTCGTCTGCAGCCGATGGGTGCACGTGCCTACCGGGGTTGAACGGTGTGAACCAGGCACCGAACGCCATGGGTGCAATGCCGAGGGCCGAGCCCACCGCGCCCTCGTCGATCCCGTCCATCGAACCGTCGTACAGCCACTCGTGGTCCATGTCCTCGTAGACGTTGTCGGCGAACACTTCTAGGGCGTTCGAGACGCCGTCGTCGAGCAACCCGAACAGCTCCAGGGTGACGGTCGTCTGGCTCAAGAGCAGCCTCAGGGCAAGTTCCTCGGCGACGCAACTCAGCTGGTCGAAACTTCCGTTGGTGAAGCGGGTGGTCATGGCGATCACGGTTACTAGGAAGCGGCGGGCGAAACGGGTGTCGTACTGGAGGACGTACCTCTCCGGCAGGTCCTCCAGGTGCCACAGCGGGCCTTCGCACTCCCCGACGTTGGTGCCCTCCTGCTCCAAGGTGTGCACGTCCTCGAACAGCTCGTCGATCAAAACGTCGGTGGCATAGATCAGTGCGCCGGCGGCCAGCATGGCGTCCTCGGGGGCGACTGCGAAGCCGTAGTCGTCGCCGTCCTCCTCCCCAGGGTCGTCCTGCACACCGAACATCACTGGTGGAAAGGAACGCAGCTCGTCCGCCAGCACGAGCATCCGGGCGCGCACTTCCTCGGCCTTCGCTTGCGCGTCGTACTCGCCTCCTTCGGCTGCTGCGGGTGGCTCGGCATGACGGGCTTTGCGGTCCGCGGGGTCGTCCGGCGGGCCATCTGGGCCGTCGGCGGCGGCGAGGCTCTCCTGGGCGAGCTCCGGGTGCAGTTCGACTTCGCACCGCTCGACCTTCCAATCCGCCAGCAGCTCGGAGCGTCGAAGCACCTCGCTCACGACGTCCCGGACGGCATCCTCCGCGAATTCGAGCGCCTCGGCGTCGACGAACACCTTGAGCAGTGCCCCGCCCGGATACACGCCCACGATCGTGTCGAGGAGGTCGACCTCCATGCCGTCCGGCCCGTCGAGGCCGTCGACCGAGGCGAAGCCGCTCTCGATCAGCGCGACGGCTCCGGCACGCTGCAGCGGGTCCATCTCCGGAGTTCCCTCCGAGATGCAGATGTCTACGGTCACTACGTACGTCACGTGTCCGAGCCTGGCAGACGGAACGGAGCCGAGGGGGAGAATCGAATCGGTTCGTCAAGCCGTCGCCCCACGAAGGCGACTACCACCCCGCTCCGACTCGCTTGCACTACGCTGCGTAGCTCCGCACGACGCTTGAATCAGGCCCTGGCCAGCGGCGCCCCATCCTCCCGGGCGGCAGCGGCTGGGGAGAATCTGGGGAGAATGAAGCCCCGTTGGGGAGTGGCTGGGGAGGATCGACCGTACAAAGGGGCAGCACGGTGAAAGGGCCGGAAAGGCGGACCGTCGCAGGTCAGACCGTCCGTTCGGGCGATTTCCGCAGGTCAGCGGTGTGAAGGTGACGCCTTCAAGAACATCTCCAGCTGGGCCGCCATCCTCTTTGCACCCACCCTGGTCGGCACCATCTACGGCATGAACTTCGAGGTCATGCCGGAGCTGAAGTGGGCCGGTGGCTACACCTTCGCAATCCTGCTGATGGCGGTCGTCTGCGTGAGCCTGTACGTCATCTTCAAGAAGCGCGACTGGCTGTAGGAGTCAGCTGGCCCCTCACGCACCAACGGGGGCACCGGCAGCGGTAGCCCGTCAGGCATGCACAAGGCCATCCGCCATCACCAGCCGCACGCGGCGCAGCGCCTGGAGATCGGTCAGGGGATCACCCTCTACGACCAGGAGGTCCGCGCGGAGGCCGGGGAGCAGGCGCCCCGTGACCTTGCCCAGCCCGAGTGCCTCCGCCGCCTCGCAGGTGGCCAGGTCGACGATCTCCTGCGAGGTGCAGCCCAGATAGGCGAAGAACTCGAGACTGGACACGAAGTCATCGAAGACCGCCCGGCTCACACCCGCGTCCGTGCCGGTGAGCAGCCGCACCCCGCGCTCGCGCATTCGGCGGATCCCGCCGAACATCTCCTCCGCGCGCTCATGTCCGAAGCGCTCGGCGAAGCCGCGCCAGTCGGGGCTGGCCGCCGGACAGACCCCGATGCCCCGGGCGGCGATCTCGTCGACGACGTCGTCGAGGAACCGGAAGCCATCCTGGTCGATCCACGTGCAGTGCTCGATCGTGCTCACCCCGGCCTCCACCGCCGCGACGATGCCTGCGGTGCCGTGGGCATGCGCCGCCACCGGGAGGCCGGCACTCGCCGCCTCCTGCACGATGATCCGGAGCTCCCCGGCCGTGAACTGGGGCGCCCAGATCGGCGGCCCGCCCTTGGTGATGCCCCCGCCCGTGGCCATCACCTTGATGAGGTCCGTGCCCCGCTCCACGTTGCGGCGGACCAGCGCCCTGGCGGCGTCCTCGCCGGACACCTCTCCGCCCAGGAACCAGCAGTGTCCGCCAGGTCCCGTCACAGGAGTGCCGGCCGCCAGGACACGGGGTCCGGGCAACCGTCCCACCCTGACGGCGTCGCGGAACTCCGTCACCAGTCCGTTCCGGTCGCCGAGGTCCCGCACTGTGGTGACGCCGGCGTTCAGCAGACCGAGTGCCCGCTCCGCAATGCCTTTGGCCAGCGTCGCATCGTCCGCCTCCCGCAGCGCCGCGACCGGATCGGGCCCCGCGTCCAGAACGAGGTGGACGTGCGCGTCGACGAGCCCCGGCAACAGCGTGCCGTCGGGGTAGTCGTGACGGAGAGTGTGCGCGGGGGCACGGGACTCCACCTCGTGGCGCGGTCCGGTGTCCGCGATGACGCCGTTTCGCACCAGCACGGCGCCGTCCGCCAGGACCTGGCCGTGCGGTCCGATCACCACGCGCCGGGCCGAGATCAGGGTGTCCATCGCCACTCCTCGTTCAGAATTGCGCTGTCAGAGTTTCGGACAGCCGGATCAGTTGCCGTACATCACTCTCCAGACTGCCGTCGCCCTCGCCGGGCAGGGCGACCGGGACGGCCTGGGAGGGCGCATCCTCTCCGGAGGCGTACGCCCGCAACGCGGTCCTCAGATGGCGCGCCGCGACCTCGGGCGTGAGTGGTGCCTCGGCGTCGGCCGTGGCCGCCTCCAGCGCCAGATAGGGACTGATCCGGACGAGCCCGTCCCGGCACTCGATGACACGCCGGTAGTAGCGCCGGTGCACGCCCCGCGGACTCAGCGCGTCCCAGCGGCGACCGCCCCCGGTGCGTTCGAGTGCGTCCTCCGGGAACGCCAGGTGCAGAGCCTCCCAGAGGGGGGCCAGCCTGTGGTAGACGCGGCCGTGGTGCCACCACAGACGGATACTGGCCCAGCGCGTCACCAGCCCCGGGTAGACCACGCCCGCTACGAAGAGGGGGATCGCGAGGTCGAGCAGGAGCTTCGCGCCGGTGATCACCGGGTGGGGCACACCGCCGCCGAGCAGGCGCACGAGCGTCAGGCACTCCCGTACCGCCGAGGCCAGCACCATGCCGGTCAGCGCGGCGGCCACCATCCGCAGCCCGGTCGCCAACGGCCGGCTCGCCAGCCGCGCGTACCGCACCGTCCAGAACAGCGCCGCCGCCAGGGCATACGTGAGGTAGGCGCCGGCCGAGAGGTAGAAGACCGCGACACCAGGGACCCTCATGTCGGCCGTCGCGTACGTGTGGCCCCGCTCGGCGTGCGGCGTCACGGCCATGGCTGCCGAGGCGATCACCGCAGTCGCGGCAAACGGCACCGCATGCCACCGCACCCGCGTCCGGGCCGCGGCCGGGTCGGACGCCGAGTGAATGAAGAAGCACCCCAGGAAGTACACGGCTCCGAGCAGGCAGAGGTTCTGCAGCAGCTTCGCGGTGCCGTCCCCGGCGAGCCCGTCAACGAGGCGGATGACTACGGGCAGGCCGAACGGGAAGGAGAGACCCGCACTGAACATGCAAAGGAAAACCGCGCGCAGCAGCCGGTCGGAAGGATCGCGTACGACCTGCCGCCCCGTCCAGAGCAGCGAGCCGTACAGAACAACGGCGAGCACCAGGGACAGCACGGTCACAACCACCCCTGCCGGTCCGCGAGCGCCGTGTGCACCCGTCGGGCCGAGATGTCACCCGGCGCGCGGGGCGTGACCCGGTCCAGGACCGACGCCCACTCGAGGATGATCGTGGCGACGAGTTCCGCCTCCCGCTCCCTTTCCTCGGCGTAGGAGGTGCGCCGGAGCGCGCGGTTGATCACCTCGATCGAAAGGTCCGGCAGCACCTCCTGCCAGACGGCGTCCTCGGACTCGTCGCTCCCGTGGTCCGCCAGGATGTGCCCGACCTCGTGGAGCACGATGTGGTCCTGGTGCGCCTGGCTGGTCTCCTTCTGGTAGAAGATGAAGTCCGCCTGCGCGCCGGCGATCCACAGACCGTACGGGCCGGGGACGGGCAGCGAGTACGGGACCAGCCGGATCGGCCGTCCGCGGTGTTCACCGAGGAGCCGACACAGCTCGGGGACCCGCAGTGGAGCGGTGATGCCGAGTTCCCTGAGGATGCTCCGACATCGTTTGCGCAACGTACGTTCGGTCACGGGCCAACTCCGTTGGTGAATCTCCTGGGGCCTGGAAATTCCATCCAATGACGTCAGACCATCATGATCCAGGATGATTCAGGCCATCGTTTCGGCCGGGACCGCCCTCGGCCTGCTCCAGGCGGTAGACCACGTCCAGCAGATCCATCACCTGTTCGCGGTGCTTCTGCGACAACTGACCCGCTCGCATGGCCATCAGCTTCACGTCACTGCCCTGCGACGCCTCGTGCAGCCGCGCCTGCGCGGCGGCGAGGGCCGAGAGCTGCTCCTCGATGCGCGCGGTGGCCGAGTCGTCCACGAAATAGGCCGTGGAGACTCCGAAGAAACCTGCCAGCGCCTGCAGATGACGCAGCGTCGGATTGGTCTTCTTGCTCTTCCGCAGCTGCCAGATGTAGCTCTGAGAGATCGACACCCCGGTGTCCCGGATGGCGGAGGCCACCTGCTCGTTGCTGTACTCGTGGTCGGGATCCGGTCTGACGGTCTCGAAGAGCCGGTTCAGCTTGTCGGCGAAACCGTGTTCCGGCTCCTCTGGCATGACGCCCCCCTGGTCCGGCCAGCTCTGTTCTTCCACTCAGATGAATCGGTGCAACGTCCACTATCGCCACACTGGTTGAAGAGCGTCAAGGTGCGGACTACGGTACAACTGCACCGGCCGTCAACCGACGTGAAAGAACGGTCTACCCAAGAATCGACATGGGTCGATGCCGGACCTGGGGGAAACGACGAAGGCAGCCATCGGCTCCGCACCGACCACGCGGGAGTCGCCCCTCCGGCTGCCCCCGTCCCCCGCCCCGGCGAGCCGGCGGCGTGGCACGAGTGCTTGAGCACAACGTGAGCCAGAAGGGGGAGCAGCACATGTCAACTGCGTCTGGAACGGGGAACATCCGACGCCACAGCAGTGCCGCCGAGATACCGCTCTACGCCCAGATCCGGGCGAAACTCAGGATGGACATCGCGTCGGGCCTCTACCCCCAGGGGGAGTACCTTCCGCCCGCCGACCAGCTCGGCAAGGAGTACGGCGCCAACAAGAACACGATCCTCCGGGCGCTGCGGATGCTGCGCAGCGAAGGCGTCGTGGACTTCGGGCGCGGGCGCGGTGCTGTCGTCCTGCCGGCTTCCCTCCCGGTGGGCCTCGACGACATCTCCGACCAACTCCAGCGGGTCGTCAACCTCGCAGACGTCTCGGGTATCCCGCGCGCCGCCATCATCTCCGCCATCGAACGGATGCCCAGGATGGCCGCCCGCAATGGGAGGGCGGCGCGGCGCGGGCTGCCGGCGGTGCGCGGCCGCAGGCCGGGATGGAGCCAAGGAAGCTCAAGCGGAGAGTGACCAACAGGCCAAGAAGACCAGGCTGATCCCGCACGCCCGGACCGGCGGACCCTTCTCACGCCGGTCCCTCTTCTGCCAGGTGGCGGCCCCTGACAAGAGGTGCCGGGCGGCCCGGCCGCCCCGATCGCGGACCGTGTCGGCCACCGGTTGCTCCTTGAGCGGCGGGTGGCCACCGGCCGAGGATCTTTCCAGGCGGCCACCGAGATCCCGGGAAACGGGGTCGTCTCGTCAGAAACCCACGCGAGAATGGATGAAAACCATGGCCAAGAAGGTCTACGAGGTTCCGGCGCTGTCCAAGGCCGGCGACTTCCGCAAGGACACCGGATTCCTGAAGCGCGGACCGCACGAGCCCAAGGTCCGTCTGCCCCTGGGCTGGTAGTCCGATGACAAGCCACGGCGAGGGATGGTTCGCGCTGTTTCCGGACTGTGAGGCCGCCCTCGCCGTGGCCTCCCGACTCGGGATACGCGGCGAACGCACCCTCACACACCCGTCAGGAAGACCGTTCGTGCTGGGCAGCTGGGCCACCTCCGTCCAGGCCCGAAACGACCAAGGACTCTTTGTGGCGCTCATCGGACACACCCCCGTCGGCGCACCCGAACTCACCGCGCACATCGCCGGGGTGCGCGAACCCGGCGCGGTCCACCGAGTCGCCGCTCGCCTCCCCGGCGACTTCCACGTCATCGCCGAGGCACACGGCGAGATCCACGTGCACGGCACCGCCTCGGGGATGCGACGTCTCTTCCACGCCACCGAGGACGGCATCACCGTCGCCGCCAACCGCGCCGACGTCCTGGCCCGGCTGTTCGACGCGCCCGTCGACGAGGACGTCCTCGCCCTGCGACTGCTGGACTCCGTCCCGCACCCGCTGGGTGACGTCCCCCTGTGGCGCGGTGTGCACTCCGTCGTCCCCGGCGAACTCCTGCGCTTCGGCCGCTCCGCCCCCCGGACGGTCCGCTGGTGGCAGCCCCCGCAGATACAAGTCCCGCTCGCCGAGGGGGCTGAGGCGCTCCGCACGGCGCTGGACGAGGCCGTACGCCTGCGGGTGGACATCGCCGGGAGCGTCAGCGCCGACCTCTCCGGCGGCCTCGACTCCACCACCGTCTGTGCCCTCGCCGCAGGCGTGAGCACCGCACCGTTACCCGCGCTCACCATGCCCAGCAGGGATCCGGGCGACGACGACGTGCACTGGGCCCGACTCGCCGCCGCCGAGATCGACGGCCTGGAGCACATCCTGCTCGACATCGACGAGATCCCACTCTTCTACAGCGGTCTGCTGGACGTGCGCGGACCCGTCGACGAACCCCTCCCCACCATCCTCGACCAGCCGCGCCAGCTCGTCGGCCACGACCGGCTCCTTGCCGGCGGGTCGCGCCTCCATCTCACCGGCATGGGCGGCGACCACGTCCTGTGGGGGCATCCCGCGCACCACCGTGACCTGCTGACCACCCGCCCCCTCACGGCCCTGCGCAGCATCCGCGGCTATCGCGCCCAGAACCGCTGGTCGCTGCGAGAGACCCTGGCCGTCCTCGCCGACAGCCGCCCCTACGGCCGGTGGCTCGCGGACGCCGCCGACGACGTCACCGCCCCCCGACCCGCCCCGCACAGCCCGGACGTCTTCGGCTGGGACATCCCGCCCCGTCTGCCGGTCTGGGCCACCGCCGACGCCGCCGCCTCCGTACGCCGGAGCCTGCGGGAGGCCGCCCGCACGGCACAGCCGCGCGGTACCACCCGCGCCCTCCACAACGAGCTCCACACCCTGCACCACGGCACGCGGGCCACCCGCGTCCTGCACCAGGTCGCGGAGCACAGCGGGCTGCCGCTGGCGAGCCCCTTCCTCGACGACCGTGTCGTCGAGGCGTGCTGGTCGGTCCGCTCCGAGGAGCGCGCCACACCCTGGGAGTTCAAACCGCTGCTCAAGCATGCGATGCGCGGCCGGATGCCCGACGCGCTGCTGCGCCGCACCACCAAGGGCGAGGCCTCGGCCGACGCCGCCAACGGGCTGCGGGAGAACCGCGAACGCCTCGCCGAGCTGTGGCGGGACTCGCTGCTCGCCAAGGCCGGACTGGTCGACGCCGACAAGCTCCTGGACATCACCCTGCGGCCCTCGTCGCCCGAACTCCGGCACGGCGGCCTTGACGCCACTCTCGCCTGCGAGATCTGGCTCCGCACCATCTGAAGGGGAACCCATGCAACTGCGTGAGGACGTGTCCGTGGTGGACACCGACTACGGCAAGGTCCTGCTCGACGGCAGTACGGGTGAGTACTGGGAGCTCAATCCGACCGGCAGCTCGGTCCTGGCCAGCCTGCTCGACGGCACCCCGGCCGAGGACATCGCCGATGCCCTGTGCGCCCAGTTCGACGTCGACACGGACCGGGCGCAGGCCGACGTGACCGCCCTGCTCTCCGCCCTGCGCAACGCCCGGCTGGTCAGCCCATGAGCTTCCATCCGGTCCCGGAGACCCACACCGGGACGTCGTTCGCTCAGCGCGCGGGAGCCCGCCTCGCCGTGGCGGTGGGCCGGCCCCTGCTGCTACTGCCGCCGGCCCGGCTGGCGCGGGTGCTCGGCGTGGTGTCCCGCGGGGCCCGCCCGGCCGGCCATGAACGGACCTACCGGGCCCGGCAGGCCGTCACCACGGTCAGCGCGGTCTGCGCCGGCCGTGAGGGCTGCCTGCCGCGCTCGGTCGCCACGGCCCTGCTCTGCCGGGCCCGCGGCGAGTGGCCCACGTGGTGCGTCGGCGTCCGCGCCGCGCCGCCCTTCGGCGCCCACGCCTGGGTCGAGGCGGAGGGTCGACTGGTGGGCGAAGAACTGCCCGAGAGCTACTTCCGGAGGCTGATCACCGTGGGCTCCGGGAGCGAGGAGAGGAGCCCTTCATGACCGGCCACTCGGATCCGTCCGGCGCGGCGACCGGAACCGGCCGGGGAACCGAGGACGAGCCCGGGACCGTGGCGCGCCCGGGGGAGAACCCCGCCGACGGCGCCCGACCGGGCACCCGTGATCTGCTGCGCCTGCTGCGCGGCAGCGGCCGGACCGTGGGGGCCGCGCTCGCGCTGACCTTGGTCGGCACCGCCCTCGGACTGCTCCAGCCGCTGCTGACCATGCGTCTGATCGACCGGGTCTCCGCCGACCGGGCCGTAGCCGCGCTCGGCGTGACGCTGGCCGCTCTCTTCCTCGTCCAGGCCGCCCTCGAGGCGGCCGGTCAGTACCTGTTGGACGTGACCGGCGAGAGCGTGGTCCGGCGCCTGCGCCGCGGGCTCGTCGAACGGCTGTTGTTCGTCCGCCTCCGAGAACTCGACGGCCGGCGCGCCGGCGACCTGCTCTCCCGGGTCGGCACCGACACGACCATGCTGCGGGACATGGTCGCGGGCAGCTTCGTCCAGCTCGTGACCGTCACCATCACCGGAATCGGCGCCGCCGGACTGATGCTGTGGATCGACCCCGTCATGTTCCTCGTGGTCGCCGGGACGCTGGTGGTCGCCGCCGTCCTCGTCGCGGGCGTGATGGCCGGCATCCGGACCAGCACCGAACAGGCCCTCGCCGGTGTCGGTGCCATGACCGCCGACCTCGAACGCGCCCTCGGCGGCATCAGGACCGTACGGGCGGCCCGCGCCGAACACCGGGAGGCCGAGCGCATCGGAGCGGACATCGACGCCGCCTTCACCGCCGGCGTCCGCTCCGCGAAGCTCGGGTCCGTCGTGGGGCCCGCCATGGAGATCGCGGTCAACGGCTCGTTCCTCCTCGTCCTGCTCGTCGGCGCGGTCCGGGTTTCCGACGGCTCCATGTCCGTCAGCGAACTCGTCGCGTTCCTACTGTTCGCCACCTACCTGGTCATGCCGCTCGCAGGCCTCTTCAACGCGCTCAGCCTGATCCAGCGCGGCCTCGGCTCGCTCCGCCGGATCGAGGACGTCCTGCGCCTGCCCGTCGAGCAGGACCCGGAGGACGGTACGCCCGTACCGCTTCCTGGCCCTGCCGCGTCGCCCGCGACCCCGCTCCTCGAACTGCGCCGGGTCTCCTTCGCGTACGACGACCGTCCTGTACTGCGCGACGTCTCGTTCTCCGTGCCGCGCACCGGCCTCATCGCCTTGGTGGGCCGGTCCGGCGCCGGCAAGACGACGATCGTCTCCCTCGCCGAAAAATTCCACGAACCGGACGGCGGACACGTCCTCTTCGACGGCGCCGACGTCAGGGGCGTCGATCCGCGCGACCTCCGGGCCCGTATCGCCCTGGTCGAGCAACACGCGCCCCTGCTGTACGGAACCCTGCGGGACAATCTCGTCTACGCGAAACCCGGAGCGGATGAGAGAGAAATCCGGGAAGTGCTCCGGATGGTGAATCTCGAAGAACTCGTGGAACGTCTGGCGAACGGACTGGAGACAGAAGTCGGCGATCGGGGATTCAACCTCTCCGGCGGCGAACGCCAGCGCGTTGCCATCGCCCGCGCCCTGCTCGCCCGGCCCGAACTCGTACTCCTCGACGAACCCACGTCGCAACTCGACCCCATCAACGAACGGGAACTCACCGACGTCCTGCGGGACATCTCCAGGGAACGCGCCCTGCTCGTCGTCGCCCACCGCATGTCCACCGTCCGGGCGGCCGACCGGATCGTCGTCCTCGACGACGGCCGTGTCGGCGCCGAGGGCACACACGAACAACTGCTCGCCGAGAACCCGTTCTATCGCAGGCTGACCACCGACCACCTCACGCGGCCGCTCGGCCGGCCCGCCCCAGACAGGAGCGTCGCAGCACCGTGAGCCCCACCACTCCCCGCACCCCCACCGCACCCCACGCAACCGCCGGCGCCCGCGCGCCGGGCGCACCGCACTGGACACCGGCCCTGGAACGGGTCAGCCGACTCACCCCGCGCGAGCAGGAGACCTTCCTCCTGCTCGCCGAAGGGCTCTCCAACGAAACGATGGCCCAGCGGCTGCACGTGACCGAACGGACCGTGCGCGCACATGTCGCCGCGGTCATGGAGAAACTCGAACTCTCCTCACGCCTGACCGTCTGCCTGGCTTCGTACGTGTTCTCCACGGAGCGCGCGGACGCCGGGAACCGGCTTGGTCCGTAAAGAGTCCCGAAACGCCATCCGTTCGGAATCCGGGCCCACGGCGAATACTGTCGCCACGGCCAATGGAACGGACGCAAGGAGCTCGACATGATTTCCCTGGCGCCGGAAAAACCTCCGGAGCCCCCGGCGAATCAATTCGCCGGGCGGAATGACGAAAGGAAAGACATGTCTGACGCATTCGACCTGGACGCCCGGATCTCCGCCCCTGCCGGCCCCGCCGGCGAGCAGGCGCCCCCGCCGTCCATCTCGGGGATCGCCACCCGCACCGTCTGCACCCGAGTGACCTGCCAGGCCAGCAAGACCTGTGTCTGCACCGCGATGTGCACGGTCTTCTGCGTGGGCGGCAAGTAGCCACGGGCCAACTCCCGACGGGTGCTGCCGTGGTCGAGACACGGCAGCACCCGTCGTCGCAGAGCGAGAGAAGCACGCCGAACAGACAGGGGCTGACCACGATGCACCTCACCCACCACGGTACCGAAACCTGGGCCCGCGTGGCAGACGACGACCTCGTGAGCCGCGCACGGACAGCCGTCCGGCAGGTTCTGAGGGAGACCGCCACCACCGCCCAGGTCGAGGACCTCGCGCTCCGCGCCGCCGAGCAGAGCAACACCGCCGGCGCCTGGTTTCCGCCCAGCCTCACCCACGGCCAGGCCGGTTCCGCGCTGCTCCACCTGTACGCCGCCCGCGCCGGGCTCGGCGACCTGGACACGGCCTCCGGCCACATACGCGAGGCGGTACTCTCCACCCAGACCGAACCTCTGCAGCACCACGGTCTGTTCGCCGGCACCAGCGGCCTCCTCCTCGCCCTCGCGGATGTCACCCGCGACGAACCCCGCTTCCGCCCCAGCCTCGACCGGCTGACCGACCAGCTCGCCGAGCAGGTCCTCGCCGCTCCCCCGCACCGCACCGAACGGGCCGTCAGCGACCTCGACTACGACCTCGTCACCGGCGCGGCCGGCACCCTCGCCCAGCTGAGCTCCGTCCCCGAGCCCTCTGAGCGGGTCGCCGAGGCCGCCGCCGTCCTCACCGACTACCTCATCTGGCTCACCGGACCCGCCGAGACCGAGGGCACCCCCCACCGCTGGCTCATCACGCCCGCGTACTACCCGCCCGTCGGCGACTACCTCGCCAAGTACCCGCACGGGTACCTCAACCTCGGTCTCTCGCACGGCGTCCCCGGCATCGCCGCGGCCCTCGCCGCCGCCTGGGCTGCAGGCAACCGCCGCCCGGGCCACTTCGAGGCCGTCACCGCCCTCAGCCGCTGGATCCGCGCACAGGCGGACACCGACGCGCACGGCCCCCTGTGGAGCGACGGCAAGCCCGTCGACGAACACGGCCACGAGATCTCCGCCGGATGCGTGCACGACCGGATCGCCTGGTGCTACGGCACCTTCGGCGTCGCCGGCGCCCTCCTCACGGTTGCCGAGGCCACCCGCGACGACGAACTGCGCGCCGAAGCCATCACCGCCTTCGAGGGCGCGCTCGCCCGCCTCGGGGGCCTCCGGCCACTGTCGCCAACCCTCTGCCACGGCCTCGCGGGACTGGTCATGCTGACACTGGAGTTCGCCCCCTGGAGCGCCGTCGCCCGCGAGCGGCTGCCGGTCCTGGTCGGGGACCTCCTCAACCGCCACGAGCCGGACCGTCCGCTCGGTTTCGCCGACCTGGAGGAGCCCGGCAAACCCGTCGACGACCCGGGACTCCTCACCGGGGCCACCGGCGTCGCGCTCACGCTGCTCGCCGCCACCGGCGGCCGGCGGCCCGACTGGTTCCGCGCCTTCCTCGGCCGGTGACGGCCATGACACCGTACGAGCCCGTCGGCTTCTTCCTCCTGCGCTCCCCAACCCTGCCGGCCCGCACCTGGCTCGACGTAACCGCGGACCCCGACGACACCCCGCGGGCCCTCGTCGACCTCGCCCGCCGTCCCGACGTCACGCGCGCTCTGCTCGTCGCCAGCGAGGACATGACCGACAGTCTCGACCGGATCGGCGACCTCAGCGAGAAACGCCTACGCCGGCTGCACTCCGGGCTGCTGCGCTACATCACGCGCATGGCGACCCGGCCCACGCCCTTCGGGGCCTTCTCCGGTGTGGCGATGGGCGAGTTCGGCCCCGGTACCACCGCCCGGCTCGGCCGGCCCGAGGAACACCGGCTGCGCGTGCGCGCCGACATGGGCTGGCTGCTCGGGCTGATCAAGCGCCTCGACGAATCCGAGGACCTGCTTCGCAGGCTCCGGCTCGTGCTCAACCCAATGGCGGACACGGCCGGCGACCGCGTGGTCCTGCCGCAGGCCGACAAGTACGGTCGGCACGACGCCCGTAGCGTGCGCATCCGGGCCACACCCGCCGTCGAGCTCGTCATGCGGACCGCCGCCACCCCCGTCCCGTACGAGCGGATCACCGCCGAACTCGCCGCCGCCTTCCCCGAGGTCACGGCCGAGACCGTCGAGGGCCTGGTCCGGCAGATGTGGGACCTCGGCTTCCTCATCAGCGACCTGAGGCCCCCGCAGACCGCGGAGCGGCCCGAACACCACGTCCTGAAGAGGCTCAACGGCATCCCCGCCGCGCAGGAGACGGCCGACCTGCTCAGCACCATCGCCGACCTCGCCGACCGGGCGGACGACGTCGCCTCCCTGCGCCGGCTCGCCGCCGCACAGCACGACCTCGTCCCCGGACACGACGGCCGCTCCTACCAGGCCGATATGGCGCTACATCTGGACGATCCCGTCCTGAACGCGTCCATCGGCGAGGCGGCGGCCGAGGCCGTAGGCGTTCTGGTGCGCCTGAGCGCCGCCCACGGCAGGCGCAACCACCTCACGCGCTACCGCGAGGAGTTCACCGAACGCTATGGCGAGGGCACCCGCATCCCGGTGCTAGGTCTACTCAGCCCCGACACCGGGCTCGACGCCCCGCCGACCTACACCAACCCGCCGCGCAGCATCGAACTGCCGACGGCGACGCCCGAGCACACCGCCCGGCTGGACGCCCTGCTCGTCGAGTTCGCCCAGCAGGCCTGGTGGGACAGGTCCCTGGAGGTCGAGCTGACCGACGCCTGGCTGGAGCGCCTCGCCCCGCGCGGGCCGGTGCCCGACCCGCCGCCCGCCATGGAGGTCTACCTCCAGCTGCACGCCGCCGACCGCGCCGCCCTCGACCGGGGGGACTGGCGGGCCGTCCTGCGCTACGACAGCCTCACCTACGGTGGCCGCACCTTCGGGCGCTTCAGCGAGCTGCTGGGCGAGCCCACCTCCGAGCGGCTGCGAGGATATGCCCGCGCCGAGGAGGCGCTCTTCCCCGACGTCGCCTACGCGGAGCTCGCGTTCCTGCCTCCGTACGGCCGTGCAGCCAACATCACCCTGCGCCCTGCCGTCCGGCCGTACGAGATCCCCGTCAACACAGCGCCGTCCGTCGGCCCGGACCAAGTCCTCCCGCTCGACGACATCCTCGTCGGCGTCAGCGGGGACCGGTTCCACCTGTGGTCCCGGAAACTCGACCGGGAGGTCGTGGTCGCCCAGCACCACATGCTCAGCCCGACGATGGCGCCGAACGTGGCCCGGTTCCTGCTCGAGGCCTCCCAGGACGGCTGCGTCATGCCCTCCGGCTTCCACTGGGGCCCCGCCGAAGCGGCCCCCTTCCTGCCGCGCGTCACCCGCGGGCAGATCGTCCTGCGCCCCGCGCAGTGGCGGCTCACCGCAGGACCCGCGACCACGGACACCGCGGGCGCGCACGGCAGGGCCGGTCTCACGGCACCTGCGGCCGGCACACCGTCCGCGCACCCGCTCGACGACCTCGACGGCTGGCGCCGCCGCTGGAACGTGCCCCGTCACGTCTATCTCGTTGAATCCGACCAAAGGCTGCTGCTGGACCTCGACCACCCCGCCTGCCGCGCCGAAATCCGGGCGGAGCTGGACACGCGCGGCACCCTCGTCCTCCATGAGATGCTGCCGTCCTTCGACGGCATGTGGCTCCAGGACGCCGACGGTGAGCGCTATGCCGCCGAGGTCGTCGTGCCCGTACTCGCCCGCGACGCGGAACGCGTCACCCGCGCTCCCGTACCACGGCAAGGCCGCGAGGTGCCCGTGGAGCGCCATCTGCCCGGCGGTGCCTGGACGTTCCTCAAGGTCTACGCGGCCCCCGAGCGGCAGGACGAGATCATCTCCGGCCCGCTGCTCGACCTCGTCGCGGGACTGGGCCACGAAGGGCTCCTGGACCGCTGGTTCTACATCCGCTACGCCGACCCCTTCCCGCACCTGCGCCTGCGGGTCCGCGGTACCGACGCCGACCGTACCCTCACCCACGTCACCGCTTGGGGGCGCGATCTCGTCGCCCGCGGACTCGCCCTGGACATCGAACTCGCAGGCTACGCACCAGAGACAGCCCGCTACGGCGGCCCGGAGGTCTTCGACACGGCCGAGCGGCTCTTCGCGGCCAACAGCGAAGCCACCGCCCTGTTGCTGTCGCGACAGCTGGACATCAGGCCCGAGTTCCTCGCCGTCGCCGCTCTGGACACCCTCCACGCCCAGTGGGGCGTGCCGCCGGGCGGCGCGCTCACCCACCACACCGGCGGCCACGACGAGGCCCACGTCCGGGACACCCGGACGCTGTTCCGCGAACACAGCGCCTACCTGTGCGAACTCCTCAGCCCGTGGGAACGCGACCCGCACGCCGAAGGGCGGGCCCACCGGCTGCTCCTCCAGGAGACGTTCGCCGCGCAGGCCCCCGCCGTCGCCGAGACGGCCGCAGCCGTCCGCGAGGCGGCCCGCCGTGGCCTCCTGGTCGGCTCCGAGGACGCCATCCTCGCCAGCCTCGCGCACATGCAGATCAACCGGCTCCTCCCGATCGACCTCCAACGGGAGGCCCGCAGCCACGTCCTGTGGGCCCATGTCCGGCGTGCCGTCCGGGGCCGCACGGCCGCGAAGGCGAGGGAGAGCCGATGATCTGGCTGCGCGTCAGCACGCTGTTCTGGCGGCTCAGCCCGCTACGGGTATCCGCCTTCACCGGCGTCTCCCTCCTCCTCGCCCTCATACCGGCCGCGCAGATCGGGCTGGTCGCCGCCGCCGTGCAGGGTGTGGCCGACGCCGTCACCGGCGACCGGGACGCCGGACGGGCCGCGCTCATGGCGGGCGCCGCCCTTCTCGGGGTGGGCCTCGCCAGCCATGTCCTGGGCACCTGCCTGCAGTACCTCGACACCCTCCTGCGGCTCGAACTCACCGCTCGCATCGGCGAATGGGTGATGCGCAAGGGCACCATGCTCGACCTCCAGCAGTACGAGGATGCCGAGGTCTACGACACGATGCAGCGCGCCTTCCAGGAGAGCAGCGGAGGCCGCGTCTACCAGGTCTTCACCCAGCTCCTGGAGGTCGCGAGGGAGTTGGTCACCCTGGTGACCGTCAGCGTGGTGCTCTTTTCCTGGAGCCCCTGGATCGCCCTGGTGATCCTGCTTTCGCCCATGCCGTCGGTCATCTCGTACATGCTCTTCAGCCACAGGGCGTACGAGATCGAGTACGACCGGACCGCCGACCGGCGACGCGTGTACTACTACCAGCACCTCACCACCAGCGACCACTCCTACAAGGAGGTCCGCCTCTTCCAGCTCGGCCCGCACCTGGTGGACCTCTACACCCGGCTCATCCGCGCCTTCTTCGACGTCGACCGCCGTCTCGCCCGCCGGCAGTCCGTGCTCGGCGGCGTCCTCGGTCTCCTCAGCGTCGCCGCCTCCTCCGGCGCCGTGCTCTGGGCAATCCACACCACCACCCACGCCGGGCAGGTCGGCCAGCTCGCCGGCTACCTTCAGGCCGTGGGTTCGATCCAGGTCTCCGCTCACGGCATGTTGCTCGGCATCGCCGCTCTCTACAAGGACAGCCTGTTCCTCGGCAATCTCTTCGACTTCCTCGCCCTGCCCGAGCGTCAGATCAAGGGCGGTACCCGCCCGTTCCCGGACACGCTCCGCAAAGGCATCGAGTTCCGCGACGTGCGCTTCGTCTACCCCGGCACCGGCCGCGTCGTCCTGGACGGCGTCAGCTTCACCCTGCCCGCGGGCGAATGCGTCGCGCTGGTGGGGCAGAACGGCTCCGGCAAGACGACGCTGGTCAAGCTGCTCACCCGGCTCTACGAGCCGACGGGCGGCCAGATCTTCGTCGACGACATCCCGATCGAGGAGTACGACCTCGACGACCTGCAACGCCACATCGGCGTCATCTTCCAGGACTTCATCCGCTACGAGCTGCCCGTCCGCGACAACATCGGCTTCGGCAGCGTCGAAGCCCGCGAGGACACCGGGCGCGTCGCCGAGGCGGCACGGGCCGCCGGCGCCGACGGGTTCGTCGAAGCGCTGCCCCGTGGCTACGACACGACGCTCGGCCGCCACTTCGAGGACGGCCACCAGCTGTCCGGCGGCCAGTGGCAGAAGATTGCCCTGAGCCGAGCTTTCATGCGCCGCGCTCCCGTCGTCGTCCTCGACGAGCCGACGGCCGCCATCGACGCGGAGGCGGAAGCGGAGATCTTCGGCCGGCTCAAGGACGTCGCCCGCGGTGCCACTTCCCTGGTCATCGCCCACCGCTTCGCCACCGTCCGGATGGCCGACCGGATCGTCGTCCTGGAGAACGGCAAGGTCATCGAGGACGGCGTGCACCAAGACCTCCTGAGGGCCGACGGCGTCTACGCCCGGCTCTTCCGTATCCAGGCTTCGGGCTACCTGTCCAAAGCCGCGTCCCCCTGAAGGCCGAGTGATGCGCGTATCCGTCCTGTATCCCGCCATGCCGACGGACCCCCGGCACGTCGCCCCCTTCGCCGCGCTCGTCCGCGACGGAGGCGCGGCCCGCCTCTGGCAGGGCCAGTCCCTCTGCACCGACACCCAGCAGGTCTTCGCGTACCTGGCCGGCATGGGCTACCGCGTCCCGGTCGGGACCAGTGTCGCCCTCATGCCGCTGCGGCATCCGCTGGACGCGGCGATCCAGGCCCGGTCCCTGTCCGTCCTCACCGGACACCGCACGGTCATCGGCCTCGGTCCCGCAACCCCCGACGTCGTCGCCGGACTGCACGGAAGGCCGTACGACAGCCCACGCGATGCCTGTGTGGAATACCTGACCGAGGTGCGGCGCCTGATCGGGACCGAGGACGGAGCCGCCGGACCCGGCATCGGCGCCTCCATCGGTCTGCCGGGCCTGCGGCACCCGGGAGTGGAGACCGGGCTCGGTGTGCTCCGGCCGACGCTCGCGCGGGCCGCGGGCCGGGCGGCGGACGCGGCGATCAGCTGGATGACCCCGCCCGGCTACGTCCGCGACACCCTGCTGCCCGCCATGGCGAAGGGCGCGGCCGAGTCGGGCCGCCCGGTGCCCCGCATGGTCACCGTTGTGCACGCCGCCGTCGACCGCCCGGGACGCCACGCCTACCGGCTCGCCTTCGCAGCGGCCCACGTCCACCTCGCCGGGCCTCACTACTGCGACATGCTGCGCCGCGCCGGACTGCGCGTCCACCACAGCCGCCCGGGCCTCGGCGCCCGCGCCCTCGTCGACTCCGGAGTCTTCCTCTACGGCACGCCCGGGAACATTGCCGCACAGCTGGCCGAATTCGATCGGGCGGGGGTGGACGAAGTTGTCGTCAACGTCGCGGGAGTGTATTCCGAGCATGGCCGACCGGACGCCGTACGGGACCTCCAGGAGATCCTCGCGGCCTGCCGGGAAGCGACGAACTGACCCATGAACGGGTGAGAGAGGCCGGGGCACGACCGCGTGCCGCGCTCCCGCACGCGGTGAGGAGAGGCAAGACGGTGCCCGACGACATCGCCCGATGGCTGAACGAGCACGCCAACCCGTTGAGTAGCCTGACCCCCGGCGCGCCGGTGGAGGACCTGAAACCCCTGGGCGAGGCACTGCGGGGGACACGGATCGTCGGTCTGGGGGAATCCACCCACGGCACGGGCGAGTTCTTCCGGCTGAAGCACCGCATCGTGGAGTTCTTGGTCCGTGAGGAGGGGTTCACCACCCTCGCCATGGAGGCCAGCCAGTCCGCGTCCCGCGCACTCGACGCGTACGTCCGGTACGGCACGGGCTCCCCCGAACGGCTCGTCGCCAGGCTGGGCTTCTGGACCTGGCGCACCCGCGAGATGGTCGACCTCGTCGAGTGGCTGCGCGCCCACAATCGCGACCTGCCCGAAGAGCGCCGGGTCCGCTTCGTGGGAACCGACCCCCAGCTCTGCGCCGACTCAGTCGAGGCCGTCGCCGCCTTTCTGCTCCGGGCTGCGCCCGATCAGGCCGGGCGCGTCAGCGCCCTGGACGTACTGGCCCGGGCCCGTCCGAGCACGCTTCCGGACCCGGACAAGGCCCTGATGCGACGCGCAGAGGAGATCGCCCGTCTCATCGCGGACCACGCCGAGCGGCCGGGTCCCGGCGACGACGCCGGCGAGGCTCTGGAACACGCGCGGATCCTCGTCCGCGCCGCCGACCTGGTGACCCGGCCCTTCGCAGCCTCGGCCGGCGAGGACGGCGTGCTCGCCGCGCGTGACCGCTACATGGCCGAGGCCGTCGCACGGCTCGTGGACGACGACCCCGAGGCTCGCGTCATGGTCTGGGCACACAACGGGCACATCGCGAAGGGCACGTACGGGGACCAGGTGCCGGCCCTCGGCAGCAAGCTCCGCGAACGGTACGGCGACACCTACTACGCGCTGGCCCTCCTCTTCGGTAAGGGCTCCTTCCTGGCCCGCCGCGGCAACGACCTGCAGCGCCCGCCGGCCCGCCACCGCATCGGCACCGGCCTCCGCTCCCTGGAGGCCAGACTCACGCACGCCGTACCCGGCGACTACTACGCGGACTTCCGCGCCGCGGGTTCCCCCGCCGACGCCGCGCCCTGGCTGCGCGCCCCGCACGCGCAGCGCAGCTTCGGCGCCAACGTCCAACGGTTCCTCTACCGCTTGAACACCGCCCCGCTCGTCCCGGCCGAGGACTATGACGGCATCGCGTTCGTAGCACGCTCGACCTGCTCCCACCTGCTGCCCCCGTCGGAGGACTGAGGTTCTCTCACGGCCACAGGTCGAGCGCGGCGTTCAGAGTGAGCTGCCACATCGGTTCGGCACCGGTGCCGAATGCCGCAGCGAGCCCGTACCCCACGGACGCGTCGTACGGGTCCCTGGCACGCTCGGACTCGCCCGCCGCCTCCCAGTCGGCCGACACGCGCCCGTCGCCGCTCGATGTGAAGACGCCGAGCAGCCGCTCGTCCCGCAGCAGCCTGCTGGTGCCGAGGGAGTCCGGAACCAGCAGATAGCTGCACCCCCGCGCCCCTGAGACGACCTCGACCCGGTACGAGCGCCGTGTCAGGAATCCCTTGGACGGCCGCAGGGTCTCCTCTGCACCGTCGACGAGCAGAGTGAGATGCTCGGGGTCGCGCGTCCCGATCGGCACATGGCTCTCCGGCACTGTGTGCGGGGCCCGCCGGATCTCGACCGGCGGCAGATCGTCCCCGCTCACGCCCAGCGTCCCGGCCTCGTGGTCGAGTTCGATCCGGACCGCGCCGAAGAGCGGATCGTCGGCGGGCACGTACGCGTACGGATTCATCGGGACCCTTGCCTCCTGTTCATCCTGGTGATCGTCTTCCCTCAGTCTCGTCCGGACGCGGAGGGCCGGTTCCCTTTCCGGCCAGAGGCGGGCCGGTGGGCGGGGGTGGCGCCACGGCCTGGGCGTCGGGGAGCGCAACGGTTGTTCCCCTGTGAACGAGCAGCCGTACCCAGCCACGAGCTACCGCCAAGCGATTGACGGCCACCTATTCCTGCCTCGCGGCCGCTACGTCGCGTAGCCGGTCACGCCAGGCGGATCGCGGTCCCGACCAGCGGCGATCCGTCTTCAGAGTCAGCCGGGGCTGGGGAGAATCTGGGGAGAATGAAGCCTCGTTGGGGAGCGGCTGGGGAGGATCGGCCGTACAAACGGGCAGCACGGTGAAAGGGACGGAAAGGCTGATCGCCGCAGATCAGAGGGCCTCTCCGGGCGGTTTCCGCAGGTCAGCGGTGTGAGGGTGACGACTTCAAGAAGATCTCCTCGTGGGCGGCCATCTTGTTTGCACCCACGTTGGTGGGAACCATCTACGGCATGAACTTCGAGACGATGCCCGAACTCCAGTGGGCAGCTGGATACCCCTTCGCGATCCTGCTGATGGCGGTCGTCTGCGTGAGCCTGTACGTCATCTTCAAGAAGCGCGACTGGCTGTAGCCGGCTCGCCACGGTTAATCCACTTAGCTAGCGCGAACGTCGAGAGCGGCCCGCTGGGCCCGCTGGGGAGAATGCGCCAGGCAATCCGGCAGGGCGCTCCCCCCGCACCCTGGCGCTGACCCTCTGGCGGCGCCGACCGTCATCGGCGGCGTGCGCCTACACAAACCTCGCCCTCACCGGGTTGGACGAGCGGGCCGCACAGCGAACAACCGCATCCACATCGACCCAGAGATCATTTACGGGGCAGTCTCTAGGAAGCCGGCCCCGCGCCGCCGACCACGCGGAACCCCAGGGCGCTCAACGCAGCCTTGGAGACGGCGCGCAGGATCGGCAGGTCCTCAGCCGGCATCGAGAATCCGTGGCTGCCGGCGTGCTCGACGAATTCCGCCGGAAGGTCGAGGTTGTACCGCTCGACGTAAGCGGCGAGGTCCACTCGCCAGACGAAACGGCCGTCGGACAGCAGCGACGATCCGCCAGGCACGCGGAATGCGCCCCCGATGACGTCAATCGTCAACTCCATGATGTCGAAGATCGGATGTCCGGAGTCGAGGTACCGCTTCACCTCCGCCTTCGGATAGGGCGCCTGATCCCGCACCTTGTCCCCTATGGGTTCGCGGAACACGGCATCGTTCTCCGGGTCCATCTCCCGGTAGAAGCCGATCATTTCCATTCGGGTCATCTTCCTTCCAGCATGGGGAGGAATACCCTCCAGTAGCCGCCCCTGTCGATCTGTGGCGTTTGCCCCGGGCCCCCAAGTCTTTCGACGCCGACGCGGTCCGTCGGCGCGCGCACGGTGGTGCCGAGCTCGTTGGCGATGCGCTGGGCGACCCAGGAACCGTCCGCACCGGAATGGCACACCATGAGCCTGAGAGGTCCACCATTGTAGTGGGGATTGTTCGTCACGGCGTCCACGAGCTGGCCCGCGTTGACCGGGCCGTCGGGCATTTCCAACCATCCGTCCGGGCTGCCGTGCGCCACCACGTCGTGTTCACCGGCGTTCGCCACGTTGTGGAAGTTGCGTGTGCTCTGCCCGTCGGTGCCGATCAGCGTTCCCGTCGGGCCGTGGGTCACCGGATCGCCGGCGGGGATCCGGTTGTCCTCCATGTAGTCCATGCCGCCGTGGCACGGTGACAGTCCCAGGGGGTCGCTGCGCCGGTGTGGATTGCCGACGTACGCGACGGGGTTGGGCGCCGGGGTGATTCCGAGGGGGTCGGGGGAGGCGTAGCGCCCCGACTCCGGGTCGTAGTAGCGGAACCGGTTGTAGTGCAGCCCCGTCTCGGGGTCGAAGTACTGCCCGGGGAAACGGAACGGCGTGTAGGCAGTGCTCGACGCCGCCCATGCCGTGGACCCCCACACGGTGCTGCGGGTGTGCCAGGCCAGCTCGCCGGACTCGCCGACGAGCTCCCTGGGGGTGCCTATGAGATCGGTGACGATGGAGAAGAACCGCTCGTCGACCGCCTCCTGGGGGGCGTCCGCCGCGAACCTGCGCTCGGTCTGGGCGAGTGGGCGCACACCCTGGTGGTCCCAGGACAGGGTGATGCGGTCGGCCCCCGGGGCTCCCTGGACGGTCTGCTCGCAGAGCGTGTCGCCGTCCCAGGTGAACGTGATGTGTTCCAGGACGGTGTCGTCGTCGGCGAGGTGCTGCTTCGAGATGCGGCGGCCGAGCGCGTCGTAGCGGTAGCGCCAGCGGGTCCCGTCGGGGGTGGTGACGGCGGTCAGCCGGTTGTCGGCGTCCCACGTGTAGTGCCAGGTGTCCGGCTTGCGGGAGAGCCGCGTCCGCTGCCGCAGGGTGGTGCGGCCCAACGCGTCGTGCTCGTAGCGGACCCGGCCCGCGCGCGTGATGGTCGTGCCGGTGTAGGCGCGGCTGCCGGTGGCTTCCTGCCCCGGGTGGGCCGCAGGCCAGGAGGCCTCGGTCTGGTTGCCCGCTTCGTCGTAGGCGTACCGCTCGGTCCACTGGGCGGCATCGACGGCCGTGACACGGCCCGCAGGGTCGAGTTCGAACGTCTGGAGGCCGGACAGCCGGTCGTGGACGCCCGTGAGGTGGCCGTCGGCGCGGTAGCTGTAGTCGCGCCGCTGGATGCTCCGGCCGCCGGAGGTGACCTCCTGGCCGCTGAGCCGGCCGACGCTGTCGAACCGCGAGACGAGGAGGGTGCTGCCGCCGATGCGGCGGGCGGTCTCGCGCCCCGCCGCATCGTGCTCGAAGGCGAGGGTGCGGCCGGAGGTGGTGAGCGAAATCCGGCGGCCCGCCGCGTCGTAGGCCCGCGTGCTGACCGCCCCGGTCGGCGTGGTGCGGCTGACACGCCGGCCGAGCCCGTCATACGCGTACGACACGGTGCGGCCGTCGGCGGTCTCGGACATCAGACGGCCGTGCCGGTCCCGGACGAACATGATCGCGGCGTCGCTGTTGACGGCCTCCGCAAGCTGGTCGGAGAAATCGTATGCGAACGTGGTGACGGCTCCGGCGGCGTCCTTGGCGACGAGGCGGTCGAGATCGTCCCACTCGTAGCGCAGGGTCCGGCCCGAGGCATCGGTCCGGGCGGTGATCCGCCCGACGGCGTCCCGCTCGTAGGTGAGGGGCCGTTGGTCGAAGTCGGTCTCGGAGACGAGGCGGCCGGCGTCGTCGTACACGTAGTCCCAGGTCGCCCCCTGGGGACCGCGCACTTGGGTGAGGCGGAGGTCGTGGTCGTAGGCGAACTCGTAACGCACGCCATCGAACCCCGTGCGGGCGACCATGAGGTCGAAATGGGTGTACTCGAAGCGCGAGACCACACCCATGGCGTTCGTGTGGGTGAGGCAGTTGCCCTCGCCGTCGTACGTCCACGACTCCTCGCTGCCGTCCGCCGCGATCCGGAGGGCCTGCCGGCCCTCGGGCGTCCAGCGGACCCGGGTCGTGTGGCCCAGGGCATCCGTCAGGGTCGTCGGGCGGCCGAACGCGTCCCGCGTCGTCCGGGTCGTCGCCCCGAGCAGGTCGGTGACTTCGACGGGGAGGCCGGCCGCGTCGGTGCCGACCCGGGTCGTGTTCCCCAGGGCATCGGTGATGCCGGTCAGCCGCCCTGCCGCGTCGTACGTGTACCGGGTGGTGACCCCGGAGGGGTCGGTGACGCTCGTGCGGTTGCCGCGGGCGTCGTACGCCTGGCGGATGCTCGTCCGGTCCGGATTGACCACGCGGGTCGGGAGCCCGAGCGCGTTGTACTCGGCGGTCGCCTCGCGGCCGTCGGGGCGCACCGTCGCGGTGAGCCGGCCGATCGCGTCGTACGTGAAGCGGTGGGTACGGCCGAGGGCATCGGTCCGGCTCAGCAGGCGGTTGTACCGGTCGCGCTCGAAGCGCGTGACCGCGCCGAGGGGGTCGGTCTCCTTGACGATCTGGTGGGCGGCGTTGACGACGTACTGGCGGACGGCCCCGCCGCCCGTGGTCATGGTGGTGACGCGCAGGCCCGTCTCGGGGTCGGTGCCGCCGAAGTCCAGGCGCAGCGCGACGTGCCCCTCGACCCCGCCCTCGGAGACGCACCGGTCCATGGCGTCGTAGGCGTAGTCGTAGCGGCTGCCGTTGGTGTCGGTCCACGACGTGATGCGGGCCTGCCCGTCGTAGGTGAAGGACAGGGGCAGCCCGGAGGAGTTGGTGACCGACGTGAGGTTCCCGTCGCCGTAGCCGTACCGCAGGATCTCCTGGTCCGATCCGTCGTCGGCGCCGCCGGACAGGTGCAGGGCGGTGATCCTCCCTCCACCGGTGGTGAGTTTCAGGTGGTAGCCGCCGTGGTGCACGATCGATGCCGGTGCGCCGGCCCCGTCGTACTCGAAGGTGATCCAGTTCCCGTTGCGGTCGTCGAGCTGGGCGAGCAGCGCGAGTCCCCCGTCGGGGCGGGTGGCGAAGTGCCGGACCAGTCCGGTGTCCGAGTCGGTGACCGTGTAATCGCCGTGCACATCGCGGTCGAGGGGCCAGCGGGGGCCGTGGCTCGGCAGGACCGGGACACCCGGAGCGGGGTGCGGGTAGGAAAGCAGCATGCCGTCCTCGCACACGAACACGATCCCCACGGAGTCGATTTCGAGGCGCTGGTCTGCGGTGGAGGCCCAGGAGGGGCCGAACCAGCGCCCGGCCCGGTAGTCCGATGCCGCACGACGGCGGAAGACGAGCGGGAGCATGCCGGGCAGGACGATGTCCGTCTGCGGCAGGAACATCGCCCCCGTCGCCAGGTCGATGGGGTCGGTGGCCCCGCTCTCGACGGCGTTCGGGGGGCGGGAGGTCTTCGCGGGGTCCGCGTCGACCGTCTGCCGGGCCCCCGACTTCGCAAGGTCGTCCATGCCGCCGCGCATCCCGGCGCGGATGCCGCCGCGTATGACTCCGGCTCCCTTGGTACCGATGAGTTCGGGGATGAGCCGGCCGAGGAATTCGCTCGGGTCTCCCTTGGCCGCTTCCCACGCGCTCTTCAGTGCCCGGTCGGGGTGCGCCGCCGTGGACGCCAGGCCGGCCAGAGTCAGGTTGATGTTCTTGTAGTACTCGGCGGGGTGGGTGATGTTGTACAGGTCGAGCGGGTTGACCGCGCGGACGAAGTTGGTGATGCCCACCACGCCTTTGACGACACCGCCCCCCAAGTGCATCGCCTCCACTCCCTGGCCCATGCCCCAGTCGGCCAGGTTGAGCTTGGCCCGGTCCGTGGCCGACGGCATCGCCGGTGCGTTCGCGAGTGCGGCGGCGACCGCCTTGTTCGCCGTGTCGGCCGCCTCGTTGCGCTGGCGGCGCGCGTCGTCCAGGACCTCGTGTGCCCGACCCCGGTCGGCCCCGCCCGGGTCGGCGAACGGGCCCGGCTTGGGCAGCGGCTTGTCACCGGTGCGCGCCTCGTTGTAGGCGTCGACCTTCTGGTTGTACGCATCGACCGCGGTCTTGGAGGTCTCCTGGCCCTTCTTGTAGAGGGCGATGGCCTCCTGTGCCTTGCCCTGTGCCCACGTCACCGTCGTGGCGTACGTCTCCAGGGCCTTGGCCGCGTCCTCGAAGGCGTCCGCCGCGTGCAGCCAGTCCGTGGGGAGCGTCTGGAACTTCTCCCGGAAGGCGTTGGCCGCCGCGCCCTTCCACTGACTGGGGTCGAGGCCCCTCATCCCCTGGCCCACCGAGTCGAAGGCGCCCTGGAAGTCCCGCAGGTTCTTGACGCTGGCGGTGATGGCGCCGACGTTGCCGTGGATCAGCTCGTTGGCCTCCTCGGTCTGCCCGAGCTGCTGTTCCCCGACCTTCGCTCCCAGCGAGGACCCCGTACGGTCGCCCCAGTCCTCGACGGCGTCCGCCCAGTCTTCGGCGCCGACGTACTCAAGACCGTCCCCGACGGCATCCGTGGCCTTGTCGATGCCCTCGCCGACGATCTTCTCGCCGGCGTCCCATCCGTCTTCGAGCTTGCCGAGGCCCTTGTCGACGAGCCCCCCGAAATCCACCACTTACCCGCTCCCCCACACCGGCTGCTTCGCGCGGTCCACCGCTTCCTGCGTCGGCTCCAGCGTCTCGCGCAGTTCCTGGTCCATCAGCCCGCGCTGCTTCGCATCGAGCAGGCCCGAATTCTCCATCGAGTCCAGCAGCCCGTCCTCGACGTCGTAGGCGGTGTCCTGCCAGTTCTGCTTGACCTCCTTGTGGGCCTCGGAGAACGACTCGCCGCTCCAGTCCGCCCCGTCCCACTGGTGCTGGTCCCGGATCTCGTCCCAGTCCTTGGCCTTGACCTCGTCCTCCGTCAGATGCGGGTTGCCGTTCATTCCGTTCACCGCGATCTTGAAGGTGTCCTTGATGTACTGCTCCTGCTCGCTGATCGCCCCCGCCGACAGCCCGACGGCCTTCGCGAAGCCGTTGCCGCGCATCATCAGGCCGCGTACGCCCCACTCCCAGCGCTCGCAGAACGCCTGGAACCCCGCCGCCAGCCCCTCGTGGCCCAACTGCATCCCCGTCAGCGACAGATCCGAGAATCCGCGCCCGGTGGACGCCTCGCCGATCATGCCGAGGTCCTTCAGCTCGCCATGCGCCTTGTTGATGCCGCTCGCTATCAACTGCATGGCGGCAGGGGGTGCTTCGAGATCAGGCTCCGAACCGCTCATCGCGCACCTCCGAGATCCACCACTGCCGACTCCGGTACCAGGCCCTCAACGGGCGGGAAGAGCATGCCGTCGTCACCGCCGGCGTCCAGGGCCACTCCGGCGGGAACCCGCAGCATCGGCACCATCACGTCGAGCAGTCGGGCACCGAGGACCGTGCGGTACTCCCATTCCCGCTCCGCGTCACCCTGCGCACGCGCAAACCTGGCCAGCGCCTCCTCGTCCGAGAACGCGCAGATCCACCGGACCCCGCCCTGCTCCGCCGTCCACAGGCCGCCGTACGGATCGATCGGCACCAGCACCGCCGTACGCCGGAACTCGCCCAGCAGCACCGCGAACTCCCGGCGGCCTGCGGCTTCCCGGTCCTCGACGGACTCCGTGGCCTTCGCTTCCGCCATGGCGGGCAGCTCAACCGCGTCAGCCAGATCGGCCAGCCGCATGGGCCGCCTACGCTGCGGGGCCACTCCCCCCTGGCTTTCCCCGTTCGTCGTCACGACAGCGATCATCACATGTTCCTTTTTTCGACTGCAATCCCAGGTCGCGCCCATCGCGGCAACGCACCTGCCGAAGCGGCCGAATTCAGCCTGCTCACCGCGGGCCTCCTTCCCGACATCGACCTCGCCGGCGGCGTTCGGCCCGGCTGGCGCCTGCCCGATGGGCCTGTGAACTGATCAAGGGCCGTGGCCTTCTACCGACGTGGGCATGGACACGTTGACCCTGTTGTCGCCGACGCCCTCCTTCCTCCAGCTGATCGACGCCGAAGCACGTGGGTTCGCCGAGGACGAGCTGGTACTCGTCCTGACCGAATTCGACAGCTCGTAGTGGGACGTCAGGGCGGTCGACGAGCGGTTACTCAGCGAACGTCGCCACCACTACCCGGGTGCCAAGACCTCTGAACGGGGCATTTCACTCCGCGCGGAGCCATAGGCGGATCGCGACCACGGTGACCGCCCCTTCCACAGCTGCTCCGACTCGCTTCCACTACGTCGCATAGCTCGTCCCGGCACTTGGATCGGGCCCTGGCCTGCGGGCGATCCGCCTTTCCGGGCAACGGCGGCTGGGGAGAATCGGGGGAGAATTAAGCCCTCTTGGGGAGTGGCTGGGGAGGATCGGCCATACAAACGGGCAGCAGGGTGAAAGGACCGGAAAGGCGGATCGTTGCAGGTCAGATGACCTACACAACCGATTTTCGCAGGTCAGCACCGCAAGGGTGACGACTTCAAGAAGATTTCCTCATGGGCTGCCATTTTGCTTGCTCCCACACTCGTCGGAACCATCTACGGCATGAACTTTGAGTCCATGCCTGAGTTGGGCTGGACCTTCGGATACCCCCTTGCGATCTGCCTCATGGGCATGGTTTGCGTCAGTTTGTACGTGATTTTCAAGCGACGGGACTGGCTCTAAGCCCCTCGCATCACACTCAGTCATCCTTCGCACTTCGCTTTCGCATCACTCACAGATCGACCCAGAAGCGGCCGTGGGGGGTCTCTGGGGGGAATAGATGCGGGTGATCTCCTCACCTTGCCCTCGACAGGCCCCCGACCAGGCCTTTTGGGGCTCGGGAAAGCTCTGGGGGGAATCCGGGGAGAATCGAATGGCGTCGGCACCTTGCGTCCGCCGCAACGAGCCGGTCCGGCTCCCCGTTTGGCGCTCCCCGCAGAGCCCGCAGACCCCGCGGCGCATCACAGATGGTGACATCCATCTCGAAGTCGGACGCGCCCCACGCTGCGGAGCCACTGGCAGGCCCTGTTCCTGCCCGGCGCGGCGAGGGGCGCCTGGGAGTCTCGCTTCCCCGAGCTCGCCAGCACGGCGACGGCCACGTAGAAGAAGATCTGCACCATCGGCCCATCCGCATCGGTATGGAAGCACTCGCCGAGGACTTCGGCTACCGGCTCGCGGGCGGATACGCCGTCCAGGCCCATCGGCTCGTCACCGCGTCAGTGACGACGTCGACCCGTTCACCCCGATCGGACGCGCCGAGGGCGGGCTGCCACAGGCGATCGCACGCCTCGCCGAGGCGTACCTTGCGGCCGGGCACCTGGTCCAGGTCACCCAGCAGGCCCAGGTGTATGCCCGCCCGCACGTCACGGATCCCGATACCGGCGCGCAGTCCAAGGTGGATCTGGTGGGCGGCCTGCCGCACCACCCGCCGGTCGAGTCGGACCTCGGCCCGGGCCTCCACCTCGACGACCTTGCCGCGGCCAAGACCGGTGCTCTTTTCGGACGCTCCGAAGTCCGGGATGTCATCGACGTCAACGCGCTGCCGAAGGCTGGCTACACCCACACTCGGCTGCTCGAACTCGCCGCACAGAACGAGGCCGAACCCAGTCTTGACGAGTACGCGTCTACCTTCGCCCGCGTCCAACACCACACCGACAGACAGTTCGCCGCATGCGGACTCGATGCCCCTGCCGCGGCCGCAATCCATCAGGAGTTCACCCCCTGGCAGCGCGAACTCACCGGCCAAGTCCGTGCCGAGGCCGCGAGAAGGCGCGAGTCAGGCCGCGGCGGACAACGGCCGGCAGCCCTCGGTCGCGCGGCGCATGCACCCACCTCACGTTCCCAACCGGCCGATGCCCCATCTACGGGATGCCCTGCGGCGCCGGACCCAGGACTGGTGAAGTGATCCTGTCAGTCCCCGTGTCCAGATCGGCCCCGCCGTGCTGATCGGTGCCGCAGGCCCGGACGCCCACATCCCGATCCCGCACCCCCCATGGGATCCGCAGGCAGCACGCCTCCCGTCAATTGGGGTCTGGGGTACCCCCTGCCTGGGGTGGGTTCTAGGGGTATTTAAGGGTATGGCCCGGTGTTCGAAGTGAATAGCCTGCCGAAGTGGCGGCCGCGGGTTCAGAACAGCCGCCATCCTGAAGGAGAGGTTGGCATGCATGCTTTGACCGAGGCCCTTCTGCGAGGAGCCGGCCCCGAGGAAATCGAGGAGACGGAGCTCCCGGAGAAGTATGTGGCAGCGCATCTCCGGGCGGAGGACCTCGGGATGTTCGAAGGGGTTTCCGACAAGGACGTGCGGAAGTCACTTCACGTCGGCGAGGTCCCGATGCCGGAACTCGCTCCCGACGAGGTTGTGGTGGCCGTGATGGCCAGTTCGATCAACTACAACACGGTGTGGTCCGCGACATTCGAGCCGGTTTCGACGTTCGGCTTCCTCAAGCGATTCGGGCGCGAAGGCGGATACGCCACGCGGCACGATGTGCCCTATCACGTGGTCGGTTCGGATGCTTCCGGTGTTGTCGTGCGCGTGGGTTCCGGCGTGCGACGGTGGAGGGCGGGCGACCACGTGGTGGTCAGCTGCGTTCAGGTGGACGATCAGGAGCCGGCGACTCACGCGGACGGGATGCTGGGGTCGGGGCAGCGGATCTGGGGTTACGAGACGAACTTCGGCGGGTTGGGCCACTACACGGTGGTGCGCGCCAGCCAACTGCTGTCGAAGCCCTCGCATCTGACGTGGGAGGAGTCGGCAAGCGTCATGCTGACGGCCGCCACCTCGTACCGGATGCTGGTCAGCGACAAGGGTGCCCGCATCAAACAGGGTGACGTCGTTCTGATCTGGGGGGCGACCGGCGGGCTGGGTGCGTACGCCGTGCAGATGGTCAAGAACGCGGGCGGTATCGCCGTCGGCGTCGTCAGCTCTCAGCGCAAGGCGGAGATCCTGCGTCGGCTGGGCTGTGACGTGGTGATCGACCGCAACGAGATCGGCCTCGGCGGTGACGACGCGCTGACGCCGGAGCGGACCATCGAGCTGGGCAAGCGGCTCGGCCGGGCGATCAGATCGGCGGTGGGCGAGGATCCGCATGTGGTCTTCGATTTCATCGGGCAGGCCACCTTCGGAATTTCCGTCTTTGTTGTGCGGCGTGGTGGCGTGGTGGTGACCTGCGGGTCCAGCACCGGATATCAGCACCAGTTCGACAACCGTTACCTGTGGATGAATCTGAAGCGCATCATCGGCAGCCACGCCGCGAATCTGCAGGAGCAGTGGGAATGCAATCGGCTGTTCCAGCTGGGGCAGCTCTCACCCGTTCTGTCGGAGGTATATCCGCTGTCGGAAGTTGCGGAGGCCGCGCGGCTGGTGCAGCAGAACAAGCACGTCGGCAAGGTCGGCGTGCTGTGCCTCGCACCGGAGGAGGGCCTTGGAGTCACCGATCCGGAGAAGCGTGCCGCGCTCGGCGTCGAGCGGCTGAATCCGCTGCGTTCCGCGGAAAAGGCGGTATGAGGTGACGGCGGACACACGTATCGGAATTATTTCCACCGGTTCCTATTGATCAGAAACTCATGGGGTTCTCGTCCAGGACGTAGCGGACGTGTGGGCCGCCGAAGTAGCCGCGGACGATGT
>NZ_JALGBX010000001.1 GCF_022808175.1 Streptomyces sp. AP-93 | reverse complement strand
CACAACCACAAGACCGGCGGACCCGTCATCCGATCACTGACCGCCTACGACCACTGACCACGGAATCAATCATCTAGTGGGGCTGGGCGGGGTCGTGGGTGATCAGGTCTCCGGGCTGGCACTGGAGGACGTCGCAGATCCTGGACAGGGTGGAGAAGCGGATGGCCTTGGCCCGGCCGTTCTTGAGCACGGACAGGTTGACGACGGTGATGCCGACCTGTGCGGACAGTTCGGTGAGCGTCATGCCGCGCTCGGCGAGGACGCGGTCGAGGTGGATCCGGATCGCGTGGATTTCCTCATCGGGCATCAGATGGTCCCTTCGAGGTCCTCTCGCATGCGCACGCCCTCGCGCATGATCTTCCCCATGATGACGGCGGCGAGGCCGGCGAGGATGAGCACCTGCGGCTCGGAGACCGTCGGTCCGGACATCTCCATGGGCACCATGCTGGCGGCGAGCCAGGATTGCGACCAGCCTACGACGAGGCCCGCGAGCGGTGTGCCCAGGGTGACGAACCAGCCGAGGACGGTGAGCCGTCGCGCCATCTTGTCGGTGAAGGGCCCTTGGGACACGACGGCATCGAGCAGCCGGGAGAAGAGCAGCAGGGCGAGGGAGGCGAACAGCAGCCAGGGCAGTTGGCCCCCGAGGTCGGCGGCGCGCTGCGCGGCCGAGGGGTCGTTCTGGCAGAGCCGCGCGGCGCTGCTGGAGGCGTCCACGCCCTGGCCGACCGGCAGGCCGCCCTCCAGGGTGGCGTTGGCCCAGAAGCCGGTTTGTACGCAGACCGCTCCGTCGTCGGTCAGGTGTGAGACGGCCGTGCCGATGAAGGTGAGCCCCCAGAGCATCGCCAGCCCAAAGGTCAGGGTGGCCAGGATTTTCGTGAATCGCGTGTTCACCGCGTTCCCCCCTATCGTTTTTCGATATGCCGGAGACTAGCGGGCCATATCGATAATCGACAAGTGGGGTGAGGGTCGAAGAGGTCGGAGAGGTCAGAGAGGGAGGAGCGCCGTGACCAGCCAGCCGCCTTCCGGGGCGGGGCCGGCGGTGAGGGAGCCGCCGAGGGCTTCGGCGCGTTCGGCCATGCCGACGAGGCCGTAGCCGCCGCCGCGGGCGTTCTCGGAGAGTTTCGCGGGGCGGCCGCCGTCGTCGGCGATCCGGACCTCCAGGCCCGCCGGGACGGTGCGCAGGCCGACCCGGACTGCGGTGGCGGTGGCGGCGTGTTTGCCGATGTTGGTGAGGGCTTCGAGGACGATGCGGTGGGCGGTGGCGGCGACGTCGGCGGGGAGCCGGGCCTCCAGGCCCTCCTCCACATAGAGGACGACGGGCGGGCCGGTGGCGGCGAACCGTTCCGTCAGCTCGCGGATCTCCCGGAGGCCGGCGACGGGGGCCGTGCCGGCGGAGCCGCCTGCCTTGCCGGTGCCCTTGCCGGCTGTCTTGCCGGCTGTCTTGCCGGTGCCCTTGCCCGTCTCCGGGTCGGTGTCCGCGGCGCCCTCGCGGAGGATCTTGACCAGGCGGCGCATGGAGCCGAGCGCCTCGTCCCCGGCGGTCTCGATGCGGCCGAAGATCTCGCCGGCGCGTTCGGCGGAGACCTTGGTGTAGCGGGCGGCCCTCGCCTCGACGACGATCCCCGTCACGTGGTGGGCGACGAGGTCGTGCAGCTCGCGCGCCAGCTCCAGGCGCTCGGCGCTGCGTACGGCGCGCAGTTCGCGGACGCGCTGTACGGACTGCAGGCGCAGGAGCAGGGAGTACGCGGTGACGACGACGGCGAGCACGGAGAAGAGCAGCGTGAAGCGGCCCGGGTCCGCGTCGCGGACGGGCACCGACATGCAGCCGAGGGCGAGGAGGGGTCCGAGGACGGCGGCGGTGCGGGCGGGGGCGCGGAGCAGGACCTGGGTGAGCAGGACGAGCAGGGCGATGGCTTCGCCGCCGCCCCAGACGACGAGGGGGTGGTTGCCGAAGATCAGGGAGAGGGTGACGGTCCAGGTGACGGCGGCGGCGAACCAGGCGCGGACGAGGAGCGGGATGCCCGGCCAGGGCGCGGCGCTGAGGCAGACGAGGATGCCGGACACCCAGACGGCGGCGTGCGGGGTGCTGGGCTGGCGGGCGAGGACGACGCCCTCGAAGGTGACGAGGGCGAGGAGGGTGACGGAGAGGATGATGCGGATCCAGTCCGCGGCGTAGGGGTGGCGGCGGGCCCATGGCCCCAGGGGGCTCATGCCGCGCCCCTGGGCCTGTGGGCGGCTCGGCCGGTGGTACGGGGCTCCTCGCGGGTGGCTCCGCCGGTGGTACGGGACTCCCCGCGGGTGGCTCCGCCGGTGGTACGGGACTCCCCGCGGGTGGCTCCGCCGGTGGTACGGGGCTCAGCGCGGGTGGCTCCGCCCGGGGGCCGGGCGGCTCCGCCGGGGGTGTGGGGGCTTTGGCGCAGCTGGGGGCGGTGGTTCGCCGGGGCGCTGCCCGTGCCCGTACCCGTGGTGGCCGGTGTCGTCGGGGACGGCGTGCGCCGGCTTCCTGGGGCGCCGCCCCAGACCCCGCGCCTCAAACGCCGGCGGGGCTGATTTTGCCCGGCGGTGCGTGAACGCTGACGGGGCTGATTCTCGCGGGCTGCGCCCGAACGGCGAAGGGGTTGATTCTGCCCGGCGCCCAGCGAAGGGCGCCGAGGCCGATCCTGCCCCCCGGCACCCGAACACCGACACAGCAGCTTCCGCCCCCCGGCACCCGAACACCCACGCGGCGGGGTCTGGCCCCCGGTACGCGAACACCGGCACGACGGGTTCCGCCCCCCGGCACCCGGACGTCGGCACGGCTGGGGCTGCCCCGCGGCGGTTGGGGGGTGGTCGGGGGCGGTCGGGTGGGGGTGGGTCACGCCGGGGTGCCTGCCAGGCCGCTTTCCCAGGCCCAGGCGGCGATTTCCACGCGGTTGCGGGCGTCCAGTTTGGCCTGGACGTTGGCCAGGTGGGTCTTGACCGTGGAGAGGGAGACGAAGAGCTCCCCCGCGATCTCGGCGTTGGTCAGCCCGCGCGCGAGACAGCGTACGACCTCGCGCTCCCGGTCCGTCAGGGGCTCCGCCGGGCGGCGGGCGGCCGCGGCGGCGGCCGGGGTGCGGTGGGCCATTTCGCGCAGCAACCGTACGGTGATGGCGGGTGAGACGAGAGAGTCCCCGACGGCTGCCGCCCGCACCGCTTCAACCAGCATGGCCGGGCTCGCGTCTTTGAGGAGGAAGCCGGACGCTCCGCCCCGGAGCGCCGCGTGGACGTACTCGTCGAGGTCGAAGGTGGTGACGATGACGATGCGGGGGGTTTCGCGGCCCGAGAGCCGGCGGGTGACTTCGAGCCCGTCGAGCTTGGGCATGCGGATGTCGAGGAGTAGGACGTCGGGCCGGTGTTCGGCGACGGCCGCGAGGGCAGCTTCGCCGTCGACGACGTCGGCGACCACCTCGATGTCCGGCTGGCTTTCGAGGATCATCCGGAAGCCGGTCCTGACCATCTCCTGGTCGTCCGCGATGATCACTCTGATCGTCATGCGCCGCCTGCCCCACTGTCGCCCGTTGCCTGTGCCGTCCCGGCTTCCCCGGCATTCCCACCCGGTGGGATCTCTCCATGGGACCTGCGGGCGCCTCGGCCCGCAACCGCACAGCAGACCGCCGGGAGCATGCCGCAAGGCCGGAACGGCGTCGTTCCGGCCTCACGGTACTGCGGTCGACCTTACGGACATGTGGGGCATTGCGCCTCGTTCTTCCGGCCCCTGTCAGATGGGCCGGGAGGAGGAGGGCAACAGGGAGGAGGGGAACTGGGAGGACGGCAGCAGGAGCGGGGAGCCGTCAGAGCGTGGCGGCCGCGCTCTTGATCGCTGCGGCGAAGGTGGAGACCTCCGTGTAGACGCCGGGGTAGTCGGGGCGGGCGCAGCCTTCGCCCCAGCTGACTATGCCGACCTGGATCCAGGCGTTGGTGTTGTCCCGGCGGAACATGGGGCCGCCGGAGTCGCCCTGGCAGGTGTCGATGCCGCCCGCGTCGAATCCGGCGCAGATCTCCTCGGCGGGCACGAGGGAGCTGCCGTAGGAGGCCTGGCAGGAGGCGTCGGAGACGAAGGGGACGGTGGCCTTGCGCAGGTAGCGCTGCTGGCCTCCGCCTTCCCGGGTGGCGCCCCAGCCGGCGACGGTGAAGGTGCCGTTGTCGTAGGCCTTGGTCTCGGCGATCTTGAGGGTGGGCAGGTTGATGGGCTGCGCGAGCTTGATCAGCGCCCAGTCCTTGCCCGTGCCGTTGTAGCCGGGGGCCTGGAGGACCTTGGTGGACTTGACCTTGATGGCGCTGGAGCTGCGCAGGTCGACGACTCCGGCGGTGGCGGTGATGGTGGTGTTGTTGCCGGAGCCGTTCACGCAGTGGGCGGCGGTGAGGACGATCTGCTGGGTGTAGAGGGCGCCGCCGCAGCCCATGGAGAGCCGGACCATGAAGGGGAACTCACCCTGGGCGGCGGGCGTTCCGCCTACGACGGGCGCCGTGCCGGCGGTGGCGGTGCCGGGCTGGAGGCTGACGGCCGCGAGGGCCACCGCTCCGACGGCGAGGGCGCGCTTGAGGGTGGTGACGAGGCTGGACACAGTCGACACACTGCCTTTCGTGGGGGGTTGGGCCGTGCGCGTCACCGCATGACGGGTGGGACAGACCGCATGGGTGACGGGGACATGACACACCGCTCGCACCGGGCCCATCAAGAACGCGTTTTCGGACAACTTCCGGCCGGAGGTGCCCCATGACGCACAACGGTCGGCGCAGCAGCCCGATCGAGCACGGATTTCCTCACCTGGAGACGGTCCGCGCGGCCGTCACCGCGCTGTTCCGGCGGCTGTCCGCCGACGGGATCCGCGCCTACGACACCGCCTTCGCCCCCGCCGACGCGGCCTTCCCCGCCTCCGAGGACCTGTACCTCGGCGCCCACCGGGTGGCTTCCGCGATGGTCCGCGCGCTGCGGCTGCCCGACGCGCGCCTGATCGTGGGTTTCCGGGCGATGGAGGAGGCGGCGACCGTGGAACTGGCCGCCGGGCCCGAGTACTTCGTCGAGGTCAACGACCGCTTCCGCGTCCACCGCCGCGACCTGGCGGCCGCCCTCGCCCACGAAGTCACGCACGTACTGCTGCACCGCCTGGACCTGCGCTTCCCCACGACCCTCGGCAACGAGATCCTCACCGACACCGCCGCCGCCTGCCTGGGCACCGGCTGGCTGCTGCTCGACGCCTACCGGGAGGACGAGCTCACCCACCAGAAGCTCGGCTACCTCACCCCGGAGGAGTTCGGCTACGTCCTCGCCAAGCGCGGCCGGTTCCTCGGCGGCGAGGACCTCTCCGCGTGGTTCACCAGTCCGCAGGCCTACGAGGCGTACGTGCGCGGCCGCGCCCTGGCCGACCGGGACCTGCGCCGGGCCCCCCTCGCGGCCGCGGGCCGCCGGGAGCGGCTCCGGTACGCGGCGGCCCGCCGGACCGGGGCCGCCCCGCCCGGGGCCGCGTACGGCTTCGAGGAGGACCCGGGCGGGCTGCGGGTGAGCTTCCCGTGCCCGGTGTGCGGCCAGCGGCTGCGGCTGCCGGCGGGCCGCGGTCCGGTGCGGGCCCGCTGCGGACTGTGCCGCGCGGTGCTGGACTGCGACACCTAGGCCGGCGCGTGACGGAGGTTCACCGCGCGGCCATGAAAAGTTACTTACCAGCCAGTAGACATGAGGACGGACGATCTCCAGCCTGGTCACGTACATGCCAACACGTGATCGAGGAGCGTCCCCCATGCGCAGCACCCGTACCACTGCCGCCGCAGTGGCCGTAGCCGCAGCCGTACTGGCCCTGGTTCCGGCCACCGCCGCCCAGGCGGCCCCCGTCAGTCCGCCGTCACGGCCGTCACCGCTTCCGCCCCCGGCGGCAACGTGGCGATCCTCGGCATCGACAGCGCCACCTGGCAGCACGACCTCGCCGCCGTGATCGACGCGGCCCGCCCCGGTCGGCAACAACCGGAGCGACCTCGTCAGCGGCCACGCTGAGCGGACCGCCAAGCTGCCGGACTACGACGGCAAGCTCTCCTAAGACTTGATCCGTTGCTCCTGTGGGGATGACGGATTGCAGCCGGGGCGGTTCCTGGGCTGTCCGGCGTGGTCGCCCGAGGGCGGCTCATCCGGGGTCGCTCAGGGCGCTGGTCCGGCATTCGGGGAGCAGAGGCACGGCTCAAACATCGTGCTGCCGCGCGATCCGTACCGGCAAGCCGGGGACAGACACAATGCGGTTGACTCCCACAGGGCGTCCTATCGCCCTATCCCTTACGGGACTTGGCGATCGTACCGGATATCACGGAATGCCCGTTAGCCCAGCGAGGCGGCGATCGCGTTGACGGCGGCCCAGCTGAAGGCCATCGCGGGGCCGATCGTCGCGCCCGGTCCGGGGTAGGTCTCCCCCATCACCGCCGCCGAGCAGTTGCCGGAGGCGTAGAGCCCCGGGATCGGTGTGGAGTCCTCGCGGAGCACCCGGCCGTCGGTGTCCGTGACGAGGCCGCCCTTGGTGCCGATGTCCCCCGGGTGCACGGGGACCGCGTAGAAGGGGCCCTTCTCGATCGGCGCCAGGTTCGGGTTGGGCAGCGTCGGGTCGCCGTAGTAGCGGTCGTAGACGCTCTCGCCGCGCCCGTAGTCCTTGTCGGTGCCCACCTCGGCGAAGGAGTTGAAGCGGCTGATCGCGGCGGGCAGGGCGGGGGCGGAGATCTGCCGGGCCAGTTCCTCCACGGTGTCGGCCTTCTTCAGGAAGCCGCTCTCCAGCCACTTCTTGGGGAAGGGCTGCCCGGGGAAGAGGCCGGCGAAGATGTACCGGGCCTTGGAGCGGGCGTCCAGGATCAGCCAGGACGGCACGGTCCTGGCGTCGGGCCGGTCGGCGGCGTACATCCGGTCCACGAACGCGTGGTATGGCAGGGCCTCGTTGGCGTAGCGCTCCCCCGCCTCGTTGACGATGACCATGCCGGGGATGCCCCGGTCGGCGACGAGGAAGAAGGGCTTCTCCCCCGGCGGGCACACCGACGGCGCGCCCCAGACCTTGTCCAGCAGGTCGGTGGCGGCCCCCAGCTCCTCACCGAGCGTGAGGGCATCGCCGGTCTGGCCCTCCGAGGCGTGCGTCCAGGCCGTGGACGTGGGCGCGGGCAGGTGCTTCTCGCGCAGTGCCTGGTCGTGCGAGAACCCGCCCGAGGCCAGTACCACCCCGCCCCGCGCCGCTACGGTCACTTCGCGCCCGGCGCGCAGGACCCGTACGCCCGTCACCCGGCCGGCCGGGTCCGTGACCAGGCCGGTCAGGGGCGCCGACAGCCACAGTTCGCCGCCGAGCGCGTCCAGGGAGAGCCGCATGCGGGCGATGAGCGCCTCGCCGAGGGAGAGCAGCTTGCGGCGGGTGGCCAGGGCCTTGACCGCGCGCAGGCCCACCTTGACGGAGGTCTTCTTGCCCGCCCAGGTGCGGCTGACCATGTTCAGGAAGCGGAAGTCGTACGAGGTCATGGTCAGCCCGTACGTGGGCAGTCCGGCCCGGCGCATGGAGGCGCCGAGCTCGCCGAGCCGCTTGAAGTCGACGATGCACGGCTCGATGGAGCGGCCCTGCGCCATGCCGCCCTGCTCCTCGGGGAAGTAGTCCGAGTAGCCGGGGGTGTACATGAAGCGGATCTCGGTGCGGTCGTGGAACTCCCTGACCATGCGCGGCCCGTGGCTGAGGTACGCGTCCTTGCGCGCGGCCGGGACCCGGTCGCCGACGGTGGCGTCGAGGTAGGCGCGGGCCTTCTCCCGGGTGTCGGCGAGGCCGGCGCGGTCGAGGTGGAAGTTGCCCGGGACCCAGATCGCGCCGCCGGACAGGGCGGTGGAACCGCCGTAGGTGTCGGTCTTCTCCACGACGAGGACGCTCAGGCCCCGGAGCCGGGCGGTGACGGCGGCGGCGAATCCGGCGGCGCCGGAGCCGACGACCACCACGTCGTAGGCGTGTTCGGTGAGGTGCTCGGTGGCGGGCTCGGTGGCGGGCTCGGTGGTCATCCGAAGGCTCCCGTGGCGTAGGCGCTGCGGTAGTAGAGGAGGGGTGATCCGCCGTCGCTGGCGCTCAGTTCGAGGACCCGGGCGGTGACGAGGTAGTGGTCGCCCGCCTCGTGGACCTCTTCGAGGGCGCAGTCGACGGTGGCGAGGGCGCCGGTGACGCGGACGGCTCGGTGGGCGGAGAGTTCCCAGTCGACGCCCGCGAACTTGTCCTCGCCGCGGCGGCCGAGTGCCTCGCAGACGGCGCGCTGGTCCTCGGCGAGGATGCTGACGCCGAAGCGGCCGGCGGCCCGCACCTTGGGCCAGCTGGAGGAGCCCTTGCCCACGCAGAGCAGGACCAGCGGCGGGTCGAGGGAGAGGGAGGCGAAGGACTGGCAGGCCAGCCCGGCCGGGCGGCCGTCGTCCGCGACGGCCGCGACGACGGTGATGCCGGAGGCGAAGGCGCCGAGGACCTCGCGGAACAGGGCGGGGTCGACCGGGACTGCGGGGTCGACCGGGGTTCCGGAGGCCGGGATTCCGGAGGCGACCGGGACTGCCGGGTCGACCGCGCCCGCGGCGGGGCCGGTCAGCCGTTCCATTGGTGGCCCCAGAAGCTGTCCGCGGTGATCTCCTTCGCGGTCCAGGTGGCGGGGTCGACGAGCAGGCCGTCCCAGCCGTACTCGACCTGGAAGCCGCCGGGGGCCTGGGCGTAGAAGGAGACCATGTGGTCGTTGGAGTGCCGGCCGAGGGTGGAGGCGATGGGGATGCCCGCCCGGTTCATGCGGTCGAGGCAGTAGCCGACGTCGTCGAGGGTCTCCAGCTCGACCATGAAGTGGACGATGCCGGGCGGCAGCGCGCCGGGGTAGAGCCCGAGGCTGTGGTGGCGGCGGTTGGGGCTGAGGAAGTGCATCCAGTAGAAGTCCTGGCCGGGCTTGCCGGTGGGGACGGCGACCGGGGGCAGCCGCATCGAGTCGCGCAGCTGGAAGCCGAGGAGGTTCTCGTAGAAGTCGAGGGTGGCCTCGGTGTCGGCGGCGGGCAGGACGACGTGGCCGAGGCCGAGGCCGCCCTCGCGGCCGCCGGTGACGAACCGGTTGCCGTAGCGGGCTGCGAGCGGGGTGTGGTCCTGGGCCTGGCCCCAGTAGATCTCCAGGGGATTGCCACTGGGGTCCTCGCAGTGGATCAGGCCCTGGACGCGGCGGTCGGCGAGGGTCTCGGCGTCGCCCTGCTTGACGGGGTGGCCGGCGGCCTCCAGTGCGGCGGCGGCGTCTTCGAGGGCGCGGGCGTTCGCGACTTCGAAGCCGGCGGCGAGCAGCCGGTCCTGGGTGCCGGCGACGAACTGGAAGCGGTGCGTGCGGTCGTCGATGCGGATGTTGAGGCGGGTGTCCGTGGTGCCTGCGGCTTCGGCCATGCCGAGGATGTCGAGGACGTAGGTGCGCCAGGCGGCGAGGTCGGCGGTCTCGATGCGGAGGTAGCCGAGTGCGCGGATGTCCATGCGGGAACTCCCCGGTGGGATCGGTGCTGGGATCAGCTGTGGGATCAGCTGTGGGATCAGCGGTGGGATCAGCTGTGGGGTCAGCTGTGGGTCAGTGGAGGAAGAAGTCGGTGGCGAGGCGGTTGAACTCGTCGGCGGCCTCGGTCTGCGCCCAGTGCCCGCAGTGCGGGAAGACGTGCAGGCGGGCGTCGGGGATGGTCTTCAGCGCGAGGAAGGCGCCGTCGACCGGGTTGACGCGGTCCTCGCGGCCCCAGGTCAGCAGGACGGGGCGGCTGATGCGGTGCGCTTCGCGCCAGAGCATGGCGGCCTCGGGCCACTTGGCGAAGGAGGCGCCCATGCGGGCGTTGCCGAGCCTGGCTTCGGGGTCGGTGGCCTGGGCGTAGCGCTCCTCGACGAGGGCGTCGGTGACGATCGCCGGGTCGTGGGCGAGGGTGGTGAGGAAGGTCCGCATCTGCTCGCGGGTGGGCTCCGGGGCGAGGCTGAACTCGAAGAGCCGCTTGATGCCTTCGGTGGGGTCGGCGGAGAAGAGGTTGAGCGAGATCCCGCCGGGGCCCATGAGCAGGAGCTTGCCGACGCGTTCGGGGTGGTCCAGGACGAGCCGGGTGGCGGTGCCTCCGCCGAGGGAGTTGCCGATGAAGTGCGCCCGCTCGATGCCGAGTTCGTCCATGAGGGCGAGCACGGCGTTCGCGCTGAAGCCGAAGTAGTCGCGGTCGGGTTCCGGCTTGTCGGAGCGGCCGTAGCAGGGCTGGTCGACGAGCAGGGTGCGGAAGCGCTCGGCGAAGTGGGGCAGGTTGCCGCCGAAGTTGGACCAGCCGGAGGCGCCGGGCCCGCCGCCGTGCAGCATGATCACGACGGGCCCGTCCTGGGGGCCCGCCTCGTGGTAGTGCAGGGCCATCCCGCCGGCCTTGGCGGTGCGGGAGGTGTTCTCGTACGTGAATCCCTGCGCGCTCACAGCATGGTGTCCTGGATGTCGAGGCCGAGTGCGCCCTGCCCGAACAGGACCAGGGCCCGCTCCGGGTCGTTGGCGGCGTGGCCGCGCCCGGTGTGGACGTCGCGCCAGGCGCGCTGCACGGGGTTGGGGCCGGTGCGCATGGCGCTGCCGCCCGCGTTCTCCATGAGGAGGTCGACGGCGGCGACGCAGCGCTCGGTGGCGAGGACCTGGTCGCGGCGGGCCCGGGTGCGCAGCGGCGTGGGGAGTTCCTCGCCGCGTTCGGCGAGGGAGTAGAGCTCGGAGATGTTGCGCTGGAGCTGGAGCCAGGAGGCGTCGATGTCGCTGGCGGCGCGGGCGATGCGGACCTGCGCGAAGGGGTCCTCGGCGACCTGCTGGCCGTAGGAGATGCGGAAGCGTTCGCGGGTCGCGGCGACGTAGTCCTCGTAGGCGCCTTCGGCGATGCCGACGATGGGGGTGGAGATGGTGGTGGTGAAGACGGAGGCGTAGGGGAGCCGGTAGAGCGGCTCGGGGTTGAGGCGGTGGCCGGGTACCTGGAGGGCGGTGACGGGGCCGAAGCTGAGGGCGCGGTGTTCGGGGACGAACACGTCCTCGACGACGATGTCGTTGGAGCCGGAGCCGCGCAGGCCGACGGTGTCCCAGACCTCGTCGATGCGGTACTGGGAGCGCGGGATCAGGAAGGTCCGCATGTCGACGGGGCGGCCTTCGGCGTCGGTGACCAGACCGCCGAGCAGGGCCCAGTCGGCGTGGTCGCAGCCGGAGGAGAAGTGCCAGCGGCCGCTGAGGGTGAAGCCTCCGTCGACCGGGGTGACCTTGCCGGTGGGGGCGTAGGAGGAGCAGATCCGCGTGTCGCGGTCCTGGCCCCAGACCTCTTCCTGGGCGCGGGGGTCGTAGAGGGCGACGTGCCAGGGGTGGACGCCGACGACGGAGGCGACCCAGCCGGTGGAGCCGCAGGCCTTGGCGATGTCCTTGACGGCGGCGTAGAAGACGGCGGGGTCGGCGGCGTACCCGCCGTGGGCCTTGGGCTGGAGCAGCCGGAAGAAGCCGGTGGCGGCGAGTTCCTTGATGCTCGCCTCGGGGACTTTGCGCAGGCTTTCGGCCTCTGCGCCGCGCTCGCGGAGGGCGGGGGCGAGGGCGCGGACCGCTGCGAGGACCTCTTCGTCACTCATGGTGTCCCCTTCTCAGATCAAGGATCTTCGGGTGTTCGGGATCGATGGCGAGGAACGTACGCCGGGTGGTGCGGGGTGCGGAACGAGCTGTTCCCGCTGAGCGGGAAGCTCCTCGGAAGTTCTCCGACGCTCCCCGGAACTCCTCGAAACGACTACTTGAAGTATTACTGAATGAAATAGACCCCTCCGGGTGCTTCCCTCCGGCCGGGGGCGCGTGGCAGGGTCGCCCCAACGCCTCACGCAGGGGGTTTTCTCGTGCTTGACCAGTTCATGGAGCAGGTCGCGGAGACCGAGCTCGCACCGCTTTCGCTGCTGGAGAAGGCCGCGAAAGTGCTGGGCGCCTTCGAGGGTCCACAGCCGCGGCTGTCGCTCACCGAGGTCGTACGCCGCTCCGGAATCCCACGTTCTTCCGCCCACCGGATCCTCGACCAGCTGGTGCAGTTGCGCTGGCTGGACCGCGAGGGCCGGGACTACCGCATGGGCATGCGCATGCTGGAGCTGGGCGCGCTCGCCTCCCACCACAACCGGCTGCGCCGGGCCGCGCTGCCGCTCCTGCACGCGCTGCACGAGCAGACGGGCCGGGTGGTGCACCTGTCGGTGCTCGACGGGGCCGAGGTGGTGTGCCTGGAGCGGATCGGCGGTTCGGAGGCCACCACGGTGCCCTCGCGGGTCGGCGGCCGGATGCCGGCGTACTGCACGGCCGCCGGCAAGGCGATCCTCGCGTTCAGTGATCCCGCCGCGGTGGAACACGTCCTCGCGCAGGGGCTGCGCCCGCGCACCGCGCGCACCCTGATCCGGCCGCTCGCTCTGCGTTCGGAGCTGACGGCGGTCCGCGAGCGCGGGGTGGCGTACGACCGGGAGGAGAGCTTCCGGGGCATCTGCTGCGTGGCCGCTCCGCTGCGGGGCGCCGGGCGGGCCGTGGCCGCGGTCTCGGTGTCCTCCTGCCGGGGCGACCGGGAGACGGCCCGCCTCGCGCCGGCGGTACTGGCCTGCGCGCGGTCGGTGTGGCGGGAGCTGTACGGACCGGGCCGGCCGGGGCGGGCCGCGGCCGCGCCGGCGCGGGACCTGGAGCCGGCGGTCTCGGCGCAGGCGATGGACAACATGATGGGGTGGCTGCGGTTCAGCGAGTGGATGTAGTGGGTAGTGGTACCCCAACGCACGAGTGAACGAGTCCGGGCCCGACCCCTCGCCAGGGGGCCGGGCCCGCGGCCGTTCGGCGGGGCCGTTCAGCCGTCGTAGCTGATGCGGACGCGGTCTCCGAGCGGCAGGGCCTGGCAGGCCAGGACGTAGCCGTCCGCCAGGTCCTCGGGGGCCAGGACCTCGTTTCGGACCATCTTGACCTCGCCTTCCAGCACCCGGCAGCAGCACGCGCTGCAAGCACCTTCGCGGCAGGAGTACGGAGCGGGGACGCCTGCGGCGAGCAGGACGTCGAGCAGCGGGGTCCCCGCGGTCCAGTCCACGGTGTGCACGGCCCCCTCGAACTCCACCTCGGCGGTGGTGCCGCCCGCCCCGGCCGCGGCGGGAGCGGGGGCGGGACCCGGCGCGGGGGCCGCCACCGCCGGGGTGAAGACGTCACCGCTCAGGGAGAAGTACCGCTCCCGGTGGATCGACCGGCCCTGTCCCCCCGCGGAGCGAACGGCCGCCTCCGCCGCGTCCATCAGCGGAGCGGGCCCGCACAGGTAGGCCTCGCGGCCCGCGTACGGGGCCACGAGCGGGCCCAGCTGCGGGGCGGTCGGCAGTCCCTGGAGGGTCTCCAGCCAGTGCACGACGGTGAGCCGCCCGGGGTGTTCCTCGGCGAGCCCCCACAGCTCGTCGCGGAAGATCACCGAGCCGGGGTCGCGGTTGGCGTACACCAGGGCGACGTGGCTCCGGCCGGCCAGGAGCGCCGACTTCGCGACCGACAGCACCGGGGTGATGCCGCTGCCGCCCGCCACCAGGAGCAGGTCCCGGTCCAGGTCGGGCGGGGTGAAGGTGCCCGCGGGGGGCAGGATCTCCAGCTCGTCGCCGATGGCCACGTCCTGGCACAGCCAGCCGGAGCCGACGCCGCCGGGGACCCGTTTGACGGTGATGCGCAGCGGGTCCCCGGCGTGCGGGGAGCCGGCCAGGGAGTAGCAGCGGGCGGCTCCCCCCGGCACCTTGACGGTGAGGAACTGACCCGGGCGGTACGGGAGTTCCGCGTCGAGTACGAGGGAGACCGCCTCGGGGGTCTCCTGGATCCGGTCCGTGACGCGGACCAGCAGCCTGCTGGTTGCTCCGCCCCGGGCGGCAGCCGGGGCCGGGCTGGGTACCCCCGCGGCGCGGGTCTTCGTACGACCGTCGGTGTCAGACATCGGCCGGCACCTCCAGGCGGCCCGCCAGGACGGCGGCCTCGATGCCCGCGCGCAGGGCCTCGCAGGAGCGGACGCGGCCGCTGGGGCGGCCCGCCCCGGTCTCGGCGGCGATGCGCGGACAGGCCTCGGCTGCCTCCTCGGTCCACTGGACCTGGGTGTGGGCGGGGCTGAACTTCTCGCACAGCACCACCGCGGCGCACTCCCCGCACACCACGGGGGTCATCACGGGGTCCCGGCCGCGCGGCGGGCGAGGTTCTCGGCGACCTCGGCCTTCCAGGCGGCGGTGGCGCGGGCGGTGTCGATCTCGAACTCGAAGCGGCGGACCATCTCGTCCTTGACGTCGGCGGCGTCCACGTAGAACTGCTCGTACCAGCGGCGGAGCTGGTAGACGGGGCCGTCCTCCTCGGTGAGGAGCGGGTTGTCGATGCGGGTCTTGTTCTTCCAGATCTCGACGTCCTGCTCGAAGCCGACGGCGAGGCCTTCGGAGGTGAGGCGGGCGGCTTCGGCGGCCTGTTCGTCGCTCATGCCGGGGAGCTTCTTGACGATGGTCCCGTACATGAGCATGAAGCTGTTCTCGTCGATCGGGTAATGGCAGTTGATGAGGACCGATTCGAGTTCGACGCCGCCGCCGATGTCGCTCCACAGCTTGTCGATCATGTACGAGGGGCCGTAGTACGAGGCGTCCGAGCGCAGGCCGCCGCCGGTGGAGAGGGTGCCGAGGTCCACGTCGCCGCGCGGGGTGGACTCCATGTACTGGGTGGCGACGTGGCCGTCGAAGACGTTCTTGAAGTAGTGCGGGAAGGCGTAGTGCACGTAGTAGAAGTGCGCCATGTCGACGACGTTGTCGACGATCTCGCGGCAGTTGGAGTTCTCCACGCGCAGGAAGTTCCAGCTCCAGTCGCTCCACTCGGGGTCGCCGACGCCCTCGATGACGGGGATCGTGACCTCGGGCGGGGGCGGGTTGCCCTCCGGGTCGTTCCAGACGTAGAGCTGGCCGTTTCGCTCAAGGGTGGTCCAGGCCCGGGTCCTGGCGCGGGGCGGGACGCGGCGGGCGTAGGGGATGGCGGCGCAGCGGCCGTCTGCGGACCAGCGCCAGTCGTGGAAGGGGCAGGCGACGGTGTCGCCCTTGACGGTGCCGTGGGCGAGGTTGCCGCCCATGTGGGGGCAGTAGGCGTTCAGGACGCTCAGCTCGCCGCTCTCGGCGCCCTGGAAGACGACGAGTTTCGTGCCGAAGGCCTCGATCTCGTGGGGGGCACCGTCCTTGAAGGCGGCGGCGAGGCCGAGGCAGTGCCAGCCGCGGGCGAACCTCGCGGGCACGGCGGCGGCTTCGATGACACGGGGCTCTTCTTCGATTGCGGTCACGGGTGACCCTCCACTTCGTTGTGGTGTGGTTCGGTTCGTGGGCGGGCGGGCCGCCGCTTCCCGGGGCTCCGCCCCAGACCCCGCGCCTCAAACGTCGGCGGGCCTGGATGTGGCGGCGAGTTCGAGCGCGATGTCGATGAGCTGGTCCTCCTGGCCGCCGACGAGGCGGCGTTCGCCCGCGCGCAGGAGGATCTGCGCGCCGGAGACCCCGTAGCGCTCGGCCTGCCGGTAGGCGTGCTTGAGGAAGCTGGAGTAGACGCCGGCGTGACCCATGAGCAGGGCCATGCGGTCGAGGGTGCACTCGTCGTCCATGACGGGGCGCACCACGTCCTCGGCCGCGTCGATGATCTTCAGGACGTCGATGCCGGTACGGATGCCCATCTTCTTGCAGACGGCGGCGAAGGCCTCGACGGGCGTGTTGCCGGCGCCCGCGCCGAGGCGCCGGGTGGAACCGTCGATCTGGAGGGCGCCCGCGCGGACGGCGGCGACCGAATTGCCCACGCCCAGGCCGAGGTTCTCGTGCCCGTGGAAGCCGACCTGGGCGTCGGAGCCCAGCTCGGCGACGAGCGCGGCGACCCGGTCGGTGACCTCGTCCATGACCATGGCGCCCGCGGAGTCGACGACGTACACGCACTGGCAGCCGGCGTCGGCCATGATCCGGGCTTGGCGGGCCAGGTTCTCGGGGGTGGTGGAGTGGGCCATCATCAGGAAGCCGACGGTCTCCAGACCCATCTCGCGGGCGAGCCCGAAGTGCTGGACGGAGATGTCGGCCTCGGTGCAGTGGGTGGCGATCCGGCAGATCTGTCCGCCGTTGCCGTGGGCGGCGCGGATGTCGTCCTTCACGCCGAGGCCCGGAAGCATCAGGAAGGCGATCTTCGCGTGGCGCGCCGTATCGGCGGCGATCTTGATGAGCTCCTGCTCGGGGGTCCTGGAGAAGCCGTAGTTGAAGGAGGACCCGCCGAGTCCGTCGCCGTGCGTGACCTCGATGACGGGGACCCCCGCGCCGTCGAGCGCGGAGACGATCGACCGTACGTCCTCACCCGTGAACTGATGGCGCTTGGCGTGCGAGCCGTCGCGCAGGGAGGAGTCGGTGATCCGGATGTCGAGGGTGTCGGAGTAGCTCGGGTAGCCCGGGTGGTCCGTCATTTCTGCAGCCCCTTCGCGAACTCCTCGCCGACCTTGGTGGCGGCGGCGGTCATGATGTCGAGGTTTCCGGCGTAGGGCGGCAGGTAGTCGCCGGCGCCCTCCACCTCCAGGAAGATCGCGACCCGGGCCATGCCCCCGTTGAGCGGGGAGGGATCGTCGAACTGCGGCTCGGTGCGCAGCCGGTAGCCGGGTACGTACGAGGCCACGTCCTCGGCGACCTGCTTGACGGAGGCGGTGATGGCCTCGCGGTCGGCGTCGGCCGGGATCGCGCAGAAGACGGTGTCGCGCATGATGACCGGCGGGGCGGCGGGGTTGAGGATGATGATGGCCTTGCCGCGGGCGGCGCCGCCGATCTCCTCGATGCCCCGGGAGGTGGTACGGGTGAACTCGTCGATGTTGGCGCGGGTGCCGGGGCCGGCCGAGACGGAGGCCACCGAGGCGACGATCTCCGCGTAGGCGACGGGGACCACGCGGGAGACGGCGTACACCATGGGGATGGTGGCCTGGCCGCCGCAGGTGATCATGTTGACGTTGGCCCGGTCGAGGTGGGCGGTCAGGTTCGCGGGCGGGACGACGGCGGGGCCGACGGCGGCGGGGGTCAGGTCGACGGCCTTGATGCCGAGTTCGGCGTAGCGCGGGGCGTTGGAGCGGTGCACGTAGGCGGAGGTGGCCTCGAAGACCAGGTCCGGCAGCTCGCCTTGGGCCAGCAGCCAGTCCACGCCCTCGTGGGAGGCTTCGATTCCGGCGCGGCGGGCGCGGGCGAGGCCCTCGCTGGCGGGGTCCACGCCGATCATCCAGCGGGGTTCTATGTGCGGGGAGCGCAGGAGTTTGTAGAGCAGGTCGGTCCCGATGTTCCCGGAGCCGACGATGGCGGCGGTCGCTTTCGTCTTCGGCTGCGTCTGTGGCTGCGTTTTCGTACTGATCGTGATCACCTCAGGAGAAGGAGAGGGACACCGGGCCGAGCCCGGTGAAGTCGGCGGTGTACGTCCGCCCGGCGGTCACGTCCACGGCGCGGGTGCAGGACCCGGGCAGGATCAGGTGGCCCTTGCGGAGCTGGACCCCGAAGCGGGCGACGGTGCGGGCCAGCCAGGCGACGGAGGCGGCCGGATCGCCGAGCACGGCGTCGCTGCGGCCGCTCGCCAGGGTGTCGGATCCGTTGGTCAGGGTGGCGTCGACGGCCTTCAGGTCCAGCTCGCGCGGGGCGCGGCCCTCGCCGGTGACGTATCCGGCGGAGGAGGCGTTGTCGGCGATGGTGTCGGCGATGGTGATCCGCCAGTCGGCTATCCGGCTGTCGATGAGTTCCAGGGCCGGGACGACCCGCTCGGTGGCGGCCAGTACGTCGGCGACGCTGCAGCCCTCGCCGGGGAGGTCCTCGCCGAGCACGAAGCCGACCTCGACCTCGACGCGCGGCGCGCAGTACGCGGCGGCGGGGACCGGGGTGTCCTCGTGCAGCTCCATGGAGTGCAGCAGGTGCCCGTAGTCGGGTTCGTCGACGCCCATCATGGCCTGCATGACGGGGGACGACAGCCCGACCTTGTGCCCGGTGACGCGATCGCCGGCCGCGAGGCGGTGGCGGATGTTGAGGAGCTGGATCTCGTAGGCGTCCTCGGTGTCGATGCCGGGGAAGCGGGCGCCGAGGGGTTCGACGGGCGTCCGCCCGTGCTCGGCGGATCGCAGCTGCTGCGCGACGTGGAGCCGGTGGCGGTCCGAGAGCATGTGCGGGTCCTTGCGTGCGGTGGGGGCGGGTTCGGTGCGGCGAGGCTAGACGGCCCCTGTCCGGCGCCGGGAGGGCGTTTTCCCGGCCACCGGGAAAGGCCGGTCCGGAAAGGAATCCGCACGTTCCGGGCAACCCCGGGAGACGTTCCGCGGTCTTACGTGCGGCTCGCGCATGCGCCACCGCGCGCACGGGCCCCGGGCGGCGCACCGCCCGGAGCTTCAGCGGAACGACAGCACCAGCCCAGCAAAGAGAGCTCAATGAACCTTCGCCGCATCCTGGCAACCCTGGCCGCGACCACCGTCGTGGCGCCCGCCGTCCTGATGTCGGCTCCCGCCGCCGTCGCCCAGCCGGCCGCGGCCGGGGCCACGGCCACGCCGACGCCCGCCGACTCCTTCCCCACTTGCACGACGTGGACGCAGACCCCGCGGACCACCACCGAGCTGCTGGGCTTCCCGACCCGGCTCGTCGCGGGCACCTGGTCCACCTTCACGTTCCGCACGGTCAACATCTCCGCGAGCCCGCTGGCCGCGATCGGCGCGAACGCGGACACCACCGCGTGGCTGGAGGGGACCAACTCCCCGCGCATCAAGATCACGACGCAGTGGTACGACAAGGCCGCGAAGAAGTGGCGGCCGATGCCCACGAGCCCCGCGGAATTCGCCACCGTCGCGCGGGCCCTGAAGCCTGGGGCCCGCTCCGACGTGAAGATGCGGGTGATGGCCGACCGCCGGTCCAAGGCCGGCGACGGGTTCACCTTCGACTACGGCCGGTTCGCCGGCAAGGACGGAGTCTGCGGACACGCGGCGACGATCCACGAGTACAACTTCGTGGTGGTTCCCGCCGCACCGACCCCGAAGCCCACCCCTACCCCGAAGCCCGCCACCCGCTGAGGGCACGGCCCCGCTCCGCACCGGCCCACCCCGCAGACGCGGCCGGCGCGGAGTACGGGCCCCCCCTCGGGCCGCCCCTCGGGGCGCCTCCCTCGGGTCCCGTCAGCGCGCCCCGTACACCGGCTGCGGCCGCTCCGACTCCGCGAGGAGCTTCGCCGCCGCCTCCCCCGCGTCCGACGGAGTCCACCGCGCTCCGCGGTCGGCCGTGGGGCCGGGCCGCCAGCCCTCCATGACCGTGATGCGGCCGCCCTCCGCCTCGAAGACGCGGCCCGTGACCCCGGCCGAGGCGTCGGAGCCGAGCCACACCACCAGCGGGGACACGTTCTCCGGGGCCATCGCGTCGAAGGCCCCGGCTTCCGGGGCGGCCATGGTGTCCGCGAAGGTCTGCTCCGTCATGCGGGTCCGCGCCGCGGGGGCGATCGCGTTGACCTGGACCCCGTAGCGGCCCATCTCCGCGGCCGACACCAGGGTCAGCCCCAGGATCCCGGCCTTGGCCGCGCTGTAGTTGCCCTGGCCCACGGACCCGAGCAGCCCCGCCCCCGAGGAGGTGTTGACGACCCGCGCGGCGACCTGCCGGCCCTCCTTCGCCTCGGCCCGCCAGTAGGCCGCCGCGTGCTTCAGCGGCAGGAAGTGCCCCTTCAGGTGGACCCGCATCACGGCGTCCCAGTCGTCCTCGTCCAGGTTCACGAGCATCCGGTCGCGCAGGAACCCCGCGTTGTTGACGAGGGTGTCCAGTCGCCCGAAAGCCGAGACGGCCGTCTCGACCAGTGACGTCGCGCCTTGTGCCGTCGCGATGTCGCCGCCGTGCGCCACGGCCTCCCCGCCCATCGCCCGGATCTCGGCGACGACCAGCGCCGCCGGGCTCTCCGGCCCCGGCAGCCCGTCCAGGCCGACGCCGAGGTCGTTGACGACGACCCGCGCCCCTTCCTCGGCGAAGGCCAGCGCGTGGGCCCGGCCCAGCCCCCGCCCGGCGCCCGTCACGATGACCACACGGCCTTCGGCAAGTCCCATGTCAGCTCTCCTTGTTCGACTTGTATGACTTGTTCGCAGTGGCCGCATCCAGAAACGCCGGCCGCTCACCGCCCCCGTGCACGAGCAGGCTCGCCCCGCTCACGTACCCGGCCCGGTCGGAGGCCAGGAAGACGGCCGCCTCGCCCACGTCCGAGGGCTCCGCCAGCCGTCCCAGCGGTACGGTCGCGCCGACCGCCGCGATCCCGCTCTCGTCGCCGTAGTGCAGGTGGGACAGCTCGGTCCGCACCATGCCCAGGACCAGCGAGTTGACCCGTACCTCGGGGGCCCATTCCACGGCCATGGAGCGGGCCAGGTTCTCCAGGCCCGCCTTCGCCGCCCCGTAGGCCGCGGTGCCCGGAGAGGGCCGGGTCCCGCTGACGCTGCCGATCATGACGATCGAGCCCCGGGTCTCCCGGAGCCAGGGGTGGGCGGCGAGCGAGGCGGTCATCGGGGCGATCAGGTTGAGCTCGACGACGCGTGCGTGGCGCTCGGCCTCGCCCTCCCCCAGCAGCCGGTACGGGGTTCCGCCGGCGTTGTTCACCAGAGCGTCGAGGCGCCCGTGGCGCGCGGCGACCGATGCGAAGAACTCCTGTACGGCGGCCGGATCGCGCAGGTCCAGGGCGGTGAAGACCGCCGTGCGGCCTGCTGCCGTGACCGGTTCCTCCGGCGGCCGGCGCGCGCAGACGACGACTTCGGCCCCCGCCGCGAGGAACGACCGCGCGATCCCGGCGCCGACGCCCCGGGTTCCGCCGGTGACGACGACAACCCTCCCGTTGAGCTCCATCGGCTGCTACCTTCCTCACCTAACAAATGTTTGGTGGAAAGGTAGCTGATCCGCTCATGGGTGTCTCCACCTCAAGCCCCGACAAGGGCATCGCACTCGTCACAGTCGACTTCCCGCCGGTCAACGCACTGCCCGTGCAGGGCTGGTACGACCTGGCCGACGCCCTGCGCGCGGCCGGCCGCGACCCGGAGGTCCGGTGCGTGGTCCTGGCCGCCGAGGGCCGCGGCTTCAACGCCGGCGTCGACATCAAGGAGATGCAGCGCGACACCGGCCACGCCTCGCTCATCGGCGCCAACCGGGGCTGCTACGAGGCCTTCGCCGCCGTCTACGAGTGCGAAGTGCCGGTCGTGGCGGCCGTGAACGGCTTCTGCCTCGGCGGCGGGATCGGCCTGGTCGGCAACGCCGACGCCATCGTCGCCTCCGAGGACGCGACCTTCGGACTGCCCGAGCTGGACCGGGGCGCCCTCGGGGCCGCCACCCACCTGGCCCGGCTCGTCCCGCAGCACATGATGCGCACCCTGTACTACACCTCGCGCACCGCCACCGCCGCCGAACTGCACGCGCACGGGTCGGTGTGGAAGGTGGTCCCCCGCGAAGAACTGCGGGCGGCCGCCCTGGAGCTGGCCGCCGAGATCGCGAAGAAGGACGGCTACCTCATCCGGCTCGCCAAGGCGGCCATCAACGGGATCGACCCCGTGGACGTGCGCCGCAGCTACCGCTTCGAGCAGGGCTTCACCTTCGAGGCCAACCTCAGCGGCGTGGCCGACCGGGTCCGCGACACCTTCGGCAGCAACGGGACCGGCGCAACCAGCGGAGCAAAGGCGGAATCGGCATGACCGACAAGAGCATGACCCCCGAAGAGGCGGTCGGCCGGCTGAGCAGCGGGATGACCATCGGCATCGGCGGCTGGGGTTCGCGGCGCAAGCCCATGGCCCTGGTGCGCGCACTGCTCCGCTCCGGGATCACCGATCTCACCGTGATCTCGTACGGCGGCCCCGACGTCGGCCTGCTCGCCGCGGCCGGCCGGATCCGCAAGCTGGTCACCCCCTTCGTCACCCTCGACTCCATCCCGCTGGAGCCGCACTACCGGGCCGCCCGCGAGAGCCGCGCCTTCGCCCTCACCGAGCTCGACGAGGCCATGTTCATGTGGGGCCTGCACGCGGCCGCGAACCGGATGCCCTTCCTCCCCGTCCGCGCCGGCCTCGGCTCCGACGTCATGCGCGTCAACCCCGAGCTGCGCACCGTCACCTCCCCGTACGCCGACGGGGAGGAGTTCGTGGCGGTCCCCGCGCTGCGCATGGACGTCGCGCTGGTCCACCTCAACCGGGCCGACCGGCTCGGCAACGCCCAGTACCTGGGCCCCGACCCGTACTTCGACGACCTCTTCTGCGAGGCCGCCGACGCCGCCTACGTCTCCTGCGAGCAGCTCGTCGAGACCGCGGAGCTCGCCAAGTCCGGGCCGCCGCAGTCCCTGCTCGTCAGCCGCCACTCGGTCACCGGGGTCGTGGAGACCCCGAACGGCGCGCACTTCACCTCCTGCGCCCCCGACTACGACCGCGACGAGGCCTTCCAGAAGCTGTACGCGACCACCCCCTGGCCCGAGTTCGCCGAGCGGTTCCTCTCCGGCGGCAGCGAGCACGCCTACCAGTCGGCCGTCCAGGCCTGGCACGAGGAGCAGAAGTGAGCACGACGACCGCGGTCAGCCGTTCGGAATACTGCGTGATCGCCTGCGCCGAAGCCTGGCGGGACAACGGCGAGGTGCTGGCCAGCCCGATGGGCCTGGTGCCCTCCTTCGGTGCCCGGCTGGCGAAGCGGACCTTCTCCCCCTACCTGCTGCTGACCGACGGCGAAGCCATGCTGGTCGGGCTCGACGGCTCGGCCGAGGGCTGGCTCCCGTACCGCCGTCACCTGACGATGGTCACCGGGGGCCGCCGGCACGTGATGATGGGCGCCAGCCAGATCGACCGGTTCGGCAACCAGAACATCTCCTGCATCGGGGACTGGGAGCAGCCGGCCCGCCAGCTCCTCGGGGTGCGCGGCGCCCCGGTGAACACCCTGAACAATCCGGTGAGCTACTGGATCCCCAAGCACTCCACCCGGGTGTTCGTCGAGCGCGTCGACATGGTGAGCGGCGTGGGCTACGACCGTGCGGAGGCGGCCGGGGTGACCCGGTTCCACCGGCTCCCCCGTGTGGTCAGCGATCTCGGCGTCTTCGACTTCGGGGGCCCCGGCCACGCCATGCGCCTGGTCTCCCTGCACCCCGGGGTCACGGTGGAGCAGGTCCGGGCGGCGACCGGCTTCGAGCTGGACCTCCCCGGGGAGGTCCCGTACACGCGGGAGCCGACGCCGGAGGAGCTGCGGCTGATCCGCGAGGTCATCGACCCCAAGGGCCTGCGCGACCGCGAAGTGCGGGTCTGAGCCGATGGAGACGGCATTCACCAAGCTGGTCGGTGTCGAGCATCCGATCGTGCAGACGGGCATGGGCTGGGTGGCCGGTCCGCGCCTGGTGTCGGGGGCGGCGAACGCGGGCGCGCTGGGCATCCTGGCGTCGGCGACCATGACGATGGAGCAGCTGCGGGCGGCGGTCCACGAGGTCAAGTCCCGTACGGACGCCCCGTTCGGGGTCAATCTGCGCGCGGACGCGGGGGACGCGGCCGAGCGGGCGCAGCTGATCATCGACGAGGGCGTCCGGGTGGCCTCCTTCGCGCTGGCCCCGTCCAGGGAGCTGATCGCGCGGCTCAAGGACGCGGGCGTCGTCGTGATCCCCTCGATCGGTGCCCGCCGGCACGCCGAGAAGGTCGCGGCGTGGGGCGCGGACGCGGTGATCGTGCAGGGCGGCGAGGGCGGCGGGCACACCGGTGACGTGGCCACGACCGTGCTGCTGCCGCAGGTGGTCGACGCGGTGGACATTCCGGTGATCGCGGCGGGCGGGTTCAGCGACGGCCGCGGTCTGGTGGCGGCGCTGGCCTACGGGGCCGCGGGCATCGCCATGGGCACCCGGTTCCTGCTGACCTCCGACTCGACGGTCCCGGACGCGGTGAAGGCCGAGTACCTGAAGGCGACGGTGAAGGACGTCACCGTCACCACCGCCGTGGACGGGCTCCCGCACCGGATGCTGCGCAGCGAGCTGGTCGCTTCCCTGGAGCGGGCCGGCCGGGCGAAGGCGCTGGCCAAGGCGGTGCGGCACGCGGCCGGCTTCAAGAAGCTTTCGGGTCTGACCTGGGCGGAAATGGTCCGGGACGGCCTCGCGATGAAACACGGCAAGGACCTGTCCTGGAGCCAGGTGCTGCTCGCCGCGAACACCCCCATGCTCCTCAAAGCGTCCATGGTCGAGGGCCGTACGGACCTCGGTGTCATGGCATCGGGCCAGGTCGCGGGCGTGATCGAGGACCTTCCGTCCTGTGCGGAGCTCGTCACCCGCGTCATGGCCGAGGCACACGCCGTGCTGGACCGGCTGAACGGCCTCACTCCCCCACAGCTTCTCCCCCTCCCCCCTCACCCGCTCGGCACCCTGCCACCACCAGGGTGATTCCCCTTCTCCGTTACAGGAGTTGACCCAGATGAGCCGTGCCCGAATCCGCCTGGCGACCGCGGTGCTCGCTTCCGCCCTCGCCATCGGGACCCTGCCCGCCGCCGCGTACGCCGCGCCGGCCGACAGTGCCGCCGCCTCGCGCCACCATTGGCACACGCAGTCGACGGAAACGATCCGCCAGATCCCCCTCCAGGGCGCGGTCAACGTCCGCGACGTCGGCGGCTACCGCACCTGGACGGGAGGCCGAGTTCGTCAGGGACTGGTCTACCGCTCCGACGCACTGGGCAAGCTGACCGCCTCGGACATCACCACCGTGGGCGGTCTGGGCCTCAAGAAGGTCCTCGATTTCCGCATCCCCATGGAGGTCCAGTACGACGGGGCCGACAAGCTGCCCGCCGGTCTGGCCTCCACCGCCCGCCCGGTCAACGACAACGGCCTGTACGGGCTGCTGATCTCCGCGATAGGCAGCGGTGACCCCGTGAGGCAGGAGCAGATGCTCGGCGGCGGCCGCGCCGAGGCGTACATGCGCGACGTCTACCGCGCGTTCGTGACCAATCCCGAGAACCGGGCGCAGTTCGCGGCCACCCTCCGCGAGATCGCCGACGGGAACCAGGGCCCGCTGCTGTACCACTGCACCTCGGGCAAGGACCGGACGGGCTGGATGAGCTACGTCCTGCTGAACGCCCTGGCCGTCCCACAGGACACGGCCGAGCGCGACTACCTGGCCTCGAACACCTTCCGCGCGGCGTACGACGCCCAGGTGCGGGCGGGCATCAAGGCATCCGGCCGGATGCAGAACCCCGATCTGCTGATCCCGCTCCAGGAGGTCCGCCAGGACTACCTGGATGCGGCGACCACGCAGATGGAGGCCGACTACGGCAGCCTCTACGGCTACCTCACCGACGGTCTCGGCCTGGACCTGCGGACCCTGGCGAAGCTCCAGGTGAAGATGGTCCGCTAAGCACCGGCCGGGCGTTCGCGGCCTCGGAAAACACCACTGCGCCGGGCGGCAGATGCCGCCCGGCGCAGTGTTTCGTACGGGGTTCCGCGGATCAGGCGGAGCGGCGGCGGCCCTGGCCGGCGCCACCCACGCGGCTGCGGGCCGAAGCGGCGGCGGCGCCACCGGAGGGGGCACCTCCGGTACGCCGGCCGCGCTCGCCGGAGCCGCCCGTGGAGCCGCCCTGTCCGCCCTGGCCGCGGCGGGCCTGGCCGGAGCCGGAGGCCGGAGCCTGCCCGGCGGCGCCGCCACCGGTGCGACGGCCGCGGCCGCCCCCGGCGGCCGGAGCCGCGCTCGTGCCGGTGCCCGTACGCGGTCCGCCCGAGCGGCGGCGCGCGCCGGAGCCCGAGCCCCCGCCGGCCTGGCCGGCGGAGCGCTGACGCGGCGGGGTCGCCTGCGGCACCTCCATGACGACCGGGATGCCCGAGGGCTCCTTGGCGCCGGTGATGCGGGCGAGCTCCTCGTCGGAGGACTTGATCTGCGCGGTGCGCGGGGAGATCCCGGCGTCCGACATCAGGCGGGTCATGTCGCGCTTCTGGTCGGGCAGGACCAGGGTGACGACGCTGCCGGACTCGCCGGCGCGGGCGGTACGGCCGCCGCGGTGCAGGTAGTCCTTGTGGTCGGTCGGCGGGTCCACGTTGACGACGAGGTCGAGGTCGTCGATGTGGATGCCTCGCGCGGCCACGTTGGTGGCGACCAGCGCGGTGACCTCGCCCGTCTTGAACCAGTCGAGGGTCCGGTTGCGCTGCGGCTGCGAGCGGCCGCCGTGCAGGCCGGAGGCGCGGACGCCGTCGGCGAGGAGCTTCTTGACCATGCGGTCGACCCCGCGCTTGGTGTCGACGAACATGATCACCCGGCCGTCGCGAGCGGCTATGCGCGTGGCCACGGCCTTCTTGTCGGTCTCGTCCATGACGTACAGGACGTGGTGCTCCATCGTGCTGACCGCACCGGCGGACGGGTCGACGGAGAAGGCGACCGGGTCGGTGAGGAACATCTTGACGAGCTTGTCGATGTTCTTGTCGAGGGTCGCCGAGAACAGCATGGTCTGGCCGTCGGGCTGGACCTGCTTGAGCAGGGCGGTGACCTGCGGCATGAAGCCCATGTCGGTCATCTGGTCGGCCTCGTCCAGGACCGTGATGGAGACCTGGGAGAGGTCGGCGTCACCGCGGTCGATGAGGTCCTTCAGGCGGCCGGGGGTGGCGACGAGCACCTCGGCGCCGCGGCGCAGGGCGCCGGACTGCCGGTTGATCGACATGCCGCCGACGACGGTCGTGATCCGCAGGTTGACGGCCGTGGCGTACGGGGCCATCGCGTCGGTGACCTGCTGCGCGAGCTCGCGGGTCGGTACGAGGACCAGCGCGAGCGGCTGCTTCGGCTGGGCGCGGCGGCCGGCGGTGCGGGCCAGCAGGGCCAGGCCGAAGGCCAGCGTCTTGCCGGAGCCGGTACGGCCGCGGCCGAGCAGGTCACGGCCGACGAGGGAGTTCGGCAGGGTCGCGGCCTGGATCGGGAACGGCTCGGTGACGCCCTGGGCTGCGAGGGTCTTCAGCAGCGCCTCGGGCATGTCCATGTCCCCGAACGAGTCCACCGGCGGCAGGGCCGGGGTCAGCGGTTCGGGCATGGTGAATTCTTGGGGCCTGGCTACGGGGGCGGACTTCTGCCGTCCCGCGCCAGCCTTCGGACGTCCCTGAGCCGCACCTCGACCCCGGGTGGGGCGGCGGCTGGGTCGTGCGGAGCTGGAGCTGGTCATGCGAGAAAGCCCTCCTGAAACCGGCAGGTACTGCACAAAGCACTGCAAACAAATGGTGCGAAACAGCAGACAAGCCGGGGCCCGCACCTACTCGGTGCGGACCCCGGCGTGCTGACTGCCTTAGGCGGGGAGGATGTTCTCCGCCTGGGGGCCCTTCTGGCCCTGGGTGACGTCGAAGGACACGCGCTGGCCCTCGTTGAGCTCACGGAAGCCCTGGGTGGCGATGTTCGAGTAGTGGGCGAAGACGTCCGGGCCGCCACCGTCCTGCTCGATGAAGCCGAAGCCCTTTTCCGAGTTGAACCACTTCACGGTGCCAAGTGCCATTTTTGAATCTCCTGAATAGGCGGCAAAGGGCCCCATCCGGAGATTCCGGCAAAACAATAAAAGCGCCTGTCGGAGCATTCCCGTCAGGCGCACATAAAGTTCATGGGTACCACAACTGCAACGAGCTCTAAGCTAGCACACGTCGGTCGGGGAGTGTCGCCGAGAGCATGTGACCTCCGTCCCGAGTGGGTCCGGCGCGCAGCTGCCCGCCCACCTCCGTGAGGGCGCTCCGGAGCCCCGGGATGCCCATCCCGCCGGAGTCGAGGACGATCCGTTCCCCCTCGGGGGCGGTGTTGACCACGTCGAGGCGTACCTCCCCGTCCTCGGTGTACAGATTCATCCGGACGGCGGAGCCCGGGGCGTACTTCGCCGCGTTGGTGAGCCCCTCGCGGGCGATCCGCAGCAGCAGCCGCCCGTCGGCAGCCGGGAAGGACCCCAGGCCGGGCTGGGTGTGGTGGGCGATCTCCATGCCGGTGGCCCGCATGTTCCGGGCCAGGGAGCCGAGGAAGCGGCCCACGTCGACGGGTGAGGTGTACGCACGGCTGCCCGCGGGGTCGGTCAGCATGTCCAGCACCTCCCTGACCTCGGCCATCGCGGCCCGCGCCGATTCCTCCACGGCGCCGGCGGCCTCCCGGACCCGGGGGTCGGCCTCGGCGTCCAGGCGCAGGGCGGCGGCCTGCATCGTGAGGGCGGTGAGACGGTGGCCGAGGCCGTCGTGGGTGCGCTGGGCCAAACGGGTGCGTTCCTGGACGACGGCCAGGTCGGCCGCCTGGTCCACGGCGGCGTGGGCCTGGCGGGCCCGCTCGCGCAGCGCGGTCATCACGTGCCGGTTGCGGCGCACGGTCTCCCCGTACAGGGCGGGCACGAGGATGGAGCCGAGGACGAAGGAGGCGGGGTCGCGCCCGGCGTACCCGAGCGGCAGGAACAGGTCGCGGGTGGCGGCGTAGACGACGGCCATCAGCAGGACCCCGCCCCAGCGGTGGGTGCGGCCGTACGCGGCCACGGCGTAGGCGGCGAAGACGAGGGGGCCGCGGTCGTCGGAGATCACGGTGGCGGCGGTGGCCGCGAGGGCCGGGATCCAGGGGTGGGAGCGGCGCCAGAGCAGGGAGAGGGCCGCGAGCCAGCCGGCGGCCAGGCTCGTGGGGTAGTCGGTGACGAGGCCGAAGCGGTGGACGTCGTGGAGGTTGAGGGTGGTGAGCAGTCCGCAGACCAGGGCGAGCCAGATGTCGGTGCGGCGGGCGCGCACGGGGTCCGGCGCCCCGCCGCTCTCCCCGGTCAGGGTCCGCAGACCCCGCTCCAGCAGCTGTCCGGCGCGACCGGGCACGGCCTGCATGACTCCACCACCCCCCGTCGGCGCACAGAAGTGCGCAGAGCATGCCAAAACGTCCCCCCAGGTTGCCCTTCTTCCGCCGAAGGGGCATCCCGGGGGGACGTGTTTTGGGTGAGCCGGCTCGTGGTGACCCGGTTCTTGGTGAGCCGGCTCGCGGTGACCCGGCTCGTTGTTACAGGGAGACGCCGAGGCCGTTCAGCCAGGTGACCGGGTTGACGTCGGCACCGTAGCTGTTGCTGGAGCGGACCTCGAAGTGGAGGTGGGGGCCGGTGGAGTTGCCGGTGTTGCCGGAGCGGCCGACCTGCTCACCGGCCCAGACGCGCTCGCCTTCGGAGGCGGTCGCCGAGGACAGGTGGGCGGACAGGGTGTAGCGGCCGTCGTCGTGCTTGATGACGACGGCGTTGCCGTACGCGCCCTGCCAGCCGGAGGAGACGACGGTGCCCGCGGCCGCGGCCCGGACCGGGGTGCCGGTGGACACCGCGAAGTCGATGCCGGTGTGGTAGCCGGCGGCCCAGCCGCCCGCCTGGTGGTAGCGCGCGGAGATGCTGCCGCCCGAGACGGGCAGGACGCCCTCGGCGCTGCTGCTCCTGGAGCTGCTCTTGGAAGAGCCGGAGGAGTCGGAGGACTTCGACGAGCTGGACGAGCTCGACGAGCTGGAGGACTTCGGTGCGGCCGGGGTGCTGCTGCCGGAGTCGGAGGAGCCGCCGGAGCCGGAGCCGTACGCGAGGCGCTGGCCCGGGAGGATCATGTCCGGGTCGGACCCGATCACCGAGCGGTTCTCGGAGTAGAGGGTCTGCCAGCTGACGCCCAGTTCGGAACCGATGGTGCCGAGGGTGTCGCCGCTGACCACGGTGTAGCTGTGGGCACCCTGGGCGCGCTTCGGGGCGGCCGGGGTCTCGGTGTTCTTGTTCGCGGTCGAGGTGCCGGTGCCCTTGGCAGGAGCTTCGGGGGCCGGTCCGCCGCGCTGCAGGCCGGCGAGCTTGCCGCAGGAGGGCCAGGCGCCGGGGCCCTGGGTCGCCAGGACCTTCTCGGCGATGGCGATCTGCTGCGCCTTGGTGGCCTGGTTGGCCTGGGGGGCGTACTGCCGGCCGCCGAACTCCGCCCACGTGCTGGAGGAGAACTGGAGGCCGCCGTAGTAGCCGTTGCCGGTGTTGATGCTCCAGTCGTTGGTCGACTCACACTGGGCGACCTTGTCCCACGTGCCGACCGACGCGGCGGACGCGGGCTGTGCCACGAGACCCACGGCGGCGGGTGCGGCGATACCGGCGACAACGAGACCGGCGAGGGTACGAGCAGACGGGAAAGACATGCGGAGTTCCTGACTTCGGGGACATTGCGGAGGCCGGTGCACCGGGTGAAGCGGTGGTGCGTTCTGCCTCGGCAACCACCGTCCGGGAGGACGGGGGGTCCCCGAAGTCCCCGAAAGAGGACAAGCAGGACAGCAAAAGGGGACTGGGGAGGGAGGGTTGGAGGGTCTTAAGTCCCTATATGGCGGTAATGTCCGCAATGAGACGGGGATTCAGGGGAGGTGGGTCACATGACGATCCGCGTGATGGTGGTCGACGACCAGAGCCTCATACGGTCGGGCCTGGTGACCCTGCTCGCGAGCGCGCCCGACATCGAGGTCGTCGCGGAAGCCGCCGACGGGGCGCAGGCCGTGCCGCTGGCGCGGACGCACCGGCCCGATGTAGTGCTGATGGACCTGGTCATGCCGAAGGTCGACGGCCTGGAGGCGACCTTGCAGGTGCTGCGGCTGCCCGACCCGCCGCGCGTCCTCGTCCTCACCGGCTACACGGCGGACGACCTGGTCCTGGACGCACTGCGGGCCGGAGCCGCCGGGTTCCTGCTGAAGGACCTGCGCCCCGAGGAGCTCTTCGCCGGTATCCGCACGGTCGCGGCGGGCGGCAGCGCCCTGGCTCCCGGGGTGATGCGGGTGCTGCTGGAAAGGGCGGACACCCGCACCGGGGCGCCCGACCACGCGGAGCAGCTCTCCACCCTGTCCCCCGGCGAGCGGGACGTCCTGGCGCTGGTCGGCGAGGGCCGGACGAACCTGCAGATAGCGCAGGCGCTGCACCTGTCCCCGGCGAGCGTGAAGACGTACGTCTCGCGGATCCTGGCGCAGCTCGACCTCTCGAACCGGACCCAGGCCGCGATCCTCGCCTACGAAGCGGGGCTGGTCCGCGCCGCGTGACCGCTGCCCGGAGAGGGCCGGAGGGGCTGGCCGGGACGGACGTGATCGAAAACAATGGCACCATGACGACAACTCGGACGACTCCCCGCTCCCGGGCCCGGTCCTTCGACAGCGCCGCCGCTCTCTACGGGCAGCACCGGCCCGGCTATCCCGAAGCGCTGTACGACGCCGTCGAGGAGCTGGCCGGGCGCCGGTTCGCCGGGGCCCGGGTGGCCGACGTGGGCGCGGGGACCGGGATCGGGACGGCGCCGATGCGCGCCCGGGGAGCCGAGGTGGTGGCGGTGGAGCCCGGGGACGGGATGGCCGCCGAGTTCCGGCGCACCCGGCCGGGGATCCCGATCGTGCGCGGGGACGGGGACCGGCTGCCGCTGGCCGGGGCCGCCTTCGACTTCCTGACGTACGCCCAGGCCTGGCACTGGACGGATCCGGCGCGGTCCGTGCCCGAGGCCCGCCGGGTGCTGAAGCCCGGCGGGGCGCTCGCGATCTGGTGGAACGACCTGGACGAGTCGGCCGGCTGGGTCGCGGGGCAGGGAGAGCGGATCCGTGCCTTCTTCGCGGCCGACGGCCCGGGCGGCGCGGTCGCGGGCGGGGGCGGCGCGGTCGGCGGGAGCGCCGAGGCGCTGGGCTTCCGTACGCTCCCGCGCGGCCTCGACTCCGGTTTCGCCACGCGGACCGTCCCGTGGTCCCGGCGGATCCCGCTGGAGGCGCACTTGGCGAATCTGGCGAGCCACTCCGCCTTCCTGCTGCTGGGCGAGGCCGGGACGCGGGAGTTCCTGGACGCCGAGCGGGAGCGGCTGAACCCGCTCTTTGCGGACGGGACGGTGGAAGAGCCCTACGTGGTGGCCGTCAGCGTGGCCGTGATGTGAGGCGGCCCCGCTCGGCTCGGGGTGAAGGCGCTGGTGTTCGGCGCCGCCGCCCTGGCGACCACGCTTCGGATTTACAGCGCCCGGAGTCGCTCCTGAAGCACCGCCGCCCGGCACTGCGAGGGGCTCCCCCACGCGTCGCGCAGTGGGCGGGCCTTGCGCAGCCACAGGGAGAGGTCGAGTTCCTCGGTGTAGCCGACGGCGCCGTGCAGCTGGAGCGCGGTCATGGCGGCCGCGTACGCCGCCTCGCCCGCGGTCAGCTTCGCCGCGGCGACCTCGCCGGGGGCCAGGGAGAGCGCGGCCGCCCAGAGCAGCGGCCGGGCGAATTCCAGGCCGATCAGGGTGTCGGCCAGCCGGTGCTTCACCGCCTGGAAGCCGCCGATCGCCGTGCCGAACTGGGTGCGCTGCTTCGCGTACTCCACCGTGCGCGCGAGGAGGGCCTCGCCGGTGCCGAGGCACTGGGCGGCGGTCAGCAGCCGGGCCCAGACCGCGGCGTCCCGGGCCGCCGCGGTGACCGCCGGGCCGGCGGCGAGGAGTTCGCCGCCGCCGTCCGGGAGGGCCAGGCGGCGGGCGGGGTCGGTGGAGGTGCGGAGAGGTCCGGCGCCGGGGGCCAGGCGGAGTTCCCCGGCCGGGGACACCGTGAAGAGGTGGGTGGCCGCGTCGGCGTCCAGGGCGTAGGGGCTCCCGCCGGGCAGGGTGAGGGTGGCCGAGGTCTCCCCCGCCGCCAGCCCGGGGAGGAACCGCTTGGCCAGTGCTTCGTCGCCGAGCCGGGTCAGGAGTACGGCGGCGGCGGCCGTCTCCACCACCGGGCCGGGTACCCCGGCGCGGCCCAGCTCCACGAAGCCGCCCGCCATCTCCAGCGGCATGAGGCCCATGCCCTCGTGGGCCTCGTCGGCCGCGAGGGCGAACAGCCCGGTGGCGGCGATCCGCGTCCACAGGGCCTTGCCCGGGGTGTGGTCGCCCGCGCCCCAGGCCCGTACCGCCGCCGGGACGTCCGAGGCGGCGAGCAGGCCGTGCAGGGTGCGGGCGAAGTCCGACTGTTCTTCGGTCGGCAGGAAGCGCATCAGCGGCGGCCCTTCGGGAGGCCGAGCAGCCGCTCGGCGATGATGTCGCGCTGGATCTCGTTGGTCCCCGCGTAGATGGGTCCGGCGAGGGAGAAGATCCACGGCTCGGCCCATTCCCCGTCGGCGAGTTCCGCGTCGGGGCCCAGCAGGTCGAGGGCGCTCTCGTGCAGGGCGATGTCGTACTGGGACCAGAACACCTTGTTCAGGCTGGACTCGGCGCCGATCGTCTCTCCGGCGGCGAAGCGGGAGGCGTTGGCCCAGGTGAACAGCTGGTAGGCGCGGGCTCCGACGACCGCGTCGGCGACCCGGTCGCGCAGGGCGGTGTCGGCGGGGTCGCCGTGGCTGCGCCACAGCTCCACGAGGCGGTCGGCGGCGGCGAGGAAGCGGCCGGGGGCGCGCAGGGTGAGCCCGCGTTCGTTGCCGGTGGTGGACATGGCGATCCGCCAGCCCTGTCCGGGCTCCCCGATGACGTCCGCGTCGGGGACGAAGACCTCGTCGAGGAAGAGTTCCGCGAAGGCGGGCTTGCCGTCGAGGCGGCCGATGGGCCGCACGGTGACCCCGGGGGCGTGCAGGTCGAACATCAGGTAGGTGAGGCCCTGGTGGGGTTTGGGGGCTTCGGGGTCGGTGCGGAAGATGCCGAAGGCGCGGTCGGCGAAGGCGGCCCGTGAGGACCAGGTCTTCTGCCCGGACAGCAGCCAGCCGCCTTCGGTGCGCACGGCGCGGGACTTCAGGGAGGCGAGGTCGGAGCCGGATTCGGGCTCCGACCAGGCCTGGGCCCAGATCGTCTCGCCGCTCGCCATGGAGGGCAGGACGCGGGCGCGCTGTTCGTCGGTGGCGTGGTCGAAGAGGGTGGGGGCGAGCAGGTTGATGCCGTTCTGCGAGACCCGGCCGGGCGCGCCGGCGGCCCAGTACTCCTCCTCGAAGACCAGCCAGTGTTCGATGTCCACGCCGCGGCCGCCGTACTCCTGGGGCCAGGACACCACCGCCCAGCGGGCGGAGTGCAGGAGCGCCTCCCATTCGCGGTGGGCGGCGAAGCCCTCGCGGGTCTCCAGGGAGGGCAGGGGGGTGGCGGGCACGTGGGCGGCCAGCCAGTCGCGTGCCTCGGCCCGGAAGGCCTCCACGTCCGCCGCATGGTTCAGGTCCATCAGCTGTTCGCCTCCTTCATCGCGGAGCCCTTCATCGTGGATACAGTCATGCCGCCGAGCGAGTCCGCCGCCGTTTCGGCGTTGTGGGCGTGCGCGAGGTGGTGCAGGCCGAAGACGGAGTCCATGCCGGTGTGCAGGCCCTGGAGGTCCTCGGCCTGGTTGACCGCCCGCTTGGTGAGGGCGAGGCCGAAGGAGGGCATCTCGGCGATCCGCAGGGCGAGCCGGTCGGTGGCTTCCGCCAGTTCGGCCCGCTCGACGACCCGGTTGACCATGCCGACCTCGTAGGCCCGGCGGGCGGGCATCCGGTCGCCGGTGTAGAGGAATTCCTTGGCGATGCGCGGGGGCATCGCCCACGGGTGGGCGAAGTACTCGACGCCCGGGATGCCCATGCGGACGACGGGGTCGGCGAAGAAGGCGTCCTCGCTGGCAACGATCAGATCGCAGACCCAGGCGAGCATCAGCCCGCCGGCCACGCACGCGCCGTGGACGGAGGCGATGACGGGCTTGGGCAGTTCGCGCCAGCGCCGGCACATGCCGAGGTAGACCTCGGATTCGCGGGCGAAGCGGGATTCGGCGCCGGAGCGCTGGGAGTGGTCCCACCACAGGCCGGCCCGGCGTTCGAAGGGCAGGTGGGCGTCGCGCTCGGGGGTGCCGATGTCGTGGCCCGCCGAGAAGTGCTCGCCGGCCCCGGCCAGGACGAGGACCTTGACCGCGGGATCGTCGGCGGCCCGGTAGAAGGCGTCGTCGAGGGCGTAGGTCATCGCGCTGTTCTGGGCGTTGCGGTACCGGGGGCGGTTCATGGTCACGTACGCGACCGGGCCGCGGCGCTCGTAGAGCACGGGGGTTTCGTCGGGCATACCTGGATCCTTCCCTAACAAGTGTTTGGTAGGTTAACGTACGGCCATGAGCAGCGTCGAGGAGTTCCGCACCGAGGTTCGGAGTTGGCTACGGACCCACCTCACCGGCGAGTTCGCCGCCCTCAAGGGCCGCGGCGGACCGGGCCGGGAACACGAGGCCTTCGCCGAACGCCTCGCGTGGGAGCGGCACATGGCGGCGCACGGCTGGACCTGCGTGGGCTGGCCCGTCGAGTACGGCGGCCGCGGCGCGAGCACCGAGCAGCAGATCGCCTTCCACGAGGAGTACGCGCTCGCCGACGCGCCCGCGCGCGTGAACCACATAGGTGAGCAGCTCCTCGGCCCCACCCTCATCGCGCACGGCACCGACGAGCAGCGGCGGCGCTTCCTGCCGCCCATCCGGGCCGTGGAGGAGCTGTGGTGCCAGGGCTACAGCGAGCCCGACGCCGGCTCGGACCTGGCCAGCATCCGCACCCGGGCCTCCCTGGTGGACGGCGCGTGGGTCGTGGACGGCCAGAAGATCTGGACCTCCCTGGCCCACGCCTCCCAGTGGTGCTTCGTCGTCGCCCGCACCGAGCCGGGCTCCCGCCGGCACGCGGGGCTGTCCTACCTCCTGGTCCCGATGGACCAGCCCGGGGTGGAGGTCCGGCCCATCGTGCAGCTGACCGGGACCTCCGAGTTCAACGAGGTCTTCTTCGACGGGGCCCGCACCGACGCCGCCCACGTCGTCGGCGCGCCCGGCGAGGGCTGGGCCGTCGCCATGGCCACCCTCGGCTTCGAGCGGGGCGTCTCCACCCTCGGCCAGCAGGTCGGCTTCCGCCGCGAGCTCGAAGACCTGGCCGCGCTGGCGAAGCGCAACGGCGCGATGGCCGATCCGCTGATCCGCGACCGGCTCGTCCGGGCCTGGATCGGCCTGGAGACCATGCGCGCCTCCGCGCTGCGGCCCGGGGTCGCCCCGTCCACGGCCAAGCTGTACTGGGCCCGCTGGCACCGGGACCTCGGCGAGCTCGCCATGGACGTCTGCGGAGCCGCCTCGCTCCTGGCGGCGGGGGCGCACGGGGACCCGTACGACCTCGACGACTGGCAGCGGCTCTTCCTCTTCTCCCGCTCCGACACCATCTACGCGGGCTCGGACGAGATCCAGCGCACCATCGTCGCCGAGCGGATCCTCGGCCTTCCCAAGGAGGTCCGGGCATGAACGCACCGGAAGACCGGTCCGGCAACGTGCTCCGCAACGCACCCGAGTACGTGGCGGGGCACGGTCTGCTGGCCGGCCGGAGCGCCGTGATCACCGCGGCCGCCGGGGCCGGCATCGGCGGAGCCACCGCACGGCGCTTCCTGGAGGAGGGCGCCCGCGTCCTCATAGGCGACGCGCACGCCCGCCGCCTGAAGGAGAGCGAGGAGGCGCTGGCCGCGGAGTTCGGCGCGGACCGGGTCGCCTCCCTGCCCTGCGACGTCACCGACGAGGAACAGGTGGACACCTTCTTCGCGCTCGCCGAACGGCTCCACGGCCGCCTCGACCTCGTCGTCAACAACGCCGGGCTCGGCGGCACGGCGAACCTCGTCGACATGACCGACGACCAGTGGTCCCGCGTCCTCGACGTCACGCTGAACGGCACCTTCCGCTGCACCCGCGCCGCGATGCGTTCCATGCGGGCCTCCGGAACGGGCGGGGTGATCGTCAACAACGCCTCCGTCATCGGCTGGCGCGCCCAGACCGGGCAGGCCCACTACGCCGCCGCCAAGGCCGGGGTGATGGCGCTGACCCGCTGCGCGGCGCTGGAGGCGGCGGAGTTCGGCGTACGGATCAACGCGGTCGCGCCGAGCCTGGCGATGCACCCGCACCTGGTGAAGGTCACCAGTGAGGAGCTGCTCGCCGAACTCACCGCCCGCGAGGCCTTCGGCCGGTACGCCGAGCCCTGGGAGGTCGCCAACGTCATCGTGTTCCTGGCCAGCGGCTACTCGTCGTACATGACGGGCGAGACCGTGTCGGTCAGCAGTCAGCACGCGTAGGCCGCCGGATGACGCGGATGCGGACGACCGGCCGGCGTGGGACCAGAATGGACGCGTGCCAACGAACAAGCCGATCGCACCGACGGCCAAGAAGAAGCCCCAGGTGACGGCGTCGCCCGAACGCCGCCGCGAACTCCTCGACACCGCCGCCGAGGTCTTCGCCGCGCAGGGCTACAACGCCACCACCGTCCGCAAGATCGCCGACGCCGCCGGCATGCTCGCCGGCAGCCTCTACTACCACTTCGATTCCAAGGAATCGATGCTCGACGAGATCCTCTCCGCCTTCCTGACCGAGCTGTGGGAGGGGTACGACACCGTCCTCGCCGCCGGTCTCGGCCCCAGGGAGACCATCGAGGCCCTCGTCACCGAATCGTTCCGGGAGATCGACCGGCACCGCGCCGCGGTCGCCATCTACCAGAAGGAGTCCCGGCACCTGTCGGTCCAGCCCCGCTTCCACTACCTCTCCGACTCGCAGGTCAAGTTCGAGAAGGCGTGGCTGGGGACGCTGGAGCGCGGGGTCGCGGACGGGGTCTTCCGCGCCGACCTGGACATCCGCCTCACCTACCGCTTCGTGCGCGACACGGTGTGGGTGGCGGCGTCCTGGTACCGGCCGGGCGGCCAGCACAGCCCCGAGGAGATCGCCCGCCAGTACCTGTCGATGGTCCTGGACGGCATCGCCACACGCACGTAACCCTGAGGAGTTCTGATGCCCGAGGCCTACATAGTCGAAGCGGTACGCACCCCCGTGGGGCGGCGCAAGGGGGGCCTGTCCGAGGTCCACCCGGCCGACCTGGGCGCGCACGTCCTGGGGGCCCTCGTCGAACGGTCCGGGATCGACCCGTCGGCCGTGGAGGACGTGGTCTTCGGCTGCCTCGACACGGTGGGGCCGCAGGCCGGCGACATCGCCCGGACGGCCTGGCTGGCGGCAGGGCTCCCCGAGGAGGTCCCGGGCGTCACCATCGACCGCCAGTGCGGATCCTCGCAGCAGGCCGTGCACTTCGCGGCGCAGGGCGTCATGTCCGGCACGCAGGACCTGGTGGTCGCGGGCGGCACCCAGAACATGTCGATGATCCCGATCGCCTTCGCGTCGCGGCAGGCGGCGGAACCGCTGGGCTTCACCGAGGGCCCCTACCTGGGCTCGGCGGGGTGGCGGGCCCGGTACGGGGACTCCCCCGTCAACCAGTTCTACGGGGCCCAGCTGATCGCCGAGAAGTGGGGCATCTCCCGCCTCGACATGGAGGAGTTCGCCCTGCGCTCCCACCAGCGGGCGCTGCGCGCGATCGACGAGGGCCGCTTCGAGCGGGAGATCGTGCCGTACGGGTCGGTGTCGGTGGACGAGGGCCCGCGCCGGGACACCACCCTGGAGAAGATGGCGGGCCTCAAGCCGGTCATGGAGGGCGGCACGATCACGGCGGCGGTCTCCTCGCAGGTCTCGGACGGCGCGGCGGCGATGCTGCTGGCCTCGGAGCGGGCGGTACGGGAACACGGGCTGCGCCCGCGGGCCCGCATCCACCACCTGTCGGTGCGCGGTGAGGACCCGATCCGCATGCTGTCGGCGCCGATCCCGGCGACGGCGTACGCCCTGAAGAAGACCGGCATGTCCCTCTCCGACATCGACCTGGTCGAGATCAACGAGGCCTTCGCCCCGGTGGCCCTGGCCTGGCTGAAGGAGACCGGCGCGGACCCGGAGCGCGTCAACGTCAACGGCGGCGCGATCGCCCTGGGCCACCCCCTGGGCGCGACGGGCGTCAAGCTGATGACGACCCTGCTCCACGAACTGGAGCGCACGGGCGGCCGCTTCGGCCTCCAGACCATGTGCGAGGGCGGCGGCCAGGCCAACGTCACCATCATCGAGCGGCTGTAGCTCCCGCCGGAGCCCGGTCCCCCGGGGCGCTGCTCCCGGGGGGACTGCTGCCGGGGCACTGCTCCCGGGGGACCGTCTTTACCGTCGGCAAACCGTCACATGGTGATCCTTGGGCCTACTCGAAAAATGATCGGAGGCCCCACATGGGCGACCCAGCCGACGCGCAGGCCGGTTCCCGGGATCCGGGCGCCACCCGCACGCTGACCGCGGGCGAAGGGACCGAGAGCAGGTCCGGGCAGCGCCCCCTCTGGAAGGAGCTGCCGCTGCTCGTCGTCATCGCCCTCGTGCTGGCGTTCTTGGTCAAGACCTTTCTGTTCCAGGCGTTCTCCATCCCTTCCGTCTCGATGCAGAACACCCTCCAGCGCGGGGACCGGGTCCTGGTCGACAAGCTCACCCCCTGGTTCGGCTCGGAGCCCGAACGCGGCGAGGTCGTCGTCTTCCACGACCCGAGCAACTGGCTGGAGGGCGAGCCCACCCCGGAGCGCAACGTCGTCCAGAACTTCCTCGGCGCCATCGGACTGATGCCCTCGGCCGACGAGAAGGACCTGATCAAGCGCGTCATCGCGGTCGGCGGCGACACGGTCGAATGCCGCCTGAACGGACCGGTCGAGGTCAACGGCAAGGCGCTGGACGAGCCGTACCTCTTCCCGGGGAACACCCCCTGCGACGACAAGCCGTTCGGGCCGGTCACCGTGCCCGAGGGAAAGATCTGGGTCATGGGGGACCACCGCAAGAAGTCCTCCGACTCCCGCTATCACCTGGACGACCCGAAGACCCACGGATTCGTGCCGGTCGAGGACGTCGTCGGCCGCGCCGTCGTCGTGGCCTGGCCCGTCACCCGCTGGGCGACGCTGCCGGTCCCGGACACCTTCGGGCAGCCGGGAATCGGCGACCGGAGCAAGCGCTAGCCGGCCGGTTCAGCGGGCGGGCGGGCGGCGGGAGAGGCGGGTCAGGGAGACCGTCTGGGTCAGGAGCAGGGCTCCGGTCAGGATCTGCCAGAGGAGCGGCTGGGGGGCGTCCCAGGCTTGGGCCGCGGACAGGGCGATCGCCACCGCGCCGAGCGCGAGCACGGTCCGGTGGACGAAGCCGGCCTCGGTGCCGTGCGGGAGTCCGGAGACGAGGGCGACCAGCGCCAGCATGATCGGAAGCCAGTGCTGCTGGGAGCCGCGCATCAGCAGGGCGGCGGCGAACTCCGCTGCGAGGGCGAGGGAGTTGCGCGCCAAGGCCCCCGGGACCGATATCGACATGCGCACATCATGCCGGTGATATTCGGGTGCGCGTCCGGCGGGGCCGCGCCTAGGATCCGGAGCAAGGGCTGGGTCGTAGCACATAGGTAGTGCGCCTACACAGCATGGAGGAGGACGCCGGTTCGAATCCGGCCGCCCAGCCCCCCTCCCCCTCCCCCCTATTTCGCGGCCGTCGCCGCCACCCACGCCCCCGCCGCCCCGATCGCCGCCGCAGCCGCGGGCAGCGGCAGGCCGAGGAAGCCGTGGAAGACCCCGGGGACCAGGTGGATCCCGCAGTCGACTCCCGCTTCGCCCAGCCGGCGCCCGTAGGCCAGGCCCTCGTCCCGCAGGACGTCGCAGTCGGCCAGGACCAGCAGCGTGCGCGGCAGTCCCGCGAGGTCCGGGGCCCGCAGCGGCGAGACGTGCGGGTGGGCAGGGTCGCCGCCGTACTGGTCCCAGTACCAGGCCATGTGCGCGGCCGTGTGGAAGTACCCCTCCGCGAACTCCGATACGGAGGGCTGCTCCATCGAGGCGTCCAGCGGCGGGTAGAACAGCAGCTGGCCGGCGACCAGTTCGGGCGCCCGCAGGGCCGTCACGGCCGCGAGGTTGCCTCCGCTGGAGTCCCCGGCGACGACCAGCCGCGCGGGGTCGCAGCCCAGTCCGGCCGCCCCCGCCCGGGCCCACAGCAGCACCGTCAGCGCGTCGTCGGGCGCCGCCGGCCACGGGTGTTCGGGCGCGAGGCGGTAGTCCGCGGAGACCACCACCGCTCCCGAGGCCACGGCCAGCGCCCGGCACAGCGCGTCGTGGGTGTCCAGGCCGCACATCACCCAGCCCCCGCCGTGGAAGAACACCACCAACGGGCGGCCGCCCCCGGCGCCCGGCGCCGGGTCGTAGATCCGGACGGGGACGCCGTCCGCGACCGCGTCCCGGACGGAGGCCACCTCCGCGCCGCCGCCCCGGGAGGCGGACGCGGCCGCCCGCAGGGCCGCCGGGTCCCCCGGTCCGGGGAAGACGGCCGCCATCGCGTCGCACAGCGCGCGGGCCGCCGGGGACAGGGAATCCCTGCCGGTACCGCTCATCGCGCCGTCATCCCGCCGTCGACCGTGAACTCCGCGCCCGTGATGTACGAGGACCCCTCCGAGCAGAGGAAGAGGACCAGCTCCCCGACCTCCTCGGGCCGCCCGATCCGCCCCAGCGGCAGGTGCGACCAGTCCCGCCCCGCGACGGCCTCGCTGACCATCGGGGTGTCGATCGCCCCCGGATGCACCGAGTTGATCCTGATCCGGTCCGCCGCCAGGTCCAGCGCGGCCGACTTCGTCAGCCCGCGCAGGGCGAACTTGCTCGATCCGTACGCCGCGTGGCCCGGGATGCCGACCAGTCCGGCCGTGGAGGAGACGTTGACGATCGAGCCGCCTCCGCCGGCGCGCAGCACCGGGGCCACGGCCTGGATGCCGAGGAACGGTCCGAGCAGGTTGACCCGGAGCAGGGCTTCGAAGTCCTCCAGGCCCTGGCGCTCGACGTGGGCCGTGCGCCACAGCGCGGCGTTGTTGACCAGGGCGGAGACCGTGCCGAAGGCGCGTACGGCCTCGCGGACCACCTCCGCCCAGCTGTCGGCGTCGGCCACGTCGTGGCGTACGTAGAGCCCCTGGTCGCCGAGCTGGGCGGCGACCGCGCGGCCCTCCTCCTCCCGGATGTCGGTGACCACGACCCGCGCTCCGGCCTCGGCGCACAGCCGGGCCTCGGCCGCGCCCTGGCCGCGTCCGGCGCCGGTGATGACGACGACCTTGCCGTCGAGGGAGAGGGAGAGGGAGAGGGAGACGGACACGGGTCAGCCCTCCAGGGCGCGGAAGTGCGGGATGACGCTCTCGCCCCACTGGCGGATGGTCTCCATGCAGGCCTCCTGCGGGACGGTGCCCATCTGGATCAGGCACATGACCTCGTCGACGCCGATCTCGCGCAGCTGCTCGACGTAGGCGATGGCCGTCTGGGCGTTGCCGTAGGCATGCTCGGCGTTGTAGGTGCCGGTGTCTATGGGGCGGGCCGGGATGTTCGCCTCGTGGAGCTTGGCGACCAGTTCCTCGCGGCCCCTGTCCAGCGCGGCCACGTGCTCCTCGGCGGTCTCGTCCTCGGAGTAGCCCGTCGGCTCGGGGGCGTTGCCGTACCAGTGGGCGATGGACTCGGCGAAGAAGCGCTGGCCGCGGGTGCCCAGGCGCAGGGCGCGTTCGGCGTCGTCAAGGACGATGGTGGGGCAGAGCGCGGAGAGGTGGTCGTTGACCTCGGTGGAGACGAAGCGGTCGCCGCTGCGGGTGGCGATGGCCTCGTCGTAGACCTTGCGCATGGTGCGGACGTCGTCGGCGCCGGCGAAGCCCATCACGAGGGCTCCGATGCCCAGTTCGGCGGCGAGCTTGAGGGTGTCGTGCTTGGAGCAGGCCATGAAGAGCGGCGGGTGCGGGTCCTGGACCGGGCGGGGCAGGATCGCGCCGGGGCCGATGTCGATGGAGCCGTGCCACTCGAACTTCTCCTCGCGCCACGCGGAGGAGAAGATCCGCAGCGCCTCCTCCATCTGCGGGTAGGTGTCCTCGGGGCGGACCCCGTACATGGACATCTCCTGGCGGGTGGCGCCGCGGCCGGCGCCGATGTCCACGCGGCCGCCGGAGAGCACGTCGAGCATGGCGGCGCGTTCGGCCACGCGCACGGGGTGCTGGTAGCCGAAGGGCATGGTGACGACGCCGTGGCCGATGCGGATCTTCTCGGTCCGGGCGGCGACCCAGGTCAGGAAGATCTCGGAGGCGCTCATGTGGGCGTACTGGGTGAGGGCGTGGTGCTCCACGGCCCAGATCCGGTCGAAGCCCATCTCCTCGGCGTACACGGCCTGTTCGACGCAGTCGTGGATGACCTGGCGCTCGCGTTCGGGCGTCGGGTCGACGAGCTGCGCCTCGAAGATCATCGAGAACTTCACGGGGAACCTCCCAGCCGTGCGCTCCGCACGGCACGTCGGATGTATTTCGAATAGGAATACTTCTAGCAGTCATACCCCGCCGGGGGAAGGGCCGCCCCGAAGACCGGTCGTAGACTGCGCTGCGTGACGAACGAGGCGGCAGAAGAGACGAACGGGCGCACGCTCCCCGCGACCAGCTGGGCGGTGCTCGGGCTACTCTCCTTCGGAGAGGAGCTCTCCGGTTACGACCTGAAGAAGTGGTCGGACTGGTCGCTGCGCTTCTTCTACTGGAGCCCGTCCTTCAGCCAGATCTACAGCGAGCTCAAGCGGCTGGAGAAGGCCGGCTACGCCTCTTCGCGGATGGTCGCCCAGGAGACCGGCAGCCGCGACAAGCGGGTGTACCGGATCACGGACGAGGGCATGACGGCCGTACGGCGATGGGCGCGCGAGGCGCCCGTCGACCCGCCGGTGCTCAAGCACGGGCCGATGCTGCGGCTGTGGCTCGGCCACCTGCTGGAGCCGGAGCAGGTGCGCGAAGTCCTCGTGCAGCACCAGGAGTTCGCGGAGAAGATGCGGCGGCGCGCGGTGGCCGACGCGGACGGGGCCAGGGAAGAGGCCTCGTGGGCGTACCCGACGCTCACCCTCAAGTGGGCGGAGCGGTACTACGCCTCCGAGCGCGACCTCGCGGCCGCCATGCTCGACGACATTGCGGTGCTGGAGAGCGGGCGCACTCCGAGCCCCGCCGCAGCCCCGGATTCGGATGCGGATGCGGATGCGGATGCGGCGCCGGGCAAGCCCGGCAAGCGGCCGTAGGTGCGCCGGAAGTAGAGCAGCGGCGCGCCTTCGCGGTGCGCCGTCAGGGCGGTGACCCGGCCCAGCGCGATGGCGTGGTCGCCGCCGTCCAGGACGGCCTCCAGATCGCATTCGACGGTGGCGAGGACCCCGTCCAGCAGGGGCGCGCCGTTGCCGCCGGCCAGCCAGGGGACACCGGCGAACTTGTCGCCCCCGGTGACGGCGAACCGGCGGCACAGCTCCTGCTGGTCGGCGGCGAGGATGTTGACGGCGAAGACCCCCGCAGCCTGGATCCGGGGCCAGGTGGTGGACGTGCGCGCCGGGCAGAAGCAGACCAGCGGCGGGTCCAGGGACACGGACGAGAAGGACTGGACGGCCATCCCCACGGGACGGCCGTCGGCTCCGCGTGCCGTGATGACGGCGACGCCGGTGCAGAAGCTGGACAGGACCGACTTCATGTCGGACATGGCTTCCTCCCTCATGAGAACCCTCCCTGATTATTTCTACTAGGTATATGCCTAACCGAAACACCTGTGATTGGATACCGCCCACGCTCGCTCGTCAAGTAGGGAGGGTCCGATGCCACCACCACCCCCGCCTCAGCCACAGCCCCAACCCCAACCGCAGCCGCAGCCGCAGCCGCCCGCCACGCTCGCCCGGCTCCCCGAGTACGCCGCCGCCGCGTACGGGGAGCGCGAGGCGCTCGCCGACGGAGAGGTCCGCTGGACCTTCGCCCGCCTCGCCGCCGAGATCTCCGCGGCCGCCCGCGCCGCCATCGCCCACGGCATCCGCCCCGGCGACCGGGTCGCGATCTGGGCCCCCAACAGCCGCCGGTGGATCACCGCCGCCCTCGGCGCGGTCGGCGCCGGAGCGGTCCTCGTACCGGTCAACACCCGCTACAAGCCCGCCGAGGCCGCGGACATCATCCGGCGCAGCGGCGCCCGCGTCCTGTTCACCGAGCGCGGGTTCCTCGGTACCGACTACGCCCGCGACCTGCACGCCTCCGGCGAGGACCTCGGGGCGCTCGCCTCGACGGTGATCCTGCGGGACGGGCGCGCGAGGCGCGAAGAGCTCGAAGGGCTCGAGGGGCTCGAGAGGCGCGGAGCAGGTGACGGTGGCGCAGGTGTCTCCTGGGAGGCGTACCTGCACGCCGGCGAGGCCGTCCCCGACGCGGAGCGGGCCGCGCGCGCGGCCGCCGTGCGTCCCGAGGACCTCAGCGACATCCTCTACACCTCCGGCACCACCGGCCGCTCCAAGGGCGTCATGACCACCCACGGCCAGACCCTCCGGCTGTACGCCTCCTGGTCCGGGCTCGTCACCCTGCGCCCCGGCGACCGGTACCTGCTGGTCAACCCCTTCTTCCACACCTTCGGCTACAAGGCCGGAGTGCTCGCCTGCCTCCTGCGCGGGGTCACCATGCTCCCCGAGGCCGTCTACGACACCGACCGCATCCTGCACCGCATGGCCGCCGAGCGCGTCACCTGCCTGATGGGCCCGCCGACCGTTTTCCACGGCCTGATCCGCCACCCGGCGCGGGCCGCGCACGACCTGTCCGCGCTGCGCCTCGCCGGCACCGGAGCCGCCTCCGTGCCCACCTCCCTCGTCGAGGAGATCCGCGGCGAACTGGGGGCGCCCGACGTGTTCACCGCGTACGGGCTCACCGAGTCCGGCGGAGTCGTGTCCGTCTGTCCCACCGACGCCGACGCCTGGACCCTCGCGCACACCGTGGGCGTGGCGCTGCCGGACACCGAGGTACGGATCACCGACCCGCTCGGCGCCGTGCTGCCCGCCGGGGAGCCCGGCGAGGTGCAGGTCCGCGGCTACCACGTCACCCCCGGCTACCTGGACGACCCGGCGAGCACCGCCGAAGCCGTGCTGCCCGGCGGCTGGCTGCGCACCGGGGACATCGGCGTGCTCGACGCGCGGGGCTACCTCGCCATCACCGACCGGCTGAAGGACATGTACGTGGTCGGCGGCTTCAACGCCTACCCGGCGGAGGTGGAGAACGTGCTGCTGACCCACCCCGCCATCACCGACGCGGCGGTCGTCGGCGCCCCCGACGAGCGGCTCGGCGAGGTCGGGGTGGCCTACGTCGTCACCACCGGGCCGGTCACCTCCGAGGAGCTGACCGCCTGGACCCGGGAACGGCTGGCCAACTTCAAGGTGCCGCGCCGGTTCACCCGGCTGGAGGAGCTCCCGCGCAACGCGGGCGGCAAGCTGCTGAAGACGGAGCTGCGCCGCACGGCGCGAGGGGAGTCGGCGTGAGGCCGCTGGAGCTGACGCCCGAGCAGGAGGAACTCCGGGACGCGGTACGGGCGGTCCTGGCCCGCCACCCCGGCCACACGGCCTGGGCTCCGCTGACGGCGCAGATCGGCGCGGCCGCGCTGGCGGTCCCCGAGGAGTACGGCGGGCTGGGCTGCGGGCAGGCCGAAGTCGGGGTGGTCATGGCGGAACTGGGGCGCGCACTGAGCCCCGTACCGTACCTGGGCTCGGCGGTGCTGACCGCGGGGGCCCTGCTCGCGTCCGGTGACCGGGAGGCCTGCGCGAAGCACCTGCCGGACCTGGCGGAGGGCACGGTCGTGGGCGCCCTGGCCTGGGCGGAGGCCGCGGCCGACCCGTCGGCCCCGGGGGGCGGGTGGGAGCCCGGCGACCTGTCGGCCCGGGCCGAGGCCGCCGGGGCGGACTGGCTGCTCACAGGCAGGAAGCAGTACGTCCTGGCAGGCCCCGCCGAACCGTCCTTGCTGCTGGCCTTCGCCAGGATGGACCCGGCCCCGGACCCGGGCGCGGCCCCCGGACCCGGACCCGGTACCGAGCCCGGCCAGGGCCCCGGCCGGCTCGGGCTGTTCGAGCTCCTCGCCGCGCCGGCGGCCTTCACCGTGCGGTCCACGATGGACCGCACCCGCCCGCTCGCGGAGCTGACCCTGGACCGGACCCCGGCCCGGCTGCTCTCGGCCGACGGCGCCGGGGTCCTCGCCCGGGTCCGGGACCTGGCCTGCACGGCCCTCGCCGCCGAGCAGACGGGAGCGGCGGCGCGGGCGCTGGAGGCGACGGTCCGGTACGCGAAGGAGCGGGTGCAGTTCGGGCGGCCGATCGGCTCCTTCCAGGCGGTGAAGCACCGGCTCGCCGACCTGCACACCGCGGTGGAGGGAGCCCGCTCGCTCGCCCTCGCGGCGGCCGCCGCCGACGCGGCCCCGGAGCCGGCGGCCGCCGCCAAGTCGGCCTGCTCGGAGGCCTACGCCTACGTGGCGGGCGAGATGATCCAGCTGCACGGCGGCGTCGGCATCACCTGGGAGCACGAGGCACACGAGTACTTCAAGCGGGCGCACGGCTCGGCCCTGCTCTTCGGCTCCCCCGCCGCGCACCGTGAACGGCTGGCGGCACTGCTGGGGTTCCTCCCCACCGGGTGACGCGCCGGCGACCGGGGGCGCCGGGGACGGCTGCTGTCGTACGCTCGGCCCATGACGGGCAGTGCGATAAACCTCCGGAAGATCGAAGAGACCGCCCCGGCGCTGGTCAGCCTCTACAAGAGCGCCGGGACCTCGCTGCGCACACACGGCCTGGAGGGCGGGCGGGCCGCCGTCTACCTGGTCCTCGACTACTCCGGCTCGATGCGCCCGTACTACGACGACGGCAGCGTGCAGGCCCTCGCCGACCGGGTGCTGGGGCTCTCCGCGCACCTGGACGACGATGCCCGCGTGCCGGTCGTCTTCTTCTCGACGGAGGTCGACGCGGTCGAGGAGATCTCCCTGGCCGGCCACGAGGGCCGGGTCACCGCGATCGCCGCGGGCCTCGGCCACATGGGCAAGACGGCCTACCACGCGGCGATGGACGCGGTGATCGACCACTACCTGGACTCCGGGTCCACCCTCCCCGCGCTCGTCGTCTTCCAGACCGACGGCGGCCCGATCAACAAGCTCGCCGCCGAGAAGTTCCTGTGCAAGGCCGCCCGGCTGCCCCTCTTCTGGCAGTTCGTCGGCTTCGGCAACACCCGCAGCTCACAGTTCGACTTCCTGCGGCGGCTGGACGAACTGCCCGTCCCGCAGAAGCGGGCCGTGGACAACGCGGGCTACTTCCACGCCGGCCCCGACCCGCGGACCGTCGCGGACTCGGAGCTGTACGACCGGCTGGTCGGGGAGTTCCCGGGGTGGCTGGCGGCGGCCCGGGCGGCGGGAATCGTGCGCGCCTGATCCGCGATTGTCAGTGGCTCGCGCTTTGATGGAGGTGCCTCACGCTTTGATGGAGGTGTAACGGGATCTCCCTCCTGGAGGAGGGGGCTGTCAGCCACGCCGGCTGTTGGCCGCCGTTACCAGCACCAGCCAACACACGTATGTGGAGGTGAACGAAGTTGGCTACGTACCGCGTAGGACGGAAGACCCACCCACCTGTACTTCCTCAGCAGATGGCTCTGGAATTCGAGTCAGCAGACACCCCCCGGATCGGGGACGAAACGGGACTCGAACGCCGCAAGGCACCCGGCGCGGTACATGTGCGAGGGGAGACCGCCGATGTCTCACCTGGCATCGGCGGCGTCACCCCCAACCATCAGGTTGGGGAGAAGGCCCGTGAAGGCCACCCCGTCGTGTTCGTCCTGGACAAGCACGGCACACCGCTCCAACCCACCAGCCCCGCCAGAGCCCGCCGCCTCCTCCATCAGGGACGGGCTGTCGTGTCCCGGCACACCCCGTTCGTGATCCGGCTGAAAGACCGCGCCGCAGGCCAGTCACAGATCAATGGCGTGGAACTCGGGCTCGACCCGGGCTCGAAGCACACCGGTATCGCCGTATTCACTGCCAGGGATGGTGAGCGCCGTGGCCTGTACGCAGTTGAACTCGCCCACCGGGGCAGCGCCATCCGGGACAAGCTCACCGCTCGCGCCGCCTACCGGCGCCGTAGGCGCACCAGTAACCTGCGCCACCGCGCGCCCCGCTTCTCCAACCGCGCGCGCCCCAAGGGCTGGCTCGCCCCGTCGCTGCGTCACCGTGTAGACACCACCATGTCGTGGACCACCCGGCTCGCACGCTGGGCACCCGTCCGTACGGTGCACGTGGAACGGAACGTGTTCGATACCCACGCCATGTCCCACGGCGGACCTCTGGAGGGGGCCGAGTACCAGCACGGCACCCTGCACGGCACAGAAGTCCGCGAATACCTCCTCGCCAAGTGGGACAGGGCATGCGCCTACTGCGGCATTACCGGAGTACCGCTCAACATCGACCACATCCACCCCCGCTCACGCGGCGGCAGCGACCGCATCTCCAACCTGTGCACCGCCTGCATCCCCTGCAACGAAAAGAAGTCCAACCAGCCCGTCGAAGAGTTCCTCAAGGAATCCTCGCGCCAACTGGCCCGCATCCTCGCCCAGGCCAAAGCCCCCCTGCGGGACACTGCAGCCGTCAACGCGACCCGCTGGGCGCTCTGGCGCGCCCTCGACGCCGTGTTCCCCTCGGTGCGCACCGCATCGGGCGGCCGCACGAAATGGAACCGGCAGCGGACCGCTACTCCAAAGACCCACACGCTGGACGCCCTGTGCGTTGGCTACCTCAATGCCGTCACCCGAACCCCGACCCACATTCTTGCCGTTGCCGCAACCGGGCGCGGCACGTACGCCCGTACCCGCACTGACAAGTACGGCTTCCCCCGTCTGCGGCTACCCAGGCAGAAGCAGTTCTTCGGCTACCAGACCGGAGACCTCGCCCGCGCCGTCGTCCCCACCGGCAAGAAGACCGGCACCCACACGGGACGGATCGCTGTCCGAGCCACCGGCCGCTTCAACATCAAAACCGCCCACGGCCTCATCCAGGGCATCGGACACAAACACTTCCGCCTCCTCCAACGAGCCGACGGCTACGCCTACACCACCCGACCCGAAGGCCCCACCGTTGCCATCTGACAGCCACCGGCAAAAGCGAAGAGACACCCCGCATTCCGCACCGCCGGCCCAACGATCCACTTCCTCCCCCAGTTAAAGCAGGGGGTATCCACGAAAGAAGTCCGATGACAACGAACAACTGGGCCGTATTCGAGAAGGCGGAACCGGACTTCGCGGCGGCCGTCAAGGCCCGCTTCGCGCAGTTCCCGCACCATGTCCTGGCGACCCTGCGCAAGGACGGCTCCCCGCGCGCGACCGGGCTGAACGTCGAGATCCGCGGCGGCGAGCTGTGGCTGGGCATGATGCCGGGCTCGATGAAGGGCAAGGACCTGCGGCGCGATCCCCGCTTCGCCCTGCACACCAACCCGGGCGCGGGCGAGACCATGCCCGACGGGGACGTACGGATCTCCGGGCGGGCGGTGGAGATCGTGGAACAGCCCGAGCTCCACCGGTACGCGGAGGAGGCCGAGGAGAACGACACCCCGCACCCCTTCGACCTGTTCCGCGCCGAGCTGACGGAGGTGGTCCACGTCGGCGTCGAGGGCGACGACCTGGTCGTCCGCTCGTGGACCCCGGAGCACGGGCTGCGCACCCTGCGCCGGGGCAATGACGACGAGCCGGCCCGCGAGGAGCCTGCGGCGGGCTGAGCTAGACCTTGGCCGGGGTCTTCGCCGGGATGACCGCCGGCGCCTTGGCGGGCGCCTTGACCGGGGCCTTCGCCGGGGCCTTCGCGGGCGACTTGGCGGGCGACTTGGCGGGAGCCTTCTGCGCCTTGCCGGGGACCTTCGGGGTCTTCGGCGTCTTCGGGGCCCCGGCCGGGGTCTGGGCGGCGACGTCCACCCAGCTCCGGTCGATGTTGAGCGTCACGCCCCCGTACGTGGCGTCGTGGTCACCCCGGAACTGGTGGGCGCGGCGGCCCCCCGTCCACTGGCTCCTACCGGCGGGCAGCCCCAGGTCGGCGTCGGCGACGGAGGCCACGCCGTTCCAGCGGGCCACCCACAGCACGTCCGGCATGGCGTGCGGGGCCTGGGCGTAGTGGGCGCTCAGCGCCTTGGCCCCGGAGCTCGCCGCGACGTAGGCGGCGGCGCCGTAGCCCAGTTCGTGCAGGCGGACCGTCCAGGCCGTGAGGTAGGCGACGACCGGGGCGTCCCAGGTGGCCCGGTCCGTGTAGTTCTCCAGGTCGTTGTAGAGGACCGTGCCCTCGGCCAGGCCCAGTGCCGCGGCCGCGTGGGCCGCGCCCTCGGCCTCGGCCCGGCCCTGCTCGTTGGCCTCCGAGGGGTCGGTGGAGAGCCCCGTGGAGGAGCTGTGCCAGGGCTGGGGGCCGACCCAGATCGGCATGAGGTACCAGCCCGCCCCGGCCTGCCGGCTCACCCATCCGGCGGTGAGCTGCGGCTGGGCGCAGGCGCGGGCACGGCCGCCGATGTAGACGCCGACGGCGCCGAAGGGCGAGTCGGCCCGCCAGGCGTTCATGGTCCGCTGGGTGGGAGCCGTGCACGCGTCGAAACCCTCGCCGGTGAAGGGCACCTGGACGGTGGTACGGGGACCCCCGCCGACGACGCCGGCCGGATCGACGGGGACCGGGCCGGGGGCGGCCGGGGGTGTGAGGGCGCGGGCCCGGGTGAGGACCGCGCGGACGGCCTCGGGGGTGGACCCGTAGGAGACGGTGGCCATCACCCCGGCGCGGCGCAGGGCGTAGCGGATCTCGTTGCTGTCGCCCCGGACCTTGGGCAGGGGGTCGCCCTCGTCGCCTCCGACGGTGGGGATGTCGGCGCGCGGCGGAGCCCCGTCGAGGGGCTCCAGGTGCAGGGTGTCGGAGCGGGGGGCGGCGGCTCGGGCGGCTCCGCATTCGCCCTGGGTGCCGGCGTGCCCGAGGTAGAGGGTGGGCAGGTCGAGGCGCAGGCAGGCGTCCGGGTTCCGGTCGAGGTCGACGACCCGCCAGTCGGCGGGGACGGTGAGGCGCAGCCCGCGGTAGTCGACGGTGCGGCCGTCGGCGGTCCGGCCTTCGGCGGTGGGGCCGTCGGCGGCCCCGAGCGGGACGGGGGCGAGCAGCGCGGCGCCCAGCAGGCAGCTCAACATCATGTGGGAGGGGAGCATGTGACCCACTGTTACCAGAAGGCCCGGGGGTTGACGCAGAGGCACGAGAGCCCGCGCTCACCTGTTGACGGGACGGCCGCACCGCACCGCGGACAACCCCCTTCGCTCCCCGTTCCCCTCCCCTCCCCCTACTCCTGCTCTTGGAAGGCGGGCAGGGCGAAGATCCGTTCCTTCCCCGCCTCCTCCATCAGCTCGACGAGCGGCAGCACCAGCTCCCACAGGTCCTGCTTGTCGACCTCGCGCACGAGCCCGTCGAGCTCCGCGTCACCCAGTCCGGCGGCGGCGTCGGCCACCACCTTGCGCGCCTCCCCGGGCAGTACGCCGACCAGCGGGAGGAAGGCTCCCCAGAGTGCGGTCGCCACGACGGCGCGCACCACCCCGGCCAGCACGAGCGGGTCCCGCAGGGAGTCCAGCCGGGCCACCGCGAGCCGGTCCTCCTCGCCGAGCAGCGCCACCAGCGGAAGCAGCGACTCCCACAGGCCCTCGGCGTGCGTCACCCGGACGAGCGAGTCGAGCTCGGCCGCACCGAGGCGGGCGGTGAGCTCGGCGATGCGCAGCCGCTGGTCGCCGCCGACCATCGCGGCGACGCCGAGGGCTTCCTCCCAGAGCCCCTCGGCGGCAGCGGCCCGTACGACGGCGCCCAGGCGGTCGTCGCCCATGAGCTCCAGGATCCGGGGCAGCCGCTCGGGCAGGTCCACGTAGAAGCCGGCGCGCAGCACCGCCGCGTCGTCGACCTGGTCGAGGATCCGGCGGAGCACCTGGTCCCGCATGTGGCCGACGAACCGGCCCATGGTGAGGTGGTCGCGGTTCTCGGCGAGGGTGGTGGCGATGCGGACGACGAGCCCCTCGTCGAGCCGGTCGACGATCCCGGAGATCTTCCGCGGGTCCAGGTGTCCGCAGGCCTCGGCGGTGAAGGAGACCGGCAGCTTCTCGATGATGGCGGCGGCCCGGCCCGCCTCCAGCCGGCCGGCCACGCCGGCGGCCAGCCGGGGCCCGAGCGCCTTCTGCGAGATGGCAGCCGCCACCCCGGCCGGCACCAGCTTGGTCGCGGCGGCGATCCGGTCGAGCATCTCGGGTGCGCCGTCGTTCAGTACGCCGCTGACCTGCTCCCGGAACGCCCGTACGTCCTCGTCCGGCAGCCCGCGCAGGAAGCCGAGCTCCCCGGCGTCCGTGCCCACCAGCCGGGCGATCTTCTCCACTTCGGCGCGGCTCACCGGAACAGCACCTTGCGCACGGCCCCGCGTGCGAGGGCCGGGACCAGCCCCAGCGCCTCCTCGGCGGCCTGGTTCAGGCCTTCGGCCTGCCGCGCCCGCTCCGCCTTGAGCGCCTCGGCGAGCCGTACGAGCTCCCCGGCGTCGAGCTCCGCGAACGAAGCGGGAGGCCGGGCGCCCCCCAACTCCCCGCTCAAAAGGCCCATTTCCTCATCTGTACGCACGGGACGACCTCCCACACCAAAGACGACACGACGGCTCGCGTCGAGCGTGGGCCCGAATTGACTAATAGTCAATACTCGCGGGTAGGCCCGGCCGGGGACATCGGTTCCCGCCCTCCACCAGCCCCTCGAGGGGTCCAGCCAAGGTGAACCCAAAGGCCGCCACAGCGTCGCCGCCTGCTGGTTGAGCGACCGCCCCCGGCCCCCGTAGCCGGGCACGGCCCTTCCGTACGCGTGGCCCGCGAACAGGACGGAGACCCCCTGACCGCCCCGGAGAGCCGGACCCGCTTCGACGGCCGGTCCCGGCGAAGGGTCCAAGCGACCACGCCGCCCGACTTCCTGCGCCGGGGCTTCAACCGCAAGGCCGTGCAGCACGCGGTGAAGAGCCTCTACGCGCACGAGGACGGGTTACGCAGCCTGCCGGTGGCCTGACACACCCCCGGCACATCGCGGCCGAGGAAACCCACCACCCTGGCGCCGACGCCGGCCGCTTGAACCGCTGACACGCCGTCCGCTCGCCCACTGCGAACGCCCCATGGAAGCAATCCGGTCCACATCGGGGCAGATGCATCTAAGTGTCCCGTAAAGAAGGTCCAAGGGGTGTCCGTTTCGGGACCTTAGGGGGTGCGTTCTTGATCGAATGCGATGCAAGACTTTCTTTACCAAACCCCCTTCTTCCGTTTTTCGCGACCAATCGCGAGGAGAGAGTAGTCCGTGAAGCCATTCAGGATCGTCACCGCCGGAGCCCTTGCCGCCGCGACGCTGGCAATTGCACTCCCTTCCCCTGCGCATGCCGCTGCCACGGTGCGCTGCTATCCGGGGCGAGCCTGCCTTTACTACAACTCGAACCAGGCCGGTGCGGTGGCTCTGATGTATTACATCGAGAACCTTCCGACATGGGAATTCACAGGAACGTTCAATTCGGGGACGGGGAACGGCGACAAGTCTCCCCTCAAGAACAACGCAGCCTCGGCCGATAGCCGTTACACCAGCCAGGCGGTCCGGGTCCACTACAACAGCTGGTACAAGGGTGCATATGACGTGGTAACGGCCCAGTCGAAGCGCAATCTGAGTGCGACATACAACCAGAATGCTTCGTGGAACTACCACCCGAACCCCGTCTGACAGGAATACGAAGATAATGAACAAGCGTAAGAATCAGATCGCTGTCATTGCAGTCTCCGCTCTCTCCATTTCTCTCATGACGGGCTGCTCCGGCTCCTCAGGGGCCTCCGGCAAGGCTAAACCCGTGGATTCTGTGAGCCCTTCCGTTTCGGGCCAGGGCAGCAGCACGCCGGTCGCGGATGCGGCGCAGATCAGGAGCTTGCCGATCGAGCAGTACCTGCCGACGCCGGCGGAGTTCGCCAGGATGAGCCAGGCGAGTGCGCGGATCCAGCAGCAGTGCATGCGGGACTTCGGCTTCTCCGGTTTCACCCTTCCGGAACCGGGTCTGGCCGATCCCCGGGAGACGCTCAGTGAGCTGCGCTACGGCACCGTGAACGCCGCGGAGGCGGCCCGTTCCGGATACAAGCCGGAGTCCGTGAACAAGAAGGGTACGGCGGCAGGCTCAGCCGAACCGGAGCTCAGCGATGACCAGTGGCTCGTCATGACCGGTACGACCAAGGCGGTCGGCGACAGCGCGTCCGCGATGGCCGCGCCGCAGAACTTCGGGGCAAAGGCCATTCCGGAAGGCGGGTGCATCGGGCAGGCGATCCGTACGCTGACGGACGGCAGCGACAACCTGTACGCCGACCTTGCACAGGACATCAACGGGCAGAGCTTCCGCCAGTCCCAGCAGGACCCGAGGGTGACGTCGGTGTTCGCCAAGTGGTCGGAGTGCATGAAGGGCAAGGGGTTCGACTACAAGGACCCGATGCAGGCCAATGACGATCCGATGTTCTCCGGATCCGCGATCACTCCCGAGGAGATCGCCACGGCGTCCGCCGACGTCGCCTGCAAGGCCGACACCAACCTCGTCGGCATCTGGCACACGGCCGACGCCGAGATCCAGCAGAAGCTCATCGACCAGCACGCATCCAAGATGGCACCGATCAGGACGGCCAAGCAAGCCGCGTTGCGCAACACCGCGAAGTCCCTGGGCTGACCGCGGGGGCGCGGCCTCCCGCCACGGCCGGATCACTGGGGCAGAGGTTCGGGGCCCGCCGCCCGCTCCCACGTCGCACACCCCGAGAAGGCCTCTGTCCCGAGCCTGGGGACGAGTTCGGGCTCGTGGTGCTCCCGCCCGCGACCGTGCGGGCCTCTCCACAAGACAACGCACAGCAATCCACGGCTGCAGGGCTGACCGGCACGTCCTGTGCGGGGTGGCGCCCCGGCCGCCACAAGAATCCGGCACGCCCGCCCCAGCTGAGAAAGAGCCCGAGAACAATGGCAGACGAGAAGGTCCTGACGGCCCAGAAATGGGTCAACGCCACCTACGCGAGCGTCACCGGCTACCAGAAGTGTCCCGAGGACGGACGCACCGGCTGGTCCACCATGTACGCCCTCACCATGGGCTTGCAGCACGAGATGGGAATCAGTCCGGTCGTGGCCAACTTCGGCCCCGGCAGCCTGGCCAAGCTGGCCGAGCGAGGCGACATCGGGTCGAACGAACCGAACGCGAACATCCGGCGGATCCTGCAGCACGCCCTGTTCTGCAAGGGATACTGGGGCGGAGACCAGGACGGCAACTACGACGCCGCCACAGCCCAGGCCGTCGCGAAGATGAAGATCGACGCCGGCCTGGACGGCACCAACGGCATGGTCCAGCCAAAGGTCTTCAAGGCATTGCTGACGATGGACGCCTATGTCCTGCTGGCCGGAGGCTCGGAGACGATCCGCGCGGTCCAGCGATGGCTGAACGGCGCCTACATCGGCCGCTCCCAGTTCTTCGTGATGCCTGCCGACGGCCATTTCTCCCGCGACGTGCAGAAGGCGCTGATCTACGCCATCCAGTACGAGCTGGGCATGTCCGACGCCCAGGCGAACGGCGTCTTCGGGCCCGGAACCCAGGCCGGCATGAAAGACAAGGTGTACTCGACCGGCGCCAGCGGCATCTTCGTCCGCCTGTTCCGTGCCGCGATGATCTGCAACAGGCGAGAAGGAGTCGAACTCAACGACACCTTCACCTCCGGCCTGGCCGGCGCCGTCGAGGACTTCCAGGACTTCTCCATGCTGGACAAGAACGGTACCTCTGACTTCCGGACCTGGGCGCAGCTGCTCGTCTCCACCGGCGACCCCTCACGCCCGGCCACCGCGGCGGACTGCTCGAAAACGGTGACCGATGCGCGTGCCAAGGCCCTGACGGCCGCAGGTTACAAGGTCGTCGGCCGCTATCTGGACGAGAGGCCGTCAGATCACTGGATGGGCAAGGCGATCCAGCCCGGCGAGCTGGAGACCATCTTCCGCAACGGGCTGAGGGTATTCCCCATCTCCCAGTACAACGGCGGAGCCCTGAGCTACTTCTCCTACGACCAGGGCCACGAGGACGCCACGGAAGCCCACATCGCCGCCGTGCAGCACGGCTTCGACCGGGGAACCGTGCTGTACTTCGCAGTCGACTTCGACGCCACCGATCCGGACATCGACTCGCGCATCGTTCCGTACTTCAACGGCGTCACGGCCGGGCTCTCCAGCATGGGCAAGCGGTACATCCACGGCGTGTACGGATCCAGGAACGTCTGCGCGAGGATCACCGACCGGACCTTCGCCCGGTACTCCTTCGTGTCCGGCATGTCGACGGGCTTCTCCGGCAACATGGGCTTCCCCCTCCCGGCGAACTGGTCCTTCAACCAGATAGCCACCGTGACGGTCGGATCCGGCGACGGCCAGATCGAGATCGACAGGAACGTCCACCGTCCTTCGCAGGACCCCGGCGTGGGAGCGGTGAGCAGCCCCGGATACGACAGCGTGGACGCCTTCATCGCCAGCGCCTCCCGCCTGCGAGAGTTGTCGGTCGAGTACAACAAGGCCGGCTACAGCCACGACCGCCACGTCTTGGAGTACCTGCGCCACCCCACCTACACGGACGCCAGGTGGATCGCCATGGTCGGCGAACCCGACTTCGGGTTCATCGACTTCGTCAAGAGCAAGAACCTCGCGGTCCTCTTGGACTTCAAGGACCCGAACAGCGGCGTGAACCTGTCGGTCGACCACCTGGCGGCGGCGGCCAACGGCGTCGACCTTCACGGTCTGGCCGCCGGCAGCGACGTCAACCCCGGCGACCTCGCCGGCTGGGGCGGCGACCTGATCACCTTCTACGCGGAGTGGCGACGCGACAGCGACCGCTGGTCCTCCGGTTACACCTACTGCATGGACCGCCTCGCGAAGGTCAACGTGACCACGACCTTCGGATTCAACGACCTCATAGAGGACATCGACGGCTACAACATCGGCCGGGCGGTGCGCGGGGGAACCAACATCGTCGAAGCGCTCCGCGACGTCTACCAGCGGGGAGGGCACCTGCACCGCCACCGCGACTACTACGCCAACCGGCTGGGCGGCAGCGCCGCCAAGGCAGCCGCCATCGCCGACGAGATGCTGACCGGCGGCGGCAGCGTGCTCAGCGCGGGACGTACTGCGCTCATCCAGTGGACGGCCGGAACCGGGGTCATGCTGCCCTCGACCCTCCCCGGCGACAAACTCGACGAGTTCGTCAAGGGCTACACCGACACCATCCAGGACCGGGTCGGCCAGGAAACGGCCAAAGCCGCCCGCCTGCGAGCCGAAGGCAAACTGTAGGAGTGCTCCTCCTCACCCTCCTGCTCGCCGTCCCGCTTGTCGTCACCGGCTGGGCCGCCCGGCAGACATACCGCCTGGTGAAGCGCAAGGTTCCCGCACACAGACGGCCCCGTACCTGGGGCGGCCTCACCCTCGCCCTGCTCGCCCTGGCCGGCATGGCGTACGGCTTCGCCCAGTTCATCTCGACCCCGTTCATGGCGGTGGATGAGGCCGAGCTGTGCGTTCTGCGCAGCGACGAGCCCGACACCGCCCACGAGGAGGCCGACCTGCAACGGGTGGAACGCCGGATCCTGCCCCCCACTGCGGTCTGCCACTGGGACGACGGCACCGGCACCCCACTCGTACCGCTCCCTCTCAGCGCGGGCGTTCTCGTACTGCTGGCGGCGGGTGCAGGGTCGGCCGTGGCCGGGGCGCGCGCCTACATCAAAGAACCCGAACGTCTCCTGAAGGAACAGAACGATCATGAGTGACACTCCTGCACAGATACCCAGGCGCCGCCTGCTCACCGCCGGCCTCGGCCTTGGCACTGCGGCAGCCCTGACCGCCGTCGGCACGGGCGGCACCGCCTCGGCCGCGTCCGTCCGAACCACTCGCTGGGCAGGGAGGACCAGCGCCAACGGCTGGCCCGTCGTCACGGCCCCACCGCGCATTCCGATAGAGGGAAGCGGGCTGACGGTCGCCGTCACGCAGGGGGCCCCTGCCAGCGTCCTGCTGTATGTGGCACGCCGTTTCCACTACGAGATCGACACCCTCCGGGTAGGCGATGTCGAAGGCCACCGCAGCGATCGCACCATCGCCCAGGCTTACGAGAGCAACCACCTCTCGGGCACCGCCCTCACCATCCGCCCCCTGCTCTACCCGGTGGGTGCGGCGGGCGGACTGTTCCCCAACGAGGTCGTCGTCGTCCGCGACATCCTCGCCGAGTGCGAGGGAATGGTGCGATGGGGCGGAGACGAGAGGACACCCAAGGAGAGCCACTTCCACATCGCGGTCAAGCCCGGCGACCGTCGGCTGACAGCCCTCGCCACCCGTATCGACGGTTGGGACAGCCGGCCAGGCCAAGGCGCTGGAGCCATGGACGCCTTCCTCCCGGAGCGACGCCGAAAGGCCGCACGCGCCACACGCTGACCAGGGCGGCCTTGGCGCGGGCGGGCTCTCGTGTTCAACCGTACGGCGGGCGGGACGCTAACCGGTGGGGGCAGGAGCTGCGGCCCGTTCCAGCACCTCCAGGACGGTGTCGCGGAACAGGGTGGCCTTGTAGCCGGTCTGCGGGAGCGGCCGGCAGCGGGCCAGTACCGTCGCGGCCGCCGACGCGAGGGCATCGGGGGTGGCCTTACGGCCGATCAGGGCGGCCTCGACCTCCGGCAGCCGCAGCGGAACCCGTGCCACCCCGCCCGCCGCGACGGCGGCGTGCGTGACGGTGGCGCCGTCCAGCGCGAGCCGGGCGGTGGCCTCGACCAGGGGCCATTCGCCGTGGGCGCGGCTGGTGGCGCGGTGGCAGGCGGCGCGTTCGCCCGGCAGGGGCGGCGGCAGCACGACCGCGGTGAGGATGCGGTCCGGTGCCAGCAGGTGGTCGGCTTGGTGGAGCCGGGCGCCGTCCCCGTACAACTCGGCTACGGTGCGCGGCGATTCGCCGTGGATCTCGGCCCCGGCGTCGTAGGTGAGCAGGGCCATCGCGAGGGTCGACGGGTGCGGGGCGACGCACGGGCCGTCGCCGCTGACCACGCCGAAGTGGTGGTCACCCTCGCGCGCGGGGCAGCCGGAGCCGCCCTTCTGGAGGCAGCTGAAGTGCGGATTGCGGTAGTACCAGCAGCGGTTGCGCTGGAGCAGGTTGCCGCCCAGCGTGCCGGCGGCGCGGATCTGCGGGGTCGCGGCGGTCCCGGCCGACACCGCCAGGGCGGGCCAGCCGGAGCGCACCCGCGGATCGGCGGCCAGCGCGGCGAGCGTGGTCAGGGCGCCGATCCGCAGCCCGCCGCCGGGCAGCGGCGTACAGCCGCGCAGGCCGTCCGCGCCGCCTGCGCCGTCGAGGTCGGTGAACGGGCCCGGGGCGATGCCGGATCGCTGCCGGGCGGTGGTGTCGGTGCCACCGGCGCGCAGCTCCCCGCCGCGGGCGAGGACGGCGGCCGAGAGGTCGGTGAGGGTGGGCTCCGTGCTCACGTGGCCAGTCCTTCCAGGACGCGGTCGGGTCGGATGGGCATGTCGTACGGGCGCCGGCCCGTGGCGTCGTGGACCGCGTTGGCCAGGGCTGCCGCGGTGGGCAGGGTGGCGATCTCGCCGAGGCCGACTCCTCCGCCGGGGACGTGTGCGAAGCCCTCCTGATGGAAGTGGACGGTGATCTCGGGGGTGTCTCCGATGCCGGGGATGCGGTAGTCCTCCAGGTTGTCGGTCAGCACCCGGCCGGTGGCCGGGTCGGTGCGCCGCTCCTCGAACAGGGCGTAGCCGACGCCCTGCACGACGGCGCCCTCGCACTGGCTCCGGGCGAGGCGGTCCTCGTGGATGCGGCCCGCGGCGATGCCGCTCCACACGCGCAGCGGGCGGATCCGGCCGAGCCGGGTGTCCACCTCCACCTCGGCGACCTGCACCGATCCGGTGAAGCCACGGCCGATCGCCACACCGCCGGTGGTCAGGTTGAAGGGGGTCACGTAGCCCCGGTGGTCGCGGGTGCGCCGGCCGGTGACCCGTACGCCGTGCGCCCCGTCCAGCCGGGCGCTCAGGTCACCGTCACCGGCGCCGAGCGCCCTGCGCAGTCGCGCGGCTGCGTCCACGGCGGCGGGCACGATCGACGGCGTGGTGCGGCTGCCGCCGGAGGTGGGCCCGTGGACGGTGTCGCTGTGCCCGACCTCGGCGCGCACCCGCTCCTCCGGCACGCCGAGCCCTTCGGCGACGGCCCGGCGCAGTACGGTGCGCGAGCCCGTGCCCATGTCCTGCACGGCGCAGCGGGCGACGACGATCCCGTCCTCGACGGTGAGCTCGACCTCGGTGACGGGGTCGAGGAAGTACATCCAGTTGGCCGCGGCGACGCCGACTCCCCGGCGGAACCGCCCGGTGCCGCCGCGGGTTCCCGACCAGGCCGGGAGGGCCGCGGCCAGGTCGTACAGCGCGTGGCGTTTGGGGTTGCCGTCCCACCGGCGGCGCAGGGCGATGGGGTCCTGGCCGAGCCGGTGGGCCATCTCGTCGACGGCCTGCTCCAGGGCCCAGCACATCGTGGGTCCGCCGGGGCCGCGGAACGGGGCGCCGGGCGGCCGGTGGGTGACCGTGTCGAAGTCGCGGAGCCGGCGCGGGGCCTTGCCGTACATGAACCGGGCCAGTAGCGCCGCGTTGCCGCCCACCGAGACCCCGCCGTCGCTGTCCACGTCCATGGCCAGCGCACTCAGCTCGCCGGCGGCGTCCGCGGCCATCGCCAGCCGGATCCGGGTGCCGGGCCGGTACCCGCCGTCGGTGAGCTCCTCGTCCCGGTCCAGCACCACCCGCACCGGGGCTCCGTGCAGCCGGGCCAGCTCCACCGCGGCGACGATGTCGGAGGTCAGCCCCATCTTGCAGCCGAAACCGCCGCCCACGTGGACGGCCCGCGCCACCACCCGTTCGAGGGGCACGCCGAACCGCTCGGAGGCGAGTACGGCCACCTGCTTGACCGACTGCGTGGACACCTCCAGGTGGAGGGTGCCTTCGTCCCAGCGGGCCAGACAGGCGTGCGGTTCGAGCGGGGTGTGGGTCTGCGCGGCGGTCGTGAACACGCCCTCGACCACCCGCTCGGGGCTGCGTTCCCGGGCCTGGGTGATCCGGCGCACGGCCGTGGCGGGGCGCCTGCTCATGGCGTTCGGGCCCCGCCGGTTGCCGCGCCAGGGGACGGGCAGCAGTTGGGGAGTCTCGCCGGCCCCGGGCGCCAGCTTGCGCGCCGCCTTGTCCTCGTAGACCAGCGGCCCCTCGCCGGCCCGGGCCCGCCCCACGTCGAGGGCGGCCGGCAGCACCTCGTACCTCACCCTGACCCGCTCGGCGGCCGCTCGCGCGGAGGCCCGGTCCGGCGCGGCAACGGCCGCCACCGGCTGCCCGACGTAGCGGACCACGCCGTCGGGGGGCAGCAGCGGCACGAGCGGAACGTCACCGGCCTCCAGGGACCGTACGTGGGCGTGCGCGTGCGGGGAACGGATGATCACCCCGACCAGCAGCCCCTCGGGCCGCTGGTCGGTGGTGTACCGGGCCGACCCGTCGACCTTCTCCGGAGCCTCGGCGCGCGGAACGGCGGCCCCGCCATCCGCATCCGTCTCGTACGCGCCCGCGCAGGCGGCGGCCACCGCGCTGAAGATCCTCTCGTACGCCCCGCACCGGCACAGATGCCCCGCCAGCGCCTCCGCGATCTCCTCCCGCCCCGGCCTGCTCCGTCCGTGCTCGGCCCGCCACCGCTCGAAGAACGCGGCCGCCTCGACCACGAACCCGGGCGTGCAGTAACCGCACTGGAGCGCGTCCTCACCCGCGAAGGCACGCCCGACCGGGTGACCGGCCAGCCCCTCCACGGTGGTGACCCGCCGCCCGGCCAGCCGCACCGCCGGGGTCAGACACGCCACCCGCGGCTCACCGTCGACCTGCACCGTGCACGCCCCGCACACCCCGCCGGAGCAGACCAGCTTGGTCCCGGTCAGCCCCAACTGCTCCCGCACCACCTCCACGGCGGCCGGATCGTCGTCCACGTCCACCGCACACAGGACGCCATTGACCTCGAACTCCACGAGACGCACTCCTCAACCGTGGGGGCGACGACCCCCACACCACCCGGGCTCGCCTTCACCCCCCTTGATAACCCGCTCCCGCCCTCCCCGCAGTTCGGCACACACCCCGGGCTGCCGCGGGTCGTCCTCCTGGCTGAGCCACCGGTCAGGTGCCCACGGCCGCCGGCGGAGGTCCGTAGGAGGTGCCGCCGCGGAGCATCGCGGGAAGCCGGGGGCCTCGGCTACGGCGCGGTCGACGCGGTGGAGGCCGTAGGGGACGCCGGGGTCGCCTCGGTCGCCTCGGTAACGGTGAAGATCTGTCGGCCGTCCTCGACACACGGTTCGACCACGGCCTCCGTTCCCGTCTCGGCGCCGCCCCCCTTGATTCCCACGCATCCCTGCTCGTTGACCCGTATGCGATAGCCGCTCGCGCTCCCGGCCCGCGCGGGCTCGAAGCGGAAGTGGCTGGCGAGATCGCACTTGTCCCACGGCTCCAGCAGTTCGGCGCCCGCCCCCTGCCCGCGCAGCCGAAGGCATCCCGGACCCATCTCGGGCCGGTGCCACTGGATGCGGTACGTGCCGACGCCCGCGTTCACCAGGGTCGTGCGCTGCGGCGCGGTCTCCTCGCACGGACGCTGTACGGCCACCAGGGAGTCGTAGCGGTGGTCCCGGACGACGCCGTCGCTCAGGCAGAGCCCCGGTGCCAGGGCCGGGCGGATCCACACTGCGCTGCCGACGGGCGGCTGCGCCGGGAGGGGTTCGCGCACGACCGCCTTCGCCGGGTCGCCGGAGCCTTCGGGCGGCCAGCCGCTGATGCCCGCGGCCACGGCCGCTGCCGCCAGCACCCCGACGGCCGCTGATGCCAGCAGGACACGTCGGCGGCGGCGCCTGCCGGGACGGGCGGGCGACTCGTCCGTCGGCGGCGCCGCGTGCTCGGCGGGAACGGCAGAAGCCGCGGGAACGGCGGGAACGGCGGGAACCGCGGGAACTGCGGGCGGCTGCGCGGCGATGCGGCTCCAGGCCCTGAGCCACTCGTCAACCCGCCCACCGTCGCCGCAGGCCCGCACGAAGTCGGACAGGAGCTCGGGGCGCGGAAGCTTCTTGCCCGCCAGCACATCGGCGAGCGTGCTGCGAGCGAGTATCCCGCCCTGGTCTGCGGCGCGATGTTCGAGCTGCCGGTAGGTCAGTCCGGAGCGTCTCTTCAGCTCCCGGAGCAGAGCGATGAACGCGGCGGCGCTGTCGGCTCTTCCCGGTTCCAGGTCGTCGGCGGGGTCCATGGTGCCCATGGTTTCCAGCCCGAGGCCCTGTCAGCTACGGCAGAACTCGCCATCTTCCACGCCCAGTTGCCAACCGGTCCGACCCCTGACCAGCCCGGACATCCGTCCGGTGTCCGGGACAGGGAGATCACTGGACGCTGCTTTCCGGTCCGGGTGATGGTCGGCCGGCGGGCATCCGTGCCCCGGCTCGGCCTCCTTGCCGGTTCGCCGCCCCCGCACCCTCCCCATCCGATCCGAGTTCATGAGGTCATGCCATGACGACGCCACTTCCGATATCCCCGGCAGCCGTTCACAGCACGGGACGCCACCGCGCACTCAAGGCGATGGCCGTCCTGGCCCTGACCGCCGGCCTGACCCTCGGCGACCTCACCATGGCGGGGGCGGCGCAAGCATCCGCTCTCGGCGACAAAATAGCCTCGCAGGCCCTCGGCCAGTACACGAGCGACAACGCCGAGGTGCGCAAGCGCAGGTACGAGGGCGCGGCCAACGGCGTCAACGCCAAGAACAACTGCAACTTCTACACCGGCTTCTGGACCGACCCGCGCAACCGCCGTTTCGACGGTACGAGCGCCCCGCGCACCGGCACCAACGGCGCCACCTGCGGCAAGAGCAAGGGCTACATGTACATCGACGGCGCCAAGACCTGGACCACGGTGAACTGGAAGTCCCGTGCCTGGTGCTCCGACTTCGCGAAGTACACGTGGTACTGGGGCGGCGCCAAGGTCACCGGCCTCAACGCCTCGGCCGCCTCCTTCCGCGACTACGGCCGCGCCAACGGCACCTGGCACACCCGCGCCCAGGTGGCAGCCAACACCTACGTTCCGAAGAAGGGTGACGCCGTCAGCTACGACTGGGAGGGGGACGGCATCATCGACCACGTCGGCGTGCTGACCGCCTACAGCACCACGTACAAGGCCTACTTCTCGGTAGAGGGCAACTCCAGCGACAAACTCACCTACAAGAACACCAAGCAGTCGGCGGTCTCCCCGTACGTGGTCGGCTACACCTCCCCCAAGCCCCTCTGACGGCCCCCGAACCTGCACATCGCCGGTCAGCGACGGACACCCAGGAGGCAACATGAGCGACAGCGGATGGACCACAACGGGAGCCGCACCTCGGGCCGAGTAGCCCGGCACCCCGAACGCCACAACGCCCGCCACCCCTGGTCGGGGACGTGGCGGGCGCCGTGTCACCAACTACTCACTTCACGCAGGCGCCAGCTTGAAGCCGGCCCAGACCGTCTTGCCCACCCGCTCGTCGCGGATCTGGAACTCGTCCGCAAGCTCGACCACCAACCACAGCCCCCGACCGCTCCGGGCGCCGAGGTCGGGTTGCTGCACGACGGGACAACCGGGGCCACTGTCACGCACCTCAATCACCACGATCCCGCCCTCCCACTCCAAGCGTACGGAGAACTCCCGCCCCAGCGGGACCCCGTACAGCACGGCATTCGTGGCGAGCTCAGACACGCAGAGCCGCATGTCATCCCGCCGCTCGGACACACCCCAATCGCCAAGCGTGTCACCCACGAACTGACGGGCCGCGCGCACCGAGGCACGGGCCCGAGGGAACCGCTGCTGCCGAGACAAGGACATAGCACCCCACCGCCTTAACGCTGAGCTTCCAAGGCCCTACAGAACGTATCGCTATTCGCGAAAAGCAGCAAGGTTGCAGGCTGGGATAGCTCAGAGGTGTCGCTTAACGTGGGGACCGGCAGAGCGGCGGATACTCGGGAGGCAGCGTGAGCGGCAGCGGATGGACCAGCACGTCGATGCCGTACCTGACTCCGCGCGCCGCCGGGAACGCGGACGCCTGGACCGCCGAGGCCGAGGCCGCGGGCCGTCGCGGCGGGCAGCGCATCCTGCACGCCGGCGAGGCCGACACCCTGGCCGAAGTCGCCCGGATGCTCGACCTCGCAACCGGGGAGACCGCCATCGTCCGCCGCCGGATCATCGAACTCGACGGCGAGCCAACCGAATTGACCGACACCTATTACCCTGTCGACATCGCCGCAGGCACCCCTCTGGCCGGAACGGCGAAGATCCGAGGCGGCGCGGTGACCCTGCTGGCCGGGCTGGGACACATCGGCGTACGGGTCGTCGAGAACGTGACGGCGCGGATGCCCGGCCCCGAGGAGCGGGAGCACCTGCGTCTCGGACCGGTAGAGCCGGTCCTCCAACTCGCCCGGACCACCTACGACTCGGCGGGCCGGCCGATCCAGGCCGACGTGATGGTCATGCCTGCCGGACGCCAGCAGTTGCGGTACGAGATCGACATCGAGGTCGCATGACCCTGTCCAGTTCCGAAGCCGCAGGCCCCGACCCCCGGCCGCTCCATGCCCGCATCGCCGCCGATCTGCGGGACGAGATCATGAGCGGCGACCTCCAACCGGGATCGAAGCTGCCTTCCACCGCGCGGCTGAAGACCCGGTTCGATGCCTCCAACGCCACGATCCAGAAGGCCGTCCAGCTACTCAAGGACGAGGGACTGGCCCTGGGCCGTGCGGGCTCGGCCGTGACCGTGCGGGACACCCGGCAACGGACCGTTCGCCCGGCCGGCTCCCTGACGCCGGCCGTGGACGGGGCGGCCTTCCCTTGGCTCGCCGAGGCATCGGAAACGGCCGGCACAGCTCACAGCACCCTGCTGGTGGTGGAAGAGGTGCCCGTCGTCGGTGATGTCGCTGCCGCGCTCAGCCTCCTTGAAGGCAGTCCGGCCGTGTGCAGGCGCCAGCTGATCACCATCCAGGGCGAACCCGCCGAGTTGGTGAGCTCGTACTACCCGCCCGACCTCGCGCGCGGCACCGCACTCGCAGAGCCCCGCCGGATCCGGGGCGGCACTCCGACCCTGCTGAGGGAACTCGGCTTCCCGCCCCACCGCAGCGTGGACCGGCTCTCCGCTCGGGTCGCGACGCAGGAGCAGTACACCGCACTGCGCCTGCCAGGCGACCTGCCCGTCCTGCGGACCCTCCGTACGGTGTACAGCGCGGAGGGACAGCCGATCGAGGTCACCGTGATGGTGAAGGCAGGCCACCTGTACGAGCTCCAGTACGAGTTCACGCCCGAAGCCTGACCGCCCCGGAACGCCACAACGCCCGCCACCCCTGGTCGGGGACGTGGCGGGCGCTGTGTCGAGTGCCGTACTTCGTTGTACGGACCGCATGAGGGGTCCCGGCCGGAGCCGGGGGTACTGCGGGTCAGACGGTGATCGAGCGGTCCGTCGGCTTGACCGGGTACGGGAGGGCGCTGGTGCCGGTCAGGAAGCGGTCCACGCCGCGGGCGGCCGAGCGGCCTTCCGCGATGGCCCAGACGATGAGCGACTGGCCGCGGCCGGCGTCGCCGGCGACGAAGACGCCGTCGACGTTGGTCGCGTAGGAGGCGTCGCGCTCGATGTTGCCGCGGGCGTCCATCGCCAGGCCGAACTGCGCCGTGAGGCCGTTCTCCTGGTCGGTGCCGGTGAAGCCCATCGCCAGGGTGACCAGCTGCGCGGGGAGGACGCGCTCGGTGCCGGGCTTCTGGACGAGCTTGCCGTCCTCGAAGGCGACCTCGACCAGGTGGAGGGCCTGGACGTTGCCGTCCTCGTCGCCCTCGAAGTGGGTGGTGGAGACGGAGTAGATCCGCTCGCCGCCCTCCTCGTGAGCAGAGGTGACCTTGTACAGCATGGGGAAGGTCGGCCAGGGCTGGCCGGTCGGCCGGTCCTCGGAGGGACGCGGCATGATCTCCAGCTGCGTGACCGAGGCCGCGCCCTGGCGGTGGGCGGTGCCCACGCAGTCCGCGCCGGTGTCGCCGCCGCCGATGACGACCACGTGCTTGCCCTCGGCCGTGATGGGGGGCGCCATGAAGTCGCCCTCCTGGACCTTGTTCGCGAGGGGGAGGTACTCCATCGCGAAGTGGATGCCGCCCAGGTCGCGGCCCGGGACCGGGAGGTCGCGGGAGATCGTCGCGCCCGCCGCGATGACCACCGCGTCGAACCGCTTGCGCAGGTCGGTGGCGGTGATGTCGCGGCCGACCTCGACGCCGGTACGGAACTTGGTGCCCTCCGCGCGCATCTGCTCGATGCGGCGGTTGATGTGCACCTTCTCCATCTTGAACTCGGGGATGCCGTAGCGCAGCAGCCCGCCGATGCGGTCGGCGCGCTCGTACACCACCACGGTGTGGCCGGCCCGGGTCAGCTGCTGGGCCGCGGCGAGACCCGCCGGGCCGGAGCCGATGACCGCGGCGGTCTTGCCCGACAGGCGCTCGGGCGCCTGCGGGGTGACGTCGCCGTTGTCCCACGCCTTGTCGATGATCGAGACTTCGACGTTCTTGATGGTGACGGCCGGCTGGTTGATGCCGAGCACGCAGGCGGACTCGCACGGCGCCGGGCACAGCCGCCCGGTGAACTCCGGGAAGTTGTTCGTCGCGTGCAGCCGCTCGGAGGCGGCGGTCCAGTCCTCGCGGTACGCGAAGTCGTTCCACTCGGGGATCAGGTTCCCGAGCGGGCAGCCGTTGTGGCAGAACGGGATGCCGCAGTCCATGCAGCGGCCGGCCTGCTTGCTGATGATCGGCAGCAGCGAGCCCGGAACGTAGACCTCGTTCCAGTCCTTGAGGCGCTCGGCCACAGGACGGGTGCAGGCGGTCTCGCGCGGGGTGGTGAGGAAGCCCTTCGGGTCAGCCATTGGTCGCCGCCTCCATCATCTTCTCCGTGGTCTCGGACTCGGAGAGTCCGGCGAGCTCAGCGGCGTCCTTGGCGGCGAGCACTGCCTTGTACGTGGTCGGGATGATCTTGCTGAAGCGGGCCGCCGAGGCGGTCCAGTCAGCCAGGAGCTTCGCGGCCACGGTCGAGCCGGTCTCCTCCTCGTGGCGGCGCACCACATCGTGCAGCCACTGGGAGTCGGTGTCGGAGAGGGCTTCGAGCGCGCTCGCGTTGCCGACGTTGACGTTGTCCGGGTCCAGGTCGATGACGTACGCGACGCCGCCCGACATGCCCGCCGCGAAGTTGCGGCCCGTCTCGCCGAGGACGACCGCGGTGCCGCCGGTCATGTACTCGCAGCCGTGGTCGCCCACGCCTTCCGAGACGACCAGGGCGCCGGAGTTGCGGACGCAGAAGCGCTCGCCGGTGCGGCCGCGCAGGAACAGCTCGCCGCCGGTGGCGCCGTAGCCGATCGTGTTGCCCGCGATGGTCGAGTACTCGGCCAGGTGGTCGGCTCCGCGGTCGGGACGGACCACGACGCGGCCGCCGGAGAGGCCCTTGCCGACGTAGTCGTTGGCGTCGCCCTCCAGGCGCAGGGTCACGCCCTTGGGGAGGAAGGCGCCGAAGGACTGGCCGGCGGAGCCGGTGAAGGTCAGGTCGATGGTGTTGTCGGGCAGGCCCGCGCCACCGAACTTCTTCGTGACCTCGTGGCCGAGCATGGTGCCGACCGTGCGGTTGATGTTGCGGATCGCGACCTGGGCGCGGACCGGCTGGGCGGTCTCGGCCGAGTCGGCGCCCAGCGCGTCCGCGGCGAGGCGGATGAGCTCGTTGTCGAGCGCCTTCTCCAGACCGTGGTCCTGCTCGATCAGGGCGTGGCGGACCGCGCCCTCGGGCAGCTCCGGCACGTAGAAGAGCGGCTCCAGGTCGAGACCCTGCGCCTTCCAGTGCGTGACGGCCTTGCTGGTGTCGAGGAGCTCGGCGTGACCGACGGCCTCCTCGATGGTGCGGAAGCCCAGCTCGGCGAGGAGCTCGCGCACCTCCTCCGCGATGAACTCGAAGAAGTTGACGACGAATTCGGGCTTGCCGGAGAAGCGGTCCCGAAGGACCGGGTTCTGGGTGGCGATGCCGACCGGGCAGGTGTCCAGGTGGCAGACGCGCATCATGACGCAGCCGGAGACGACGAGCGGCGCGGTCGCGAAACCGAACTCCTCGGCGCCGAGCAGCGCGGCGATGATGACGTCGCGGCCGGTCTTGAGCTGGCCGTCCGTCTGGACCACGATGCGGTCGCGCAGCCCGTTGAGCAGCAGGGTCTGCTGGGTCTCGGCGAGGCCGAGCTCCCAGGGACCGCCCGCGTGCTTCAGCGAGGTGAGCGGGGAGGCGCCCGTACCGCCGTCGTGGCCGGAGATGAGGACGACGTCCGCGTGGGCCTTGGAGACACCGGCCGCGACCGTACCCACGCCGACCTCGGAGACCAGCTTCACGTGGATGCGGGCGACCGGGTTGGCGTTCTTGAGGTCGTGGATCAGCTGAGCCAGGTCCTCGATGGAGTAGATGTCGTGGTGCGGCGGCGGGGAGATCAGGCCGACACCCGGGGTGGAGTGCCGGGTCTTGGCGACCCACGGGTAGACCTTGTGGCCGGGCAGCTGGCCGCCCTCGCCGGGCTTGGCACCCTGCGCCATCTTGATCTGGATGTCGTCCGCGTTGACCAGGTACTCGCTCGTGACACCGAAGCGGCCGGAGGCGACCTGCTTGATGGAGGAGCGGCGCGCCGGGTCGTACAGGCGGTCCGGGTCCTCGCCGCCCTCACCGGTGTTGGACTTGGCGCCCAACTGGTTCATGGCGATGGCGAGGGTCTCGTGCGCCTCCTTGGAGATGGAGCCGTACGACATGGCGCCGGTGGAGAAGCGCTTGACGATGTCGGCGACCGACTCGACCTCGTCGATGGAGATCGAGGGCCGGGCCCCAGTCTCGTCGGTCCGGAACCCGAAAAGGCCGCGGAGCGTCATCAGGCGCTCGGACTGCTCGTTCACCCGGTCCGTGTACTGCTTGAAGATGTCGTACCGGCGGTTGCGCGTGGCGTGCTGCAGGCGGAAGACCGTGTCCGGGTCGAACAGGTGCGGCTCGCCCTCGCGGCGCCACTGGTACTCGCCGCCGATCTCCAGCGCGCGGTGCGTGGCCGCGATGCCGGAGGCCGGGTACGCCTTGGTGTGGCGCGCGGCCACCTCCTTGGCGATGACGTCCAGGCCGGCGCCGCCGATCTTGGTGGCGGTGCCCGCGAAGTACGCCGCGACGAACTCCTCGTTCAGGCCGACGGCCTCGAAGACCTGCGCGCCGCGGTAGGAGGCGACGGTGGAGATGCCCATCTTGGACATGACCTTCAGGACGCCCTTGCCGAGCGCGTAGATCAGGTTCTTGATGGCCTGCTCCGGCTCCAGGCCGGACAGGAAGGTGCCCGCGGCGAGGAGGTCCTCGACGGACTCCATGGCGAGGTACGGGTTGACCGCGGCCGCGCCATAGCCGATGAGCAGCGCGACGTGGTGGACCTCGCGCACGTCGCCGGCCTCGACCAGCAGGCCCACCTGGGTGCGCTGCTTGGTGGCGATGAGGTGGTGGTGCACGGCGGAGGTGAGCAGCAGCGACGGGATCGGCGCGTGCTCGGCGTCGGAGTGACGGTCCGAGAGGACGATCAGGTGCGCGCCGTTCTCGATGGCCGCGTCGACCTCGCCGCGGATCTCCTCGATGCGGGCGGCCAGCGCCTCGCCGCCGCCCGAGACCCGGTACAGGCCCGAGAGGGTGGCGGCCTTCATGCCCGGCATGTCCCCGTCGGCGTTGACGTGGATGAGCTTGGCCAGCTCGTCGTTGTCGATCACCGGGAACGGCAGCGTGACGCTGCGGCAGGACGCGGCGGTCGGCTCCAGCAGGTTGCCCTGCGGGCCGAGCGAGGACAGCAGCGAGGTGACGAGCTCCTCGCGGATGGCGTCCAGCGGCGGGTTGGTGACCTGCGCGAAGAGCTGGGTGAAGTAGTCGAAGAGCAGCCGGGGGCGCTCGGACAGGGCCGCGATCGGGGAGTCCGTGCCCATGGAGCCGAGCGGCTCGCCGGCGCTGCGGGCCATCGGCGCGAGGATGACGCGGAGCTCTTCCTCGGTGTAGCCGAAGGTCTGCTGGCGGCGGGTGACCGAGGCGTGGGTGTGCACGATGTGCTCACGCTCGGGCAGGTCCGTCAGCTCGATCTCGCCCGTTTCCAGCCATTCGGCGTACGGGTGCTCGGCGGCCAGCGCGTCCTTGATCTCGTCGTCTTCGATGATCCGCTTCTGGGCGGTGTCGACGAGGAACATCTTGCCGGGCTGCAGGCGGCCCTTGCGGACGACCTTGGCCGGGTCGATGTCCAGGACGCCGACCTCGGAGGAGAGCACGACGAAGTCGTCGTCGGTGACCCAGTAGCGGCCGGGGCGCAGGCCGTTGCGGTCGAGGACCGCGCCGACCTGGGTGCCGTCGGTGAAGGTGACGCAGGCGGGGCCGTCCCACGGCTCCATCTGCGTGGAGTGGTACTTGTAGAACGCGCGGCGGGCCGGCGACATGGAGGTGTGGTTCTCCCACGCCTCCGGGATCATCATCAGCACGCTGTGCGGGAGGGACCGGCCGCCGAGGTGGAGCAGCTCCAGGACCTCGTCGAAGGAGGCCGAGTCGGAGGCGTCCGGGGTGCAGATCGGGAAGATCCGCTCGAGGGCGCCCTCGCCGAAGAGGCCGGAGGCCAGCTGGGACTCGCGGGCCCGCATCCAGTTCCGGTTGCCCTTGACCGTGTTGATCTCGCCGTTGTGCGCGACGAAGCGGTACGGGTGGGCCAGCGGCCACGACGGGAAGGTGTTCGTCGAGAACCGGGAGTGGACCAGGGCGATCGCGGAGGCGAAGCGGCGGTCCGAGAGGTCCGGGAAGAAGGGCTCCAGCTGGCCGGTGGTCAGCATGCCCTTGTAGACGATCGTGCGGGCGGAGAGCGACGGGAAGTAGACCCCGGCCTCGCGCTCGGCGCGCTTGCGCAGTACGAAGGCCTTGCGGTCCAGCTCGATCCCGCTCGTCCCGTTGCTCACGAAGAGCTGCGAGAAGGCCGGCATGGTGGCGCGGGCGCCGTTGCCGAGCAGGTCGGGGGTGACCGGAACCTCGCGCCAGCCGAGAACCGTGAGGTTCTCCTCGGCGGCGATGGCCTCGATCTGCTCCACGGCGACGGCCTGTGCGGTGCCGTCGGCGGGGAGGAAGGCGATGCCGACGGCGTACGCGCCGGCCTCGGGGAGGTCGAAACCGGTCACGTCGCGCAGGAACGCGTCCGGGACCTGGGAGAGGATGCCGGCGCCGTCGCCCGAGTCGGGCTCGGATCCGGTGGCGCCTCGGTGCTCGAGGTTCCGCAATACGGTCAGCGCCTGCTCGACCAGCGTGTGGCTGGCCTCGCCGGTGAGGTTGGCCACAAAGCCGACGCCGCAGGCGTCGTGCTCGTTGCGCGGGTCGTACATGCCCTGCTGGGCGGGGCGACCGTCCATGGGCGACCAGGCGGTGTTGCTGAGGCCGGTCGCGGAGTGCGTGGATGCGGAACGCATCGGCTCTCCCGTCGTCGTCGTGGCATATGTGCATAGCCGAGGGACGACGTTGGCCCTCTGCGAAATTTCGTGCAGATTACATGATGACGACAATCCCGCGAAGCGGATATGCCATTCCAGCATGCGGACACTGCACGGAGCAGACAAGAGGGGACTTTCGCAGGTGTCCGGCAATCGGGACACGGGACGAAGGTCCCGGTACGGGGCGGGCCTCATTGCCCGGCGCCCAGGGGGTCTGATGCCCGGCGGACACAGGATCGAAACCGCCGAGTAACTGACTACTTATGTTGCCTACTGCATAGTGTCTCACTCCCTGCGCGGTCAGCCTACGGCTCCACCGATCCAGGTTCCCAGGATGTACGTCACACCCGCGGCCGCGCCACCCAGGACGAGCTGGCGCAGCCCGCTGTACCACCAGGACCGGGCCGTGACCCGGGAGACCACCGCGCCGCAGGCGAAGAGCCCCAGCAGCGCCAGCAGGACCGCCGGCCACAGAGTGACCGCGCCGAGCAGGTAGGGCAGCAGCGGGATCAGCGCGCCGAGCGCGAACGATCCGAAGGAGGACACCGCGGCGACCATCGGCGACGGCAGGTCGTCCGGGTCGATCCCGAGCTCCTCGCGGGCGTGGATCTCCAGCGCCTGCTCCGGGTCGCGGGAGAGCTGCATGGCCACCTCGCGGGCCAGCGCCGGCTCGACGCCGCGCGAGACGTACAGCTCGGCCAGCTCTTCCATCTCGTCGATGGGGTGCTTACGCAACTGCTGGCGCTCTATGTCCAGTTCGGCGAGTACGAGCTCGCGCTGGGAGGCGACCGAGGTGTACTCCCCCGCCGCCATGGAGAAGGCGCCGGCGGCGAGGCCGGCCAGGCCGGTGACGACGATGACGTGCGGGGCGACGGCGCCGCCGGCCACACCGGTCATCAGCGCGAGGTTGGAGACCAGCCCGTCCATCGCACCGAAGACCGCCGGGCGCAGCCATCCGCCGTTGACGTCACGGTGGGTGTGGTTGTCGCGGTGGGCGGTGTGAAGCGGTGCTTCGATATCGATGATGGACATGCCGACTATCTCCCCTTTTGTACGAGTGGGTGCACAGAGCTGTGCCATGGACGACGCGCGGACACCCACTCCCCCGGAACACCTCGAAACTACGCACGATTTTTGCCGCCCGCCAGCAAGGAAGGCCGTACTTACCTGGGGTTTTGGGGATCGGCGACCGGGTGACGGCGGCCCGCGGCGGGTGTTTCGCGACGAGCGACAAACCACATGCCATGGCACAAATCCCCCAAGGGCTCAATATGAGTCCCATCAAGTGGGAGAGGCGCGCCATGGAGCTGATGAAGCAGATTGCATGCAATCCGCAGGTCCTCCTCGAACGGGCCCGGGGCGCTCTTCTCGGACTCGCGGTGGGTGACGCGCTGGGCGCCCCCGCGGAGAACATGAAGCCCTCGGAGATCCGCGCGAAGTGGGGCCGGATCGAGGGCTTCGTCTCGGACGACCCGGCGGGCACGGACGATACGGAGTACGCGATCTTCTCGGGCCTCCTGCTGGCCCGCCACGGATCGGCGCTGACGGTCGCCCACGTCGAACGGGCGTGGCACCACTGGATCGCGGACCTCGACGAAGGCCCGTTCCGCGGTGCGGGCTTCTCGGAACGCGGCACCCTGGAGAACCTCCGCCGGGGCCTGGCGGCCCCCATCTCCGCCCAGCACCGGCACGCCTGGTCGGACGGTCTGGCCATGCGGGCGGCGCCCTTCGGCGTCTTCGCGGCGGGCCGGCCCGCCGAAGCCGCCCGGCTGGTCGCCATCGACGGCTGCGTCAGCCACGACGGCGAGGGCATCTACGGCGGCCAGGCCGTCGCGGCCGGGGTCGCGGCGGCGATGGCCGGAGGCTCCGCGGCGTCCGTCATCTCGGCGGCCCTCTCCGTCATCCCCTCGGACTCCTGGACGGCCCGCTCCCTGCGCCGCGCCGTGACGGCCGCCCCGCGCGGCGAACGGGCGGTCCGCTCGGCGGTGGTCATCGGCGGCTACCCCTGGACGGACCTGGCCCCGGAGGCGGTCGGCCTCGCCTTCGGCGCGTTCGCCGCATGCGGTGGCGACTTCCCCTCCTCCGTCCTCATGGCGGTCAACATGGGCCGCGACGCGGACACCACGGCGGCCGTGGCCGGCGCGCTCGCCGGCGCGATGTCCGGCGCCCCCGCCATCCCGGCCGCCTGGTCCTCGGCGATCGGCCCGGTCCGCGGAAGCTGCCTCCCCTCGATGCGCGGCTACCACGTCCTGGACATCGCGGACCTCCTCACCCCGGAAACCGAGACCCCCCGATGACCCTGACCCCAACCACCCCGCCCCCGCCGCCGTCGCCGTCCCCGTCCCCATCGCCGTCGCCGTCGCCGCCACCGTCGCCGTCCCCATCGCCGTCGCCGTCCCCGTCCCCGTCGCCGTCCCCGTCCCCGTCGCCGTCGCCGTCGCCCGTCCCGGGGGCGCCCGGGCGGCCGGATCCGGCCGAAGGCCGCGAGGCGCCCCGCGAGCCGGGGGGACCCGCGGCCCACCTCTCCGAGGCGACCCCGCAGGACGGCGCCCGGCCGGAGCGGACCCCACAGAGCAATTCCCGGCCCCAGCCGACTCCGCAGGACGGCGCCCCCGTCGGCCCGGCCCCGCACGGCCACCCCCTGGGCCGGGGGATCGCCGGCACGCCGGTGCCCGGGTTCCTCCGAGCCGCGACCGCGCTACGGGGCGACGCCGCCGGGCCGGCGGAGGTGACGGCCGCGCCGGTTCGGGGGCCCGGGGGCCTGCCCCCGGTTTCGGGAAGGGGCGGGTACGGGGAGAGTCCCCCCGCCCCGGAGCCGCCGCCCGCCGGGCACGACGCCCCGCCGCGCACGCAGGCCCGTACCGCCGGTCCGGCGCACGCACCCGGCCGGCGCCCCCGGGGCGACGTCCGTCCCCCCGACGGGAGCCCCTCCGGCCGAGACACCCCGGCGGCCGACGCCGCAAGCGGGGCTGCGCAGCCCCCCACCGCCCCGGCGGCGGCCGCGTACGCCCAGCCCGACACCCCGCGGCACGCGCCGGCCCGCAACGCCCTGCCAGGGGCCTGGACCACCCCGGCGGAGGCCGCGTACGGCCAGCCCGCCACCCCGCCGCACGCGTCGGCCCGCAACGCCCTGCCAGGGGCCTGGACCACCCCGGCGCAGGCCACGGGCGGCCCGCTCACCGCCCCGTCGGGACCCGCCCCGCGGGACGCGCAGCCCCGTACGGCCCCGCCCACGGCCACGGCCACGGCCACCGCCACGGGCGAGCCCCGAACCGAGCCGGCGGCCGCCAGGCCCGCCCCCGCAGGGCCCCGCCGGATCGAGGGCCTGCTGCTCGGGCTCGCCGCCGGCGACGCCGCCGGGTGGCCCGCGGCCCGCCACCGGGCCAGCCGCATGCCCGAGTGGACCCGCCGCCTCACCCGCGAGCTCGACACCTTCGCCGAGCAGAACGCCACCACCACCCTCCCCGTCCCCATCGCCCTCAACCAGCCCCCGGAACCGCTCCGCCTCGGCCCCTCCGACGACGCCGAGTGGGCCGCCTTCGCCGCCGAGTCCGTCCTCACCGCCGCCGGCGTGCTGCTCAGCGACCTCTCCCGGTCCCGCCGCATGCGCGCCGCCATCGACCTCGCCTGGAACGCCCTGGCCAGCGAGGTCGCCGCGGCAGCGGAACGCGCGCCCGAGGTCGAGTCCGCCGTCCTCCCCCTCCGTGCCCGGATCTCCGTCCGCGCCGGCCTCGGCAACCTCGCCGCCGGCCTGCGCCCGCCCGCCACCGGCCACGACAACCCGCACTACTTCGACGACGCCGCCTGCATCCGGGCCTGCGTCCTGGCCGTCGTCCATCCCGGGGACCCCGAAGCCGCCGCGGACCTCGCCGAGTTCGACGCCCGCTACACCCAGGACGGCGACGGGGTCCACGGCGCCCGCGCCATGGCCGCCGCCATCGCCACCGCCCTCGCCTCCACCGGGACCTGTACGGCAGCGGACACCGACGCCGCCGTCGACGCCGCCCTGGCGCAGCTCCCGGAGTCCACCGAGATCGGCCGCAACGCCCGGCACGCGGTGAAACTCGCCCGCGCCGAGACGACCGGCGGAGCCTTCGCCATCGTCCCGCTCCTGGAGCACCAGATCGTCGACCACGTCTACAGCTACGGGATCGCCGCCGCGGAAACCGTCCCCGTGGCCCTCGCCCTCGCCACCGCCGCCCGCGGCCGGGTCGGCGAGGCGGTCCCGGCCGCCGCCTGCCTGTCGCGCGTCGCGGACTCCGCCCCCGCCCTCGCCGGCGCGCTGACCGGCGCGCTCGGCGGCGGCGACTCGCTCCCCGCCGCCTGGCGCGAAGCGTGCCGCACCCTCTCCGGCTGCGCCCTCCCCCGCCTCGCGGGCACCGACCTCGTCGAACTGGCCGCGCTGCTCACCCGTACGGAACTCACCTCACCCAAGCCCCAAGGAAAGCCCCGGACATGACGACCCTGACCCCCGTGGACCCCACCCCCGACACCACCTCCACCTCCACCTCCACCTCCCCCACCCTGGACGACCGGATCACCGGCGCCCTCGTCGGCGCGGCCGTCGGCGACGCCCTGGGCGGCCCGGTGGAGGGCTGGACACCGGAACAGATCGTCGAGCGGCACGGCGGCCGGGTGCGCGGCGTCGTCGGGCCGTGGCACGAGGACTGGCGTACGGCCCGCCCGATCGCCCCGTACCACAAGGGCGACGGCCACGTCACCGACGACACCCTGATGACGCACGCGCTGGTACGGGTCTACGAGGCCGTACGGGACCACCTGGACGCGTACGCGATCGCCGAGCACCTGGTCCCGGACCTGATGACCACCCCCCGCTGGATCCCGGAACTGGAGGCGGACGCCCTCCCCCTGCAGCGGATCTTCCTCGCCGAGAAGTGGATCGTGACCCGGCTGCACTACGCGCACGCGGACCCGCGGGAGGCGGGCAACGGCAACATCGTCAACTGCGGCGCGGCGATGTACATGGCGCCGGTCGGCCTCGTCAACGCGGGCAATCCTGCCGGGGCGTACGCGGAGGCGCTGGACGTCACCGGCGCGCACCAGTCCTCGTACGGGCGGGAAGCGGCGGGCGTGTTCGCGGCGGCGGTGGCCGCGGCCTGCGTGCCGGGGGCGACGGCCGCCACGGTGGTCGACACGGCCCTCTCCCTCGCCAAGGACGGCACCCGCGCGGCCATCGCGGCGGTCTGCGAAGTCGCCGCCGGCCACCGGGACTTCGAGTCGGCGCTGACCCCCCTCCGGGCGGCGGTCGCCCCGTACGACTCGGTCGGGCCGGACTACCGCACGCCCTCCCTGGGCGCGCGGCGCCCCTCGCGCCTGCACTCCATCGAGGAACTCCCGGTGGCACTGGGCATGTTGCTCATCTCGGACGGCTGCTACGAGACCTCCGTGCTCGGCGCGGTCAACTACGGCCGGGACTGCGACTCCATCGCCACCATGGCCGGTGCGATCGCGGGCGCCCTGTCGGGCGGGGCGGCGGTCCCGCCCGCCTGGGCGGACCGGGTCGCGGAGGCCAGCCGCCTGGACCTGCACGCTCCGGCGTCCGCGCTGGCCTCGGTCACCCGGGAGGTCTTCGCCCGCGACCGCTCCCGCCGCCGCGCCCACGAGGCCGCCTTCGCAGCTCTGACGGCCCCCCGATGAGTCCTGCCTCCCCGACCTCGCCGCCACCGTCGAAGTCGGCCTCCCCGGCCCCGGCGCCGACCGTCCCGCCCCTGGGCACGCGCGCGGCCCCGGGCACCCACGGAGCCACGGGAGCGGCGACCCGCGGCTCGGCCCCGCCGACGCCCGCCCCCGGACCTCCGGCCCACGGCCCGGTCCGGCCCGAGACTTCCCCCACCCCGCCCCTCCCCGAACCCGGAGGCAAGCCCCCGGCCCCCTCGCCCCCGAGCCTGCCCACCCCCGCCGGCAAAACGGCCCCCACCCCCGAACCGGGCCTACCCACCCCCCACGGCGAGACGGCCCAGCCGCCCGGATCTGGGCCCGGCGACCCCCTCCGGCTGACCTGGGTCCAGCCCGAGGACCTGGTCGGCCACGAGTTCCGGCAGGCCGCCGAGGACGGCCGCGGGCAGGCCGCGGAGCCGCTGCTGCGCGTCTGGCTCGCGGCGGGCGGCCACCTCGCCCCCACCCGGGCGGGCGCCTCCCCCACCCCGGCCCCACCGGAGCTCCGAGCCCTGGCCACCGACCTCCTGACAGCCCTCGCGGCCCTCCCCACACCCGCCGAACCGCCCCCGTGGCCCGACCCCCCGGGTCACGGTGCCGCCCAGGCCCCGGGATCCGGGGACCTGCCCCCGGCTTCGGGAAGGGGCGGGGTGGGGGAACCCTCCCCCACCCCCGACACGACTCCCGCCGGAGTCGCAGGCGGCCACGCCACCGCCACCCACGACCCCGTCCTGCGCCGCAGGCTGGAGGCCGCCTGGCTCGGCCGCGCCGTCGGCTGCGTGCTCGGGAAGCCCGTGGAGAAGCTGCCCCTGCACGGGATCCGGGCCCTGGCCCGGGCCGCCGGGAACTGGCCGCTCGCCGACTGGTTCACCGAGCGCGGCGTACCACCGGAGGTACTCGCCGCCCACCCCTGGAACCGCCGCTCCGCGCCCACCTCCCTCGCCGAGAACATCGACGGCGCCCCCGAGGACGACGACCTCAACTACCCCCTCCTCGGCCTGCTCCTCCTCCAGCGCCACGGCAAGGGCTTCACCACCGCCGACGTCGGCCGGCTCTGGCTCGACGAACTCCCGGCCGGCCGTACCTTCACGGCCGAGCGGGTCGCGTACCGCAATCTCCTCCAGGGTCTGGAGCCCCCCGCCACCGCCACCCACCACAACCCCTTCCGCGAATGGATCGGCGCCCTGATCCGCGCCGACGTGCACGGCTGGACCAACCCGGGCGCCCCGGCCGCCGCCGCGGCCCAGGCGTACCGGGACGCCGCCCTCACCCACACCGGCAACGGCGCCCACGCCGCCACCTTCGTGGCCGCCGCCACCGCCACCGCGGCCACCGGCCAAGCCGACGTGCACACCGCGCTCCGGGCCGGGCTGGCCGCCGTACCGCCCCGGTCGCGCCTCGCCGAGGCCGTGCGCTTCGGCATCCGGACGGCCTCGGACGCACGGGACACCGCCGCCGGCTTCGATACCGTCGTCGACCTGCTCCACGCCCGCTACGGCCACTACCACTGGGTCCACGCCGTGCCCAACACCGCCGTGATCGCCGCCGCCCTCACCCACGCAGACGGGGATTTCACCCACTCCGTCTGCCGCGCCGTCTCCGGCGGCTGGGACACCGACTCCAACGGCGCCACCGCGGGCGCCCTCGCCGGACTGATCGCCGGCTCCCCCGACGCCATCCCGCACCGCTGGACCGCCCCGCTGAAGAACCGCCTCGCCACCACCGTCCCCGGCTTCGACGGCATCGGCTTCGACACCCTCGCCCACCTCACCGCACAGGAGGCAGCCCGCTCATGACGGCCATCGCCGTGCTCGGCAGTACCAACATGGACCTGGTCGCCTACGTGGCCAAGGCCCCCCGCCTCGGGGAAACCGTCACCGGCCGCTCCTTCCGCACCGTCCCCGGCGGCAAGGGCGCCAACCAGGCCGTCGCCGCGGCCCGTTCGGGCGCGGAGGTGGTGATGATCGGCGCGGTCGGGGCCGACGAGTTCGGCGTACGGCTGCGCTCCGCGCTCACCGGCGCCGGGGTCGAGACGGCGGCCCTGCGCACCGTCGAGGGTGCCAGCGGCACCGCGCACATCACCGTGGACGACGAGGGCGGCAACAGCATCGTCGTCATCCCCGGCGCCAACGCCCGCGTCACCTCCCTGGAACCGGGCGACGCCGCCCGCATCGGCGCCGCCGACTCCCTGCTCCTCCAGCTCGAGCTGCCCCTGGAGGCCGTGCTCGCCGGCGCCCTCGCCGCCCGCGCCCGCGGCGTCCGGACCATCCTCACCCCGGCCCCCGCCCAGCCGCTGCCCGCCGAACTCCTCGCCGCCACCGACCTTCTGGTCCCCAACGAACACGAGGCCGCCGCGCTCACCGGGCTCACCGACGTCCACCGCGCCGCGGCGGCCCTGCTCCAGGACGTGCCGGAGGTGGTCGTCACCCTCGGCGCGGCCGGGGTCCTGTACGCCGCCCGCGGCCGCGAGCCGCTGACCCTGCCCGCGCCGCGCGTACGGGCCGTGGACACCACCGCCGCCGGAGACACCTTCGTCGGCGCGCTCGCCGTCGCCCTGGGCGAGGGCCGGCCGATGCCCGAAGCCCTGCGCTGGGCCTCGGCGGCCGCCGCCCTGTCCGTGCAGCGCCCCGGCGCCCAGGACTCGATGCCGACCCGCACGGAAACCGACGCCTTCGCCCTCTCCGCTTCCGGCCCCACGACCGACCCCGAGCCCGGAGCCGCCTCGTGACCCCCACCGGCCAGGACACCACCGGGACCGGGACCGGGAGCGGCGCCGCCGCCCCGCCCCTGCGCGGGCTCCGCGTCCTCGACCTCGCCACCCTCTTCGCCGGTCCCCTCGCCGCCACCCTCCTCGGCGACTTCGGCGCCGAGGTCGTCAAGGTCGAGCACCCGACCCGCCCCGACCCCTCCCGCGGCCACGGCCCCGCCAAGGACGGCATCGGGCTCTGGTGGAAGCTGCTGGGCCGCAACAAGCGGACGATGACCCTCGATCTGTCCGCTGCCGGCGGCCGGGACACCCTGCTGCGCCTCGTCGCCACCGCCGACGTGGTGATCGAGAACTTCCGCCCCGGCACCCTGGAGCGCTGGGGTCTGGGCTGGCCCGAGCTGTCCGCCGCGAACCCGCGGCTGATCCTGACCCGCGTCACGGCCTTCGGCCAGGAGGGCCCGTACGCCCACCGCCCCGGCTTCGGCACCCTCGCGGAGGCGATGAGCGGCTTCGCGTCGATCACCGGGGAGCCGGAGGGGCCGCCGACCCTGCCGCCGTTCGGGCTCGCGGACTCGATCGCCGCGCTGACCACCGCGTACGCCGTGATGGCGGCGCTCGCCGGGCGCGACCGCACCGGGCACGGGCAGGTGGTGGACCTGGCGATCATCGAGCCGATCCTGACCGTCCTCGGGCCGCACCCGCTCTGGTACGACCAGCTCGGTTACGTCCAGCCGCGCACCGGCAACCGTTCCACCAACAACGCCCCCCGCAACACGTACCGCAGCCTGGACGGCCGCTGGCTGGCGGTCTCCGCCTCCGCCCAGTCCATCGCCGAGCGCGTGATGCGGCTCGTGGGCCGGCCCGAGCTGATCTCCGAGCCGTGGTTCGCGTCGGGTTCCGGCCGGGCCGGTCACGCGGACGTGCTCGACGAAGCGGTCGGCGGCTGGATCGCCCGCCACAAGGCGGACGAGGTGACGGCCGCCTTCGAGGAGGCCGAGGCCGCGGTCGCGCTGGTCTACGACGTACGGGACGTCATGGCCGATCCGCAGTACGCGGCCCTGGACACGATCACCGAGGTCGAGGACCCGGAGCTGGGCCCGATCCGCATGCAGAACGTCCTCTTCCGGCTCTCGGAAACCCCGGGCGCCATCCGCTGGGCGGGCCGCCCGCACGGCGCGGACACCGATGCCGTCCTCGCCGAGATCGGCCTCTCCCCGGCCGAGATCACCGCTCTGCGCACGGAGGGGGCGCTGTGATCCTGACCTGGCTCTACGTACCCGGCGACCGCCCGGAGGTGGTCTCCAAGGCCCTGCACGCCGGAGCCGACGCCGTCATCGTGGACCTGGAGGACGCGGTGTCGGCCTCCCGCAAGGAGTACGCCCGCGGCGCCACCGCCGAACTGCTCGGCGACCGGTCGCACCCGGTACCGGTCCACGTCCGCGTCAACGCCCTGGACTCCCCCTGGGGCGGCGCCGACCTCAGCGCGCTGGGCGGGCTCCACGGCCTCGCCGGACTGCGCCTGCCCAAGATCTCCTCGCCGGAGCAGATCGCCGCCACCGCCGACCGCGCCGCCGGGGTGGCCCTGTACGCCCTGCTGGAATCGGCGCTCGGCGTGGAACGGGCCTACGAGATCGCCCGCGCGCACCCCGCCCTGCGCGGGCTGTCCCTGGGCGAGGCCGACCTGCGGGCCGACCTGGGCGTCACCGCGGAGTCGGGCCTGGACTGGCCGCGCTCCCGGGTGGTGGTCGCGGCCCGCGCGGCCGGGCTGGCGCCGCCGGCCCAGTCGGTGTTCCCCGACATCCGGAACCTGGAGGCACTGGCGGCTTCCTGCGCCCGGGGCCGCGCCCTCGGCTTCCTGGGGCGCGCGGCGATCCATCCGCGCCAGCTCCCGGTGATCGAGCGGGCCTACCTGCCCGGCCCGGCGGAGGTCAGCGCCGCCGAGGAGATCGTGGCCGCGGCCCGCCGCACCCCGGGCGCGGTGGCCCTCCCCGACGGCCGCTTCGTCGACCCGGCGATGCTGGCGGGCGCGGAACGGATCATGGCCCTGTCCCGCCGGGACGCGCCGGTACTCTCCTGACCGACACGGCGCCGGCGCGGGTCAGCCGGCCGCTGGTGTTCCGGTGGCTGCACGACGCGCTCGCCGAGGACGCCCTGGACCGCGCCGAGCCGGCCTGCTCCGGTACGGTCGCCCGGCCCGCGCGCTGGAGTCCGTACGTCCGGCTGCTGCGCGCGGTGATCGCGCTGTTGCCGCGCCGGTGAACGCAGAACGGGAGGGGCGCCGCGCATCCGCGCGGCGCCCCTCCCGTTCGACCGTTGCTCCGGTCAGAGCTTCTTGGCCCCGGGGGCCTCGGCCTTGTCCTTGTCCTTGCCGTCGGCTTCGCCCTCGGCGTCGGCCGTGACGTCGTCCCCGGCCTCTGCGGCGACGTCGCCCGCGGACTTGTCCTGAGCCTTGGCACCGGCCTTGGCCTCGTCGCTCTCGGCTTCGCCGCCCCCGGCCGGGGTGTCCCCGTCCTTGGCTCCGGCCACGGAGTCAGCGTCCGGTTCGACGACGTCCTCGCGGCCCGGCCGCAGCTTCGCCGACAGGACCAGGTAGGTCACGGCGAGCACGAAGACGACGATCGAGGTCCAAACGTTGAGCCGCAGGCCGAGGATGTGGTGGGCCTCGTCGACCCGCATGTACTCGATCCAGCCGCGCCCCACGCAGTACGCGGCGACGTACAGCGCGAAGGCCCGCCCGTGTCCGAGCGTGAAGCGGCGGTCGGCCCAGATCACCAGGAGGGCGACACCGACGCACCAGAGGGACTCGTAGAGGAAGGTCGGGTGGTAGGTCCCGGCGACCCGGTTCGGGCCGTCGGTGATCTCCACCGCCCACGGCAGATCGGTGGCGCGGCCGTACAGCTCCTGGTTGAACCAGTTGCCCCAGCGTCCGCAGGCCTGGGCCAGCGCGATGCCGGGGGCCAGGGCGTCGGCCCAGGCCGGCAGCGGGATGCCGCGCCGGCGACAGCCGATCCAGGCACCGACCGCGCCGAGCGCGATGGCGCCCCAGATGCCGAGGCCGCCCTCCCAGATCTTGAAGGCGTCGACCCAGTCGCGGCCCTCGCCGAAGTAGAGCTGGTAGTCGGTGATCACGTGGTAGAGGCGACCGCCGACCAGGCCGAACGGCACCGCCCACACGGCGATGTCCGCGACCGTGCCCGGCTTACCGCCGCGCGCGACCCAGCGCTTGTTGCCGAGCCAGACGGCGACGAAGACGCCGATGATGATGCAGAACGCGTAGCCGCGCAGCGGGATCGGCCCGAGTTCGAGCACACCCGTCGACGGACTGGGAATGAAGGCAAGGTTCATGGCAAGACCCGACGCTACCTTGCCGGACGGTGGTGACCGCAACCCGCCCGGCAAGCTGCTGCCGAATCGAGACGGCCGTCAGTGCCCCATGGGCATCCCCGCGTGCTCCGGGGAAGCGTCGGCGGAGCCCGGCCCGCCCGTGGCCGAGCGGCCGGCCGGGCGCGCGGCCGGGGACGAGGAGGAGCCCGAGGCCGTGCCCGAGCGGGCGGAGGAGGCCTTCGCCGAGCCCGACGCGGACGGCGACGGCGTCGCCGATCCGGATCCGGACTTGGACTTGGCCGGGGAGCCGGACGCCGCCGGGGACGGGGAGCCCTTCACGCCGCCCGGGCCGCCCTTGCCGGCCGCTTCCACCTTCTCCTTCAGCTTCTGCGGGGTCAGCGGGTTGGCCTGGTCCGCGAAGATGTCCGTGCCGTCGAGCAGCACGGTCGGGGTCCCGCGGAACTTGCCCGCACGGAAGGCCTCCTGCGACTTGTTCACCCAGCTGTCGTGCGTCCCGTCCTCGACGCACGTGCGGAACGCGGCGGTGTCCAGTCCGTCGACCTTCCCGGCCAGCTCCAGCAGCTTGGCGTTCTTGCCGTAGGCGTCGTTGGTCTCCTCGGGCTGGTTGTCGAAGAGCACGTCGTGGTACGGGGCGAACTTCCCGGAGTCCTGTGCGCAGGCGGCCGCGTTGGCGCTCTTGAGCGAGCCGGTGCCGCCCATGTTCCCGTCGATCAGGGTGACGAGGTGGTATTCGACCTTGAGGAGGCCCTTGGCCTCCAGCTCGTGGATGGTGTCCCGGTAGTTGGTCTCGAAGGACTTGCAGGCCGGGCAGCGGAAGTCCTCCCACACGGTCAGCGTGGAGGGGGCCTCGCCCTTGCCGGTCTGGATGGCGAGTGCGTCCTTGCCCGTGGCCCCGGACGGGGCGACCAGCGGGCCGCCCTTGGCGGAGGATCCGCCCTTGCCCGCGTTCGCCGCGATCAGGCCGACGACGGCCGCCAGCCCCAGTACGCCGACCACCGCCGCCGACACGACGAGGGTCCGCCGGCGCTTGTCCCTAGCCTTCTGCTTCTCGCGCTCCACCTGGAGTCGCTCGCGGGCCGATCGTTTCGTCGCATCGCGGTTCGCACCGTCGTTCATGTCGCTCACGTTCGGCCAAACGAAGCAGGGAGGCACTCTCGTGCCTCCCTGCCCCTACTTCCACCCGATCGGGCTACAGAACCCGCTCAGGGGTCCGGCTGCCCGATCGAACGCGCCGCCCGTCAGGCCCGGCGCACGCCTCAGCTCCGGCGCACGCCCTCGGCGAGCTCGCCCGCCAGCGCCTCGACGGCGGCCAGCCCGGCGGGCAGGTCCGGCGCGTCGAGCAGCAGCTTCACGAAGGCCGAGCCGACGATCACACCGTCGGCGAAGCCGGCGACCTCCTTGGCCTGGGCGGCGTTGGAGACGCCCAGTCCCACGCAGACCGGCAGGTCGCTGGTGGCGCGGGTACGGCGCACCAGATCGGCGGCCTGGTTGCCGACGGACTCGCGGGTGCCGGTGACACCCATGAGGGACGCCGCGTAGACGAAGCCGGAGCCGGCCGCCGTGATGGTGGCGAGGCGCTCGTCCTTGCTGCTGGGCGCCACGACGAAGACGGTCGCCAGACCGTGCTTGGCCGCCTGCTCGCGCCACAGGGCTGACTCCTGGACCGGCAGGTCGGGCAGGATGCAGCCCGCGCCGCCGGCCTCGGCGAGCTCGGCGGTGAACCGCTCGACGCCGTAGCGGTCGATGGGGTTCCAGTAGGTCATGACCAGGATCGGGGCGCCGGTCGCCTCGTAGGCCTCGCGGACGGTCCGCAGCGTGTCGGCGATCTTGACGCCGCCGCGCAGGGCGATGTCGTCTGCGGTCTGGATGATCGCGCCGTCCAGGACCGGGTCGCTGTGCGGGAGGCCGATCTCGACCACGTCCGCGCCGCCGGCGATGACGGCCTTGACGGCTGCGATGGCACCGTCGACGGTCGGGAAGCCGGCCGGGAGGTAGGCGACGAGGGCCGCACGGTCCTCGGACTTCGCCTTCGCGAGGGTGGCCGACAGGAGTTCGATGGTGCCGCTCACTTGGTCTCCCCCTCGGAGGCGTTGGCGTCGTACAGGTCGAAGTAGCGGGCGGCGGTGTCCATGTCCTTGTCGCCGCGGCCGGACAGGTTGACGACGAGCAGGCCGTCCTTGCCGAGTTCCTTGCCGAGGTCCAGGGCGCCCGCGAGGGCGTGTGCGGACTCGATGGCCGGGATGATGCCCTCGGTGCGCGAGAGGAGGCGCAGGGCCTGCATCGCCTGGTCGTCGGTGACCGCACGGTACTCGGCGCGGCCCGCGTCCTTGAGGTAGGAGTGCTCGGGGCCGATGCCCGGGTAGTCCAGACCGGCCGAGATGGAGTAGGGCTCGGTGATCTGGCCCTCCTCGTCCTGCAGGACGTAGGAGCGCGATCCGTGCAGGATGCCGGGCTCGCCCGCGGTCAGCGTCGCCGCGTGCTCACCGGTTTCCACGCCGTGCCCGGCGGGCTCGAAGCCGACCAGGCGGACGTCCGCGTCCGGGATGAAGGCGTGGAAGAGGCCGATGGCGTTCGAGCCGCCGCCCACGCACGCCACGACGGCGTCGGGGAGGCGTCCGGCGCGCTCCAGGATCTGGCGGCGGGCCTCGACACCGATGACGCGGTGGAAGTCGCGGACCATGGCGGGGAAGGGGTGGGGGCCGGCGACCGTACCGAAGAGGTAGTGGGTGCGGTCCACGTTGGCGACCCAGTCGCGGAACGCCTCGTTGATGGCGTCCTTCAGCGTCCGGGAGCCGGACTTCACGGCGATGACCTCGGCGCCCAGGATGCGCATCCGGGCCACGTTCAGGGCCTGGCGCTGGGTGTCGATCTCGCCCATGTAGATGGTGCACTCGAGGCCGAACAGGGCGCAGGCGGTGGCGGTGGCCACGCCGTGCTGGCCGGCGCCGGTCTCGGCGATGACGCGGGTCTTGCCCATGCGCTTGGTGAGCAGAGCCTGGCCCAGCACGTTGTTGATCTTGTGCGAGCCGGTGTGGTTCAGGTCCTCGCGCTTGAGGAAGATCCGCGCGCCGCCGGCGTGCTCGGCGAAGCGGGGCACCTCGGTGAGGGAGCTGGGGCGGCCGGTGTAGTTGACCATCAGGTCGTCGAGCTCGGCCGCGAAGGCCGGGTCGCCCTTGGCCTTCTCGTACTCGACGGCGACCTCGTCCACGGCGGCGACGAGCGCCTCCGGGATGAACTTGCCGCCGAAGTCGCCGAAGTAGCCCTCGGCGTTGGGGATGTGACCCTCGGGGTCCGGGATGAAGAAACTGCTGGCGCTGGACATGCCCAGGTACTCCTACGGATGCGACGCGGATGTCTTCACCGTATTGCGCCGTCCGCCCGCGACGCGCACACCCCGCTGGGGCATGGGCGTACGAGGGTGCGGAGCGGCCCGCCCCGGAGCCGGCGGCTCGGGGGGACGGACCGTACGGGGACGCCGACGGACGCGGTGTACGACGTACACCGACCGGCGGGCCTCGTTACGACGCGACTCCGGGTCGCCATCGCATGCCGTTGACCTGACCGGGCTCGGAGCCGATCACGTACCGGACCCGCCGCCCGCGCACGCGCCGGGCCGGGGCGCGGCAGCCGCGAGGGCGGCAGCCGCGCGCCAGGGGCGCGTGCGCCGTCGGCACGCCGGCCAGGGCGGAGCCCGGCCGGGTGCGGACGGAGGGGCGGCTGGGGAGTGTCGTCAAAGTAGCGTCGGCCGCCCGCAGGGCGGTGCCGGCGGGGCCTGGTGCGTGCGATCGCAAAGCGGAGGAGGGAGTCGACGCGGAGCGTCGGCGACCGACGACAACGCGGCGAGCGTGCGTGCCAGGCCCCGCCGGCCAGACGCTACTTTGACGACACTCCCTAGGGGCCATGGGTACGGGTCAGCTCCGCCCGTGGCGCAGGGCGGGGTGGGCGCCGGCGGCGACGAGGTCGGCCACGGCCGACTTCGGGTCGCGGCCGGTCACCAGGGACTCCCCGACGAGGACGGCGTCCGCGCCCTCGTTCGCATAGGCGATCAGGTCGTGCGGCCCGCGGATGCCGGACTCGGCAACCTTGACGATGTGGGCCGGGATCTCTCCGACGACGCGCTCGAAGGTGGAGCGGTCGACCTTGAGGTCCTTGAGGTTGCGGGCGTTGACGCCGATGATCTTGGCGCCGGCGGCGACCGCACGCTCCACTTCCTCCTCGTCGTGGACCTCGACGAGCGGGGTGAGGCCGATGGACTCGGCCCGCTCGATGAGGGAGACGAGGGCCTCCTGCTCCAGGGCCGCGACGATCAGCAGCACGAGGTCGGCGCCGTAGGCGCGGGCCTCCCACAGCTGGTACGCCGTGACGATGAAGTCCTTGCGCAGGATCGGGATGTCCACGCGGGCGCGGACGGCCTCCAGGTCGGCCAGCGAGCCACCGAAACGACGCTGCTCGGTGAGGACGGAAATGACCGCCGCACCGCCCGCTTCGTAGTCGGCGGCGAGCCCGGCCGGATCGGCGATGGCGGCCAGCGCACCCTTGGAGGGGCTGGAACGCTTGACCTCGCAGATCACCTTGACGCTGTCGCCACGCAGGGCAGCGACGCCGTCCTTGGCCTGGGGCGCCTTGGCGGCACGCTCCTTGAGCTCGTCGAGGCTGACGCGCGCCTGCCGTTCGGCAAGGTCTTCGCGGACCCCTTCGATGATCTCGTCGAGCACACTCACGCGAGCGGCCCCCTTCCGGGTCGATGACGGTCGGCCGCCTTGCAGACACGTACAACTGCAAGGTCAGCAGTTCAAATGGTATCCGCAGGACGCCTTGCCCTCCGCACGCGGCTGACGGCGTCCCATTAAATGGACATCCGGAATATTTACTTCAGCTATACCTCAGGGCGCCAGGAAAGAGCCCACGGGCAGGTTCCGGACAACGGAGAAGACCAGGGCCACCGCGCCGATCCCCCACCAGTACAACGGCCGTACGACGAGCCTCGGAGCCCGCACCCCCCGATAGGCGCGAACCAGCCACAGGGCCATGAAGCCGGCGAAGAAGAAGTAGCCGGCGACCGCCAGGGCATTTGCCCCGATAGCTGTCACGAGATCGCCTTGGGCGAACGCGTGTGCGCTGCGCAGCCCTCCGCAGCCGGGGCACAGGACCCCGGTCAGCCGGAACAGCGGGCAGGCCGGATAGTGGCCGGGTTCGTTCGGATCCACGGTCCCCACGTACGCGAGGGCCGCGGCGGCCGCTGCCAGCGTGAGCGCCGGACGCGCCAGCCGGCCGGCCCGGGATGCGGGCGCGGGAGGCGGTGCGAGGTCGGTCGTTCCAGAGGAGGCGTCCACCCGCTGATTCTCTCCGCTCATGACAAAAGGCGCAGCCCGACAGGGCCGCGCCTTTCGAAAACCCGCGTACCGGCTACCGCCCGGTCAGACCTTGGCGGCGACCCGGTTCGCGGCGATGACCTCGGCGAGGTCCTGGTGCGCGGCCTTCGGCGCGCCCATGCCCGCAGCGCTCATCGCCATGCCCACGACACCGCCGATGACGACGACGACGAGGCCCGCGTAGAAGCCCAGCGGGTTCGCCAGCACCATGAAGGCGCCGGAGATGCAGAAACCGATGACCGCGATGATGACACCGGTCCAGGCGGCCGGGGTGTGTCCGTGGCTAGTGCCCGCCATGAGTTGCTCCTCGTACTCGGGTGTGCTCCGTCGCACGCCGCACGTGCTGTGTCGCACGGTGCTGTGTTGAACGGTGCTGTGTCGAACGCTCGATGGTCATTGTCCCGTACCAGGAGGCGACCTCGTTCACGGGGTCCGCTCCGGGTTCACGGGGTCGGTCCCGGTTTCACGGAGTCGGGTCCGGGCCGGTGGGGTCCTCGCCCCGGTCCAGAGCCTTCCACAAGTCCTCCGGCCTGTCCGGGTCCACCACGGCCGCCTTGCGCGGCTGTGACCCGCCGGGCCCGCCGTCGCGCTCGTAGCGGCCGCCCATCGTGGGCCAGGTGCTCCCGAAGCGCAGCGCGAGCAGTCCGGCCAGCAGGATCAGCGCCCCGCCGACGGCCGTCACGTAGGGCCATGCCGTATGGGTCAGGCCGGCCACGTGGGCCGCGGTGTCGGCCGTCGTACGGGCCGCCTCCGCGTCCAGGGCACGCCGGCCGTCCGCGTTGGCGAGGGCGGCCGCCCCCGCGCCCAGGCCGCTCAGCGCGAGCAGCGCCGAGACCAGCAGCCGGCTCCTGCCGCGTACGGCGAAGACGGCGACCAGGGCGGCGAGCCCGACGATGGCCAGGGCGGCGGGCAGGCCGGTGACGGCCCGCCCGTCGGCGGTCACCGGCAGCGAACCGCCGCCGATGGCGGCGACGCCCCGGGCCCAGACGCGGCCGGAGGCGAGCAGGACGACGGTGGCGCCGAGCGCGCCGAGCAGCAGGGCGACGGCCACGCTGCGGCGGCCGCCGCGGCCCGAGGGGGCCTCGGGCTCGGCGGCGGCATCGGCGTGTTCGGTTCGGGGCGGGGGTACGGCACTCACGTACCCCACTATCCCCTACGGGCTCAGGCGCCGTGGAGGCGGTTCGCCGCTGCCACCGCGCGCAGCACCGCGGCGGCCTTGTTGCGGCACTCCGCGTCCTCCAGCTCGGGCACCGAGTCGGCGACGACCCCGGCGCCGGCCTGGACGTACGCCTTCCCGTCGCGCAGCAGCGCGGTGCGGATGGCGATGGCGGTGTCGGAGTCCCCCGCGAAGTCGAGGTAGCCGACGCAGCCGCCGTAGAGCCCGCGGCGGGTGGGCTCCAGCTCCTCGATGATCTGCATGGCGCGCGGCTTGGGCGCCCCGGACAGGGTGCCGGCCGGGAAGCAGGCGGTGAGCACGTCGAAGGCGGTCCTGCCCTCGGCGACGCGCCCGGTGACGGTGGAGACGATGTGCATGACGTGCGAGTACCGCTCGATGCTCATGAAGTCGACGACCTCCACCGATCCCGGCTCGCAGACCCGGCCGAGGTCGTTGCGGCCGAGGTCGACGAGCATGAGGTGCTCGGCGCGCTCCTTGGGGTCGGCCAGCAGCTCGTCGGCGAGCTCGTTGTCCTGCTGCGGGGTGGCGCCCCGGTGCCGGGTGCCGGCGATGGGGTGGACCATGGCCCGCCCGTCCTCGACCTTGACCAGGGCCTCGGGGCTGGAGCCGACGACGTCGAAGCCGTTCTCGAAGCGGAAGAGGTACATGTACGGGGACGGGTTGGTGGCCCGCAGCACCCGGTACACGTCGAGCGCGGAGGCGCTGCACGGGGTCTCGAACCGCTGCGAGGGCACCACCTGGAAGGCCTCGCCGGCCCGGATGCGCTCCTTCACGTCCTCCACGGCGGCCTGGTACTTCTCGCCGCCCCACAGGGCCGAGTACTCCGGGAGCTGCGAGTCCGGCAGCGGCATCGGTGCGTACGGGGCGGGCCGTGCGAGGTCGGCCTCCATGGCATCGAGGCGCGCGACGGCGTCCGCGTACGCCTCGTCCACGCCCGCGGCGAGGTCGTTGTGGTTGATGGCGTTGGCGATCAGCTGGACGGTGCCGTCCCAGTGGTCCAGGACCGCCAGGTCGGAGGTGAGCAGCATCGTCAGCTCGGGCAGCTGCAGGTCGTCCTCGGTGTGCTCGCCGATGCGCTCGAGGCGGCGCACGATGTCGTAGCCGAGGTAGCCGACCATGCCGCCGGTGAAGGGCGGCATGCCGGAGGCCAGGTCCCGGGGGGTGTGCAGGGCCTCCACGGTCTGCCGCAGGGCCTCCAGGGGGTCACCGGAGGTCGGGACGCCGACGGGCGGGGTGCCGATCCAGTGGGCCTGGCCGCCTTGGACGGTGAGGGTGGAGGCGCTGCGGACGCCGACGAAGGAGTAGCGCGACCAGGAGCGGCCGTTCTCCGCGGACTCCAGGAGGAACGTCCCGGGGCGTTCTGCGGCCAGCTTGCGGTAGAGCCCGACGGGCGTGTCACCGTCCGCCAGCAGCTTGCGGCTGACGGGGATGACGCGGCGGTCGGCCGCAAGCTTGCGGAACGTCTCAAGATCCATGGCGTGGGACCTTACTTGTGATCGGCTTCGGCTATTCGGCTTCGGCGGTGGGGCCGGAGGGACCGGCCAGGGGGAGGACGTCGGCATCGAAACACGTCCGGGCACCGGTGTGGCAGGCCGCGCCGACCTGGTCCACCTGGACCAGCACGGTGTCGGCGTCGCAGTCGAGCGCGACGGACTTCACGTGCTGGAAGTGGCCGGAAGTGTCCCCCTTCACCCAGTACTCCTGACGGCTGCGCGACCAGTACGTGCAGCGGCCGGTGGTCAGGGTGCGGTGCAGGGCCTCGTCGTCCATCCAGCCGAGCATGAGCACCTCACCGGTGTCGTACTGCTGGGCGATGGCAGGGACCAGACCGTCCGCGGAGCGCTTGAGGCGGGCGGCGATGGCGGGATCGAGGGAGGACGTACTCATGGGAGCCATTGTGCCGGGCCGGGGCGACGATCAAGGATCCCTGTCCGCCTGATGGGCAGGCACGGGGCGGGTTCCGGCCGTAGGCTGGCCAGCATGTCTACCCATGCGAAGCGTGAACGACTGCTGCTGGCCGACCTGTTGGAGTCGGCCGGCCCGGAGGCACCGACGCTGTGCGACGGCTGGCGGACGCGGGAGCTCGCCGCGCACGTGGTGGTCCGGGAGCGTCGCCCGGACGCGGCGGGCGGACTCCTGCTGAACGTCCTGAAGGCCCGCCTGGACAAGGCGATGGAGGAGTACGGGGCCAAGCCGTACGAGGAGCTCATCCAGCTGATCCGCACGGGCCCGCCGAAGATGTCCCTCTACTCGCTGAAGCAGATCGACGAGCTGGCGAACGCGGTGGAGTTCTACGTCCACTCCGAGGACGTCCGGCGCGCCCAGCCGGACTGGTCCCCGCGCGTCCTGGACCCGGTCTTCTCCGACTCCCTCTGGTCCCGCCTGGAGAAGCTGGCCCGCCTCACGGGCCGCCGCTCCCCGGTGGGCCTGGTCCTGCGCCGCCCGAACGGCCAGACGGCGGTGGCCCACAAGGGCGCGCCGGTGGTGACGGTGACCGGCGAGCCGGGCGAACTGACCCTGTTCTGCTTCGGCCGGCAGGACGCTGCCGCGGTGGAACTGGACGGCGAAAAGGACGCGGTGGCCGAGCTGACCACGGCCCAGCTGGGCATCTGATCCTTCAGGCGGTCTGCGGCTGAAGTCGGATCATGGGAATACCCGGACGCACCTTGCCGATCGCGGTGAAGTCGTCGTCGACGTGCAGGACCGTGAGCCGGTGCTGTTGCGCGGTCAGCGCGATGAGGATGTCGATCGGGGACGGACCTCGATGATGGCCGATGGCGGCGAGGTCCCGCTGCACGGCGATGATCTTTGGCCATGGGTCGTCCACGGCGGGGACCCAGCCGAAGGTCTGCCCCAGCATGCTGAAGAACGGCTCGAAGTCCCGGTCGGCCCGGAGGCTGGGCATCAGCTCGGACTCCACCGGTGGGCAGATCGCCACCAGTCCTTGGGCGACGTACTTGACCCAGGGTTCCCCGATCTGCCCCCGTAGCAGCCGCCAGACCGCAGAGGTGTCGGCAAGGTAGCTCACAGGCCGTTGCGCTCCCGCTCTTCAAGCACCGCGAAGTCGAGGAAGTCCTCTGCGTTCTCCTGGAGCCAGCGCAGCGCCCGGGCGCGGTCGTCCGCGCTGATCCCGGCCGCTATCGTCAACGCCCGGTTGATGGTGTCGCGCTTGGTGGTGGTGCCGAGCTGCTGCTGAGCGAAGGCGAGCATCTGGTCGTCGACGTCGATCACAGTTCTGGCCATCAGGAACCTCCAGCGCCGATATACACGTAGGCATCAGTATATCAACCTGGATGTCGAGACGGCTATGCCGCAAGGGCGAGCTCCGCGCGGCAAAGGCCGGCAGCGGGATGCCGGGGCGGGGGCGGGAGCTTCAGGCGAAGGCAAGCTCCGCGCGGCGGACAGCGGGGGCTGAGGTTCCGACTATGGCCCCCGCCATGCTCACACCGGCACCCGCCAGGAAGATCGGGGTCACCCCCCACGCATCCGCCGCGAAGCCGAAGGCGGGATAGGCCAGCGGGGCCAGGCCGACCGCCGTGAAGGCCATCACCGAGCTGACCCGGCCCAGGTAGGAGGGGTCCGTGGCCGTCTGGATCAGGGCGACCGCGAGGCCTCCGCAGATCCCGCAGACCAGACCCGTCAGCACGGCCAGGGCGACCGCCACCGGGAGGCTCGGGGCCAGCACCAGGCCGCCGATCCCGGCGGAGCCGATGATCAGGGTGAGGTTCTGGATCGCCCCGGCCCGCGGGAACCTCGGGATCAACGTCAGCACCAGCGCGCTCGACGCCGCTCCCAGGCCCATCCCGCCGATGATCCAGCCGACCCCGCCCGGCCCCCAGCCGCGCTCCTCGGAGACGAGGATGAGCCCCAGCGTCATCGGCGCGGAGGTGCCGAGCTGGCTCAGCGCCCCGGACAGCACCAGGGGGCCTATCAGCCCGTGCCGCCGGATGTACCCGAGCCCCGAGCGGAGCTGCCTCCAAGGGCTCTCCCCCGAGGTGGGGGCGCAAGCCTCCGCCGGAGCCGGCAGCGGAGCGATCCGTACCGCCACCAGCAGCACCAGCGACACCCCGAACAGCACCGACGCCACCGCGAAGGCCGACGCCGGCCCGCCCAGTCCCATCGCCAGCCCCGCCACCGGCGGCCCGGCGGTGTGCCCGACGCGTTCCGCGAGGCTGCGCAGCCCCTGGACCCGTACCAGCTGCCCGGGCCCCGCGATCCGGGGCGGCAGCGCGCCGACGGCCGGCATGAACAGGGCGTCGACGATGCCGAAGACCAGCGCGACGAGCACCAGGACCCACAGGCCCGGGGAGCCGAGGGCGAGGACGAGCGCCAGTCCGAGGACGACACCGCACCGCACGGCGTCGGAGGAGATGACCACGAGCCGGGGCCCGAAGCGGTCGGCGACCACCCCGCCGCCCAGCATGAGCAGGGCCCTCGGTATCGCGCCGACCGCCATGACCAGGCCGACCTCGGCCGGGCCGGCCGTCTGGGCGGCCGCCCAGCCGAGGGCGAGGAAGTAGACCCCGTCCCCGACGAGCGAAGCCCCGTAGGCGGCCAGCCAGCGCAGGACGTTGCCGTCCCGCCAGACGTTCCCGTTCACGACCAGCCCCCCACGGGCGAAGCGGACCTCAGCGGACCGGGTGGCCCGCTTCCCTCAGCGCGTCCTTGACCTGGCCGATGCGCAGGTCTCCGAAGTGGAACACCGACGCCGCGAGCACCGCGTCGGCGCCCGCCGCGATCGCCGGCGGGAAGTGCGAGAGCTTGCCCGCGCCGCCCGAGGCGATCACCGGGACCGTGACGTGCTTGCGCACGGCCGCGATCATCTCGGTGTCGTAGCCGTCCTTGGTGCCGTCCGCGTCCATCGAGTTCAACAGGATTTCCCCGGCGCCCAGTTCGGCCGCCCGGTGGGCCCACTCGACGGCGTCGATGCCGGCGCTGCGCCGGCCGCCGTGGGTGGTCACCTCGAACGAGCCGGAGGCCGTGCGGCGCGCGTCGACGGACAGGACGAGCACCTGCCGGCCGAAGCGCTCCGCGATCTCCTGGATGAGCTCGGGCCGTGCGATGGCGGCGGTGTTCACGCCGACCTTGTCGGCGCCGGCCCGCAGCAGCTTGTCCACGTCGTCGGCGGTGCGTACGCCGCCTCCGACGGTCAGCGGGATGAAGACCTGCTCGGCGGTGCGGCGCACCACGTCGTAGGTCGTCTCCCGGTTCCCGGAGGACGCGGTGATGTCGAGGAAGGTCAGCTCGTCGGCGCCTTCGGCGTCGTAGAGCTTGGCCATCTCGACGGGGTCGCCGGCGTCGCGCAGGTTCTGGAAGTTGACTCCCTTGACCACGCGGCCGTTGTCCACGTCCAGGCAGGGGATCACCCGTACGGCGAGGGTCATGCGGAGCCTCCCGCGACGGGGCCGAAGGCCTCGACCTCCACCTCGACGACCATGCTCGGGTCCACGAACCCGTTGACGATGATCAGCGTCGAGGCGGGGCGGATCTTGTCGAAGAGCTCGCTGTGGGCGCGGCCGACCTCGTCCACGTCACGGGCGTGCGTGAGGTAGAGGCGGGTGCGGACCACGTGCTCGGGGCCGAGTCCGGCCTCCTCGAGCGCCTTGAAGGCCACGCTGAAGGCCTTCTTCGTCTGGTCGTACGGGCCGCCCGCGTCGGCTCCGGTGCAGCCGGAGACCAGGACCAGCCCGTTGGGGAGCTGGACAGCGCGGGAGTAGCCGAGTACGTCCTCGTAGGCGCCGCCGGAAGAGATGCGTCGGACGTCGGAACTGTTCGCGGAACCGTTCTCGGAACTCATGCGGAGACCACCTTCAGGGCTTCTTCGAGCGTGAACGCCTTGGCGTACAGGGCCTTGCCTACGATGGCGCCCTCGACGCCGGCCCCGACGAGCCCGGCCAGTGCGCGCAGGTCGTCGAGGGAGGAGATGCCGCCGGAGGCGACGACGGGCCGGTCGGTGGCGGCGCAGACGTTCTTCAGCAGCTCCAGGTTGGGGCCGGTGAGGGTGCCGTCCTTGCCGATGTCGGTGACGACGTACCGGGCGCAGCCCTCGGAGTCCAGGCGTGCGAGGGTCTCGTAGAGGTCCCCGCCCTCGCTGGTCCAGCCGCGGCCCTTGAGGGTGGTGCCGCGCACGTCGAGGCCGACGGCGATCTTGTCGCCGTGCTCGGCGATGGCCTTGGCGGCCCACTCGGGGGTCTCCAGGGCGGCGGTGCCGAGGTTGACGCGGGTGCAGCCGGTGGCGAGGGCCGCGGCGAGCGTGGCGTCGTCGCGGATGCCGCCGGACAGCTCGACCTTGATGTCCATGGCGCCGGTGATCTCGGCGACGAGCGCGCGGTTGTCACCGGTGCCGAAGGCGGCGTCCAGGTCGACCAGGTGCAGCCATTCGGCACCGGAGGCCTGCCAGGCCAGGGCGGCCTGGAGCGGGGAGCCGTAGGAGGTCTCGCTGCCGGACACGCCGTGCACGAGGCGGACGGCCTGGCCGTCGCGGACGTCGACGGCGGGGAGCAGTTCGAGCTTCTTCGACGTCGTCATCACAGGGTCTCGATCCAGTTGGTGAGGAGCTGGGCGCCGGCGTCCCCGGACTTCTCGGGGTGGAACTGGGTGGCCCACAGGGCCCCGTTCTCCACGGCCGCGACGAACCGCTCGCCGTGCGTGGCCCAGGTGACCTTGGGGGCCTTGATCAGCGGGTTGGTGACTTCCAGCGACCAGTCGTGGGCCGCGTAGGAGTGCACGAAGTAGAAGCGGGCGTCCGCGTCCAGGCCGGCGAAGGCCTGGCTGTCGGCCGGCGCGTCGACGGTGTTCCAGCCCATGTGGGGGACGATCGGGGCCTGGAGCGGGCCGACCGTGCCGGGCCACTCGTCGAGGCCCTCGGTTTCCACGCCGTGCTCGATGCCGCGCTCGAAGAGGATCTGCATGCCGACGCAGATGCCCATGACCGGACGGCCGCCGGAGAGCCGGCGGCCGATGATCCAGTCGCCGCGCGCGTCCTTGAGCCCCTGCATGCAGGCGGAGAAGGCTCCGACACCGGGGACGAGGAGTCCGTCGGCGTCCATGGCCTTGTCGTAGTCGCGGGTGATCTCCACGTCCGCGCCGGCGCGCGCGAGGGCGCGCTCGGCGGAGCGGACGTTGCCGAAGCCGTAGTCGAAGACGACGACCTTCTTGGTGGGGGTCACAGTGCTCACTCCCAAATTCCCTGGATCCGCAGCACTCCGGCGACCAGGCACATCACGGAGCCGATGGCGAGCAGGGCGATGACCGAGGTGGGCATCTCCTGCTTCTTGAAGGAGTAGACGCCGCCGGCCAGGAACAGGCCGAGGACGATCAGGATCGTGTTGAGCCCGTTCACGCTAGAGGGCGCCCTTCGTGGAGGGCAGGATCCCGGCCGCGCGCGTGTCGAATTCGGCGGCGTAGCGCAGGGCCCGGGCCAGCGCCTTGAACTGGCACTCCACGATGTGGTGGGCGTTGCGGCCGTACGGCACGTGGATGTGCAGGGCGATCTGGGCCTGCGCGACGAAGGACTCGAAGATGTGCCGGGTCATCGTCGTGTCGTACGAGCCGATCATCGGCGCCATGTTCTCGGGCTCGGTGTGCACGAGGTACGGGCGGCCCGACAGGTCGACGGTCACCTGGGCGAGGGACTCGTCGAGCGGCACGGTGCAGTTGCCGAAGCGGTAGATGCCGACCTTGTCGCCGAGGGCCTGCTTGAAGGCGGCGCCGAGCGCGAGCGCGCTGTCCTCGATGGTGTGGTGGCTGTCGATGTGCAGGTCGCCCTCGGTCTTGACCGTGAGGTCGAAGAGGCCGTGGCGGCCGAGCTGGTCGAGCATGTGGTCGTAGAAGCCCACGCCCGTCGAGACGTCGACCTTGCCCGTGCCGTCGAGGTTTATCTCGACGAGGACCGAGGTCTCCTTCGTGGTCCGTTCGACCCGTCCGATGCGGCTCATGCGTGCTGCTCCTTCTTCAGTGCGCGAACCGCTTCCAGGAACGCGTCGTTCTCGGCCGGGGTGCCCGCGGTGACCCGCAGCCATCCCGGTACGCCGTTGTCCCGGACCAGGACGCCCTGGTCGAGGATCTTCTGCCAGGCGGTGTGGGAATTCTCGAACCGGCCGAACTGTACGAAGTTCGAGTCGGAGTCGGTGACCTCGAAGCCGATCCCCCGCAGCTCGGTGACCAGGCGGTCGCGCTCGGCCTTGAGCTGCTCGACGTAGCCGAGCAGGGTGTCGGTGAATTCCAGGGCGGCCAGCGCGGTCGCCTGGGTGACGGCCGACAGGTGGTACGGCAGGCGTACGAGCTGTACGGCGTCGACCACGGCCGGGTGCGCGGCCAGGTAGCCCAGGCGCAGGCCCGCGGCGCCGAAGGCCTTGGACATGGTCCGGGAGACCACCAGGTTCGGGCGGCCCTCGATCAGCGGCAGCAGCGAGTCCCGGTGGCTGAACTCCACGTAGGCCTCGTCCACGACGACCAGGCTGGGCCCGGCCGCCTGCGCGGCCTCGTAGAGGGCCAGGACCGTCTCCGCGCCGACCGCGGTGCCCGTGGGGTTGTTGGGGGAGGTGATGAAGACGACGTTGGGCGCGTGCTCCGTGATGGCGCGCTCGGCGGCCTCCACGTCGATCGTGAAGTCCTCGTTGCGCGGGCCGGAGATCCAGTCCGTCCCGGTGCCGCGCGCGATGAGCGCGTGCATCGAGTACGAGGGCTCGAAGCCGATCGCGGTGCGGCCGGGGCCGCCGAAGGTCTGCAGCAGCTGCTGGAGGACCTCGTTGGAGCCGTTGGCGGCCCACACGTTCTCCCGCGCGACCGGGTGCTTGCCGGTACGGGTGAGGTAGGCGGCGAGCTCGGTGCGCAGCTCGACGGCGTCCCGGTCGGGGTACCGGTTGAGGGTGCGGGCGGCCTCGGCGACCCGCTCGGCGATGCGCGCGACGAGCGGCTCGGGGAGCCCGTACGGGTTCTCGTTGGTGTTGAGCTGGACGGGCACGTCCAGCTGCGGGGCGCCGTACGGGGTCTTGCCGCGCAGCTCGTCCCGGATGGGGAGGTCGTCGATGCCGATGACGGCCGCCTCAGCCGTCGTGTCCGTGCTGTCTGTGGTGCCGGTCATGCCTGGGGAACCTTCCACCCGAAACGTGCCTTCAGAGCCGCGCCGTGCGCGGGCAGGTCCTCGGCCTCGGCCAGGGTCACCACGTGGTGGGTGACCTCGGCGAGGGCGTCGCGCGTGTAGTCGACGATGTGGATGCCGCGCAGGAAGGACTGCACGGACAGGCCCGAGGAGTGGCAGGCGCAGCCGCCGGTGGGCAGCACGTGGTTGGAGCCGGCGCAGTAGTCGCCCAGCGAGACCGGGGACCAGGGACCGACGAAGATCGCGCCGGCGTTGCGCACGCGGGCGGCCCAGGCGGCCGCGTCGGCGGTCTGGATCTCCAGGTGCTCGGCGCCGTACGCGTCGACGACCTTGAGGCCGTCCTCCAGGCTGTCGACCAGCACGATCGCCGACTGGCGGCCGGCCAGCGCGGGCTTGATCCGGTCCTCGATGTGCTTGGTCGCCGCGACCTGCGGCTCCAGCTCCTTCTCGACGGCGGCCGCGAGCTCCGCGGAGTCCGTGACGAGGACGGCGGCGGCCAGCGGGTCGTGCTCGGCCTGGCTGATCAGGTCGGCGGCGACGTGCACGGGGTCGGCCGTGGAGTCCGCGAGGACCGCGATCTCGGTCGGGCCGGCCTCGGTGTCGATGCCGATCTTGCCGGTGAAGTAGCGCTTGGCGGCGGCGACCCAGATGTTGCCGGGGCCGGTCACCATGTTCGCGGGGGCACACTCCTCGGTCCCGTACGCGAACATCGCGACGGCCTGGGCACCGCCCGCGGCGTACACCTCGTCCACGCCGAGCAGCGCGCAGGCGGCCAGGATCGTCGGGTGCGGCAGACCGTCGAACTCCTTCTGCGGCGGGGACGCGAGCGCGATGGACTCGACGCCCGCCTCCTGGGCCGGGACCACGTTCATGACGACGGAGGACGGGTACACCGAGCGGCCGCCCGGGGCGTACAGCCCCACGCGCTCCACCGGAACCCACTTCTCGGTCACCGTGCCGCCGGGGACCACCTGGGTGACGTGCTCGGAGCGGCGCTGGTTGCGGTGCACGATCCGGGCGCGCCGGATCGACTCCTCCAGGGCGGCGCGGACGGCCGGGTCGAGCTGGTCCAGAGCGGTCTTCAGTGCCTCGACGGGCACCCTGACCTGCTTGAGCTCCACCCCGTCGAACTTCTGCGCGTACTCGATCAGCGCCGCCGTCCCACGATGGTGGACGTCCTCGCAGATGGGCCGCACCTTCTCCAGGGCGGCTTCTACGTCGAACTCGGCACGGGGCAGCAGATCGCGCAGGGCGCCACCCTCGGGGAGGGTGTCGCCGCGCAGGTCGATACGAGAGATCACCTGCCAATTCTCTCAGACCGCCTCGCGGCACCGTTTGCCTGTATCACTGGGTGATACAGGCCACGGAGGTTTCCACGGAGAAAATGTCACAGCGGCCCTCTAAGACTTGATCCGCATCTTGTGGGGATGGCGGATTGCCGCCGGGGCGTTCCTGGGCTGTCCGGCATGGTCGCCCGGGGGCGGCTCATCCGGGGTCGCTCAGGGCGCTGGTCCGGCATTCGGGGAGCAGAGGCACAGCTCAAACGTTGTGCTGCCGCGCGATCTGTACCGGCAAGCCGGGGACAGACACAATGCGGTTGACTCCCACAGGGCGTCTTCTCGCCCTATCCCTTGCGGGACTTGGCGATCCTAGCGGAATTACGGAACGCCGATTGGCGTTCGATTACGCGCGGTGACTACCGCCGTGACAGCGGAGGGGGGCCGCCATGGCCGAAGCACGCCCGGACGGGGAACCGGACGATCTCACCGGCCCCGAACGGCTCATGTGGGACGCGTACCGGACCGGCAGCGTCTGCGATCTCAGCACCCGCACCGCCGAGCGGGACGATCCGCACGCCGACCGGGTCTGGGGTCCCGAGCGCAGCGTCCGCGCGGCGGTGGTGGCCCTGCTGCTGCTCCACGGGCCGGGCCCGGTGCGGGGCCGGGTGGCCTCCCTGAAGCTGCGCGGCGTCCGGATCACCGGCCGCCTCGACCTCTCCGGGGGCACGGTCACCCCGTACGTGGAGCTCCAGTCCTGCCGCTTCGACGGGGAGGTGCAGCTCTCGGAGACCCGCTTCGGCACGCTGCGCCTGGTCAACTGCGCGATACCCCGGCTCGAAGCGGCCCGCCTGCAGACGGAGGGCGACCTGCACCTGCCACGCTGCCGGGTGGCGCGCGGGATCCGGCTGACCGACGCGCAGATCGGCACCGACCTGCTGATCAGCGAGGCGGTCGTGCAGCGCGACGGCAAGGGCCGGGCCCTGGCCGCCGACGGGATGTCGGTCGCGCAGGACTTCCAGGGCGAGCTCCTCCAGACCTACGGGGAGCTCAGCCTGCGCGGCGCCAAGGTCGGCGTGTCGATGAGCCTGCGCGGGGCCCGCCTGAGCAATCCGGCCGGGAAGCGGGCGCTGAACGCCCCGCAGCTCACCGTGGAGCGCACGCTCTACCTGACCTCCATCGCCCTGGACTACACCTCGGGCGACTCCGGTTCCTCCACTCCCCCCTACGGGCAGGGCTACACCCCGCTGCGGGGCGAGCCCGCGCAGCACTTCGAGTGCCGGGGCGGCCTGCGGCTGGACGACGGCCGCTTCGGTGACGCCGTGGACTTCTACGGGGCCCGGTTCACCCTCACGGAGGACCAGGAGGTCTCGCTGCGCCGCATCCACACCCCGGAGCTGCGGTTCGTCGGCGAGCGGCCGGAGCGGGGCCGGGTGGTGCTGTCGGGCTCGCAGGTGGTCAAGCTCGTGGACACGGCCACGAGCTGGCCGGCCCGCCCGGGCCGGCTGTCCATCGAGGGCTTCGGCTACGAGAACCTCGCGCCCCGGGGCCTCTTCCCGCCGGCCCGCCGGCTGGAGTGGGTCGAGGCGGCCACCCCCGAGTACTCCCCGGAACCGTACGAGCGGCTCGCCGCGGTCCTGCGGGCCTCCGGGGAGGACGCGGACGCCCGCGAGGTGCTGCTGGCCAAACAGCGGCGTCGGCGCACGACGCTGCCGCCGGCGCTGCGCGCGTGGGGCTACCTCCAGGACTGGACGGTGGTCTACGGCTACCGGCCGGGGCGGGCGGCGCTGTGGATGGCCGTGCTGTGGGCGGCCGGGGCCGCGCTCTTCGCGGTGCACGGCGAGCCGCCGCCGCTCAAGGCGGAGGAGCACCCGGACTGGAACCCGGCGCTGTTCGCGCTGGACCTGCTGCTGCCGGTGATCGACCTCGGCCAGCAGGACCAGTGGATCCTGCGGGGCGGCTGGCAGTGGGGCACGGCGGCCCTGGTCATCCTGGGCTGGATCCTGGCCACGACCGTGGCAGCGGGAGCCTCCCGCGTCCTGAGGCGGGGGTGACGGTCCCCTGGCCACGGCCACTACCCTGTGCCTCGTGACCACCGTTCGCCTGCCCCTCTTCCCGCTGAACTCGGTGCTGTTCCCGGGACTCGTCCTCCCGCTGAACATCTTCGAGGAGCGTTATCGCGCCATGATGCGCGAGCTGCTCAAGGCGGGAGAGGACGAGCCCCGCCGCTTCGCGGTCGTCGCGATCCGCGACGGCCGTGAGGTCGCCCCGACCGCGCCCGGTCTGCCGGACCAGACGGCCGTGCCCGAGCGCGGGCCGGCCGCCGGCTTCGGCGCGGACCCGGTCCAGGCCTTCCACCGGGTGGGCTGCATCGCGGACGCGGCATCGATCCGGGAGCGGGAGGACGGCAGCTTCGAGGTGATGGCGACCGGCACGGTCCGGGTCCGGCTGCTGTCGGTGGACGCGTCCGGCCCCTTCCTCGTGGCGGAGCTGGAGGAGCTCCCGGAGGACGCGGGCGACGGCGCGGGCGCGCTGGCGGAGGGCGTCCTGCGGGCGTTCCGCGCCTACCAGAAGCGGCTGGCCGGAGCCCGCGAACGGTCCCTGACCGGCATGGACCTCCCCGACGAGCCCTCGGTGGTCTCCTACCTGGTCGCAGCGGCCGCAGTGCTGGACATCCCGGCGAAGCAGCGGCTGCTCCAGGCCCCGGACACGGCGACCCGCCTAGCGGAGGAGCTGAAGCTGCTGCGCTCCGAGACGGCCGTCATCCGCCACCTGCCCTCGCTCCCGGCCGTGGAACTCACCCGCGCCCCGACGAGCCCGAACTGACGGACGGCGCACCGATGGCGAAGAAGAAGCCGGCGGGCACCCCGGCGATCGTGGCGCTGACGGCGGCCGGCGCCGAATTCACCGTGCACGCCTACGAGCACGACCCGGCCCACCCGTCGTACGGCGAGGAGGCGGCCCAGGCCCTCGGGGTCTCCCCCTCCCAGGTCTTCAAGACGCTCCTCGCCGACGTCGACGGCTCGCTGGTGGTCGCGGTGGTCCCGGTCTCGGGCAGCCTCGACCTGAAGGCCCTGGCCGCCGCGGTGGGCGGCAAGCGCGCCGCGATGGCCGATCCGGCCCTGGCGGAGCGCACCACGGGCTACGTCCTGGGCGGCATCTCCCCGCTGGGCCAGCGCAAACGCCTGCGCACGGTCCTGGACGCCTCGGCATCGCTGTTCCCCACCATCTGCGTCTCGGCGGGCCGCCGCGGCCTGGAGGTCGAGCTCGCCCCGTCCACCCTGACCGCCCTGACCGCAGCCACTCCGGCCCCGATCGCCCGCGCGTAGCGGGCCCGGAACGCTGCGCGGCAGAGGTCCCCTACCCGCCCTTCCACCGTTCCCTGGGGCTCCGCCCCAGACCCCGCGCCTCAAACGCCGGCGAGGCTGGATGATGCCGCGCAGCGGCATTCTCAGCCCGTCCGGCGTTTGAGGACCGGGTCCGGGCAGCGCCCGGGGAACGGAGGAAGGGCGGGTAGGGGACGGCCCCGCAGGGCCCGCCTCCCCCGGCCGGGCCTACGGCCGCGGAGGCTCCGTACCGGACGGGTCCGGATACACGGACGGGGACGGGGCCGGGGAGTCGGCGGAATCGACAGGGGCCTGGTAATACGCCGACGGCCACATCGCGAGCTCCGGCGCCGGGTCCCGCGTCCCCCACAGGGCGGTCAGCGCCAGGTGGACGACGACCGCGGCCATCGGCCACCCGAGCAGCGCCCCGTGCGCGAGCAACTCCAGCGGGGCTTCGAAGGGGACTCCCTTGCCCGCCTTCCGGGCGGCCGCCGCCAGGTCCGAGGTCGGCCCCAGCCACAGGCCCACGCGCCAGCCCACCAGCGTGGCGAAGACCGATCCGACCGCGAGCCCGATCACCTGCGCGGCGCCCCCGCCGCGGCGCCACAGGAAGACGCCCAGCGCGCTCAGCACGCCGAATCCCACCGACAGCAGCAGGAAGGTCCCGTCGGCCCCGATCCGGGCCTCGCTCTCGGTGTCCCGCAGGAACACTGCCTCGCCGTTGGAGACGAACTGCACGCGCGGTGCGAGCCAGACCCACAGCAGCCCGAGGAGCACGCCGGCCACGCCGGTCACGAGGGCGATGGCGGCCCCGTCGCGGATGTCCGACGGGGAGAAGGCGGGCTCGGGCGCGGGCGCGGCCCCAGCCGCTGTCGCAGCCGAAGGGGACTCCGACGGCGGCTGATCGGGCTTGTCATAAGGGGTCACGGCTTCGGTCACCCCCACATCGTGCCAGGAAGTGTTTGATTTAACGATCGGCCCCGGCGGGCGTCAGCGGACCGCTGCCCGCCGGTAGGCCCAGGTCGCGAGCGCGAGCGACAGCACGCCCACCCCGGCGCAGACGCCGAGGTCGAGGAGGACCGCCGCCCAGTCGGGGTGCGGCTCGAAGGTCCGGGCGAAGGCCTCCACGCCGTACGTGGACGGCAGCAGGTCCCGCGCCCAGACGATCACGTCCGGCATCCGCTCGGGCGGCAGTACGCCCAGCAGCAGGGCCGCGGACATGCCGAGCTGTCCGGCGAGGGTGGCCAGCTCCTGCCGGGGGGCGAGCAGGCCCAGCGCCGCGCCGAGCCCGGCGAGGGCGGCCCCCGCCAGCGGCACCACGGCGGCCAGGATCCACAGGCCGCCCATCGGCAGTCCGAAGAGCACGCTGCCAAAGACGGCCGTCACCAGCGTGCCGGGCAGCGTGAAGGAGGCGTACGCGGCCGCCGCGCCCAGCACCACGGACGCGGGCGGCACCGGCAGGGTGGCGTAGTGGTCGAGCCCGCCGCTGGCCCGGAGCTGCCCGAAGTACTGGGCGAGCAGGTTCAGCGCGACGAAGGCGACGACCAGCACGGAGGAACCGGCGACGACGGCCCGCGCCTCGGAGCCCCCGTCGACCACGCCCCGCATCAGGATCATGATCCCGACGGACTGGAAGGTGGCCACGAACAGCAGCGGGATCCGCGAGACCCGCGCGCGGGACAGCTGGGCCCGGTACACGGCGGCCAGCGCCGGGAAGAACCGGGCGCGCGGAGCCAGTGCCCCGACGGCGGTGCCGGGTGCGGCCGTGGTGGCCGTGGCGGCGGTGGCGGTAGCCGTGGCGGCGGTGGGGCTCACGCCTTCACCAGTCCCTTCGAGGTGCGTCCGCCCAGGGCGAGGTACACGTCCTCCAGGCTCGGCGTGGCCAGCGTGAAATCGTCGAGGGCGGCGAAGGCCGGGCCGCCGGTCACGGCGGCCACCGCCGCCCGCGCCTCGTCGGGTCCGAGCCGCAGCACCCAGCGCCGCCCGGATTCGGCGGCGGCCGGGGCGAGCGCGGCGACCTCCGGGAGCTCCAGCGGCGGCGCGGTGCGCCAGACCAGTTCGAGCCGGACCTCTCCGGACACCCGGGCCTTGAGCCCGGCCGGGGTGTCGCAGGCGATGACCCGGCCCTGGTCGATGACGGCGACCCGGTCGAGGACGGTCTCGGCCTCGATGACGTTGTGGGTGACCAGCAGCACGGTGGCCCCGGTCTCGGCGCGGCGCCGGTCGACGGCGGCCCAGACGGCCCGCCGGGCCACCGGGTCCATGCCGGTCGTGGGCTCGTCGAGCACCAGGACGGGGCGCTCCCCCACCAGTGCGGCGGCGAAGCACGCGAGGCGCCGCTGTCCGCCGGACAGCTTCTTCAGGGGGCGGCCGGCGATCCCGGTCAGTCCGAGCTCCTCCAGGACGGAGTCCCGTACGGTCCGCGCCTCGCGCAGGCCGAGCCCGCGCAGCCGGCCGGTCGTCTCGGCGGCCAGCGAGACCGTGAGCTCGTCGAGGGCGGTGGATTCCTGGCCGAGGTAGGAGAGCAGCCGGGCCGACCGGTCGGGGTGGCGCACGAGGTCGTGGCCGAGCAGGTTCACCGAGCCGGAGTCGGGCCGCAGCAGGCCGGTGAGCTGGCGGACCAGGGTCGATTTGCCGGCGCCGTTGGGGCCGAGCAGCCCGAAGATCTCGCCGCGCCGCACGTCCAGGGAGATCCCGTCGGTGGCACGGGTCTCGGGCAGGGCCGGGGCCCCGCGCCGTCCTCGTACCGCGGGATACGTCTTGACCAGGTCACGTACCGCGCAGACCACGTCGGGGGCCGGTCCCGCGGCCCCTGCCGTGTCCGTATCCGCCTGTGCTGTCCCCGTACTCACGAGGGAGCAGCCTACGGGGTTGCGGCCCCTACTCGGCTGCCGGGGCCGCCGCTACGGGGGCCACGGGGGTACCGACGGCGCCGGGGGCGGCCGCCGATCCGGCGCCGGCCACGTGCTCCGCGGCCGCCCGTACGTCGATCTCGCGCCAGAAGCCGGCCCTGATGGCGTAGCGGTCGTGCTCGTCGATCTGGTCGTCCTTGTGTGCGAGGAGCCCGAAGCGGGCGGCGTAGCGCAGCAGCTCCCCGTCGATGCGGTGCGGGATCCGCGGGTACATGGTGGCGAGCTTCTGCAGGTGCACGGTCTCCGGGAGCCGTTCCATCCAGCGCCGGGCGAACACCTGGCCGACCTCGAAGGGGTCGCCGCCGACGGTGGTGATGTCCTCCTCGCGGTCCGCCCAGCGCTGCTCGGCGGAGGTGAGCTGGGCGAGGGTGGGCAGCGAGGCGGTCTCGGCGGGCTCGCCGAGCGGTCCGGCGCGGTCGATCCACCCCTTGTCGGAGGACCACCGCAGGGCGCTGCCGGCCGGGGCCGCGCCGAGGGCCTGGCCGGGCGCGGGCGCGGGTGCGGCCGCGGCGGTGCCGGGGGCGCGCAGGGCGCCCGCGAGGTCCTTCGGGGTCGGTACGGTCTTCCCGTTGGCGGTGGTGGCCCCGGCGGTGGCCGCTGCGCCGCCCTCCTCTGGCTCCACGGGGGCCGCGGGCCGGGTTCCGTTGCCGTTGCCGCGGGCGGCTTCGGCGAGGGCGGCTTCGGGCAGCGGTGCGGAGAGGATGGCGGCGATCTCGGGGCGCGGGGCCGGCGCCGGGGCGCAGAGTCCGGTGAGGTCGCGGGCGCGGACGGCGCGGGTGATCCAGGTGCGGTCCAGGACGCGGCGTTCGTCGGCTTCGGCGACGAGGTCCTCGGACTGGTTGTAGTCCCCGTCGGCGGCCTGGACGGCCCACAGGTGGACGGCGACTCCGTGTTCCTTGGCGGACATCAGGCCGGGCAGCAGGTCGCCGTCGCCGGTGACGAGTACGACGTCCGAGCAGGCCCGGTTGCGGGCGAGCTCGGTGAGCTCGGCGTGCATGGCCGCGTCGACGCCCTTCTGGGCCCAGCGGCCGTCGCTGCGGGTCAGGGCGCCGAGGCGGACGGTGACGCGGGGCATGACGCGCAGCCGCCGGTGCTCGGGCTGGGGCACCCGGTCGGGTGCGCCGTCGAACCAGTAGATCCGCAGGAGCGGCTGCTCGGTGTCGGCTTCGGCGCGCTCGCGCAGGCCCTGGATGAGGGCGGCGTGGTCGACGGTGATCCGGGAGCGGGACGGCTCTCCTGCGAGGAGGCTCGCGGCGGCGCCCAGCAGATAGCCGGCGTCCACCAGGACGACGCAGCGGTCCACGCGTACCACCCTCTTCCCTGGGGGTCCTCTGTGTCTTTCGCGGTTTCCCCGAGTCTGCCCGACGGCAACGGCCTAGACGGCCGGAACTCGATCATCGGCGTGGCGTATCTCCCGGAGTCCCCGGCAGGTGCCCCGACTACGCGCGGTAATGATCCAAAATGCGCCGTTTACGGCCCTGTGTGAGTGTGAAGGCGGCCCTGGCCCCTAAACCCCCCACGGAGGCATCCCATGGCCAAGAACAAGAACCGCCAGCAGCCCGCCAAGTCCGAAGAGCGCTCGGCTTCACAGGATCCGGCGAAGAGCTCGATGGACTCCTCGTCCTCGACCTCGACCCCGGCGGCCCCGAGTCCGCTGCAGATGGCCGGCAAGAAGAAGGAAAAGAAGTTCGGCCACAACTGACGCCTCCCCCGTACGCGGGAAGCCCGCCCCGGTCGACTGGGGCGGGCTTCCCGCGTACGGGTTCGGTGGGTGCGGCTGCGGCTAGCCGGCCAGGCAGGACGGGCCGAGCAGCACCTTGAGGTCGCCGAAGAGCGCCGGGTCGGGCTTGACCCGGTGCTTGTCGAGGCGGAGCACGGTGGTGGTGCGCGGGCCCTGGAGCTTGATCCGCACCTCGCTGTTGCCCTGGTGGTGGCGCAGGATCTCGCCGAGCCGGGTCACCATCGGCGGGGTGACCTTGACGGTGGGGATGGTGAGGACGACGGGGGCGTTGGTGCCGGCGTTGGACACGTCGGGGACCATCATCTCCATGGCGACCAGCCGGGGGACGTCCTCGCGCTTGTCCAGGCGGCCCTTGACGAAGACGACGGTGTCCTCGACCAGCTGGGTGGAGACGAGCTGGTAGGTCGCGGGGAAGAACATGCATTCGATGGAGCCGGCCAGGTCCTCGACGGTGGCGATGGCCCAGGCGTTGCCCTGCTTGGTCATCTTGCGCTGGAGGCCCGAGATGATGCCGCCGATGGTGACGACCGCGCCGTCGCCGTGCTCCCCGCCGGTGAGCTGGGAGATGCCGGCGTCGGTCTTGTCGGAGAGCACGTGCTCCAGGCCGAAGAGCGGGTGGTCGGAGACGTAGAGGCCGAGCATCTCGCGCTCCTGGGCGAGCAGGTAGGACTTCTCCCATTCGACGTCGGAGAACTCCACGTCGAGGCCGAATCCCGGCTCGTCGCCCGCGCTCTCGTCGCCCATTCCGCCGAAGAGGTCGAACTGCCCCTCGGCCTCCTTGCGCTTGACGGCGACCACGTTGTCGATCATCGGTTCGTGGTGGGCGACCAGGCCCTTGCGGGTGTGGCCCATCTCGTCGAAGGCGCCGGCCTTGATCAGGGACTCGACGGTGCGCTTGTTGCAGACGACCGCTTCGACCTTGTCCAGGAAGTCGGGGAAGGTGGAGTACTTCCCCTTGGCCTTCCTGGTCTTGATGATCGACTCGACGACGTTCTGGCCGACGTTGCGCACGGCGGTGAGGCCGAAGAGGATCACGTCGTCACCCTGGGCGGCGAAGTTGGGCTCCGACTCGTTCACGTTCGGCGGGAGCACCTTGATGCCCATCCGGCGGCACTCGTTCAGGTAGATCGCGGACTTGTCCTTGTCGTCCTTGACCGAGGTGAGCAGGCCCGCCATGTACTCGGCCGGGAAATTGGCCTTGAGGTAGGCGGTCCAGTAGGAGACCAGGCCGTACGCGGCCGAGTGGGCCTTGTTGAAGGCGTAGCCGGCGAAGGGGACCAGGACGTCCCACAGCGCCTTGATCGCCTGGTCGCTGAAGCCCTTCTCCTTGGCACCCGCCTCGAAGATGACGAAGTTCTTCGCCAGTTCCTCGGGCTTCTTCTTGCCCATCACGCGGCGCAGGATGTCGGCCTCGCCGAGCGAGTACCCGGCGATGATCTGGGCGGCCTTCTGCACCTGCTCCTGGTACACGATGAGGCCGTAGGTGACGCCGAGGATCTCCTTGAGCGGCTCCTCGAGCTCCGGGTGGATCGGGGTGATCTCCTGCTGCTTGTTCTTGCGCAGGGCGTAGTTCGTGTGCGAGTTCATGCCCATCGGGCCCGGCCGGTACAGGGCCGAGACGGCGGAGATGTCCTCGAAGTTGTCGGGCTTCATCAGGCGCAGCAGGGAGCGCATGGGCCCGCCGTCGAACTGGAAGACGCCGAGGGTGTCGCCGCGGCCGAGCAGTTCGAAGGTCTTGGGGTCGTCGAGCGGCAGGCCCAGGAGATCGAGGTCGATCCCCTTGTTGGCCTTCACCATCTTGACGGCGTCGTCCATGATCGTGAGGTTGCGCAGGCCCAGGAAGTCCATCTTGATCAGGCCGAGCGACTCGCACTGGGGGTAGTCCCACTGCGTGATGGTCACGCCGTCCGTGTGCCGCACCCAGACCGGTGCGTGGTCGACGATCGGCTCGCTGGACATGATCACGCCGGCGGCGTGCACGCCCATCTGGCGGACCAGGCCCTCCACACCGCGGGCGGTGTCGATGACCTTCTTCACGTCCGGCTCGTTCTCGTACATCGCCCGGATCTCGCCGGCCTCGCCGTAGCGCGGGTGCGAGGGGTCGGTGATGCCGTTGAGGTCGATGCCCTTGCCCAGGACGTCGGCGGGCATGGCCTTGGTGAGCCGGTCGCCCATGGCGTACGGGTAGCCGAGGACCCGCGCCGAGTCCTTGATGGCGTTCTTCGCCTTGATCTTTCCGTACGTGCCGATCATGGCGACCTTGTCGTCGCCGTACTTGTCGGTCACGTACCGGATCACTTCGACGCGCCTGCGCTCGTCGAAGTCGATGTCGACATCGGGCATGGAGACGCGCTCGGGGTTGAGGAAGCGCTCGAAGATCAGGCCGTGGGTGATCGGGTCGAGGTCGGTGATGCCCATGGCGTAGGCGACGATCGAGCCGGCGGCGGAGCCACGGCCGGGGCCCACCGCGATGCCCTGGTTCTTCGCCCACATGATGAAGTCGGCGACGACGAGGAAGTAGCCGGGGAACCCCATCTGGATGATGACGTCCAGCTCGTAATCGGCCTGGCGCTGGCGGTCCTCGGGGACGCCTCCCGGGTAGCGGCGGGCCATGCCGCGCCGCACTTCCTCCTTGAACCAGGTGATCTCGGTGTAGCCCTCTTCGGGGATCTCGAACTTCGGCATGAGGTTCTTGGCCTCGAACATGCCGGTGGTGTCGATCTGCTCGGCGACCAGGAGGGTGTTGCGGCAGCCCTCCTGCCAGGCGTCCGAGGAGTCGACGGCGTACATCTCCTCCGTGGACTTCAGGTAGTAGCCGGTGCCGTCGAAGCGGAAGCGGTCCGGGTCCGAGAGGTTCTTGCCGGTCTGGATGCACAGCAGGGCGTCGTGCGCGGCGGACTCGTGCGCGTACGTGTAGTGCGAGTCGTTCGTCACCAGCGGCGGGATGCCGAGCTTCTTGCCGACTTCCAGCAGCCCGTCGCGGACCCGGCGCTCGATCTCGATGCCGTGGTCCATCAGCTCCAGGAAGTACCGGTCCTTGCCGAAGATGTCCTGGTATTCGGAGGCGGCCTTCAGGGCCTCGTCGAACTGGCCGAGGCGCAGCCTGGTCTGCAGCTCACCGGAGGGGCAGCCGGTGGAGGCGATCAGGCCTTCGGACCACTGGGAGATGGTCTCCTTGTCCATGCGCGGCCACTTGGTCAGCCAGCCCTCGGCGTACGCGTCCGAGGACAGCCGGAAGAGGTTGTGCAGCCCGGTGGAGTTCGCCGCCCAGATCGTCTTGTGGGTGTAACCGCCGGAACCGGACACGTCGTCGCGCTTCTGGTGGGGCTGGCCCCACTGGATGCGCCGCTTGTTGCGCCGGGACTCCGGGGCGACGTAGGCCTCGATGCCGATGATCGGCGTGACCCCGGCCTTCTTCGCCGTGTGGAAGAAGTCATACGCCCCGTGCAGATTGCCGTGGTCGGACATGGCGATGTGCGTCATGCCCATCTCGTTGCACGCGTTGAACATGTCCTTCAGCCGCGCGGCACCGTCCAGCAGGGAGTACTGGGTGTGGACGTGCAGGTGCGTGAACGGCGTCTTGGTCACGGTGGGGGCCTCCGGGCGGGGAGAGAGGGGGCGGCAGCTATGAATCCTACGTGGCCCCAGTGACAGTTTCCGGGCACCGACGGGTACCTTCGTCCGTTGCAGACCCAAGGACGCCTGTCCGCTGCGCCTGATCAAAAACGCCGATCCACCGCACCACCTGGAGGCACCCGCCATGGCGGTTCCCGAAACGACCGACGAGCAGCGCGCCGAGCAGATACTCGACGTGTTCGACATCGCCTTCGGCGAGCTGATCACCGCCGACCCCGCGGCCTTCCGGGTCAAGTTCCGCAAGATGGCGGCCTCGGCCTTCGCCTTCTACCGGGGCACCGCCTGCCTCTTCTACGCCGACCTGGAGCACGAGCGGCACGGCGGCCCGTACCTGGACGAGCGCACCGGCCGGGTGTGGATCCACGGCGATCTGCACGCCGAGAACTTCGGCACCTACATGAACGCGCAGGGCCGGCTGGTCTTCAACGTCAACGACTTCGACGAGGCCTACGTCGGCCCCTTCACCTGGGACCTGAAGCGGTTCTCCGCCTCCGTCGCCCTGCTCGGCTACACCAAGGCGCTCAGCGACGACCAGATCGGCGAGCTGGTACGGATCTACGCGGCTGCCTACCGGGAGCGCATCCACGCGCTGGCCACCGGAGCCAAGAACGACGAGGTTCCGGCCTTCACTCTGGACACCGCCGACGGCCCTCTGCTGGAGGCCCTGCGCGCCGCCCGCCGCCGCACCCGTTTCTCGCTCCTCGACTCGATGACCGAGATCCGTGACTTCGAGCGCCGCTTCTCCCCCGGCCCCGGGACCATCGAGCTGGACGCGGCCACCCGGTACAAGGTGCTCGCCGCCTTCGACGGGTACCTGGAGACCCTTCCCGACGAGTCCCTGGTCCGCCCCGACTCCTACCGGGTCAAGGACGTGGTGGGCCGCCGGGGCATCGGGATCGGCTCGGCGGGCCTGCCCTCGTACAACATCCTGCTGGAGGGGCACAGCGACGCCCTGGAGAACGACGTCGTGATCTACCTCAAGCAGGCGCAGACCCCGGCCGTGTCCCGGCACGTCACCGACCGGTCGGTGCGCGAGTACTTCCGGCACGAGGGGCACCGCACCGTGATCTCGCAGCGGGCCCTGCAGGCGCACGCCGACCCGTGGCTCGGCTGGACGGAGCTGGACGGGGCCGGGCAGCTGGTCGCGGAGGTCTCCCCGTACGCCGTGGACCTGGACTGGTCGGACCTGGACGACCCGGAGGAGATCGCGGCCGTGGTCGCCGACCTGGGCCGGGCGACCGCGACCATGCACGGCGCGGCGGACGAGCAGGAGAGCGGTCAGACGCTGGTCCCGTTCTCCACCGAGCGGGCCATCGACGCGGCCATCGCCGCCGACGAGGAGGGCTTCGCGGACCTGCTGGTGGACTTCGCGCACGCCTACGGCGCCCGGGCCCGCGCCGACCACCAGATCTTCGTGGACCTCTTCCGCAACGGCCGGATCCTCCCCTAGCCGGGGACCGAGGGCCCGTCCCCACAGGGACGCATGGCACACTCGCGACGATGGACATATCAGGGGTGGGTCTCCGAGGGCTGCGGGCCGCGCTGTTCAGCGCGATCGTCGTGCTGCTCTCGACCGGCTCGCACGTCCTGATGTCCCGGGTGCCGCTGCCTCCCGCCCTGGTGGGAGGGGCCTTCGCCGCGGTCTTCGCGATCGCCTTCGCCCTGGCCGGCCGCGAGCGGGGCCTCGGTCACATCGCCGGGCTGCTCGTCCCCCTGGAACTGGCCGCCGACACCGTCCTGACCTCCGGCCAGCACCTCTGCTACGGCCCCGCGGGCGGCCCCGTCTCGGGTCCGCTGCGTGCCCTGGGGCTTGCCGACTTCTGCGGGGGCAGCCCGGTGGGCGGGGCGCTGGCCGAGGTGGGCGGGCCCGCCGATCCGGCCGCGCTGCTGGCCGCACCCGGACCGTGGGCGCCCTGGCTGCTGCTGGGGGCGCACGTATCGGTCGGACTGCTCGCCTCGCTGTGGCTGCACCGCGGGGAGCGGGCGCTCGGCCGGCTGCTGCGCGCCGCGTCCGCCTGCGCCTTCCGGCCGCTGCGGATGGCCTCGGCCCGCGCGGCGCGGGCCCTCGCTCCGGTGCGGCGCTCGGCGCGGGCCGCGCTGGCGAGCACGGTGGCCCGTACCCGCTTCCCCGTGCACTCCGTGGGACGGCGGGGACCTCCTCGTGTACCCGGCGCGTTCGCTCGCGCCTGAGGTCCGAAGACAGTCCCCTCAGTCCCCCCTTCCAGCCGGCTCCACCGCGGAGCCACCCCCCATGGAGAGAACGATGAGCGCACGCAACAGCCAGGCGAACAAGGCGGCGGCCCGCGAGAAGCTGCGCATCGAGCGCGAGCAGCAGGCCAAGAAGGCCAAGGTCCGCCGGCAGGTGTTCGTGGCGGGCGGCGTCGTGGCCGCCCTCGCCCTGGCCGGCGGCGTCGGTTACGCCGTCGTCCAGTCCGGCAAGCCGAGCGCCTGGGAGAAGGCCGCCGACGCGCCCGTGGTCGCGCCGAAGAACACCTCGGGCGAGAACGGCACGACGGTGGTCATAGGCAAGGCCGACGCCAAGAAGACCCTGGAGCTGTACGAGGACGCGCGCTGCCCGGTCTGCGCGAGCTTCGAACAGGCGGTCGGCCCGCAGCTCAAGAAGGACGTCGACGCCGGCAAGTACAAGATCCAGTTCGTCGGCGCCACCTTCCTGGACAACGGCTTCCCCGGCAGCGGCTCGAAGAACGCCCTGAGCGCGCTGGGCGCGGCCCTCAACGTCAGCCCCGAGGCGTTCCTCGAGTACAAGACGGCCCTCTACTCCGCGGCGAACCACCCGGAGGAGAAGGACGACAAGTTCGCCAAGGACGACTACCTGCTGTCGGTCGCGGACCAGGTCCCGGCGCTCAAGGGCAACGCGGAGTTCAAGAAGGCGCTCGACGACGGCACCTACGACCGGTGGGCGCTGGAGATGTCCAAGACCTTCGACAAGAGCGGTGTGAAGGGCACGCCGACGCTGAAGATGGACGGCAAGAAGATCGACCCGCTGCCGCAGTCGCCCGAGGCGTTCACGACGGCGATCGACAAGGCCATCGCCGGCTGATCCCTGCCCCTCCCCTCCCCCTCGCAGCACCCCGACGGACGGGCGAACTCCCAGAGTTCGCCCGTCCGTTGCTGTCAAGAGGCTGGCACCGATCGAGTACCCGTCGGTAATATGATCATCCGTGACCAGTCAACTCTCCCCTTCCGCCCCGGAATCGACGCTTCCGTCGACACCCCGCCGCCGTACGGTCGTCCTGGCCGCGGCGGCCACGGCGGCACTCGTCCCGATCGCCGCGCTGGGCGCCGAGGCCCACGCCGCCACGGGCACCGGCACCACCGCCGACGCCCCCTCCTTCCTGCACGGCGTCGCCTCGGGCGACCCGCTCCCCGACGGGGTCCTGCTGTGGACCCGCGTCACCCCGACCGCGGGGGCCGTACCGGGCTCCGGTGCGGGCCCGGCCGTCGCGGTGGGCTGGGAGGTCGCCGAGGACAAGGCCTTCTCCCAGGTCGTCGCGAGCGGCACCGTCACCGCGAGCGCCGCCTCGGACCACACCGTCAAGGCCGATGTACGGGGCCTGCGGCCGCAGACGGCCTACTGGTACCGGTTCACCGCCGGCGCCACCGTCTCCCCGGCCGGGCGCACCCGCACCGCCCCCGCCGCCGCGACCGCGCCCGCCGGGGTCCGCTTCGGCGTGGTCTCCTGCGCCAACTGGGAGTCCGGCTACTTCTCCGCGTACCGCCACCTGGCCGCGCGGGCCGATCTGGACGCCGTACTGCACCTGGGCGACTACATCTACGAGTACCAGAGCGGCGGTTACCCCGAGGCGAAGTACGTCGTACGGCAGCACGAGCCGCTGCACGAGATCCTCACCCTGGCCGACTACCGCACCCGCCACGGGAAGTACAAGACCGACCCGGACCTGCAGGCCCTGCACCAGGCCCACCCGGTCATAGCGATCTGGGACGACCACGAGATCGCCAACGACACCTGGTCCGGCGGAGCCGAGAACCACGACCCCGCCGCCGAGGGCTCCTTCGCGGCCCGCGCTGCCGCCGCCCGGCAGGCGTACTTCGAGTGGATGCCGGTCCGCACCTCCACCGAGGGCACCGTCTACCGCCGGCTGCAATTCGGCACCCTCGCCGACCTGCACCTGCTGGACCTGCGCACCTTCCGCTCGCAGCAGTCGGGCATCGGCAGCGGCGCGGTGGACGCCCCGGAGCGCACCCTCACCGGGCGGGCTCAGCTGGACTGGCTGAAGGCCGGGCTGGCCGGCTCGCAGGCCACCTGGAAGCTGGTGGGCACCTCGGTGATGATCTCGCCGGTCGCCTTCGGCTCGCTGCCCGCGCACCTGCTGGGGCCCCTCACCGAACTGCTCGGGCTGCCCGCGGGCGGTCTCGCGGTCAACGTGGACCAGTGGGACGGGTACACGGACGACCGCCGGGAGCTGCTGGGGCACCTGACGGACCGTTCCGTCCGCAACACCGTCTTCCTGACCGGCGACATCCACATGGCCTGGGCGAACGACGTGCCGGTGACGGCGGCCACCTACCCGTGGTCGCGGTCGGCGGGCGTGGAGTTCGTGGTGACGTCGGTGACCTCCGACAACATCGACGACCTGCTGCACGTACCGGCCGACACGGCCTCGCTGGTCGCCGAGACGGCGATCAAGGCCGCCAACCGGCACGTGAAGTGGCTGGACATGGACGCCCACGGCTACGGCGTGCTGGACGTGGCGGCCGAGCGTTCCCAGATGGACTACTACGTGGTTTCGGACAAGCGGCGCCAGGACGCCACGGCCGCCTGGGCGCGCTCGTACCGCACGCTCAACGGGACCCAGAAGGTCGAGCGGGCGGACCGGCCGGTGCGCTGACACTCCGCCAGATTTCCCGTCCGGAGGGGCGCTTGGCGTAGACCAGGCGCCCCTTTGACATCAGAAGCAACAAATCTTTTACGTAGAGCACTTGACCTGTTTATGACATGCGCACGTAAGATTCCCGCCAGCTGAGGAGATCCCTCCCGCTCAACCCCCCACTCGCGAGGAGCACACGTGCGCGCTCTTGCCCGCATATCCCCCCTTCTTCGCCGCCGCCTGATGGGTGCCGCCCTACTCACCGGCACCCTGGCCTTCACCCCGCTCGCCGCCCCCACCACGGTCGCCGCCGCCAAGACCGGCGCCGAGGTGTGCGCCGAGGAGGTCTCCGGCGCGGCGGCCAACGCCCGTGTGGCGCGCCCGAAGGACCAGCACGCGGCCGAGCCGAACGAGGTCACCGAGGCCCAGTCCAAGGCGATGGACGCCGACCTCAAGGCGAAGCTCGACAAGATCTCGAAGGAGCCGCGCAGCCTGCGCGTCGCCGAGGCGGTCACGAGCATCCCCGTGTACTTCCACGTCGTCCACTCCGGCACCACCGGAAAGCTGACGTCCACCGACATCAACAACCAGATGGCGGTCCTCAACGCGGCCTTCGGCGGCCAGGGCACCGGAAACGTCAACACCAACTACCAGTTCACCCTGGCGGCGACCGACTACACGGACAACGCGAGCTGGTACAACCTGGCTTCCGGCTCCACGGCCGAGAAGACCATGAAGACCACCCTGCGCAAGGGCGGCGCGAACGCACTGAACTTCTACACCGCGAACCTCTCGGGCGGGCTGCTCGGCTGGGCCACCTTCCCCAGCTCCTACGCCTCCCAGCCGTCGATGGACGGCGTCGTCGTCCTCGACACCTCGCTGCCCGGCGGCTCCGCCGCCAACTACAACGAGGGCGACACCGCGACCCACGAGGTCGGCCACTGGCTCGGGCTCTACCACACCTTCCAGGGCGGCTGCAACGGCAGCGGTGACTCCGTCTCGGACACCCCGGCCGAGAAGAGCGCGGCCTACCAGTGCCCGACCGGACGTGACACCTGCGCCAGCAAGGCGGGCGTCGACCCGATCCACAACTTCATGGACTACACGTACGACAACTGCATGTACCAGTTCACCGCGGGCCAGGTGACCCGCATGAACAGCATGTGGACGGCGTACCGCGCCTGACGCAGTGCCGACGTCCTGACGTCCTGACGCACACATGACGATGGGGCCCCTCCCGAGGGGCCCCATCCGCGTCCGGCTACAGCGCTTCCGCCTACAGGGAGTCGAGGAAGGCGAGGGCGACCGCCCAGGCCTGCTCGGCGGCTTCGGCGTCGTAGTCGTCCAGTCCCGGATCGGTGAACAGGTGCCCGGCCCCCGGATAGCCGTGGACCTCGACGTCCGCCCCGGCCTTGCGCATCCGCAGGTACCAGGCCGTGAGCCAGTCGTGCGGCTCGAAGGGGTCCGGGTCGGCGATGTGCAGCTGCACCGGCAGCTCGTCGACGTAGGCGCCCTCCTCCAGGTCGGCCGTCCCGTGCAGGAGCAGCAGCCCGCGCGCCTTCTCGTCGGCGAGCGCCAGGTGCTGGGCGATCGAGCCTCCGAAGGAGAAGCCGGCATAGACCAGGCCCTGGTCGGAGTAGGGGGCCGAAGCCAGTACCGCCCGCTTGAGCAGTTCGTCGCGGCCGATCTCCTCCTGGTGGGCCATGCCCTCCTCGACGGTCTCGAAGGTGCGTCCCTCGAAGAGGTCCGGCACCTGGACCTGGTGCCCGGCCGCGCGCAGCCGGTCGGCCGCCTCCCGCACGGCGGGCCGCAGCCCGTAGGTCGAATGGAAAAGCATGATGTTCATGCCCCCATCGTGCCAGTTTCGAGCGATCCCCTCCGGTTACGTTGCCTGCATGGACACGGACTCCTTCCTGCGCCCGATCGCGGCCGTCGCCGGCACCCTGGCCATCACCCTGCTCGCGGGCTGGCTGCTGGACCTGCTGCTCCGCCGCGCGGACGCCCGGCACAGCGAGACCCCGCTGTGGGGGCTGCTGCGCCGCTGCCGGCCGCCGTTCCTGGTGGTCCTGGCCGCCTCCCTGCTCCAGGCCGTGCGGCGGCGCGCGGACGGCCCCGGGCACGTGCTGACCCTGGTCCTGATCGCCGCGGCCGCGTGGCTGCTGATCCGCATCACGACGGCGATCGTGGACTCCACGTACGCCCGCTACGCCGCCGATGCCTCCGACCAGGCCAGGGTCCGCCGGGTCCGCACGCAGGTCACGCTGATCCAGCGGGTGGTCACGGCGGTGGTGATCGTGGTGGCCCTCGGTGCGATGCTCCTGACGTTCCCCGAGATGCGGACGGTCGGCACCTCGATGCTGGCCTCGGCGGGCGTACTCGGCATCGTGGCGGGCATCGCGGCGCAGGCCGCCCTCGGCAACCTCTTCGCCGGACTGCAGATCGCCTTCGGCGACACCGTCCGGATCGGCGACACGGTGGTGGTGGACAAGGAGTGGGGCACGGTCGAGGAGATCACCCTCACCTTCCTCACGGTCCGCACCTGGGACGAGCGCCGGATCACGATGCCGGTCTCGTACTTCACGAGCAAGCCGTACGAGAACTGGTCGCGCGGTGGCGCGCAGATGACGGGCACCGTGTTCTGGCACCTGGACCACAGTGCCCCGGTGGACCTGATGCGCGAGCAGCTCCAGCGGATCCTGCGGGACGTCCCGGAATGGGACGGCCGCACCGGCTCCCTGGCCGTCACCGACACCACCCCGCACACCATCCAGGTCCGCGCGGTGGTCACGGCGAAGGACGGCGACGCCGTCTGGACCGTCCGCTGCGCGGTGCGCGAACACATGATCACCTGGCTGACAGCCAACCACCCGTACGCTTTGCCTCACATCATCACGACGGAGGCGGTTCCCCCGCCCGGACCCTGACGTACACGCAGGCCGGGTAAGGGTGTTGACTCCCGCCGCACCACGTCCCCGGCCACAGGGAACGGGCTCCGCTTGACCCTTCGGCGGACGGAACCTAGGTTCGGGGAGCTGGCTTGAATGCGCTGGTCAGACGAGGGGAGACACGCATGGGACCGGAGACCGGTTCCCACCGGGGAGGGTCCGGCGCGCTGGCCGTGCTGGAGCTCCTCGCACAGGAAGCGCCGCCCGGTCTCTTCGAGACCCTGCTGCACGAGGCCCGAAGAACCGGGGCCGGAGCGGCGGAGGTCGCCGAGCTGACGCGGGCCCTGGAGCTCGCCCGGACCGTGCGCGCACACGCCGTGCTCGGCCGGCAGCGACAGGCGTCCCTGGCCGCGCTGGTGGACACCGCGCACGACCTGACCTCGCCGTACGACCTGGACGGCCTGCTCCGGGTGATCAACCGCAGGGCCCGGCGGCTGCTCTGCCTCGACATGGCCTGGGTGTCCCTCAACCGCCCCGACGGCACGGGTTACGTACGCACCTCCGAGGGCGAGACCACCACACAGAACGTCGGGCTCGAACTGGGCTCGGGCCTGGGCAGCGCAGCCCAGACCCACCGGGCTCCCCTGTGGAGCGCCGACTACCTCAACGACGACACCGTCCCGCACGGCCCCGGCATCGACACCGTGGCCCGGGCCGAGGGACTGCACGCGATCATCGCGGTGCCGCTGCGCAACGGGGACTCCACGCTGGGCGCCCTGTACGGCGCCAGCCGGGACGTACGCCGCTTCACCCCGGACGAGATCGGGCTGCTTCTCTCGCTCGCCGACCTGGCGGCCGTCGCCATCGAGAAGGCACGCCTGCTGGAGCAGACCCAGGAGGAGGTCGCCGAGCTGGAGCGGTTCGGCTCCCAGACCAACTCCACCCTGACCCGGGTCCGTTACCTGTGGGAGTGCCACGCCCGGCTGGCCGGTCTGGTGCTGGACGGGGCGAGCCTGTCGGCGCTGGCGCGGGCGACCGCGGACGCGCTGGACGGGGTCGTCCAGGTCCGGGATCCCGGTGGGCGGCCGCTGGTCTCCACCGGTGAGCTGCCGACGGAGCTCGACGAGGAGGCCTTCGCGAGGGCGGCCCTGGCGGCCCACGGACTGCGGCCCGTGGAGCTGCCCGGCGACGTGTGGCTGGCCCCGGTCCTGGCGGGCGCCGAGGAGCTCGGCGTACTGGTGCTCCACGCCTCGGCGCCGCTGACGGTCGAGGACGTACGGCTCCTGCGGATGGCCGCCCAGACCGTGGCCTCGCTGATCCTGATCCAGCGCGGTACCGCCGCGGCCGAGGGCCCGGTCCACGAGGAGCTGCTCCAGGAGCTGCTGGACCGGCCGACCCGCTCCGACCGGCACCTGCTGGAGCGCGTCCGGCGCCTGGGCATCGAGCTGGACCGCCCCCACGTGGTGGTGGTGGCCCGTCCGGAGGGCGGGGAGCTGGGCAGGGCAGTGGCCTGGGCGTCCTCGTACGCCCACCGGATGAACGGACTCAAGGGCGTGCGCCGCGGGTGCATCGTGCTCGTGGTCCCCGGCTCCGACGCCTCTGCCGCCGCCCGCCAGGTCTCGGCCGATCTGTCACCGCTCCTCGGGCACCCGGTGTCCACCGGGGCGGCCGGGCCCTCGCGCAGCGCCCGCGAGGTGGCCCAGGTGTACGCGGAGGCCGTGCGCTGCCTGGACGCCCTGACGGCACTCGACGGAGCCGGCGGAACCGCCTCGCTGAGCGAACTGGGCTTCCTGGGAATGCTGTTGTCCACCGATCATGATGTCGACGCGTTCATCGGGTCGACGATCGGCCCGGTCCTGGACTACGACGAGACCCGCTTCACGGAGCTGACCCGCACCCTGGACTCGTACTTCGAGTCGGGGGGCAGCCCCACCCGTGCGGCCGAGGCGCTGCACGTCCACGCCAACACCGTCTCGCGCCGCATGGCGCGCATCACGGAACTGCTCGGCCCGCACTGGCAGAGGCCGGACCGGGCCCTGGAGATCCAGATGGCGCTGCGGCTGCGCAAGGCCCGCGACGTCCTGCACGAACGGCGCACCGAGTCCGGGGCCGCGCATCCCGGCGCGGGACTCTAGGACCGCTGCTGCCGCGCCGCGGCGAGGCGGTGGGCGGCGTGGGCGATGGAGGCCAGGGTGACGTGCCGGTGCCAGCCGTGCAGGGAACGTCCGGCGTAGTCGCGCAGTCCCAGTTCCTGGCCGCTGCGCTGGGAGGTGAGCGCCACCCGCGTGGCCTGCTTGGTCAGCCGCAGCAGGCGGCCCACCGGCATCCGCGTCAGGTCGGTGATCCACAGCTGGGTCGGCAGCCCGTGCGGGTCGGCCCACTCGCCGACCAGTACGAGCTGGCGGCGCCGGGCCGCCGACGGGTCGGGCATCATCACGCCGACGGCGACGGCGAGGGTGCTGCGGCGCGCCGAGGAGCCGACCGGGTCGACCCACTCGACGGGCGCGCGCAGGCCCTTGAGGGACTGGAGGATGTCTCCGGCGTTCAGCGGGCCGGCGCCGTAGCCGGGCAGTGCCGGGTCGGTGACGAGCAGCCGGCTGATCGGGCTGATCCGGGCCATGACGGGGATCTTGGCCTCGGCGAAGCGGTTCATGGTCGGACGGGTGCCGATGTTGCGGACGTCGAGGACGACCGGGCGCGCGGGCATCGCGGCGGCCTTGACGGTCTCGATGACACCGCTGGCCGCGCACTCCTCGTAGGACGTGTGGTGTGTGGGTTCGGGGCTGCTGCCGGTGCTGCGCCGCACCGAGTTGGCGGCGGCCTCGACGTTGTTCTCGCCGTCCGGTACGAACAGCCGCCAGCCGACCGGCGTGGCCACCTCGGGTGAGGTGAACCAGGTGCCGAACGCCTGCTGGCCGCGGAACATCTGGCCCTGGTGGGGGTCGAAGTGGTGGCCCACTCCGACCGAGTGCTCGCCGCCCTTGGGGATCGCCATCGGCTGGGCGACCCACGCCGTCAGCGGGGTGGTGCTCTCCAGGTAGCCCGACAGTGCGGTGCGCAGGGGCTGCCAGTCCCAGGTGGAGCTGAAGATGAAGTGGTGCAGGCTCTGTTCGGCGGCGTCCCCCTCGACGTGGGCGGCGATGCTGCGGATGGACTTGCGCCCCGAGGTGGCGAGCAGGCCCCGTACGTACCGCAGGGCCTTCTCCCGCTGGTCCTTGCGGCGGAGCGAGGCGAAGACCGTGTCGCACAGGTCCTCGGTCATTTCCCGGATCGGGTCGCGTCGGATCTGGACCGCGGTGGCCCGGACCTCCTTCGGACCCACGACGGACAGTTCCCTTCGGACGATGGTGTTCATGACGGTGGTCACCACGGGCCCCCCTTGGCTGCGTCGAGTGCAGTCCCACGGTCGCCCCAAGGCCCCCGCGCGGGGGAGGTGCGCCGGCCACCTGCCTGTGGCCGGGGGTGGTGACGGGACCCCACACCCCGTGCGGCACAAGGGGTGCAGGGGTCGGCCGGGTCAGGCGTACCGGAGGTTACCCCGGTACGAACGCACGTTGCGGCGGGCTCAACGGACGCCTCCCTCGGCGAGTTCGGGGCCGGCCGCCGGCCCGTCCGTGAAGTCACGGGACCCGTGCAGCCAGGCCACCGTGTCGTACAGGTCGTCGGCGCTGTACCCGGCGAGCATCCTGTTGCGGGCCGCCGCCTCCTCGCCGGCGACGTGGTAGAGCTTCCTGCCCATCTCCTGTGCCACCAGCTGGGTCTTCGCCGTGCGGTCGCGCCGCTGCTCGTTGTACCGCTCCAGCCGCCGGACGACCTCCGGGCCGCCCGGATCCAGCGCCTCACCCAGCACGACCGCGTCCTCCAGCGCCATGCACGCGCCCTGGGCCGCGTACTGGAGCATCGGATGCGCGGCGTCGCCCATGAGCGCCACCCGGCCGTCCGTCCAGCCCGCGACCGGGTCCCGGTCGCACAGCACCCAGGTCTTCCACTCCTCACCGAGCTCCAGCAGCCGCCGGGCCACGTCGCCCAGCTCCGGGAACGCGCCCAGGACGTGGTCCCGGTCCACCGGCAGCCCGACGAGCGCCTCGCGCGCGCCGTTGTCGCGGGTGGCGGCCAGGTTGAGGAACTCGCCGCCGCCGATCGCGTAGTGCACGAAGTGCCACTTGGGTCCGGCCCACAGGGTCACGCTGTTCCAGCGCAGCTCCGCGGGCACCTTCTCCATGGGGATGACCGACCGGTAGATGGTGTGGCCGGAGACCCGCGGGTCCCCGTCTGCGATCAGCTGGCGGCGCACGGCCGACCGGATGCCGTCGGCTCCGATCAGTACGTCCCCGGTGAACCGCTGCCCGGTGTCGGTGAGCGCCGTGACCTCGTCGGCCGTCTGCTCGTACCGGATGACCGCGTGCCCGGCCCGCAGGGTGACTCCGTCCGCCGCCCGGCAGGCGTCCAGCAGCGGCTGGTAGAGGTCGCCCCGGTGGACGACCGCGTACGGGTTGCCGAACCGTTCCCGGTAGGCGCCGGTCAGCGGCATCCGCGCGATGCGCTCCCCGCTGGTGGCGTCCATGAAGGACAGCTCGTCGATGAAGACGGCCCGGTCGCGCACGGCCCGGCCCACACCGAGCCGGTCGAGGGCGTGGAAGGCGTTCGGACCCAGCTGGATTCCGGCGCCGAGCTCGGCGAATGCGGGCCGGCGCTCCAGCACGGTCACCCGGTGGCCCCGGGCCGCCAGGCTCAGCGCCGTCGCCAGTCCGCCGATGCCGCCGCCGGCGACGAGCACGTGCGTCATCCTCGTTCTCCTTCTGTGGGCGGCATCGCTCAGTTCTCCAGGGCCAGGCCGCGGCCGGCGAGCCGGTCGAGCGAGAAGACGCCCTCGGCGGTGGCTTCCACGTCGAAGGAGGAACGCTCGGTGGGCGGGTAGCCGATGAGTTCCGCGGCCCGGTTGGGCAGCGCCGCGGCGAGCGCGGCCGACTCGGCGGACTCCCACAGGAGAACCGCGCCCCAGCGGTCGGTCTCCCGGTCGGATATCCAGAACTTCAGCCGCAGACCGGCCAGTCGGCCAAACCGGTCGACCGCCTCGTCGCGCAGGAACCCGCGCAGCGAGTCGATGGTCTGCGCGGAGTCCTTCAGGTCCCACCAGACGACTACCGCTCGCACGAGCGCACCACTCCGATCAGCAGGTCGCGGGTGATCCGTACGCCGTCCTCGGTGAGCACCGACTCGGCGTGGAACTGCATCGAGGCGAAGCCCTGTCCGCGCAGGGCGTGCACCTCACCGGTCTCAGTGTCGCGGCTGACCTCGACGATGCCCGCCTGCGGGTGCTCGAACTTGTCCTCGGCCAGCCGCGCCGCGAACGTGTTGTAGAAGCCGACGCGCTCCGGCGCGCCGAAGAGGTCGATCGGCCGCTGGACTCCCTGGTTGGGCACGGTCCTGCGGACCAGGTCGAGGCCGAGCAGGGTGGAGAGGACCTGGTGGCTGAGGCAGACCGCGAGGAACGGCCGCCGCTCGTCCAGCAGCCGGGACACCTCCGCCCTGAGGTGCGCGATCTTGGGGTGCGCGGTGTCGCCCGGGTCGCCGGGACCCGGGCCCATGACGACCAGGTCGTGGGCGCCGGTGTCGTACGGTTCGTCGAAACGGCTGACCGTCACCTTCAGGCCCATGGAGGCCAGCTGGTGGCCGATCATCGAGGCGAAGGTGTCCTCGGCGTCGATGATGAGCACGCTGCGGCCGTCCAGCTCCGGCACCGGCCGGGACCGGTCGGCGGTCTTGCGCAGCCAGAATCCGGCGATGCCCTCGTTGCGCTCCTCCAGGGCGCCCCGGACGTCGGCGTGCCGGGCGAAACGGCTCGCGCCTCCCCCTTCGAGCGCGGACAGCAGTCCGGCCGCCTTCACCCGGGTCTCGGCGACCTCGCTCAGCGGGTCGGAGTGCCGTACGAGCGTCGCGCCGACGCCGATGCGCACCCGGCCGTCGGCCGCGATGTCGGCGGTGCGGATGAGGATCGCGGAGTCCATCGTGCGGCCGCCGTCGGCGTCCCGGCCGATGAGGGCCATGACGCCGCTGTAGTAGCCGCGGCCCTCCGGCTCGTACCGGCTGATCACCTTGCAGGCGCTCTCCAGCGGGCTGCCCGTGACGGTGGGGGCGAACATCGTCTCGCGCAGGAGCTCCCGTACGTCGCGGGAGGTCTGCCCCTCGATGAAGTACTCGGTGTGGGCGAGGCGCGCCATCTCCTTGAGGTACGGGCCGACGACGCGGCCGCCTCCCTCGCAGATCCGGGCCATCATCTTGAGTTCTTCGTCCACGACCATGTACAGCTCGTCGGCCTCCTTGCGGTCGGCGAGGAACGCCAGCACGCCGGGCAGGTCGGGGCCCGCGGCCGGGTAGCGGTAGGTGCCGCTGATCGGGTTCATCACGGCGGTGCCGTCGTGCAGGCTGACGTGCCGCTCGGGGCTGGCCCCGACGAAGGTGCGGTCCCCGGTGTGGACGAGGAAGGTCCAGTACGCGCCCGACTCCCGCTCCAGCAGCCGCCGGAAGAAGGAGAGCGCGCTGGTCGGGGTGTAGTGGGTGATCTCCGCGACGAACGAGCGCTTGATGACGAAGTTCGCGCCCTCGCCGTTGCCGATCTCGCGCTCGATGACCTCACGGACCTTTCCGGCGTACGCGTCGTCGTCCACGTCGAAGTGGCCGCCGGTGAGGGTGACGGGCTCGTCGGGGAGCCTGCGCAGCGCATCGGCCAGCGGGAACACCGCCTGCTCGCCGACCGCCATGGTGATCAGCGGTTCACCGTCGTCGGTACCGGCGAACCCCCGCTCGGTGATCTGCCGGTAGGGGACGACGGCCAGGGTCTCGTGCCGCGGGCCCGTGACCGAGCCCTCCGGGACGGGGACGTCGGCGAGGGTGTCCACGTTCGACACCTCGCCGAGCAGCACCTCCAGGAGCTCCTGACCGGTCGTCTCGGGCCGGTGCAGCAGGGCGTACGCCGGCGCGCGGCCGGTCAGCACCCGGTTCAGCAGGTCCGGGGTCACCGGGCACCGCCCGTCGTGGTGAGCTCGGCGAGCACGGACTTGGTGGTCTTGACGGACCCGGCGCGCTGGGCGACGTAGTCCAGGGCGAGCCGGTGCTGCGCCTCGGAGAAATCGGCCACGGCGTCCGCGACGAGGAAGGTCTGGATGTCGTTGGTGAAGGCCTCGACGGCCGTCGCCATCACGCCCACGTGGGCGTACACACCACAGACGACGAGCTGGTCGCGGCCCTCGAAGCGCATGCGCTCCAGCAGGTCCGACTTGAAGAAGGCGCTGTAGCGCCACTTGGTGAACACCCAGTCGCAGGGCCCCGGTTCGATGGGGTCGACCACCCGGCGGTCCTCGGGGGACACCTTCATGCCGGCGCCCCAGAAGTCCTTGAGCAGACCGCGCTCCTGCTCCGACATGCCACCGGGCTGCGCGGTGTACGCGACCGGGAGGCCGAGGGCGGCGCACTGTTCGCGCAGCAGCGTCGCGTTGCGCACCAGGTCGTTGACGGGGGACTCGCCCTCGGGGAAGGGGCGCAGGAAGTAGCGCTGCATGTCGTGGATCAGCAGCACGGCCCGGCCGGGGTCGACCGTCCAGTCGGCGGTGTTGACGGGGAGGTCGCCCTCGGAGGGCATGGGGTACGGGTCGATGGGCGGAATTCCCGCCATGATCGGCCTTCCTCTCGCTCGGGTGTGGGCTCGGGTGGGTTCGGGTGGGCTCGGCGGCGGTTCAGACGCCGAGTGCGGCGCCGCCGTCGACGGTGAGGTCGTGCAGGGTGATGTGCGAGGCCTGGTCGGAGAGCAGGAACGCCACCGCCTGGGCCACATCGCGGGGGCGGGCCAGCTTGCCGAGGGGGATGCCCACCCGGAACTCGTCCGCGATGCCGTCGATCGAGCCCCGCTCTCCGCTGCCGTCCGCGCCGCCGTCCGTCCAGAGGGAGGTGAGCATCGGGGTGGCGGTGGATCCGGGGGCCACGACGTTGCACCGGATTCCGTACCTGGCCACTTCCAGGCCCAGGCACTTGGTGAACATGGCCGTCGCCGCCTTGGACGCCGCGTAGGCGGCCATCCCGGTCCGGGGGGTGCCGGCGGCGTTCGAGGCGACGGTGACCACCGCTCCCGACCGGCGCGCCACCATCCGGCCGACCACGGCGCGCGAGACGAAGAAAACGCCGGTGGCATTGACCGCGAAGGTGGCCGCCCAGTCGTCGTCGGACAGGGACACCGCCTGGCCCACGCGCAGCACGCCGGCGGAGTTGACCAGGTACTCCACCGGCCCAAGGACCCGCTCGACGGTGTCGACCAGGCTGTCCACCTGAGCCGAGACGGTCACGTCGCAGGTGAACCCCTCGACGTGAAGTCCCTCGGCACGCAGCTTGGCGACGGTGTCGCCGAGCGTCCCGGCGTGCCGGTCCACGGCCGCGACGCTCAGGCCGCGCTCCGCCAGGGTGCGGACGACCTCCTCGCCGATGCCGCCGGCCGCACCGGTGACCAGGGCGATCCCGCCGTCCGTCGTTGTCTCTCCGTACGTCACTGTTCCCGTCCCCTTCAGCCGAGCCAGGCAGCGGCCACCGCGACGGCCTGTCGCGGGTTGAGGCGCGGGTCGCAGAAGCTCGTGTACTTGTTGCCGACCTCGTGCAGCCGGTCCTGGTCGGCCACGCACTCGGTGACCGCCTCGGGCGTGGTCTCCAGGTGGATGCCGCCGGCGACACCGCCCGCCTCGGTGACGGCGCGGTGGAACTCCCGGACCTCGCGCACCACGGTCTTCACGAGGCGCGTCTTGAGGCCCTCGGGGCCGCTGACGGTGTTGCCGTGCATCGGGTCGGTCAGCCAGATGACCGGGTGGCCTGCCTCGCGGACCGCCGCGACCAGCGGGGGGAGCTTCTCGCCGACCGTGTCGGCGCCCATGCGCGCGATCAGGGTCAGGCGGCCGGGCGTCTTGTCCGGGTCGAGCTTGAGGCAGAGGGCGAGCAGGTCGTCGGTGGTCATGCCGGGGCCGACCTTGCAGGCCACCGGGTTCGACACCGAGGCCAGCAGCGCGACGTGCGCGCCTTCGGCCTGGCGGGTGCGCTCGCCGATCCACGGCCAGTGGGCCGAGGCGAGCAGGACCCGGCCGTCGGCCTGCGTCCGCATCATGGGCAGTTCGTAGTCGAGCAGCAGCGCCTCGTGGCTGGTCCACACGGTGGTGTCGGGGCGCGGGCTGCGCTCGTCCCGGTGCCAGCCGAGGCCTTCGATGACGCCGCGCGCCGCTTCGTAACCCGTCAGCATGCGGGTGGGGTCGGGCTTGCGCAGTTCCGGATCGGGTTCGGGGGCGTTGACCATGTGGCCCCGGTAGACGGGGAGTTCGACGCCGCCGACGGTCTCGGTGGCCTTGGAGCGCGGCTTGCCGTACTGGCCCGCTATCCGGCCCACCCGGATCACCGGCTTGTGCGAGATCATCTTCATCGTGCCCGCCAGCACTTCCAGCAGGCCGGCCTTGCGGGCCACGCTGTCCGCGGACGAGTCCGCCCAGTCCTCGGCGCAGTCGCCGGACTGGATGATCTGGACGCGGCCCTCCGCGGCCTCGGCGAGCAGGGCGCGCAGTCCGTCGACGTCGTCGGCGTCGACGAGCGGGGGCAGGGAAGCCAGTTCCTCCCGCACCCGCCCGAGCTCTGCGTGTCCTGCCCAGTCCGGCTGCTGCGCGGCGGGCAAAGAGCGGAGGAATTCGTGGACACCGTTCACCTGGTACCTCCTGGGGTGAAGTGATGCCGCCCCCGATCTGGTTCAGGAAAGCGGCCGCCGCCGACTCTGTCCGAAAGCGTCGGAGAGGTTCAAAGACGATCGCGGGACTATGTCAGTTGGCGAAGGACATCCGTTCGGACATGACTTACTGTCGCGTTCGCGGTTGTCCCGGTCTGCCACCCGTCGGACACTCTGCTGGGCATTCCTGGACAGGACGGAGTGTCCCGACAAAAACAGAGGACGGAGCGGCACCTTGAGTTTCGAGGAACAGTGGTCGCGCAAGATCGTGCACGTACCCCCGGGCGAGGGTCCGAGCCGTTGGGCATTCGGCGACAAGTACACGATCAAATCGGGCGAGCACAACACCGGAAAACACTTCTTCATGATGGAAGCCCTGGTCCCACCGGGTGGTGGCCCGCCGCCACACATCCACCACCACGAGGAGGAGGCGTTCTACGTCCTCGAGGGAAAGGTGGACATGTTCGACGGAACCGAGCAGCTGAAACTGAAGTCCGGCTCATTCATCCACGTGCCGCGCGGCAGTGTGCATTCGTTCAAGAACGTCAGTGACGAGCCCTCGAAACTTCTCATTATGTTCATGCCCGGGGGCAAGGACGGATTCTTTCTCGGCGCCGGTATATCGGCGGACGACAATGCACCGATGCCACCGGCCGGCCAATACGAGCTGGACGTGGAGCGGGCACTCAGAGTGGCCGCGGAGTACGGCGACGAATACCTCTCGTAAATTTCATGTGAACGCCTTCGCCGAAGGCGGCATCCTCTTCACGAACTCTTGACGCTGGAGCCACTCATGCCCGGATCAAACGGATTGATTGACGTTCACCACCACGCGATTCCGCCCGTCTACGCCGAGGCGCTCGGCGGGAAGACGGCCATCCCCGGTGTGGACTACCCGACCTGGACGCCCGAGGAGAGCCTCGAGGTCATGGACCGGCACGGCATCGACGCGGCCGTGCTGTCCATCACCGCGCCGGGCGTGACCTTCCTGGAAGGCGACGCGAGCCGCAAGCTCGCCCGTCAGGTCAACGAGTACTTCGCCGAGCTGATCCGCCGGCACCCCGGCCGCTTCGGCGCCTTCGCGGTCCTGCCGCTGCCCGACGTGGCCGCGGCGCGGCAGGAACTGGCCTACGCCGTCGACGAGCTGGGACTCGACGGTGTCGGACTGCTCACCAGCTACGAGGGCCGCTACCTCGGCGACCCCGGGTTCGAGCCGCTCCTCGCCGAGCTGGCCGAGCGCGGCCTGCCGGTCCACGTGCACCCGATGACCCCGCCGTCGAAGGACCTCGCCACCTTCGATCTGCCGCCGTCGCTCTACGAGTTCACCTTCGAGACCACCCGCACGGTCGCCAGCCTGCTGTTCAGCCGGACCCTCGACCGGCTGCCCGGGCTGCGGCTGATCCTGTCCCACGCGGGCGGCACCCTGCCGTTCCTGGCCCAGCGGATGACGTACGGACCGACCATCGGCGCCTACCTCAAGGACCGCGCGCCCGAGGACCTCATCGGTTCGCTCGGACGCCTGCACTACGACATCGCGATGTCCGCCACCGAGTACGCCCTTCCGGCGCTCACCAAGCTCGCGGGCACCGGGAACATCCTGTTCGGCAGCGACTTCCCCTTCATGCCCGCCGCTCACACCACGGAGAACACCGAGGGCTTCCACGCCTTCCCGGGGTGGTCCGGCGAGGAGCGCGCGGCCATCGGCCGGACCAACGCGCTGGGCCTCCTGCCCCGCCTGTCCGAGCGGATCGACAAGGCCTCCTGACGCCTCAGGGCGCAGCGGGACCACCCACACTCCACGAAAGGTTCGCCAACAGCAATGACAGACGTATCGAACGGCAAGTGGAGCCGCAGGCGGCTGCTGGGCAACGCGGCGGCGGTCGTCGGCGCGAGCGCGGCGATCACCGCGGGCGGAGCCCTCACCGCGCGGGCCGCCGAATCCGCGACGGGTCCCGCCGCCGGACCGGCCGCCGGACCGGCCGCGGAGTTCCCCGCGGCGAAGGTCACCGCGACCGACCCGCGCTACCAGGACCTCGTGCACGGCATGAACCAGCGCTGGACCGGCCGTCCCGAGAGCGTGCGCGTGGTGGACTCCACCGCTCAGGTCCTCGCGGTCGTCCAGGAGGCCGCGAGGGCCAAGAAGAAGCTCACCGTGCGCAGTGGCGGCCACTGTTACGAGGACTTCGTCTTCAACGCGGACACGCAGATCGTCCTCGACATGTCCGAGATGACCTCCGTCTACTGGGACCCCGCGTACAAGGCCTTCGCCGTGGAGGCGGGCGCCACCCTGCTGGACGTCTACGAGCGGCTGTTCAAGGTCTGGGACGTGACCGTCCCCGGCGGCATGTGCTACTCCGTGGGCGCCGGCGGCCACGTCAGCGGTGGCGGCTGGGGCATGCTCGCCCGCGAGCACGGCCTGATCGTCGACCACCTGTACGCGGTCGAGGTCGTGACCGTGGACGCGGCGGGCACCGCCCGCACCGTCCTCGCGACCCGCGAGGCGACCGACCCCCACCGTGACCTGTGGTGGGCGCACACGGGAGCGGGCGGCGGCAACTACGGCGTCATCACCCGCTACTGGTTCCGGTCGCCGAAGGCCACGGGCACGGCGCCGGAGCAGTCGCTCATCAAGCCGCCGGCCGAGGTCTTCATCAGCGCCGTCTCCTGGAAGTGGGACCAGGTCACCGAGGCGGCCTTCACCCGCCTCACCCGCAACTTCGGCGCCTGGCACGTCGCCAACGGGGCGCCCGGCGGGAAGTACGGAAGCCTGATGAGCTTCCTGAAGCTGAACCACAAGTCCAATGGTGAGATAGGCCTGCTCACCCAGATGGACGCGACCGTACCGAACGCGCGGCAGCTCCTGGAGGACTTCCTCGCGGCGGTCACCGAAGGCGTCGACATCCCGCACGGCCCGGTCACCAAGGCCATGGGCGAGCACGGCCCGATGCCGGAGTACTTCACCCCGCAGCGCATGGGCTGGCTGCAGGCCACCCGTTACCTGGGCACCACCAACAGCACCCTGGTGGACCCGACGCTGCGCGGCGACTACAAGTCGGCCTTCCACAAGAAGAACGTGACCGACGCGCAGATCGGCGCCTTCTGGAAGCACCTCAACCGCACCGACCTGGACAATCCCGGCGCGATGGTGCTGCTCAGCTCCTACGGCGGCAACGTGAACGCCGTCAGCCCCGGCGCCACGGCCACCGTGCACCGGGACTCGGTCTTCAAGCTGCTCTTCCAGAGCTACTGGCCGTCCGCGTCCGACGACGCGGTCAACATCTCCTGGCTGCGCGATCTGTACGAGGAGACCTACGCGACGACCGGCGGTGTCCCCGTGCTGGACGACGTCACCGACGGCTGCTACATCAACTACTGCGACATCGACCTGAACGATCCGGCCCACAACACGTCGGGAGTGCCCTGGTACACGCTGTACTACGGGTCCAACTACCCGCGCCTGCAGCAGATCAAGGCCACGTACGACCCGGCGGACCGCTTCAGCCACGGGCAGTCCATCCGGCTCCCGTAGGACGAGGGGCACGACGGCGGGCCCGCCCGGCACATCGCGTGCCGGGCGGGCCCTTCGCGTTCTCCGGTTCACCGCCGGCTCCTGAGGCTCATCGCCGGAGCGGCGAGCCGAACCAGGCGCGCAGCGCCGCCGTCAGGGTCCGCACGTCGTCCGGGACACCGGCCGCGCTCCATGCCGTGTAGCCGTCGGGACGGACCAGGAGCGCGCCGGGCGTCCGGACGTCGGTCACCGCGGAGAGCGTGGTGACGCGGTCGGCCCAGGGCCGGGCCGCGTCGAGCAGGTCGCCCTGCCCGCCGAGGTCGAGCAGCAGCGGACGCCCGCCGTGCAGCAGCTCGGCCAGGCCCGTCTCGGCGTCGCCGGTCTTGAGCGGGAGATCGGGGGCGAGCAGCCCCGCCATGGGGTCGGCCGGGTCGCCGATGTCGTACCGCACCGCGGTGCCGCTGATCATTCCACTGAGGTACTCGTTGACCTGGGGCATGTGCATCAGCTCGGTGAAGAGCTCGCGCAGCGCGTCGGTGCGCGGATCGGGGTTCATCAGCGCCACCTGCGCGCGGACGTTGTGGAGCACCTGGGCCGCCACCGGGTGGCGCTCCGCGTGGTAGGTGTCGAGCAGCGCCTCGGGGGCCCAGCCCTGCACCTGCGCGGCGAGCTTCCAGCCCAGGTTGACCGCGTCCTGGAGTCCCAGGTTCAAGCCCTGGCCGCCGGCCGGGAAGTGGACGTGCGCGGCGTCGCCGGCGAGCAGGACCCGTCCGTTGCGGTAGCGCTCGGCCTGGAGGGCCGCGTCGCTGAAGCGGGTCAGCCAGCGGGGGTTGGCCATGGGCACGGGGTACCCGGCGATGCGCTCGACCTCGTCCCGCATCTCGTCGAGGGTGACGGGCGCGCTCCGGTCCGCGTGCGGGCTGCGGAAGTCGTAGGTGGAGACCCGGCTGCGGCCGTACGGGTTGAGCCAGATCAGCGTCCAGCCGCGGGCGCCCCGCTGCCAGCCGGACGGCGCGCGGTACGGGTCGAGCAGCTCGACCTCGCCCATCAGCGCGCCCACGGTGGCCGGGGTGCCCACGAAGTCGATGCCGCCGAGCTTGCGCACGGAGCTGCGCGCGCCGTCGCAGCCGACGACCCAGCCGGCCGTCAGCGTCCGCTCGGTCCCGGCCTCGTTCCGGACGGTCAGCGTGACGTGGTCCTCGTGCTGCTCGAGTCCGACCACCTCGCTGTCGCGCTCGATGCGGGTGCCGAGCGTGGTCGCGCGCCGGGCGAAGACCTGCTCCGCGTAGGCCTGCGGGCTGCCGACCATGGCGGGTCCCTCGTGGACGACCGCCGACAGGTCGAGCTCGAACATCCCGCCGAAGTGGAACGGCACCGGTCCGCGGGAATGCCCCAGGGCCTTGTGCGCTCCGGGCTGTACGGCGCCCAGCAGGCCGCGCCGGTGCAGTGTCTGCGCGGTGCGCGCGTGCAAGGTGCCGGCCTTGGACTCCCCGGTGGGCTCGGGCAGATGTTCCAGGACCGTGGCGCGTACGCCGTACAGGGCGAGCTCGGCGGCGAGCAGCATGCCGACCGGGCCGCCGCCGACCACGGCGACGTCGGTGTCCAGGGACATGGGGGACCTCCAGGTTGCTGGGTGGCGCTGTGCTGTGCAGGGGGTGACATGACGGAGGGGAAGCGGGCAGATCGTGCGCCGCTTCCCCTCCGTCCAGCGGTGGTGACGAGATCACACCGTGGCGGGGGAACTCACGGTGTGCTCTTCGCCCCGCTGGTCCGGGGCCCCCTGGACGGGGGGCCGGGTGGTGGCCGCGGGCTTGCCGGGGAGGGCGAGCGAGATGAGCGCGCCGAGCAGGATGCCCGCGGCGGCGATGTAGACGGCGGTCTGGGTGCCGTCCGCCATGCTGGTCTTGAGCGCGTCGCCGGCGAGGCCGTCGATGTTGGCGTTGGCGATGGCGATGAGGATGGCGAGGCCGACCGCGCCGCCGATCTGCTGGGTGGTGGAGGCCATGCCGGAGGCGATGCCCTGCTCGTGCGGGGCCACGCCGGAGGCGGCGGCGATCCACATGCCGGTCCAGGTGATGCCCTGGCCGACGCCCGCGATGACGAGGCCGGGAACGACGCTCGCGTAGCCGGCGTCGGCGGAGATCGTGAAGGCGAGGACGGCGGTGCCGATCGCGCCGACGACGAGGCCGGTGACGAGGGTCGTCCGGGTCGCGGTGCGGGTGGCCATGCGCTCACCGACCTGGGTGCCCGCGGCGATGGAGAGCGAGGGGACCAGGAAGGCCAGACCGGTCTCCAGGGCGCTGAAGCCGTGCACGCTCTGGAAGAGGACGGTCAGGAAGTACGGCAGGGCGCTGAAGGTGCCCATGAAGATGAAGGTGACGGCCATGCCGACCGCGAGGCTGCGGTTGCCGAAGAGGCGCAGCGGCATCAGCGGGTCCTTGCTCTTCGCCTCGATGAAGGCGAACAGGGCGAGCAGGGCGACGGCGACGACGGCGCTGATGATGATCTCGGTGGAGGCCCAGCCGCTTTCCGGGCCCTGGACCAGCACGTAGACCAGCAGGGTCACACCGAGCGTGGCGGTGATGGCGCCCGGCAGGTCGAAGCTGCGGCGTTCGGTGGCCTTCGTGTCGCGCGGCATGACGGCGAGGGCCGCGATCAGCACGATGCCGGCCAGCGGGACGTTGACGAAGAAGACCGAGGCCCAGCCGAAGGCGCCGGTGAGGACGCCGCCGAGGAGCGAGCCGAGGGTGAGACCGGAGGCGCCGGCGCCGCCCCAGATCGCGAGCGCCCTGTTGCGCTCCTTGCCCTCGGCAAACAGGGTGTTGATCAGTGACAGCGTGGCCGGGAAGAGCAGCGCGCCGCCCAGACCCTGCACGGCGCGGACCGCGATCATCGTCTCCGGGTTGCCCGCGAAGCCGCCGACCAGCGACGACACGGCGTACAGGCCGAGGGCGAGGGCGAACATGTTGCGCTTGCCGAGCAGGTCGGCCGCCCGCCCGCCGAGCAGGAGGAAACCCCCAAAGACCACCGCGTAGGCGCTGACGACCCACTGGAGCGACTGGTCGGTGAAGCCCAGCTCCTCGCCGATCTCCGGCAGGGCCACGTAGACGATGTTGAAGTCCAGCGAAATGATCAGCTGGGCGAAGGCCAGGAGGGCAAGAATCCAGCCGAGGCGGGGAGTCCCCGTGCCTGACGGGGAGGCGGAACGGGTGGCAGACATGGGGAGTGACGACCTTTCCGGGCTCAACAGTACGACTGAGTACGTACAATTACTGTTCACGGATAGTCGTACGGTTCTGAGGTGCCTGTCAACCGCACCCGGCGGCTGTGTCAGGTCGGGGACGGTCCCGGAAAGTTCGCGAACAAGTACTGACCAGCAACTGTTCGACCATCCTTGGACATACGAGCTACTTTTGACGGCATGACTGTCAACCACCCGACCAGGGACCAGATCAAGCTGGAGAACGTGTTCACCGCGCTGGGCAACCCCATGCGACTCACCGTGGTCCGCGCCCTGGCGGCCGGCGGCGAGTACCCGTGCGGCAGCCTGCTCGAAGGCGTCTCCAAATCGACGCTCACCCACCATTGGCGGGTGCTGCGCGAGGGCGGCATCATCTGGCAGCGCCCGTCCGGCAGAGAGCTGCTCCTGTCCCTGCGGCGCGAGGATCTCGACGCGCGCTTCCCCGGACTGCTCGACGCGGTCCTCGGTGCGATCTCGGTCGAAGCGCTCCCCCGCGCGGGCAGCGCCCGCCCCACGGGCTGATCACCACCGCGCGTCCGGTCCGCGCCGTCGCGGACCGGACGCGCGGAGACATCGCCGGCCCGCAGCCGGATGTTCCGGATGCCCCGGTCAGGCCGCCCGGGGGGCCGGGGCGGCGGCGCTCAGCAGGGCGGTGCGGCCCGCGGCCCAGACCACCGTCGCGGGTCCGCCGTTCGGGCGCCGCTCCGCCGCGAGCGAGTGACCGCGCTGCGGTCCGACGCGCCGCCCGGAGCGGCGCAGGGCCGCGAAGCGCTGCGCGTCGAGGTGCCCGTGGCCGCTGTGCCGGACGAGCAGGGCCGAGAGCTCGGCGTCCAGCTCGCAGTGACGGCCGAGCGCCAGCCCGGCTTCCACCCACTGGCCGAGCACGGCGTACCGGGTCTCCTCCAGGGCCGCGATGCGCTCGCCGAGCCAGGCGCCCGCGTCGATCCCGGCGAAGGCCGTGCCGGACCACAGGTCCAGGGCGCCGCGCAGCCGGCGGGCCGCCTTCTCGAAGTCCCCGCAGGAGATGGCCCGGTAACCGGCGCCCGCCTCGCGCTCGAAGTCGCGGAAGTCGCACCGGCCCCCACCGGTGTCGAGAAGATACCCGCCGGGCACCGCCGACAGCACCGTGTCGGGAGTCCGTACCGCACCCGGACCGGACTGCAGGGCCCCCGCGAACTGCTCGCGCAGCATGCGGACCGCGGCGTGGGCGACGGCCCGGGTGTGCTCGGGCGGAGTGCAGCTGGTCAGCTCGTCGGCCAGTACTGACACGGGTACGACCTGATCGGCATGGGCTGCGAGGACGGCCAGTACGTGGCGGGCCTCCGGTGTGGGCGCCGCGATGGGGACCCCGTTCTCGGTGACACGCAGTCCTCCGAGCACGTCAATGTCCACGGTTCCCTCCCTGGAGGCAAGACACAGCGACACTGGACGTCAGGAAAAATAATACCCGGAAGGATTTTTCGCAACCCACATGTGGCCGGGACACGGAGGGGTGGAGCGAGGCCCCCGAAGGCGCGGACGCGGACATGCGGACGCCCGGACGAGAGGCCCCTTTTCCGGGCCCCGTCCGGGCATCCGCACATCCGTCACCGCCGTCTACGGCACGCCGCCGTCAGCGGCGCGCTCAACCCGCGCGGCTTTCCTCCTGCACGCCGGCCACCGAGGTCCACGGCTCACCCTCGACGGCTGCCACCGGCCGGCGCACGCCCGAGGCGCAGCCGTAATCGCACGGGTGCGTCCCCTGCGGTCCGTACAGCGCCCTCGCCCCGCGGCCCGGGGCCGTGTCCAGCCGGATCGCCAGGGACGGCACCACCAGGTTCGGCATGACATGGGTGTAGAGGGCAGAAACCTGCTCGTCCATGTCCATTCCGAGCATGTGGGACATCATGTTGAGCCCCGCGTAGGACCCCACGATCAGCCGTGCCGGCACGATCGGGTCCACGGTCGTCAACAGCTCGCCGCGGGCCTTGGCCTCCGTCATCAGAGCGAGGTGGAGCTCTATCCACGCCTCGTAGGGCGAGGCCCGGTCCAGGCTCAGGCCGGTCTGGTCCAGCGTGAGCCGCGCGCTCGCCCGCATCAGGACGTCGTGCCGCAGCCGGTGCGAGAAGATCATCCCGGTGTCCACGAACTCCTGCACCTTGAACGGCTGGGGCATCGCGCGCGGGGCCGAGGCCACCTGGGCGTCGATCACCGCCTGGGCGAGGTGCTCCTTCGAGTCGAAGTGGAAGTAGAGCGCGCCTTTGGTCACCTTGGCGATGTTGACGATGTCCGAGAGCTTGGCCGATTCATAGCCCCGCTCTTCGAACACCACGGCGGCCGCCTCCAGGATCGCCCGGCGGGTGCGTACCGCACGGTCCTGTTTGACCTGTGGTCGTTCTGTCCTCATGTGATGCGACCTCTCCCGCCCCCATCCGTCATGCCGCTGCGCCCACCTTTCCGGGGCAAGCAGCGGATGAAGTCTTTGTCTCCCCCGCCATCCCTCGTACACCGGCGCTTTACATGCCCTGGGGTACGTTCTTGCTTAGGGCAGTTTCACACCATGGAGAACCCGCCGTCCACCGGCATGGTCACGCCGGTGACGAATGAGGACCTCGCACTGCACAGCCAGGCGGCGGCCTCGGCGATCTCCGCGGGCTCCGCGGTACGCGGCTGCGGCGTCCCCGCGTGCAGCTGCGCCTCGATGCCGGGCACGGCCGCGAACCACTGCTCGACCACCTCCGTGCGGGTGGTGCCGGGCGCCACCGAGTTCACCCGGATGCCCTGGGCCCCGTACTCGGCCGCGGCCGCTTTGGTCAGGCCGATGACCGCGTGTTTGGCCGCGACGTACGGGGCCGCCACCGGGGTGGCGAGCAGCCCGCCGACGCTGCTGTTGTTGACGATCGACCCGCCGCCGGTCTCCAGCATCGCGGCGATCTCCGGGCGCAGGCAGTTCCACACCCCGCGCACGTTGACTTCCATGATCTCGTCGTACAGCTGGTCGTCCATCTCGTGCAGCGGGGTTCGCCCCACGCCCCAGCCGGCGTTGTTGAAGGCGCAGTCCAGCCGGCCGAACTCCTCGACCGCGCGGGCGACGGCAGCCTCCGCGTCACCGCGCCGGGTCACGTCCGTCACGACGTACGCCGCCTGCGCGCCCTGCGCCCGCAGCTCCTCGGAGAGCTCCTTGATCCGCTGCTCACGCCGGGCGGCGAGCACCACCCGCGCACCCTCCCGCGCGAACACCCGGGCGGCCGCGGCTCCGATGCCGCTGCTCGCCCCGGTGATCAGCGCGACCTTGCCCTCCAGTAGACCGTGCCCCTGCATTGCCGCTCCCTTCGTTTCCACTCGTTCCAGTCCTCGCACTCGGCGTGCCGCTCCGCGCCGGCGGGCACGGCGGCGGGCACCGCGGCGGGTTCAGACCGCGCTGCCGATGCCCGCACCGGCCTCCGCGTCCACGGTGCGCAGGAGTTCCTCGTCGATTTCGCCGAGCGAGCCGACCAGGTTCCGCACGCCGGCTTCGCGCATCTGACGCCCTTGGAATCCGTGTTCGAAGGTACTGGGGTGCCCGATGAACGGCACACCCAGGTCGAGGGCCACCGCGGCGACACGTGCCACGTCGTCCACGAACAGCGCCTGGGAGTGGTCGAGGCCGAACCAGTCGACGGTGATCTCGTGGATGCCCGGGCGGAACGTGTCCGTGCTGATGTAGCCGGGGCCGTCGAAGAGGTGCGCGAGGTGCCCCAGGTAGTGGTCGAAGTGCTCCTTGTCGAGGCCGCCGTAACAGACGGTCTGCAGCCCGAGGCCCCGGAGCCGGAGCAGGAGTTCCTCGACCCCCTCCATCACCTGCAGCGGGTGCTCGGCCAGATAGGCGGCCCGCTCCTCGAAGTACGCCTCCAGCACGCGCTCCGGCGTCCAGTCGAGCCCTGCGGCCCGGGCCAGGGCCGGGGCCGCGAGCGCCCGGGGCTGGGAGAAGATCGAGCGCTCCACCTCACCGTCGTAGGTTCCGCCCCGGCGGGTGATGAACCCGTGAATGACCGGGCTGAAGGTGTCGTTGAGCAGGACGCCGTCGATGTTCAGGGCGGCGAGCCGCAGGTGCTGCAGGGGGCGCATGGCGCTCCGATCACGCGGGGGAGGGCCGGCGCAGACGTTTTCTGGACTCCGAATCAGCCCGCGACGCGGGCGTACTCGATAGCCCCCCGAAAAATACCCAGCAGTATCCGCGTTGCTCTGCACCGGGAAAGATACCGGACGTCGGCTGTTTCTCGCCAGGCCGGATGATCACGGTCACACGCCTCAACTCGCACCACAAAATGGCGCCTGAGTGGGCATTTGTGGCAACTCATGCACCCTGACGGCAACTTGGCATGTGCCTTTTGTCACTCAGTGCGGACGTGAGGGCGCCCCTCGGCCAAGATCGAACCACTAACCAAACTCGGAAGTACGTACTCTGAACCCCGTAGAGGTTTGCTGCACTCGTCCACGATGAGGGACTTCATGATCACGACCCTGGAACCGACGGACTTCACCACGTCTCCTCCGGCCGAGCACTGCGCGTGTCAAGCCCAGACGGACAACAGGCTGGCCGCCACGGTTCCGAGGGCACTCGTCCACCGGGCGGCAGTCGCCGAGGTCTTCCTGACCGGCATGTGCCGCATCACCGAGGACCGCTTCCACATCAAGGCCCAGTGGCCCCGCGGGCACAGCTTCTTCGCACCCGTGGCGGGCACCCACTACGACCCGATGCTGATCGCCGAGACCATCCGGCAGGTCGGTGCGTACCTGGCTCACGAGGCCTTCGACGTACCGGTCGGGCACCAGTTCCTGCTCTGGTCGCTGGAGTACTCCACCGTCCCCGAGCAACTCGTCATGGGCGGGGCCCCTGCGGACCTCGACCTCACCGTCACCTGCCCCGAGATACGCCGCCGGGGCAGCCGGCTCACGGCGCTCACCTACGAGGTGGTGATCCGTCAGGAGGACCGCGTCGTGGCCACCGGGCGCGTCGGGTACACCGTCACCTCCCCCGCCGTGTACCAGCGGCTGCGCGCCAAGCAGCTGGCCGCGCAGCCGGACTCGGTGCTCGGGTCCGCCCCGGTCGCGCCCGCCGAAGTGGGCCGGCTCTCCCCCTTCGACGTCGTCCTCTCCGCGGCCTCCGGCCCGGGGGTGTGGGAACTGCGCTACGACATCCGCCACCCCGTGCTCTTCGACCACGTCGGCGACCACGTGCCCGGCATGGTCCTCCTGGAGGCCGCCCGCCAGGCCGTGACCATCGACGCCGAAGCCGGCGTCATTCCGGTCTCCGTCATGAGCACCTACCATCGCTACGCCGAGTTCGGCAGCCCGCTGTGGATCCGCGCGGAACCCGCCTCGGCGGAACTGGGCGGCGCCGCGGCCCGGTCGGTCCGGGTCACGGGCCACCAGGACGGCGAACAGGTCTTCGAAGCCGTCGTCGTCACCGAGCCGGTCGGGTCCGTTCCGCCGCGGTTCTGAGCCCGGATCCACGGCTCGCGCCGACCCGCCTCGTTCGCGGTGAAACGCGGCGCGGGCAAGGCCGGGCGGCCGTACCGGGAACACCCGGTACGGCCGCCACGGTTGTACCGACCGAGGGACCGGCGCCGTACGGGCGGGGAACACGGAGACCACGAGGTCGTCCGCCCCACCGGGATCCGGTCCCCGGGATCGCGGCACGTCCGCCGCGGACTCGGACCGAGACGGATGTCCGCAGGAGGACTGTTCCATGGCCGACCGGCCCTTGACGCTCATGGCAGTGCACGCCCACCCCGACGACGAAGCCACCGGAACCGGCGGGGTCCTCGCCCGGTACGCGGCGGAAGGCATCCGCACGGTGCTCGTGACGTGTACCGACGGCCGTTGCGGTGACGGACCGGAGGGCGTCAAGCCGGGCGGTCCCGGGCACGATCCCGCGGCCGTCGCCTCCATGCGCCGCAAAGAACTCGAAGCGAGCTGCGACGTCCTGGAGGTCGGCCACCTGGAGACGCTGGACTACGCCGACTCCGGGATGATGGGCTGGCCGAGCAACGACGCCCCCGGATCCTTCTGGCAGACCCCCGTGGAAGAGGGCGCCGCCCGGCTCGCGGAACTCATGCGGCACTACCGGCCCGACGTGGTCGTCACCTATGACGAGAACGGCTTCTACGGCCACCCCGACCACATCCAGGCCCACCGGATCACGATGGCGGCGCTGGAGATGACCGCGCTGACGCCGAAGGTGTACTGGACGACGATGCCCCGCTCGGGGATGCAGCGGTTCGGCGAGATCATGCGCGAGTTCCAAGGGGACGACATGCCGGAGCCGGATCCCGCCGAGGCCGCCGCGCTGGCCGAGATAGGCCTCCCCGACGATGAGATCAGCACGTGGGTGGACACCCTCGCCTTCAGCGGTCAGAAGTTCGACGCGCTGGCCGCACACGCCAGTCAGGGCGAGAACATCTTCTTCCTCAAGATGGGCAAGGAGAGGTTCGGCGAGCTGATGGGCACGGAGACCTTCGTACGCGTCCAGGACGCCACCGGCGCGGCCCTACCGGAGAACGACCTCTTCGCCGGACTGCGCTGATCCTCCCGGCAACCCCGCGGGTCACCACACCCGGGCCGTCCCTTTCGGATCTCGTCTGCCAGGCAAGATCCGAAAGGGACGGCCCGGGGCATGCCATGCCGATCAGGCCGGGGCCGCGACCGTCAGCTCAGGCCGGGGCACCGAACATCAGCTCAGGCCGGGGCCGCGAACGTCAGCCGGAACAGCGCGCCCCCTCCCGGGGCGGCCTCGGCCACCACCTCCGCCTCGTGCGCCCGCGCGATCTGCCGGGCCATCGCCAGCCCGAGCCCCGACCCGGGCAGCGCCCGCGCCGCCCCCGCCCGGTAGAACCGGTCGAAGACGTACGGCAGGTCCGCCTCCGAGATCCCCGGCCCGTGATCCCGTACGGTCACCTGCGCGGAGCCGTCCCCCCGAACGGCCAGCGCCACCTCCACCTCGGCCCCCGCCGGGCTGAACTTCGCGGCGTTGTCCAGCAGGTTCCCCAGCAGCCGGCTGAGCCGGGCCGGCACCCCCGCCACCACCGCCTCCCCCTCCCCCCGGGACGGCGACGGCGCCCGCACCCGAAAGGCCACTCCGGGCCAGTGCGCCCGCGCGGCCCCCACGCAGTACTCCACCAGCGGAGCCAGCCGCACCTGTTCCACCAGCAGCTGCGGCTCCTCGTCGCGGGCCAGCTCGATCAGGTCGTTGACCAGCCCGGTCACCTCCCGCAGCTGCCGCCCGAGCGCCAGCGAGGCCCGGTCCCGCTGCTCCGCCGTCAGCCGGTCCCCCCGCGCCAGCAGCTCCGCGTTCGTCCGCAGCGCCGTCAGCGGGGTCCGCAGCTCGTGCGAGGCGTCCGCGACGAGCCGGCGCTGCGCGGTGACGGACTGTTCCAGCTCCCCCAGCATGGTGTTGAAGCTCCCGGCCAGCCGCGTGACCTCGTCCTCGCGGCCGCGCCCCGGAGGCGGCAGTTCGATCCGGTGCCTCGGGTCCCGGGTGGCGGCGATCCGCTCGGCGGTGGCGGTGAGCCGGGTGACCGGTGCCAGACCCGTCCGCGCGACCCAGTAGCCGAGCAGCGCGGCCAGGAGCACCCCCGCGGCAGCCGTCAGCGCCAGCCACCACGCGGCCTGCTCGATGCCGTCCTCCACGGTGTCCGCCCGCAGCGCCACCTGGAGCGCCCGCCCCTTGCCGTAGTCGGTGGTGAGCATCCGCGCCGGATGCCCCGCGTGCACGATGGCGGTGTAGTACGGGGCCCGCGTGCCCGCCGCCACGGCCCGGGCGGCCGGGGTGACCGGCAGCAGGTACGGCGCCCGGGGGTCGCGCCCCGGATCCGCCGGCACCACCTCGGCGCAGGCGGGCGCCGCCCGGAAGCGGCACTCCCCGGCCAGCGTCCCGGGTCCGGAGTCCGGGTTGCGCTGGGCGGCGAGGCGGGCGGACTGGGTCAGGCTGAGGTCGAGCTGTTGGTACAGCGCCCCGCGCACGACGAGGAAGGCCGCCGCGCACACGCCGAGCGCGACGAAGGCCACCGCCGCCGTGACGGCCAGCGCCAGCCGGGTCCGCAGCGGCCGCCTGCGGCGCCACCGCGCTCCGATTCCGCGCGCCCGCCCCCGCCCGCTCACGCGGCGTCCAGCCGGTAGCCGACCCCGTGCACGGTGTGCACGAGCCGGGGCTCGCCGCCGGCCTCCAGCTTGCGGCGCAGGTAGCCGACGTAGACGGCCAGGGAGTTGGAGTCCGGCCCGAAGTCCCGGCCCCACACCAGTTCCAGGACCAGCTCGCGCGGCAGCACCTGCCCGGGGTGGCGCAGGAGCAGTTCGAGCAGCGCCGACTCGGTGCGGCTGAACTCCAGCGGCCGCTCGCCGCGCCGCCCGGTGCGGGTGGCGGGGTCGAGGACGAGGTCCCCGTACGCGAGCACGGGCGCGCCCCCGGCCGGTTCGGGGGCGGCCCGCCGCAGCAGGGCACGTACCCGGGCCACGAGCTCGTCGAGCGCGAACGGTTTGACCAGGTAGTCGTCGGCGCCCGCCTCCAGCCCGTCGACGCGGTCGCTCACCGCGTCCAGGGCCGTGAGGACGAGGACGGGCGTACGGTCGCCCACCGCGCGCAGCTGCCGGCACACGGCGAGCCCGTCCAGCACCGGCATCATCACGTCGAGGACCACGGCGTCCGGCTGCCAGAGCGCCACCTCGGACAGTGCCGCCAGCCCGTCGGCCGCGCCGCGCACCTCGTACCCCTCGACGGCGAGGCCGTCCTCGACGGCGGCCCGCACCTCGGGCTCGTCGTCCACCACCAGAATCCGCTGCATGCGGCAAAGCCTCCCAAATGCTCCGGGAGAACCTCTTAGAACGTTCTTAGGGCGCACCGGAAGTCTGCGTCCATGACCTCCTCACCCCCTCCCTCCTCCTCACGCTGGCCGCTCTCCGTCGTGATCGGCGCGGGCGGCACCGGCGGCCACATCTATCCCGGGCTCGCCCTGGCGGAGGCGCTGCGCGCCGCCGTCCCGGACGCCGTGGTCTCCTTCATCGGCACCGAACGCGGCCTGGAGACCGAGCTGATCCCGGCCGCCGGCTACCGCCTGCACACCGTGGACATGATCCCCTTCGACCCGGCGCTGGGCGCCAAGCGCTACCTCCTTCCGGCGGCGCTGCTCCGCTCGGCCGGGCAGGCGCGGGCCGTGATCCGGGCGCAGGGCGCGCAGGTGGCCGTCGGCATGGGCGGCTATCCGAGCGCGCCCGCCGTGCTCGGGGCCCGGCTGGCCGGGCTGCCGGCCGTCATCCACGAGTCCAACGCGGTACCGGGCCGGGCCAACCAGTTCGCGGCCCGCCTCACCCCGCACATGGCGGTGGCCTTCGACCGCAGCCGGGAGCACCTGGCGGGCGGGGCGCGGGCGCTGACCACCGGAATGCCCATCTCGGCAGCGCTGTCGGGCCTCGCCGGACTGTCCCGCCCCGAGCGGGCGGCCTTGCGCGCCGGGGCCCGGCGGGAGCTCGGGGTGCCGGACGGGCGGCGGCTGGTGGTGTTCAACGGCGGCAGCCTGGGCGCCGTACGCCTGACGTCGGCCGCGGCCGGGCTGGCGGCCGCCTGGCAGGCCCGTGGGGACGTCACGCTGCTGATCAAGACGGGGCCGGCGGCGCTCGCGGACACGGTGGACGCTCTGTCCGCCTCGGGCGGGCGGCGGATCGCGCGGGCCGTGCCGTACCTGGACCGGATGGACCTGGTCTACGCGGCAGCCGACCTCGTGGTGTGCCGGGCGGGCTCGGCGACGGTGGCGGAGCTCGCGGCGACCGGGGTCCCCGCGGTGCTGGTCCCCTACCCCTACGCCCCCGGCGACCACCAGACGCACAACGCCCGGGTGCTGTCCGACGCGGGCGCCGGCCTGCTGCTGGCGGACGCCGAGGCGACGGCCGGCCGCCTCGCGGAGCTGCTCGCCCCGCTGCTGGCCGACCCGGTGCGGCTGGCGGCGATGGCCGGCGCCGCCGACCCCGGCCCGCACGCACGGGCCGCCGAACTGCTGGCCTCGCAGGTCCTGCGGGTCGCCGGCTTCCCCTCCTTCTCCTCCTCCCCCACTCGCACTCCCCTGGAGCTCGTATGACCACGCCGCACGCCCCCACGCCCGCGCCGATGCCCACCCCGGCGCGCACTCCCGCCGACTGGAGCGGCCGTACGGTCCTCGTCACGGGCGCCGAGGGCTTCATCGGCTCCACGCTCGTCGACCTGCTGGTCGCCCGGGGCGCGAAGGTGCGCGCCTTCGTGCACTACAAGCCGTACGCGGAGAAGGGCCACCTGGCCCGGTACCTGGCCGACCCGGGCGGCCCGGTGGAGATGTGGGCCGGCGACGTCCGCGACGCGGGCCGGGTCAGCGACGCGGTGGCCGGCTGCGACACGGTCTTCCACCTGGCGGCCCTGATCGGGATCCCGTACAGCTACGCCTCGCCCGGCGCGTACGTCCAGACCAACGTCACCGGTACCGAGAACATGGCCGAGGCCTGCCGCCGCCACGGCGTGCGCCGCCTCGTCCACACCTCCACCAGCGAGGTCTACGGGACGGCCCTGACGGTCCCGATCTCCGAGAGCCACCCGCTCCAGCCGCAGTCCCCGTACTCCGCTTCGAAGATCGGCGCCGACATGACGGCGCTCTCCTTCCACCACGCGTTCGAGCTGCCGGTGACGGTGGTCCGGCCGTTCAACACCTACGGCCCGCGCCAGTCGGCCCGGGCGGTCATCCCCACCATCCTCGCCCAGCTCCACTCGGGATCCCGGGAGGTCCGGCTGGGATCCCTGACCCCGACCCGGGACTTCACTTACGTGACCGACACCGCGGCGGGCTTCCTCGCGGTCGCGGAGTGCGACCGGGCCCTGGGCGAGGTGATCAACCTCGGCACCGGAGAGGAGATCTCCATCGGCGACCTGGCCCGGGCACTGATCACGGCGTCGGGCCGGGACGCGGAGGTGGTCGTCGACCCCGCCCGGCTGCGTCCCTCGGGCAGCGAGGTCCAGCGCCTGCTGTCGGACAACACCCGGGCCCGCGACTGGGCCGGCTGGAAGCCCGAAGTCTCCCTCCAGGAGGGTCTGACCCGAACCTCGGAGTGGATAGCCGGCCACGTCCACCTCTTCGCCCCGGACCGCTACCAGGTGTAGGCCGCTCCCCGGGTCAGGCCTGATCCGGAAGGCCGGCCCGGTCCCGGTCCCTGGCCCGGGCCCGGTCGCGGAACCAGACGGCCGTACCCACCAGCACCGCCACCCCCACCCCGTACAGCGGCAGCCACAGGGTCGTCGTGGCCGCCAGGCACTCGGCGACCGCGGTACGGGCATGGGTCTCCCGCGCGAAGGCCAGCGCCGCCGCGTCACGGCCCGCGAGGTTCCCGAGCGCGGCCTCCGTCTGCAGGGCCGGCCTATGGGGGCCCTGCCCAGCAGCCCGCACTCGCGTCGGGTGCCCGGCATCGGGAACAGCCAGGCCCGGCGCTGGAGCAGGGGGGCGAGCGCGATCGCCACGCACAGGCCGACGACCAGCGCGTACGCGACCAGGCCGCGCAGGTAGCTCTCTCTCGGGGTCACTCGGGGGCTGGGATCACTCACGGGACTCTCCTGCGAGGGGGAGCCATCAGCATCCGCCCGGGCGCTCAGCGGCCCCCGGGCGCCATGCCGTGCGGGCCCCGCACCCCGCCCGGATGGCCCGCGCCCGCTGCCGGAGCCGGACCCTACGGACTGCGCAGACTGCGCACGTCCAGGTGCCGCAGCACCCGGTCGACGATCTCCGGATCGGCGCCCGGTTCGCTGCGCGCGGCCAGCACCTCGTGCCGGGCGGCGGACATCATCTCCCGCTGGATGCGCTGCACGTCGCGGATCCGCTCCACCCGCTTCACGTACGCCTCGCGCCGCTCCTCGTCGACCATGTCGGGGCTGATCCTGGCGCCCACGTCGTACGCCCTGCGGTAGAGGATCTCCACCAGGTCCTCGGGCAGGTCCTCCACCTCCTCGATCTCCTTCAGCCGCCGCTTCGCGGCCTTGGCGGCGCGGATCGCCAGCGCGCGGGCGATCTCCGCCTCCGCGTCCGGGTCGGCCTCCACGCCGAGCCGGCGGACCAGCCACGGCAGGGTCAGTCCCTGGACCACCAGGGTGGTCATGATCACGGCGAAGGCGATGAAGACGATCTCCTGACGGGCCGGGAAGGGATCCCCCGCGTCCGTCTCGAAGGGAAGGGCGAGCGCCAGCGCCACAGACGCCACGCCCCGCATCCCCGCCCACCACATGACCACGGACTCCCGCCAGCTCAGCGGGATCTCCTCCTCGTAGTCGCGCCGCGAGTGGAGCCGTTTCGCGAGCCAGCCGGCCGGCAGCAGCCACACCAGCCGTACGCCGACCACCACCGCGACCACGGCCGCCGCCCACCCGGCCATCTCCCAGGCCCGGCCGCTGGCGGCCCCGAACACGTTGTGCAGCTCCAGCCCGATCAGCCCGAAGGCGACACCGGTGACCAGCATGTCGACGACCTCCCAGAACGTGTGCCCGGCGAGCCGGCCCAGCACGTCGTCGGCGTCGGTCGCGTACTCGGCGAGGAACAGCGCCGTGGTCAGCACGGCCAGCACGCCGGAGCCCTGGAACTCCTCCGCCAGCACGTACGCCACGAACGGCACGAGCAGCGTCAGCCCGATCTGGAGCGTGGCATCGCCGAGCCGTCCCATGAGCCGGTTGGCGGCCCAGCCGAGCCCGAGCCCCACCGCGACGGCCACGACGGCCGACAGCACGAACTCGCCGAGCGCCCCGGGCCACGAGAAGGTGCCGCTGACGGCGGCGGCGACGGCCACGTGGTAGAGCACGATGGCGGTGACGTCGTTGAAGAGCCCCTCGCCCTCCAGGATCGACACCATGCGCCGGGGCAGCCCGAGCGATCCGGCCACGGCGGTGGCGGCCACGGGGTCGGGCGGGGCGACGAGCGCGCCGAGCGCGACGGCCGCGGCGATCGAGAGCCCCGGCACCAGGGCGTGCGCGGTGAAGGCGACGGCCGCGGTGGTCACGAAGACGAGCGCGACGGCCAGCAGCAGGATGGGCCGCACGTTGGCGGCGAACTGCCGCCAGGAGGTCCGCTGCACGGAGGCGTACAGCAGCGGGGGCAGCACCAGCGGCAGGATGTACTCGGGCGGGATGTCGACATTGGGCACCACGGGCACCAGGGCGAGCACCACTCCGCCGAGCGTCATCAATACGGGCGCGGGCAGCCCCAACCGGTCCCCGAGCGGCACCGTCACCACGGCCCCGAGCAACAACACGAACAGCAGCAGGAGCTGATCCACTCCCACACCCTGCCAGTCCGCTGCGCTGGGCGACGCGGACCGGGTTGCGTGTCGGGCTCCGCCGACGAGCGGCCCGTCGAGCCCGCGCGGCGCCGCGTCCTGGGGCTCCGCCGCTTTCAGCCCCGCCGGCGTTTGAGGCGATCTTTTCAGCCCCGCCGGCGTTTGAGGCGACCTTTCAGCCCCGCCGGCGTTTGAGGCGACCTTTCAGCCCCGCCGGCGTTTGAGGCGCGGGTCTGGGCGGAGCCCAGGGAACGGTGGAAGGGCGGGTAGGGGACAGCCCCGCAGGGCCGCCTCCACCCCGGCCGGGCTACGGCAGAGCGCGCCGCATAGACCGGTGCGGAATCCCCGCGTCCTCGAACTCCGGCCCGTAGGCCTCGTACCCGAGCCGCCCGTAGAACCCCATCGCATGGGTCTGCGCCCCGAGGTCGACAGCGGAAAGGCCCAGCCGAACCGCCTCCGCCTCGATCGCCCGGACCAGCGCGACCCCCACCCCGAGCCCGCGCGCGGACTTGGAGACGGCCAGCCGCCCCAGCGAACCGACCTCCGGGGACCCCGTCTTGCCCAGGGCCCGCGGCCCGTACAGCAGCCGGCCGGTGCCCAGCGCGACCCCGTCCGCCCCCTCGGCCAGCACGTGCAGCGCGATCTCGTCGTACGCGTCGTACTCGATCGTCTCCGGCACCGACTGCTCGACCACGAAGACCTCGGTCCGCACGGCGAAGCAGGCCTTCAGGTCCGCCTCCGTGACGGCGACCCGTACGGCGACACCGCCGGCGCCGCCGACGGCGGTCACTCGCTCTCCTTGCGGATCACGTCCAGCGCGTTCTGCAGGTCCGTCGGGTAGGTGCTCGCGAACTCGACCCACTGCCCGTCCGACGGGTGCTCGAACCCGAGCCGCACCGCGTGCAGCCACTGCCGGGTGAGCCCGAGGCGCTTCGCGACGGTCGGGTCGGCGCCGTAGGTCAGGTCGCCGACGCAGGGGTGCTTGTGGGCGGCCATGTGCACGCGGATCTGGTGCGTGCGCCCGGTCTCCAGCTTGATGTCCAGCAGCGAGGCGGCGCGGAAGGCCTCGATCAGGTCGTAGTGCGTGACGGAGGGCTTGCCCTCCTGGGTCACGGCCCACTTGTAGTCGGCGCTGGGGTGCCGCCCGATCGGCGCGTCGATCGTGCCGCTCATCGGGTCGGGGTGGCCCTGCACCAGCGCGTGGTAGCGCTTGTCGACGATCCGCTCGCGGAACTGGTTCTTCAGCGAGGTGTACGCGCGCTCCGACTTCGCGACGGCCATCAGGCCGGAGGTGCCGACGTCGAGCCGGTGCACGATGCCCTGGCGCTCGGAGGCACCGGAGGTGGAGATGCGGTAGCCGGCGGCGGCGAGGCCGCCGATCACGGTGGTACCGGTCCAGCCGGGGCTGGGGTGGGCGGCGACGCCGACCGGCTTCATGATGACGACGATGTCGTCGTCGTCATGGACGATCTCCATGCCGGGAACGGGCTCGGCGACGAGCTCGACCTTCCGCGGCGGTTCGGGCATCTCGACTTCGAGCCAGGCGCCACCGTGCACACGCTCGGACTTCCCGACGACACTGCCGTCGACCAGCACCTTTCCCGCGGCCGCGAGTTCGGCCGCCTTCGTCCGGGAAAAACCGAACATACGGGCGATGGCGGCGTCGACGCGCTCGCCCTCGAGGCCATCGGGTACGGGCAGGGTGCGGATCTCGGGAATCGTACTCACCTGTCGAGTATGCAGGACTCGACAGAAGACCATTCCCGCGATCAGTCCTTGTGGACGGTGCCGTCCGGGTCCAGGCCCTTGAAGGACAGCAGGACGATCAGGATCCCGCCGCACACGATCGCCGAGTCCGCGAGGTTGAAGACGGCGAAGTGGGCGGGTGCGATGAAGTCGACGACCGCCCCGCGGAAGACGCCCGGCGAGCGGAAGATCCGGTCGGTCAGGTTGCCCAGCGCCCCGCCCAGCAGCAGACCCAGCGCGATCGCCCAGGGGAGGCTGTACAGCTTCCGCGCGAGCCGCACGATCACCACGATGACGGTGGCGGCGATGCAGGTGAAGATGATCGTGAAGGCCTCGCCGAAGCCGAAGGCGGCGCCGGGGTTGCGGATCGCGTCGAACTTCAGCAGGTCGCCGATCACCTGGATCGACGGCTGGTGCTCCAGCTTCGCGACGACCAGCATCTTGCTGCCCAGGTCGACGAGGTAGGCGAGAAGCGCCACGACGAGCAGCGCGACGATCCGCCGCCGCCCCTTGGGCGCCGCGGATTCGGGCTGGGTGCCGTCTTCCCCGACCTCCGGCGTACCGATGATGCGCTCCGCCTCTGCCACGTGAGTCCCTCGAACTAGCTCGAACCAGGTTGTTGGACGGCACGGCGCCGACCGACCCGCCAGGTTCCTGGACCCTGACGGACACGAGAGTACGTCAGGGTGCCCTTGGGCTGCCGCCCCGGCCGGACCCCGAGGGAACCCGCCGGCGACGCCCCGCGGCCCTCCGGCGCCCGCCAGGCGGCCTCCCGGGACCCGCTCCGCCCCGTTCGGCCCGCCCTCAGCCCGCGCTCAGTGCCGCCGCTCCTGCTTCTGCTTGCAGTCCACGCACAGCGTGGCCCGCGGGAAGGCCTGCATCCGTGCCTTGCCGATGGGCTGGCCGCAGTTCTCGCAGAGGCCGTACGTGCCCGCCTCCAGCCGTTCCAGCGCGCGCTCGGTCTGCTCCAGCATCGAGTTGGCGTTCGCGGCGAGGGCGAGCTCGGACTCCCGGGTGATGTTCTTGGTCCCGGTGTCGGCCTGGTCGTCGCCCGCGCCGTCTCCGGAGTCCCGCATCAGCCCGGAAATGGCCGCGTCGGAGGCCTGGAGCTCGGCGCGCAGCCGCAGCACCTCGCTCTCCAGCTCGGCCCGCGCCTCGGCGACCTCCTCAGGGGTCCAGGGGTCCTCTCCGGGCCGTACGGCGAGCTCGCCGGGCGCCAGGCCCGCCGTGGCCCGCGCCTTGGGCAGCCCGCTGGTCGCGGCAGTGGCCGTCTTCCTGGCCGTGCCGGTGCTCTTCTTGGCAACCACTTTCCGGGCTCCCGTCTCGTGCGCGGCCTGCGCCGCCCCCTCGGCCCCGGCCGTCTTGGCCGTGGCCTTCTTCGCGGCCGTCTTCTTGACGGCGGCCGCCTTCCCGGCAGGCGCCTTCCCGGCGGCCGCCTTCTTCGTTCCGGTGGCCTTCGTGCCGGCCTCCGCCGTCGTGGTGCCCGACGCCGCCTCGGTCCCGACCGCCGCCTTCTTCGTGACCGCCTTCTTCGTGACCGCCGCCTTCTTCCCGGTGACAGCCCCTTCCACCGGTCCGGCCTCCGGATCCGGGGCCGCCACCTCCGTCACCGACTCCTGCGCCGGCTTCTCCGCAGCCTTCCCGACAGCCTTCTTGGCAGTACTCCCGGCGGTCTTCTTCGCCACCATGGCCGCGGCCCCTTCACATACTGTGATCATTGCTCGCGAATCGTGCCGGAACGATAAATCGACTCCGGCCCCACGGCAACGGGGCACGCGTCCATCGAGGTCAACCTGCATCCGTTGTGCCCAGCAGGGAGCCCGGTAATCCGCCCCACCCGCCCCACCGCACCCCGGAGCGGCCCGTCGGCCCATTCGGGTCACTCCAGGCCCCGGTCCGCGCCACGCCCGGACCCCCGCGCCACGCCCCGTAAACCGGTCTGCCGCCCGGCCCCCCGGCCCGTACACTGGGCCCAGCGAGAAGCATGGATGGGGACGAGTAGCGTCGGACGCAGCCAGGAGCGACCCGGGGACGGTGAGAGCCCGGGGGCGAGCGCGATGCGAAGGATCACCCCGGAGCCGCCGGAAGAAAGCCCACGGGATTCCCGTAGGGCGAGTAGAACCGGCTTCGCACCCCAATGAGGGGGCCGGCGGACCACAGGTCCGCAGGCCAAGGAGGGTGGTACCGCGGGAACGGCTTGTCCCTGATTCGGGGAGGGCGGCTCTCGTCCCTCCGGACGGAAGTGACACCCCGCCGGAGGAAGAGTTCAGCCTCATGACCACACCGCCGCAGTACCGCCCGGTACCCGCCCAGGTCGACCTGCCTACCCTCGAGCACGCGGTCCTCGACTTCTGGCGCGAGAGCAAGACCTTCGCCAAGACCCTGGAGCAGTCCGAGGGACGCCCCGAGTGGGTCTTCTACGAGGGCCCGCCCACCGCGAACGGCATGCCCGGCGCGCACCACATCGAGGCCCGCGTCTTCAAGGACGTCTTCCCCCGCTTCCGCACCATGCGCGGCTACCACGTGGCCCGCAAGGCCGGCTGGGACTGCCACGGCCTGCCCGTCGAGCTCGCCGTCGAGAAGGAACTGGGCTTCAACGGCAAGAAGGACATCGAGGCGTACGGCATCGCCGAGTTCAACGCCAAGTGCCGCGAGTCGGTGACCCGCCACACCGACGCGTTCACCGAGCTCACGAACCGGATGGGCTACTGGGTCGACCTCGACGACGCCTACCGCACCATGGACCCCGAGTACGTCGAGTCCGTGTGGTGGTCGCTGAAGGAGATCTTCAACAAGGGCCTGCTCACCCAGGACCACCGCGTCGCCCCCTGGTGCCCCCGCTGCGGCACCGGCCTCTCGGACCACGAGCTGGCCCAGGGCTACGAGACGGTCGTCGACCCCTCGGTCTACGTCCGCTTCCCGCTGACCTCCGGCCCCCTCGCGGGCGAGGCCGCGCTCCTCGTCTGGACGACCACCCCCTGGACCCTGGTCTCCAACACCGCCGTGGCCGCGCACCCGGACGTCACGTACGTGGTGGCGACCAACGGTGAGGAGAAGCTGGTCGTCGCCCAGCCGCTGCTGGAGAAGTCCCTCGGCGAGGGCTGGGAGGCCACCGGCGAGTCCTTCTCGGGCAAGGAGATGGAGCGCTGGACGTACCAGCGCCCCTTCGACCTGGTGGAGTTCCCGGCCGAGGCCCACTACATCGTGAACGCCGAGTACGTCACGACCGAGGACGGCACCGGTCTGGTCCACCAGTCCCCCGCCTTCGGCGCCGACGACCTCGCGGTCTGCCGCGCGTACGGCCTGCCCGTCGTGAACCCGGTCCGCCCCGACGGCACCTTCGAGGAGGACGTCCCGCTGGTCGGCGGGGTCTTCTTCAAGAAGGCCGACGAGAAGCTGACCGCCGACCTCGACGCGCGCGGCCTGCTCTTCAGGCACATCGCCTACGAGCACAGCTACCCGCACTGCTGGCGCTGCCACACCGCGCTGCTCTACTACGCGCAGCCGTCCTGGTACGTCCGCACCACCGCCGTCAAGGACGCGATGCTGCGGGAGAACGAGAAGACCAACTGGTTCCCGGACTCCGTCAAGCAGGGCCGCTTCGGCGACTGGCTGAACAACAACATCGACTGGGCGCTGTCCCGCAACCGCTACTGGGGCACCCCGCTGCCCATCTGGCGCTGCGAGGAGAACCACCTCACCTGCGTCGGCTCCCTCAAGGAGCTCGGCGAGCTGACGGGCACGGACCAGTCGAACCTGGACCCGCACCGCCCGTACATCGACGAGGTCACGTTCCCCTGCACGGCGGAGGGCTGCACCCTCACCTCGGCGCGCGTGCCGGAGGTCATCGACGCCTGGTACGACTCGGGTTCGATGCCGTTCGCGCAGTGGGGCTACCCGCACAAGAACAAGGAGATCTTCGAGAAGCGCTACCCGGCGCAGTTCATCTCGGAGGCCATCGACCAGACGCGCGGGTGGTTCTACACGCTGATGGCGGTCGGCACCCTCGTCTTCGACAAGTCCTCCTACGAGAACGTGGTCTGCCTGGGCCACATCCTCGCCGAGGACGGCCGCAAGATGTCCAAGCACCTGGGCAACACCCTCGAGCCGATCCAGCTGATGGACACTCACGGTGCGGACGCCGTCCGCTGGTTCATGGCGGCGGGCGGCTCCCCGTGGGCGGCGCGCCGCGTCGGGCACGGCACGATCCAGGAGGTCGTCCGCAAGACGCTCCTCACCTACTGGAACACGGTCGCCTTCCAGGCCCTGTACGCCCGCACGTCGAACTGGGCCCCGTCGGCCTCCGACCCGGCGCCCGCGGACCGCACGGTCCTCGACCGCTGGCTGCTGTCGGAGCTCCACACCCTCACCACCGAGGTCACGGAGGCGATGGAGTCCTACGACACCCAGCGCGCCGGCAAGCTCCTCTCCTCCTTCGTGGACGACCTCTCCAACTGGTACGTCCGCCGCTCGCGGCGCCGCTTCTGGCAGGGCGACGCGGCCGCGCTGCGCACGCTGCACGAGGTCGTGGAGACGGTCACCCGCCTCCTCGCCCCCCTCACCCCCTTCATCACGGAGCGGGTCTGGCAGGACATGATCGTCCCGGTCACCCCGGACGCCCCGGAGTCGGTGCACCTGACCACGTGGCCGGCCCCTGACGCCTCGGCGATCGACCCGGTCCTGTCCCAGCAGATGCAGCTGGTACGCCGCCTCGTGGAGCTGGGCCGCGCGACCCGGGCCGAGTCGGGCGTGAAGACCCGCCAGCCGCTGTCCCGCGCGCTGGTCGCCGTATCGGGCTTCGAGACCCTCTCCCCCGAGCTGCACTCCCAGATCACGGAGGAGCTGAACGTCTCCTCGCTGGCCTCCCTCTCGGAGGTCGGCGGTTCCCTGGTCGACACCACGGCCAAGGCGAACTTCCGCGCACTGGGCAAGCGCTTCGGCAAGGGCGTGCAGGACGTGGCGAAGGCGGTGGCCGCGGCCGACGCGGCGGCGCTGTCCCTGGCCCTGCGCTCCGGTGGGGCCTCGGTGGAGGTGAACGGCGAGACCGTCACCCTCACCCCCGAGGAGGTCATCATCACGGAGACCCCGCGCGAGGGCTGGTCGGTGGCGTCCGACTCCGGCGCGACGGTCGCCCTGGACCTGGAGATCACTCCGGAGCTGCGGCTCGCGGGCCTGGCCCGTGACGCGATCCGCCTGATCCAGGAGGCCCGGAAGAACTCCGGCCTCGACGTGGCCGACCGGATCGCCCTGCGCTGGTCCTCGTCGGACCCGGAGCTGGTGGCGGCCCTGACCGACCACTCTTCGCTCATCGCGGACGAGGTCCTGGCCACGGACTACGCCTCCGGCGAGGCGGACGCGTCGTACGGCGACCCCTTCGAGGACGAGCCCCTCGGCCTCACCTTCCGCCTCCGCAAGGCGTAGCCCTCCCGGCCCGAGCGGCCCGCGCCCCCTCGCCAGGGGGGTGCGGGCCGCTTCGCGTTTCCCCTACCCGCCCTTCCACCGTTCCCCGGGCTCCGCCCGGACCCTGTACGTGCGCTCCGCGCCCGTGTCCTCAAACGCCGGACGGGCTGGATCTTCCAGCCCGTCCGGCGTTTGAGGACCGGGGTCTGGGGCGGAGCCCCAGGGAACGGGCGAAGGGCGGGTAGGGGAACGCCGCCCCGCGCAGCGGCACCGCCCCCGGGCGGGCCCGGGTACGGAAACGGGCCGGGCCCGGCACCCCCGAAGGGGAACCGGGCCCGGCCCGAACCGTCTGCCGACGGCTACCGCTTAGTTGTCGTCCTCGTCGATCAGGAAGCCCCGCATGGGAGACGGCGCCTGCTGCATCGGCTGCGGACCAGCCGGCCGCACCGGAGCCATCGGCTGCGTCATCGCCGGGGACATCTGCTGCTGGCCGCCACCGTAGGAGGGGGCCATCGGGGACGGACCGCCCATCGGGGAGGGGCCGCCGCCCATGGACGGACCGCCCATGGAGTGCATCGCACCGGCCGGAGCCATCGACGGGGTCGGCGACGGCGGCAGCGCGGGACCGGCGGGGTTCCGCGGCGGAGCCAGCGAGTCGTCGGCCTGCGTCTCCAGCTGGCGCAGCTGCGACTCCAGGTAGGACTTCAGACGGGTGCGGTACTCACGCTCGAAGCCCCGCAGGTCCTCGACCTTGCGCTCCAGCGTGGCGCGGGCGGACTCCAGGGAGCCCATCGCGACGCGGTGCTTCTCCTGCGCGTCCCGCTCCAGCGCGTCGGCTTTGGCGCGGGCGTCCCGCTCCAGGCCCTCGGCGCGCGACCGGGCCTCGCCGACGATCTTGTTGGCCTCGGAGCGGGCCTCCGCGATCGCCTGGTCGGCGGTCTGCTGCGCGAGCGACAGGACGCGGGCGGCGCTGTCGCCACCGGGACCCTGCTGCGGAAGCTGCTGCGGCTGCTGGTGCATCTGCTGGCCCATCGGCTGCATCTGCTGCCCCATGGGCTGCATCTGCTGGCCCATCGGCTGGCCCATCTGCTGGCCCATCTGCTGGCCGAGCGGGTTCTGGCCACCCATGGACTGCTGCTGCATGGGGTTGCCCATCGGGCCGGGACCCTGCTGGCCCATGCCCTGCTGGCCCATGCCCTGCTGACCCATGCCCTGCTGGCCCATCTGCTGCTGCCCACCCATGGTGTGCTGCTGCATGGGGCCGCCCATCGGGCCGGGACCCTGCTGACCGTGCCCACCGGGGCCGGCCGGAAGCTGGGGCTGGCCACCCGGAAGCTGCGGCGGACCCATCTGGGGCTGCTGCTGCGGGGGGCCGGATATGGCCGCGGGCACGGGGGCGCCGGGGCCACGCTGGTCCTGGGGCTCGGGCTTGCGCATGCTGCCCTGCTGCTGGTTCTGCGCGGCGGCACGCGTGGCGGCCGCCAGCTTGGCGCGCAGGTCCTCGTTCTCGCGCAGCAGGCGCGTCAGCTCGGACTCGACCTCGTCGAGGAAGGCGTCGACCTCGTCCTCGTCATAGCCCTCTCGCAGGCGGACGGTCGTGAACTGCTTGTTCCGCACGTCCTCGGGAGTCAGCGGCATGTCTTCTTCACCTCTACGTAGTCGTCGGCAGTCGGCAGGACCGTATCGGGACTGTCCCCGCGCCTGCGGGGAAGCTCATCGTTCACACGCTTCTCGCAGCGGTGCTCACGAAACTGATGAGGATGTAAACGATGATCATCAGAACGAAGAAGGACAGGTCGAGTGCCACGCCCCCGAGACGCAACGGCGGGATGAGCCGCCGAAGGAGCTTGAGCGGTGGATCGGTGACAGTGTAGGTGGCCTCCAGAACGACCACCATCGCCTTGCCGGGTGTCCATGAACGTGCGAACTGGAACACGTAGTCCATGACCAGTCGGAAGATCAGCACGATGAGGAAGCACATCAGCGCGATGTAAACCACTTGCAGTGCTACGCCCATCCCGCGCTTCCCTCTCCCCTGCTTCCGCCCTGTACCCGGTCCCGTATCTGACGGATCGGTCTAGCTTTGGTTGAAGAACCCGCCCTCCGCGATGCGGGCCTTGTCCTCCGCCGTGACATCGACGTTAGCAGGAGACAGCAGGAACACCTTCTGTGTCACGCGTTCAATGCTGCCGTGCAGACCGAAGACGAGGCCCGCGGCGAAGTCGACCAGACGCTTCGCGTCCGTGTCGTCCATCTCCGTGAGATTCATGATCACCGGAGTGCCCTCACGGAAGTGTTCCCCGATGGTACGGGCCTCGTTGTAGGTCCGGGGGTGCAGCGTCGTGATGCGGTACGGCTCCCGCTCGGAGACGACCTTGGGCATGATCACGGGGGCGTTCTTCTCCAGATTCGAGCGTTCGGGTGTGATGGACGCCACGGGGGCGATTCGCGCAGGACGTCCGTTTTCAACCGGCATTGGGATGGGTTCCCTTGGCGCCGGAGGCTGGGCAACTCGTACCGGTTCGTCCGATACGGGCGTTTGATGCGAAACGGGTTGCTGTCGGCGGTCCCGGTCGCGCGACCGCTCCGGCTCCGGCTCGGGTTCGAACTCGTCGTCGGGGTCGTACCCCGGGTTGTCGTACCGGTCGTCCTCCACGAGGCCGAGGTAGACCGCCATCTTGCGCATCGCGCCGGCCATTCTCTGAGTCCTCCGCTCTGTGGTGGATCGCCCTGTCGCAGGTGTATCGCCGTGTCACGAATGTCACCAACTGCCCGCGATCCACGTGGCCTGTCCGCTCATCAGCGGAAATGACCATATTTTCTGCTGTGGTCCGACTTTCTTCGCGACGTTACCCGAGCCGGGGTCTCGCGCCGAGTACCGCAGTGCCGACGCGTACATGTGTCGCACCGGCCGCAACGGCCTGTTCCAGGTCTGCGCTCATCCCGGCCGACACCATCGTGGCAGCCGGATGGTCCGCGCGCAGGCGGGATGACAATTCCACCAGCCGCTCGAAGGCCGCTTGTTCGCGTCCCGCGTAGCGCCCGGCCAGCGGAGCGACCGTCATGAGGCCGTCGATGCGCAGCCCCGGGGCCGCGGCCACGAGGTCCGCCAACTCGGCGAGCTGCTCGGGCGCCGCGCCGCCGCGGGCCCCCCGTTCGCCCGCCTCGGCGTCGAGGGCGATCTGCACCAGGCAGCCCAGTTCCCGTCCGGCGCCCTCCGCGGCCGCCGAGAGGGCCGCGACGAGCTTGGGGCGGTCGACGGACTGCACGAGGTGCGCGTATCCCGCCACGGAACGGACTTTGTTCGTCTGCAACTGGCCGACGAAGTGCCAGGTGAGCGGCAGATCCGCACAGGCCTCGGCCTTGGGGGCCGCGTCCTGGTCCCGGTTTTCCGCCACGTGACGGACACCCAGGTCCGCCAGCAGTCGTACGTCACTCGCCGGGTAGGTCTTGGTGACCACGATGAGGGTCACCTCTTCCCGCTTGCGCCCGGCGGCCGCGCAGGCGGCCCCGATCCGCTCCTCCACCCGCGCGAGGTTCTCGGCGAGCTCGGACTTACGATCCGTCATTCTTCAGTCCAACCAGACATATCCGGCAAGCCGCCCGGTCATCCGGTCGCGGCGGTACGAGAAGTGGTCCCGCGACTCCAGTGTGCAGACCGGGGAACGGCCGAGGTCGGCCACCCCCGCCTCGGCGAGCTGCGCGTGCACCCCGGCCACCACGTCGACGGCCGGTGTCCCCCAGCTCGTCTCGGCGTACGCGGCCGGCACCACCTCGGCGACCGCCGCCCGCATCTCGGCCGGAACCTCGTAGCAGCGCCCGCACACCGCCGGTCCGGTACGGGCCACCATGCGCGCGGGGTCGGCCCCGAGCGAGACCATCGCCTCGACGGCGGCGCCCACGACTCCGGCCACCAGCCCGGGCCGCCCGGCGTGGGCGGCTCCCGCGATGCCGGCGACGGGATCGGCGAGCAGGACGGGCGTGCAGTCGGCGGTGAGGACCGCGAGGGCGAGCCCCCGACGGGCGGTCACCACCGCGTCCACCGCGGGGACCGGCTCGTCCGGCCCCCACGGGCCGTCGACCACCACCACGTCCCGGCCGTGCACCTGGTTCATCCAGACCACCCGGTCCGGCGCGATGCCCAGCGCCTTCGCCGCGGCGGCCCGGTTCGCACGAACGGCGGCCGGGTCGTCTCCGACCGCGCCGCCGAGATTGAGCTCCTCGTACGGAACGGCGCTCACCCCGCCCCACCGGTCGGTGAAGGCGAAGTGGGCGCCGCTCTCGCTGTACTGCTCCAAGGTCACTTCAAGAAGTCCGGGACGTCCAGTTCCTCGGCCGGGCTGTCCTGGTACGGCCGGGCCGTCGGGACCTGCGGGGCCGGAGCCTCGGCGACCGGGACCGGCTCGCTGCGGACCGGCTCCTCGCGCGGGGTGACCGAGCCGAGTCCGCCGAAGGCCGGACGGGCCGGCTCGGCGGCGCGGACCGGAGCCGGGGCCGGCTCCTCGCGCTTGGTGGAGGCCGCGCCGATGACGTTGTCGCGGCGGGCCGGGGGCTGTCCGCCGTCGAACCCGGCCGCGATGACGGTGACCCGTACCTCGTCGCCGAGCGCGTCGTCGATGACGGCTCCGAAGATGATGTTCGCCTCGGGGTGCGCGGCCTCGCTCACCAGCTGCGCGGCCTCGTTGATCTCGAAGAGACCGAGGTCCGAGCCACCGGAGATGGAGAGCAGCACGCCGCGGGCGCCGTCGATGGACGCCTCCAGCAGCGGCGAGGAGATCGCCATCTCGGCCGCGGCCACCGCGCGGTCGTCGCCGCGGGCCGAGCCGATGCCCATCAGGGCCGAGCCCGCCTCGGACATCACGGACTTGACGTCCGCGAAGTCGAGGTTGATCAGACCCGGGGTGGTGATGAGGTCGGTGATGCCCTGGACGCCGGACAGCAGGACCTGGTCCGCCGACTTGAAGGCGTCGAGCACGCTGACCTGGCGGTCCGAGATGGACAGCAGGCGGTCGTTGGGGATGACGATGAGGGTGTCGACCTGCTCGCGGAGCTGGGCGATGCCGTCCTCGGCCTGGTTCGCGCGGCGCCGGCCCTCGAAGGTGAACGGCCGGGTGACCACACCGATCGTCAGGGCGCCCAGCGAGCGCGCGATGTTGGCGACGACGGGTGCGCCGCCCGTTCCGGTGCCGCCGCCTTCGCCGGCGGTGACGAAGACCATGTCGGCCCCCTTGAGGACCTCCTCGATCTCCTCGCGGTGGTCCTCTGCCGCCTTGCGACCGACATCCGGGTTGGCGCCGGCGCCGAGACCCCGGGTGAGTTCCCGGCCGACGTCGAGCTTGACGTCGGCGTCGCTCATCAACAGCGCCTGGGCGTCTGTGTTGATGGCGATGAACTCGACGCCCTTGAGACCGACCTCGATCATTCGGTTGATGGCATTGACACCACCGCCGCCGACACCGATGACCTTGATGACTGCGAGGTAGTTCTGCGGTGCTGCCACGTCGAAGGCCTCTCGCCTCGAGTTACGTGTCGTTCGCCTCGCGGGCCTGCGGTGCGACGACTGATGCCGAAATTGGGACGGTCCGTACGCGCCGACCCGAACCCTAACCCTGAAGTTTAGGGTTATGAGTGTGTCTGTTCCTTGGACTCTTCCGAACAGGACACTAAGTCGACAAGTAGCGCGTGTTCAACGAACACGCCGAACCTCCCGTTTTTCTTTTCACCCTATGTGATCACCCGTATCGGTGGCCAACCAGGGTGCGACGCTGTTCGACCGGACGTCAACTACCGGACACCGCCGGGGCGGTGGGGACGCTCACGTCGAATCGGTCAGCCTTGGGCGAGGCCTTCAGGAGCGCCGTCAGCGCGCGGCCCTTCGCCGCGCTCTGCTCGTCGCTCCCCCAGACCACCGTCCGGCCGCCGGTCAGCTCCAGCACGACCGAGTCGTAGGACCGGACCTTGACCTGCACGGTCACCTTGCGGATGCCTTCGGGGAGGACGCCGGCGATGCCGACGGCCTCGTGCAGCAGCCGTTCCTCGTCGAAACGGCGGCCGCTCGGAGACTGCCGGGAGCTCAGCTCGAGGAGCGGAACACCCGTCGGTGCTTGTCCGACCGTGTCGAATCGCACACCGGAAGCGTCCACTTCCACGAACTGCGCGCCCTTCTTGATGAGCAGAACGGGCTTGCGTTCCGTCACCTTCAGCCCGATTCCGTGCGGCCAGGCCCGCACCACATCGACCGAATCGACGCGGGGCAGGCGGCCGCGGACGCGGGCTTCGATCTCGTCGGTGTCCACGGACACCAGGGGCGCTCCGACGGGGACGGCCGCCGCCGCCAGCACCTGTTCCCGGGTCAGGACCTCGGTGCCGGCGGCGGTGACCTTCTCGATCCGGAGCCAGGAGGACCCGTAGAGGATCCAGGTGCAGCCGGCGGCCAGGAGCAGGGCGAGGACCAGGCCGGCGACCACGAGGGGCCCCCGGCGCAGTCCTCCCGGGAGCCGCCCGCCGGGGCGCGGCCCACGGGGTCCCCCGGGGCCGGATCCCTTGGGCGGCTTCGGCGGCTTGGGAGCCTTCGGGGTCCCCAGCCGCTTGAGGGGGCCGGAGCCCTTCCCGGCGGCTCCCGGACCGCCACGCTGCGCGGTGCTCGCTCCGGCCACTCCTGTGCCTCCTGCGTCGGTGCTTCCCGCGTCAGCGGGCTCTGTTGGCTGCGATCGCCTCGTACACCATGCCGACGAGCAGCTCGTCGGCGTCCCGGCGGCCGAACTCGGCGGCGGCGCGGGACATCTCGTACAGGCGGTGCGGGTCGGCGAGGACCGGGAGGACCTGGCTGAGCACCCACTGGGGCGTCAGTTCCGCGTCGTCCACGAGCAGGCCGCCGCCGGCCTTGACCACCGGCTGGGCGTTGAGCCGCTGTTCGCCGTTGCCGATCGGCAGCGGGACGTAGGCGGCGGGCAGCCCGACGGCGGACAGTTCGGCGACGGTCATCGCGCCCGCGCGGCAGAGCATCATGTCGGCGGCGGCGTACGCGAGATCCATCCGGTCCACGTACGGTACCGGCACATACGGCGGCATCCCGGGCATGTTGTCGACACGCGGCAGTTCGTTCTTCGGGCCGACCGCGTGCAGGATCTGGACCCCGGAGCGCTGGAGGGTCGGCGCGACCTGCTCGATCACCTCGTTGAGGCGGCGGGCGCCCTGCGAGCCGCCGGAGACCAGCAGCGTCGGCAGGTTGGGGTCCAGGCCGAAGGCGGCACGCGCCTCCGGGCGGACCAGTGCCCGGTCGAGGGTGGAGATGGAGCGGCGCAGCGGGATGCCCACGTAGCGGGCGCCGCGCAGCTTGCTGTCGGGGGTGGATACCGCGACGGCGAACGCGTACCGGGAGCCGATCTTGTTGGCCAGTCCGGGCCGGGCATTGGCCTCGTGGACGATGATCGGCACTCCGAGGCGCTTGGCCGCGAGGTAGCCGGGCAGGGCCACGTAGCCGCCGAAGCCGACGACGCAGTCGGCCTTGGTGCGCAGGAGGATCTCCTCCGCGGCCTTGATGGTGCCGCGCAGCCGTCCTGGGACGGTGATCAGCTCGGGTGTGGGCCTACGGGGCAACGGGACGGCCGGGATCAGTCCCAGCTCGTAGCCGCGCTCGGGCACCAGGCGGGTTTCGAGTCCGCGTTCGGTGCCGAGGGCGGTGATGCCCACGGAAGGGTCCTGCCTGCGCAGGGCGTCCGCGAGGGCCAGCGCCGGCTCGATGTGGCCGGCGGTCCCCCCACCGGCGAGTACGACATGCACCGAAATTCACCGCTCTCCGGACGGACGCTTCTTGACGCGCCGTCTCATCGACTTCCATCTCTGCCCGGTCCGCGGCCGGCCGTTCTTGGGCCTCCGCATCGCGAGCGCCGCCCGTGCCGCCGGCTCCTCACGCGCGAAGGCGATGAGCAGTCCGACCGCGAACATGGTCGGCAGCAAGGCTGACCCACCGTAGGAGAACAGCGGGAGCGGGACCCCGGCGATCGGCAGCAGACCGAGCACCGCACCAATGTTGATCACGGCTTGCGCCGTGATCCAGGTGGTCACGCCTCCCGCGGCAAACCGTACGAAGGGGTCCTCCGTGCGTCCGGCCACGCGGATACCCGCATAGCCTAGGGCCGCGAACAGGGCGAGCACCGACAGCGTCCCCGCCAGCCCCAGTTCCTCGCCGGTGATGGCGAAGATGAAGTCGGTGTGGGCCTCTGGCAGTTGCCCCCATTTTTCCACACTGGCACCCAGCCCGGAACCGAACCATCCGCCCGATGCGAGGGCGTAGATTCCGTGGACCGCCTGCCAGCACCCGCCGTTCGCGGGGATCTCGGTCACGCCGATGCACTGGAGCCGTTCCATGCGGTGCGGGGTGGTCTTGATGAGCAGTGCGACGAGCACGCCCACGAAGGCCAGGACCGCCGCGAACATCCGCGTCGGCGCCCCGGCCAGCCACAGCAGGCCGAACAGGATGGCTCCGAGGATCATCGCGGTGCCCATGTCCCCGCCCAGCATGATGAGCCCGAGCAGCAGGAAGGTGACCGGGACCAGCGGCACCAGCAGGTGCTTCCACTGGCTCAGCAGGTCCTTGTCGCCCTTGCGTGCCAGCAGGTCGGCGCCCCAGAGGATGAGGGCCAGCTTGCCGAACTCACTGGGCTGCAGCATGAACGGACCGCCAAGGGAGATCCAATTCTGGTTGCCGTTGATCGACACTCCTATCCCGGGCACCTGCACCAGGACCATCAGGAAGAGCGTGCCGGTGAGCACCGGATAGGACAGGGCCCGGTGGAGCTTGACGGGCATCCGGGAGGCGAGGAGCAGCAGCCCGGTGCCGATCGCGGCCGCCAGGAACTGCTTCTTGAAGAAGTACGCGTCGCCCAGGCCGAGCTGGAGCGCCTTGATCATGGAGGCCGAGTACACCATCACCAGGCCGAGCACGGTGATGAGCAGCGAGCTGCCGAAGATCAGGTAATACGCCGTGAGGGGCCGGTCCCAGGCCCGGCGCAACTGCCGTTGGGTACGCCTCAGCCGGGTCAGCGGTCCGCCCCCGGCGGGCCGCCCGGGACGCGGCGCCGGGCGCCCCCGGCCCAGCATCCGGCCGGCCCCGGGCGCCCTGGGCGCGCCGGGCTTGGCTCCCTTGGCGCCCCTGGCTTCCCTGGCGGTCCTGTCGGCGGACGGCCGCCGCCCCGGCAGCACTTGCTTGGCCGGCATCTGTGATCTTCCCCTCCAACTCGTACGAGGCGAGCAGCCGGTCGGCCGGAGGGAACCTGCCCTGGATCGAGCCGGACCTAGGCCTGCTCGGCGGCCAGTTCGCGCACCGCGTCGGCGAACGCGTCCCCACGCTTGCTGTAGTTCGCGAACATGTCCATCGAGGCACAGGCAGGTGCCAGCAGAACCGTGTCGCCGGGCTCCGCCAGCCGGGCCGCTTCCCGGACCGCCGCGAGCATCGCCCCAGTGTCGGTCCGTGCGAGGTCCACGACCGGGACCTCCGGGGCGTGTCGCGCCAGTGCCTCGGCGATCAGGGCCCGGTCGGCGCCGATCAGCACCACGCCCCGCAGCCGCTTCGCCGCCTTCTGCACGAGCTCGTCGAAGGTCGCGCCCTTGGCGAGGCCGCCGGCGATCCAGACGACCGGCTCGAAGGCCGCCAGGGAGGCTTCCGCGGCGTGGGTGTTGGTGGCCTTGGAGTCGTCGACGTACGTGACCCCGCCCACCTCGTCCACGTGGCTGACCCGGTGGGCGTCCGGCCGGAAGTCGCGCAGTCCGTCGCGGACGGCGCGCGGCTCGACGCCGAAGGCGCGGGCCAGGGCCGCCGCCGCGAGGGCGTTGGCGATGTTGTGCGGGGCCGGCGGGTTGACGTCCGCGACCTCGGCGAGTTCCTGGGCGTTCTTCTGCCGGTTCTCCACGAAGGCGCGGTCGACGAGGATGCCGTCGACGACGCCGAACATGGAGGGGCCGGGGGCGCCGAGGGTGAAGCCGATGGCCCGGCAGCCCTCTTCCACGTCCGCCTCGACGACCAGGTCCTCGGTCGCCTTGTCCGCGGCGTTGTAGACGCAGGCCACCGTGTTGCCCTCGTAGATCCGGCCCTTGTCGGCGGCGTACGCCTCCATGGAGCCGTGCCAGTCGAGGTGGTCCGGGGCCAGGTTCAGGACGGCCGCGGAGTGGGGGCGCACCGATGGCGCCCAGTGCAGCTGGTAGCTGGAGAGCTCGACGGCGAGTACGTCGTACCGCTCCTCGCCGAGCACCACGTCGATGATCGGGGTGCCGATGTTGCCGACGGCCGCCGTCTTGAGCCCGGCCGCCCTGAGGATCGAGGCGAGTATCTGGGTGGTGGTGGTCTTGCCATTGGTCCCGGTGATCGCCAGCCAGGGGGCGGCGTCCGGACCGCGCAGCAGCCAGGCGATCTCGACGTCGCCCACGACGTCCACGCCGGCCGCGGCAGCAGCCGCGAACAGCGGGCTGTCCGGCTTCCAGCCCGGCGAGGTGACCACGAGGTCCGTGCCTTCGGGCAGTACCTCGCCCGCGCGTCCGCCGCCGTCCAGCTCGCCGAGGCGGACCTCGATGCCCTGTTCCCCGAGCTCAGCGGCCCGGGCTCGGTGCAGATCGCCGTCCCCGTTGTCGACGACGGTCACTACCGCACCCAGCCCGGCCAGGGCACGCGCGGCACTGATGCCGCTCACGCCGAGGCCGGCGACGGTGATGTTCTTGCCGTGCCAGGCGGTCACTTGTCGGCTGCCCATCCCGCGTAGAAGACTCCGAGGCCCACGATCACGCACATGCCCTGGATGATCCAGAACCGGACGACGACCAGGACCTCCGACCACCCCTTGAGTTCGAAGTGGTGCTGCAGCGGTGCCATCCGGAAGACGCGCTTGCCGGTCAGCTTGAAGGAGCCGACCTGGATGACGACCGACATGGTGATCAGGACGAAGAGGCCGCCGAGGAGCGCCATCAGGAACTCCGTGCGGGAGCAGATCGCGAGGCCGGCGAGCGCGCCGCCGAGGGCCAGCGAACCGGTGTCGCCCATGAAGATCTTGGCGGGCGAGGTGTTCCACCACAGGAAGCCGAAGCAGGCGCCCATCAGGGCGGCGGCGACGACCGCGAGGTCCAGTGGGTCCCGTACCTCGAAGCAGGCGTTCGGGTTGGTCAGGGTCTGCGCGTTGGCGCAGGACTCCTGGTACTGCCAGACGCCGATGAAGGTGTAGGCGCCGAAGACCATCACGGCGGCGCCCGTGGCCAGGCCGTCGAGACCATCGGTCAGGTTCACGCCGTTGGACATCGCCAGGATCATGAACAGCGCCCAGACCACGAACAGCACCGGGCCGATCGACCAGCCGAAGTCCGTGACGAACGACAGCTTGGTGGAGGCCGGGGCCAGTCCGCGCGCGTCCTTGAACATCAGCGCGAGCACCGCGAAGGCGATGCCGACGATCAGCTGGCCGGCCATCTTGGCCTTGGCCCGCAGACCGAGCGAACGCTGCTTGACGATCTTGATGTAGTCGTCGAGGAAGCCCACCACGCCCATGCCCGCCATCAGCATGAGGACGAGGAGGCCCGAGAAGGTCGGCTGGCTTCCGGTGATCACCTTGGTGAGGGCGTACGCGATCAGTGTGGCCAGGATGAAGGAGATGCCGCCCATGGTGGGCGTGCCCTTCTTCCCGGCGTGACCGCGCGGCCCGTCGTCCCGGATGAACTGGCCGTAGCCCTTGCGGGCCAGACCCTTGATCAGCAGCGGGGTGCCGATGAGGGTGAGGAAGAGTCCGATGACTCCGGAGAACAGGATCTGCCTCATCGGCCGGCGACCTCGCCGTCGAGCAGGGCCTGGGCCACCCGCTCCAGACCGGCTGACCTGGAAGCCTTCACCAGCACGACGTCTCCCGGGCGCAGTTCACTGCGCAACAGGTCGACCGCCGCCTGCGCGTCGGACACGAGCACCGACTCCTCACCCCACGAACCCTCGTTATATGCACCCAGTTGCAGCCAGGAGGCTTCCCTGCCCCCGACCGCGACCAGCTTGCTCACGTTGAGCCGGACGACAAGTCGTCCGACCGCGTCGTGCTCGGCGAGCGCGTCGTCTCCGAGCTCGGCCATCGGGCCGAGCACCGCCCACGTGCGGCCCCCGTTCGCCTTGCCGGCACCGCCCATCGCGGCGAGTGCGCGCAGTGCGGCCCGCATGGACTCGGGGTTTGCGTTGTAGGCGTCGTTGACGATCGTCACGCCGTCCGCCCGCTCGGTGACCTCCATCCGCCACCGGGACAGGCTGCCCGCCCCGGAGAGCGCGGTGGCGATCTCGTCGACGGACATGCCCAGTACGTGGGCGACGGCGGCCGCGGCGAGCGCGTTCGACACGTGGTGCTCACCGTACAGCCGCAAGGTCACGTCGCTGCACCCGGTCGGTGTTCGCAATGTGAAGGAAGGCTGCCCCCTGTCCGTCATCCGGACTTCGGTGGCCCTGATGTCGGCGTCCTCGGCCTCGCCGAAGAGCACCGTACGGGCCTTCGTGCGCCCGGCCATGGCACGTACCAGCAGGTCGTCGGCGTTGAGGACGGCGATGCCGCCCTCCGCCCCGGACGGCAGGGCCTCGACGAGCTCGCCCTTGGCCTGCGCGATCTGCTCGCGGCCGCCGAACTCTCCGATGTGCGCGGTACCGACGTTGAGGACCACGCCGATGCGCGGGGGCGTCAGTGCGGTGAGGTAGGCGATGTGGCCGATGCCGCGGGCGCCCATCTCCAGGACCAGGTGCTGCGTGTCCTCGGTGACCCGCAGCGTCGTGATCGGCAGGCCGATCTCGTTGTTGAGGTTCCCGGGGGTCCACACGGTCGGCGCGTGGTGCTGCAGGACCTGGGCGATCAGGTCCTTGGTGGAGGTCTTGCCGGCGGAGCCGGTGAGGGCCACGACGTCGGTGCCCAGGCGTTCGACGACGGCTCGGGCGAGCGCGCCGAGGGCGGCCACCACGTCGGGGACGACGATGGCCGGGACGCCGACGGGCCGGATCGCGAGGACGGCCACCGCACCGGCGGCCAGGGCGCGTTCGGCATAGTCGTGGCCGTCGACCCGCTCGCCGACGAAGGCGGCGAAGAGGCTGCCGGCCTCGACCTCGCGGGAGTCGTAGACCACGGGACCGGTGACCATGACGGACGGATCCGGTATGTCGTGGGGCTGCCCGCCGGTGATGTCGGCGATCTCGGCGAGGGAAAGGGCGATCACTGGTTGACCTCGGCCTGTCGGGGACGCTGGCGTGCTTGGGTCTCGCGTGCTTGCTTCTCGATGGCCGCGCGCAGGACCGCACGGTCGTCGAAGGGGCGTACGACGCCCGCGGTGTCCTGGCCCTGCTCGTGGCCCTTTCCGGCCACCAGCACGGTGTCGCCGGCCTCCGCGCGCGCGACGGCGGCGGCGATGGCCGCCGCCCGGTCGGCGTCGACGAGGACGGTGCCCCGCTCGGCGGGCGGCACGGACACGGCGCCGCGGAACATCGCGGCGAGGATCTCGAGGGGGTCCTCGGAGCGCGGGTTGTCGGAGGTCAGTACGGCGGTGTCGGCGAGCCGGGCGGCCGCGGCGCCCATCGGGGCCCGCTTGGTGGTGTCGCGGTCGCCGCCGCAGCCGAGTACGACGTGCAGCTTGCCGGTGGTGACCTCGCGCAGGGCCCGCAGGACCGATTCGACGGCGTCCGTCTTGTGGGCGTAGTCCACGACGGCCAGGTACGGCTGTCCCGCGTCGACCCGCTCCAGGCGGCCGGGCACGCCGGGGACCGCGGCGACGCCGTCGGCGGCGGTCTGCGGGTCGACGCCGGCGGCGGCGAGCGTGACGACCGCGGCGACGGTGTTGGCCACGTTGAACGGACCGGGCAGCGGGGCGGTGGCCCGGACCCGCTCGCCCGCGGGACCCACCAGGGTCAGGGTCGAGTCCATGTGGCGCGAGACCACCTCCTCGGCCCGCCAGTCGGCGGCCGGGTCGCCCGCGGCGGAGAAGGTGACGACCGGGATCGGCGACTCCTTGGCGAGGCGGCGGCCGTACTCGTCGTCGATGTTGACCACGCCGAGGCGGGCGCGGCGCTCGGTGAAGAGCTGCGCCTTGGCCTGGAAGTAGTCCTCCATGTCGGAGTGGAACTCCATGTGCTCCGGGCTCAGGTTGTTGAAGACGGCCACGTCGAAGACGCAGCCGTCGACCCGGCCGAGCACCAGGGCGTGGCTGGAGACCTCCATGGTGACCGCCTCGACGCCGCGTTCGCGCATGACGGCGAAGAGCGCCTGCAGGTCGGTGGCCTCGGGGGTGGTGCGCTCGGACTTGATGCGCTCGTCGCCGACGCGCATCTCGACGGTGCCGATGAGCCCCGTCCTGCGTCCGGCGCCGCGCAGTCCGCCCTCGACGAGGTACGCCGTGGTGGTCTTGCCGGAGGTGCCGGTGATGCCGATCTGGAGCAGGGCCCCGCCCGGCCGTCCGTAGACCGCGGCGGCCAGTTCGCCCATCCGGCCGCGCGGGTCGGCGACGGCGAGGACCGGGAGTCCGGTGGCCGCGGCGCGCTCCGCGCCGGCCTGGTCGGTCAGCACGGCGGCGGCGCCGAGGGCGGCCGCCTGCGCGGCGAAGTCCGCACCGTGCAGCTTGGCGCCCGGCAGGGCCGCGTACAGGTCTCCGGGGCGCACGGCACGGGAATCGTGCGTGATGCCGGTGATCCGCGTCTGCGCGCCGGGGACTTCCACTCCCAGCAGCTCCGCCAGCTCGCCGAGGGGCGTCGGCTGGACGGACAGGGGACGTGGCGCTCCCGGCGGCGCTGCCGGTGCGTCGTTCTGGGTGGTTCTGGGCTGATCAGCGTGGGGCACGGCGGTGAGCGTACCGGGCCCGGCGGGCCGCTCGCGAAGCGAGGGCCCGGCCTCGGGGGCGGCGGACGCGTGGTTCCCGGATTCGGGGGTGATCGTTGTCACTGGTGGTGCCTCACGCTTTTCTGGGGCGGGCCGACGGGGAAGGCGGTCACTGGCTCGGCTGCGGGCCGGGCTGTTGCCCGGGCTGCGCGCCGGGTTCGTAGGTGACCGGGAGTCCGGCGGGGGCGGTTCCGGTGGGAGCGACCTGGAGGGTTTTGAGGGCGAACTCCATGACCTTCTTGTAGATGGGCCCGCAGATCTGGCCACCGAAGTAACTGCCCTTGGTGGGGTTCTGGATGGCGCAGTACACGGTGATGCGGGGGTTGTCCGCGGGTGCGAAGCCTGCGAACGAGGCGGTGTAGCCCTTGTAGCGGCCGGTGGCCGGATCCACCCGGTTGGAGGTGCCGGTCTTGCCGCCGACCCGGTAGCCGGGGATCCGGGCCTTGGTGCCGGTGCCCTCCTGGTCGTCGACCACCGACTCCAGCATTTCCGCGAGGGTCTTGGCGGTCTCCTTGCTGACCACCTGGTTCTTCGCGGGCGCCGGGGCCGGGGTGAAGCGGCCGTCGGGGCCCCTGGTGCCGCGGACCAGGGTCGGGGCGATGCGGACCCCGCCGTTGGCGATCGTCGAGTACACGGAGGCCGCCTGCATGGCGTTGAGGGACAGGCCCTGGCCGAAGGGGATCGTGTACTGCTGGGAAGTGGACCACTTCTCGGGCGGGGCGAGGATGCCGCGGGACTCGCCGGGGTAGTTCAGGCCGGTGGGCCGGCCGATGCCGAACTTGTCCAGGTACGAGAACAGGACCTTGTTGGCCTCGGGCTGCGTCGGGCCCAGCTGGCCGGTGGCCAGGATGGTGCCGATGTTGGAGGACTTGGCCAGGACCCCGTTGAGGGTCAGGTACCAGGTCGGGTGGTCGATGTCGTCCTTGAAGAGCCGGTCGCCGCGGTGCAGCCGGTTGGGGACCTCGACGTGGGTGTCGGGCCTGGCCTTCTTCTCCTCCAGGACGGCCGCCATGGACATCACCTTGGCGGTGGAGCCGGGCTCGTACACGTCCTGGAGCGCGGCGTTGCCCATGGCGGCGGAGCTGGCCTTGGACAGGTCGTTGGGGTCGAAGCCGGGGGCGTTGGCCATGGCGAGGACCTCGCCGGTGCGGGTGTCCTGGACGATGACGTACCCGCGGTCGGCCTCCGACTTGGCGACCTGCTCGGTGATGGCGCTCTGCGCGGCCCACTGGATGTCGCGGTCGATGGTCAGCTCGATGTCCTCGCCGGGCACGGCGGGCTTCTCGTCGGACCCGGCCGTCGGGACGCGGCGGCCGCCGGACTGGGCGTAGGTGAGCCGGCCGTCCTTGCCCGCCAGCTTCTTGTCGAGGGAGGACTCCAGGCCGCCGCCGCCGTTGCCCTCGGCGTTGACGTAACCCAGTATCCCGGCGGCGAGGTCGCCGTTCGGGTACACGCGCTTGCTGCTGGGCTCGTTGAACACGCCGGCCAGGACGTTGGCGCCGGGGCCGTTGTTGTCCTTGTCGGCGGACGCCTTCTCGGCGAAGACCTTCTTGAGGCCCTTGATCTGGTTCCAGACCTGGGGGGTCTGGCGGCGGGCGAGGACCACGTAGCGGGTGTTCTTCGTCTTCAGCCGCGCGGTGAGCTCCTTGGCGTCCTTGCCGAGGATCGGCGCGAGGAGCGCGGCCGCCTGCTCGGGGGCGTCGGGGGCCTTGCTCTCCTGCACGGTGAACATGTGCGGGTCGGCGGTGATGTCGTACGCGTCCACGCTGGTGGCCAGCGCCACGCCCTTGCGGTCGGTGATCTCCCCGCGCTCGGCGGCCAGGGTGTAGCTGGCGAAGCGGTTCTCGGAAGCCTTGGCGGAGTACGCGGAGGCGTCGACGGCCTGCACCTGGAGCAGCCGTACGACGAACGCCAGCATCACCAGCGTCAGCCCGACGCTGACCAGCCGCAGGCGGGGCTTGGGGGCACCGAGCCGGATCGTGTGCGGTTTCCTCGCGGGGGCGGGGCGGCGGGTGGCGGGCCTGGCGGCCGGCCGCGCCGAAGCCCGCGCCGGGGCCCCGCCGGGCCGGGGCCGCCCGGGGCCGGGCACCCGCCGCCGCGGCGGCTCCTGCGGGCTCATGCGCAGCCTCCGGGCGCCGACGGGGCTGAGCCCTGGCTGCGCCGTGCGAAGCCCGGCTGCGCCGAAACCCCTGGGGCTCCGCCCCAGACCCCGCTCCTCAAACGCCGGAGGGGCTGATATTGCCCTGCGGGCAATCCAGGCCGACGCCGGCCAATTCCAGCCCCGCCGGCGTTTGAGGCGCGGGGGTCCGGGGGCTGGTCCCCGGGAACGGCGCCGCGTGCGGCCACGGGTCCGGGGCGGAGCTCCGGGGACACCCCCGGCCCGTCCGGCGCTTGAGGACCGGGTCCGGGCAGGCCCGGGGAACGGCGGAAGGGCGGGTAGGGGACATGCCCCGCAGGGGTACGCGTCACGACGTCACCGTCCAGGGGTCTGGGAGGGCTGGGGGGCGCCGCCCGACGGCGCGGTGGAGGCGGCCGGAGCGGCAGCGCCCGAGGGGGCCGGACCGGCGGCAGCGCCCGAGGGCGCCGGGGCCGGGGAGCCGGCCGGGCTCGGCACGGCTGCGCCCGGTGAGGGCGAGACCGGCGGGGCGGACGCCGGCGGAGACGGGGGCGGCGGCTCGGCGGCCGGCGACGCGGTCCCGGCGACCTTGCCGTCGGGCCCGATGAAGACCGGGCTGCCACCCGGCACCAGCCCCAGCTCGTGCGCCCGCCGCTGCAACGCGTCGGGCGCCGAGTAGCCGTCCACGTCCCGCTGCAGCGCCTGCTCCTCGTCCGTGAGCGCGGTGGTCTCCCGCTTCAGCTTGCTCAGCTGGAAGGAGCCCTGGTTGAGCGCCGAGTTCAGCAGCAGCAGGCTGATCAGCCCGCCGCCGAGCAGCGCCACGACCAGCAGGACGAACGGGGTCCGCGCCGCCTGTCCGGCGACCGGTCCCCCCAGCACCCGCCCCAGGCGTTTCACAGCCGCGCCTCCCGGATGCGTTCCACCCCGCGGCAGCGGGCCGGGGCCGCACGCCGGTTCTGCGCGATCTCCTCCTCGGTCGGCAGCTCAGCACCGCGCGTCAGCAGCTTCAGCTTCGGCTGGTACTTCTCCGGTACGACCGGCAGCCCGGGCGGGGCCGTCGAGGTCGCGCCGGCCGCGAAGACCTGCTTGACCAGGCGGTCCTCCAGCGACTGGTACGAGAGCACCACGATGCGGCCGCCGACCGCGATCCGGTCCACCGCGGCGGGGATGGCCCGCTCCAGTCCGGACAGCTCGCCGTTGACCTCGATGCGCAGCGCCTGGAAGGTGCGCTTGGCCGGGTTGCCGCCGGTCCGCTTCGCGGCCTGCGGCAGGGAGTCGCGGATCAGTTCGACGAGGCGCGCGCTGTTGGTGAAGGGCTCCTTGTCCCGCTCGCGCACCACGGCGGACACGATCCGCTTGGCCTGCTTCTCCTCGCCGTACTGGCGCAGGATCCGGACCAGCTCACCGGGTGCGTAGGTGTTGAGGACCTCGGCCGCGCTGATGCCCGTCGTCTGGTCCATCCGCATGTCGAGCGGGGCGTCCTGCGCGTAGGCGAAGCCGCGGTCGGCCTCGTCCAGCTGCATGGAGGAGACGCCGAGGTCGAAGAGGATGCCCTGCACGGTGGGGATGCGCAGGCCGTCCAGTACCTCGGCGAGGTCGGCGTAGATGGCGTGGACGAGGGTGGCCCGGTCCCCGAAGGGCGCAAGACGCTCCCCGGAGAGGCGCAGGGCTTCCTTGTCGCGGTCCAGGCCGATCAGGTGGGCCTCGGGGAACCGGGTGAGCAGGGCCTCGCTGTGGCCGCCGAGGCCGAGGGTGCAGTCGACGACGACGGCCCCGGGCCTCTCCAGTGCCGGGGCCAACAGGTCCAGGCACCGCTGGAGCATCACCGGGACGTGTCGGGACTCGCTAGTCAAAGCGCCCTCTCAGATAACGGCGCGGCAGGCATACGCCGCGCCGCGCACGCGGAGTCTTACCAAAGGGCCGGGCGGCCGGTCAGGGCCGGGCTCCGGCCGGTTCGCGTCACTTTAGTGCAACGGTCGCCGCGGTCAACGAACCGCCCCGCGCGCCGTGCGCCCCGCTGCGACCGAAGCGGCACATGCCGCGAATCACCCGGATGGCCGCGTGCGCCTCACCCCTGTGGGTTAGCTCACAACAGGACCGGGTGACCTTCTTTGTCCACCCTCACTCGATGCTCACACGTCCTGTGACCATTACCGTCGTATCCATGACGACTTCCGTACCCGTACCCGCCGCCTCCGCGCCCCAGGCCGCCGAGGACCACTCCGTCACCGACCGCCTGGTGTCGTCGAACCGCGCCTACGCCGCGAAGTTCACCGACCCCGGCATGGATGCCCGCCCGGTCCTCCAGGTCGCCGTCGTGGCCTGTATGGACGCCCGCCTCGACCTCCACGCCGCCCTCGGCCTGGAGCTGGGCGACTGTCACACGATCCGCAACGCCGGCGGGGTGGTCACCGACGACACCATCCGCTCCCTCACCATCAGCCAGCGGGCGCTCGGCACCCGCACGGTGATACTCATCCACCACACCGGATGCGGTCTCGAAAGCCTGACCGAGGACTTCCGGCACGAGCTGGAGGACGAGGTCGGCCAGCGCCCCGCCTGGGCCGTCGAGGCCTTCCGTGACGTGGACCAGGACGTCCGCCAGTCCATGCAGCGGGTCCGCACGAACCCCTTCCTGCCCCACAAGGACGATGTGCGAGGCTTCGTCTTCGACGTGCACACCGGGCTCCTGCGGGAGATCGATCCCACCTCTTGAGTGACACCAGGGCCAAGCGCCGTCAAGAATGCGGGGAGACGTCACCCGGAAACCCTTCCGGGCCGGTGTCCGCGTTCATGATTGCTCGCGGTTTCTGAGGTGTTTCGGGGTGGGCCGGTCATGCGCCATGGGGCGCCGGCCCTGGGAAAGGGTCGAGGAGAACCAGGTGACCACGTATGACGACCGAGCGAGCCTCGCGGATCTGACCAGCACGGCGCAGCAGGTGCGGGAATCGATCGAAAGCGTGATCGAGGGCAAGCCGGAGGTGGTCCGGCTCGCGCTGACCGTCCTGCTCGCCGAGGGCCACCTGCTGATCGAGGACGTTCCCGGCGTCGGCAAGACGATGCTGGCCAAGGCGCTCGCCAAGTCGATCGACTGCTCGGTCCAGCGGATCCAGTTCACTCCGGACCTGCTGCCCTCGGACATCACCGGCGTCAGCATCTACGACCAGCAGCGCCGGGAGTTCGAGTTCAAACCGGGTGCGATCTTCGCGCAGATCGTCATCGGCGACGAGATCAACCGCGCCTCCCCCAAGACCCAGTCCGCGCTGCTGGAGTCCATGGAGGAGCGCCAGGTCACCATCGACGGCACCACCTACACGCTGCCGAGCCCCTTCATGGTGGTCGCCACCCAGAACCCGGTGGAGATGGAGGGCACCTATCCCCTCCCCGAAGCCCAGCGCGACCGCTTCATGGCCCGGGTCTCGGTGGGCTACCCGAGCCCCGAGGCCGAGCTGCGGATGCTCGACGTGCACGGCGGGCTCTCCCCGCTCGACGACCTGACGGCCGTCGCGCACGCCCACGACATCGGCAAGCTCATCGAAGCCGTCCGCGAGGTGTACGTGGCCCCGCCCGTCCGGCGCTACGTCGTCGACCTGGTCTCCGCCACCCGAAGCCACCCGGACCTGCGCCTGGGCGCCTCGCCCCGCGCCACCCTGCACCTGCTGCGTGCCGTGAAGGCCTCCGCCGCCCTGGCCGGACGGGACTACGTCCTGCCCGACGACGTCCAGGCCCTGGCCGGACCGGTGCTCGCGCACCGGCTGCTGCCCACCGCTCAGGCCCAGCTGAGCCGGCGCACCGCCGAGCAGGTCGTCGCCGACATCCTCCAGCGCACCCCCGTACCGGCCGCGCCCTCGCGCGGCGAGATCCCGCCCGGCGCGGGCATCCGGGGCTTCTGATGAGCGCCGGCGCCCCGCACGGCGCGGGCGGCCGGGGCCCGCAGTCCGCCGGGAGCGCGGCCGGGCTGCGCGCGTCGCTGTCCGGGCTGACCACCCGCGGCCGGTCCTTCCTGGCCGCCGGGATCGCCGCCGGGCTCTGCGCGTACGTCCTCGGGCAGTCCGAGCTGCTCCGGGTCGGACTGCTGCTCGCCGTGCTGCCGCTGCTCTGCGTCCTGGCCCTGCACCGCACCCGCCACCGGGTCACCGGCACCCGCCGGCTGACCCCGATGCGGGTGCCCGCCGGCTCCGAGGCCCGGGTGCAGCTGCGGCTCGACAACACCTCGCGGATGCCGACCGGGCTGCTGATGCTCCAGGACCGGGTGCCGTACGTGCTGGGGCCCCGGCCGCGCTTCGTGCTGGACCGGGTGGAGCCGGGCGGCCGCCGCGAGGTGTCCTACCGGGTCCGCTCCGATCTGCGCGGCCGCTACCCGCTGGGCCCGCTCCAGCTGCGCCTCACCGACCCCTTCGGGCTGGTCGAGCTGACCCGCTCCTTCTCCGCCTACGACACCCTCACCGTCATCCCGCGCACCGAGGCGCTGCCCCTGGTGCGCTTCACCGGCGAGTCCTCCGGCTACGGCGACGGCAGCCGCCGCTCGCTGGCCCTGGCGGGCGAGGACGACGTGATCCCGCGCGGCTACCGGCGCGGCGACGACCTGCGCCGCGTGCACTGGCGCTCCACCGCCCGCTACGGCGAGCTGATGGTGCGCCGCGAGGAGCAGCCGCAGCGCAGCAGGGCCACCGTCGTGCTGGACACCCGGCGCCTCGCCTACGAGGGCGCCGGCCCCGACTCCGCCTTCGAGTGGGCCGTCTCCGCCGCCGCGTCGGCCCTGGTGCACCTGCTGGAGCAGGGCTTCTCCGTGCGGCTGCTGACCGACACCGGTGACTGCGTGCCCCGCGAGGGCGGCGGCTTCACCTCCGGCGGGCAGGAGTCCGCGGAGGCGGCCGGCCTGCTGATGGACACCCTCGCGGTGGTCGGCCACTCCGACGGCGCGGGCCTCTCGCGGGCCTGCGACGCGGTACGGAGCAACGGCGCCGGCAGTGGCCTCGGCGGAGCCGGCGGGGACGGGCTCCTCATCGCCTTCTTCGGAGACCTGGACGACGTACAGACGGGACTGGCGGCCAAGATGTGCCGCCGCGGCGGAGGCGCCGTCGCCTTCGTCCTGGACTCCGCGGACTGGTCCGGGCGGCCTCAGGGCCTGGCTTCGGTGACGTCGCAGGGGCTGCCTCCGCTGGAGGAGCGCCTGGGCGGGCTGCGCGACGCGGGCTGGACGGCGCTGGCCGCCCCGCCCGGGGTGGCTTTCGGGGAGCTGTGGCGGCAGGCGGGCAACGCGCCGATCGCCGCGGCGGGCGGTTCGGGTTCGGCGGGGGGCTGGGGATGAGCGGGCGGGCGAGACTGACGGTCTTCGCGGCTTTGGCGACGCTGTTCACCGCTTGGTCGCTGAACCCGCTGGTGGAATCGGCCGGCTGGCTGCCGCAGGCGGCGGCGCTGCTGGCGCTGCAGAGCGCGGTGGGCGCGGGGGCGCGGCGGGTGCCGCTGGCCCGGACGCTGACCGTGGCGGCGCAGGTCCTCGTATCGCTGCTGGCGCTGATGCTGCTGTTCGGCGGGAAGATGCAGTCCGTCGCCGGCGACGGACTGCTGGACTATCTCGTGACGGACTTCGGCGCGCTGTTCCGCCAGGGCGTGCAGGACGTGAACGAGTTCTCGATGCCGGCGCCGCTGACGGACGGGATCCGGCTGCTGCTGGTGTCCGGGGTGCTGCTGATCGGGCTGCTGGTCGACCTGCTGGCGGTGACCGTACGCACGGCCGCCGCGGCCGGGCTGCCGCTGCTGGCGCTGTACTCGGTGGCGGCGGGCCTGTCGGGCGCGGCCACCGGCTCCGGCGGCGCCTCCTGGGTCTCCTTCGTGCTGGCGGGCTGCGGCTACCTCCTCCTCCTCCTGGCCGAGGGCCGCGACCGGCTCGCACAGTGGGGCCGGGTCTTCGGCGCCGCCCCGCGCGGGAGAGTGTCCGCCGGATCCCCGGGCGGCGGGCAGGCGCTCGCCCCGGTGCGCACGGGGCGGCGGATCGGCGCGGTCGCGCTGGGTCTGGCGCTGGCGGTGCCGGTGGTGCTGCCCTCGATGGGCAGCGGAGTACTGGGCCCGGGCGGCGGCGCGGGCGAGGGCGAGGGCAACGGACTCGGCCCGTCGATCCAGGCGGTCAACCCGCTGGTCTCCCTGCAGAGCAGCCTGAACACCCAGGACAACCGGGTGGTGCTGCGGTACCGCACGGACAGCCCGCAGCTCAGCGAGCAGTACCTGCGGATCCTGGCGCTGGACGAGTTCAACGGCGTCAAGTGGGAGGCCTCGGGGCGGGCCCTGACGGACGTCCCGAAGCGGATGCCGAACCCGCCCGGGGTGAGCGACGGCGTGCTGAACGGCGCGACCGAGGTGCAGACCTTCATCTCCTCGGCGCAGACGTACGCGCAGCGCTACCTGCCGATGCCGTATCCGGCGACGGGGGTGGACATCGCCGGGAAGTGGCGGTTCGAGCCGGCCGGGCGGACGCTCGTCGGTGACCAGCTGGGCAAGGACAAGTTCCAGAACGCCCAGGGCGTGCAGTACTCGGTGCGCAGCCTGCTGCTGAACCCGACGGCGGAGCAGCTGCGCAGCGCGCCGGCGGCGAATCCCGAGATCGCGGCCGAGTACACGAAGGTGCCGGACAACCTGCCGGAGGTCGTCGTCCAGACGGCCCGCGAGGTGACGCGCGGCGCGAAGGACGACTACTCGGCGGCGGTCAAACTCCAGGACTACTTCGCGGTGAGCGGCGGGTTCCGCTACGACACGAAGGTGTCCTCGGGTACCGGTTCGCAGGCCATCGCCAAGTTCCTCGCCGACAAGGAGGGCTTCTGCGTCCACTTCGCCTTCTCGATGGCCTCGATGGCACGCACGCTCGGGATCCCGGCGCGGGTCGCGGTCGGCTTCACGCCCGGGGTCAAGCAGTCCGACGGCGTCGTCAACGTCTCGATGCGGGACGCGCACGCCTGGCCGGAGCTGTACTTCGAGGGCGTGGGCTGGACCCGCTTCGAGCCGACGCCCCGCTCGGGCATCACGGTCCCGGAATACAGCCGGCCCACCACCCCGCAGCCCCTGCCGAACGCGCCGACGTCGGCCCCGTCCGCGAGCGCGGTGCAGCCTTCGGCCAGGCCCTCGACGGCGGACGACTGCCCCGCCGACCAGAAGAAGCTGGGCGAGTGCGGTCCGCTCGCGGCGCAGCGGAACACGGGCGCGGGGGGCGACGGCCCCTCGGCGGGCACCGTGCTCGCCTGGACGGCCGCCGGCCTCCTGCTCCTCGCCCTGCCGCTGCTGCCGTTCCTGTGGCGCGGGCGACTGCGCGCGCGGCGGCTCGGCTCGGGGCAGGTCCTCGCCGCCTGGCGGGAGCTGGGCGACGCTGCGTGGGACGTCGGGATCGTCCCGGACGAGGCGCTGTCGCCCCGGGGGGCGGCGGACCGGGTGGTGTCCCTGGGCCGGCTGGATCCGGCGGCGGCCGATGCCGTACGCCGGGTCGCGGGCTCGGTGGAGCGCGCGCTCTATGCTCCGCCGGGGTCGGAGCCCTCGTACGGGGACCTGGCGCAGGACGTGGGGCTGGCCCGTGCGGGGCTCCTCGCGGGGGTGTCCCGATGGTCCCGGCTGCGGGCCCTGTTCCTCCCCCGCTCGGCGGCGCGCGTGCGCTGGGCCGTCTCGGCCCGGTGGGCGGCGCTGACCGACCGCGCGGCCTCGGCCACGGCCCGCCTCCGCACCCGGCTCCCCCTGCGCAGCCGCGGCTGACGGCGGGGCCGGGCCCGCATCCCGCTGCGCGGCCGCGGCTGACGGTGGGGGCGGGTCGGGGTGCCCTGCGGGGCTGTCCCCTACCCGCCCTTCCACCGTTCCCCGGGCTCCGCCCGGACCCGCGCCTCAAACGCCGGCGGGGGTGGATTTCGCCCGTCGCGGGCTGGATTGCCCGTGGGGCAATTTCAGCCTCGCCGGCGTTTGAGGCGCGGGGTCTGGGGCGGAGCCCCAGGGGGGTCCGGGGCGCAGCCCCGGGGAACGGGCGAAGGGCGGGTAGGGGACTTCGCCCCGCGCAGCGGTGAGGGTCGCTGCGGGGACTTCGCCCCGCGCAGCGGCACACCCGCAGCCGGGGCCGGGCTTCGCCGGAACGGGAACACGGCCGAGGCCGGGGCTCGATCCCCCCGAGCCCCGGCCTCGGCCGTGTTCCCACCCCGTCGGCCGGAGAGACCCGGTCCGCACCTGCCGCCCCGTGTCGGCGGTCCGGCCCGGGTCCCTGTCCGTAGCCCCCAGTCTGGCGTCAACGCGCCCCGCGCCCATCCGCGCAGGTACTCATTTCCGCGCCTAGGTACGGATACTCACCCGCCCCACCAGTTCTACGCGGCCCCGCCACCCCCGCGGCACCGCCGATCGGGGGTCACCGGCAGCGGGAACCGGCAGCGGGAACCGTCAGCGGTTCCCGCTCACCCGGCCCCGCAACAGCAGCGACAGCGCCGAGTGCACGTCGTCCAGCGACCGCTCGCTCTGGAAGGACTGCCAGTCCAGCGCCGCCACCAGCACCATCCCCACCATCGCCGCAGCCGTCAGCGGCACGTCGATCTCCGCGCTGAGCTCACCCCGCTCCACGCCTTCGCGCAGCACCGTCTCGACGACGGCGACGGCCTCCCGCCGGACGACCATCAGCGTGGACTGCCAGGTCCGGTTGGTGCGCCACAGCTCGGCGACGTAGAGCTGGGTGAAGGCGGGGTACCGGTCGATGAAGACCAGTCCGGCCCGGATCATCTCGTCGAGCGCCTCGACCCGGGTCCCGCCCCTGGCCTCGGTCGATTCGGCCGCCGTCCGCAGGGACTCGGTCAGGAGTCCGACGCCGTGCCGCAGCAGCTCCTCGAAGAGGTCGTTCTTGCTGGCGAAGTTGTAGTAGACGGTGCCCTTCGCCACGCCCGCCCGCTCGGCGATCTCGTCGACCGTGGTCGCGGAGAAGCCCTGCTCCGCTATGAGGGTGACGGCCGCTTCGTAGAGCTTCTGCCGTGTGGCCTGGCGGCGGCCGCCGCCCCCGGCCGTACCGGTGCTGCTGCTTTCCATGGCGCTGATTCTCACAGGTCAACCCGTCCCTTCGGGCTACAGGCTCAGTTCCGGGCGCAGCCGGTCCATCGTCCACACCTGCTTGCCGCGGGCGGCCAGAGCGGTGAGGGCGAGGGCGCCGACCGTGAAGGCGGTGAGGACCGCGCAGCCCTCCCAGACCGGGGCGAGGTCGCCGCCGGTGATGAGCCGGCGCAGGCTCTCGACCACGTACGACATCGGCAGGTAGGGGTGGATGGCGTTGAAGAAGCCGGGGCTGGTCTGGACGGGATAGGTGCCGCCCGCCGAGGTCAGCTGGAGCATCAGGACGGCCAGGACCAGGATCCGCCCGGCCGCGCCGAACTTGGCGTTGAGCCACTGGACGATCGCGGCGAAACAGCCGGTGACCAGCATCAGGAAGGCGACGGTGAGCACGGGCCGGGCCATCTCCAGGCCGAGTCCCCAGTGCAGTACGGACATCAGTGCGCCCACCTGCGCGGCGCCGATCCCGGCCACGGGCAGCCAGCCCGCGAGGGCGATCCGCCAGGGCGAGGCCCCGGCGGCGAGCGCCCGCCGGTTCAGGGGTGCGATCAGCATGTAGGCGACCATCGCGCCGACCCAGAGGGAGAGCGGGATGAAGTACGGGGCGAAGCCGGTGCCGTAGTTGGGCGCCTTGTGCAGGGACTGGTTGGCGAGCCGTACCGGGTCGGCCATGACCTCGGTCCGGGCATCGCGCTGCTGCTGGTCGTAGGCCGGGATCTTGGCCGCGCCCTCGTGCAGGCCGCCGGCGAGGTCGCCGTTGCCGTCGACGAGCTTGACCAGGCCGCCGTCGAGGTCGTGCGCGCCGGCGCCGAGCTTGCCGACGCCCGTGCCGAGTTCGCCGGAGCCCTTGGTGGCGGAGCCGATGCCGGTGTGCAGCCGGGCCATGCCGTCGGAGACCTTGTGGGCGCCGTCGTTGAGGGCGTTCACCTGGGTGACCGCGGCTTCGAGGTCCGCGGAGAGGCCGGGGGCCCGCGTGACGAGGAGGCGGGCTTCGCGCTCCAGGTCGGTGAGCTGCTTGCGCAGGGTGGAGAGGTCGCCGTTCGCGTTCTTGATCAGGGTGTCGACGTCACCGGCGAGTTCGGCGGCTTCGGCGGCATCGTCCTTGAGCTTCTTCAGCTGCGGGCAGGTGTCGGGGAGCGGCTGCGCGCCGGTGGTGCAGGTCTTCGCGTAGATGTCGGCGGCGCCGGTGGAGACGCGCTGGGTGACGGTGGCGGCGGCCGGGGCCGCCTTGGCGAAGGCTTCGAGGTGGTTGTTGACGACCCGGGCGGTGTCGGCGACGAGTTCGGCGCTGTCCGCGAGGCTCTTGGGGTCCTTGAGGAAGGGGCGGGCCTTGTCGGCGGCGCCGCCGACCTTGTCGGCGAGCTTCTGGGTGCCGGCCGCGACGTCCTTCGTACCCGTCTCCAGCTGTCCGGCTGCCACGTTCAGCTTCTTCAGTCCGCCGGTGAGCTCGCCGTTCTTCTCCTTCGCCGTGTCCAGGCCGTCGGCGAGGTCCTTGGCGCCCTTCTGCGCCTTGCCCGCGCCGTCCGTGAGCTTGTCGGCTCCGTCGGCGGCCTCGGCGGTCTTGCCGTGGAGGTCGGAGAAGTTCACGAAGATCTTGTCGAGGAAGCCGCGGGAGGCGTTGGTGGACGCCGCGGAGCGGACCTCGGAGAAGACGCTGCGCGAGATCGAGCCGACGATGTAGTTGTTCGCGTCGTTGGTCTTGACCTGGAGGGCTCCGGTGGCGGGGTCCTCGCCGGAGCTGGAGGCGATCTTCGCGCTGAAGTCGGCGGGCATGGTGAGGGAGAGGTAGTACGTGCCGTTCTCCAGCCCCTCGGCCGCCTCTTCGGCGCTCACCTCGCGCCAGTCGAAGGTCTTGCTGTCGCGCAGCTTGCGGGTGATCTCGCCGCCGGCGTCGATCTGCTTCCCGTCGACGGTGGCGCCTCGGTCGGAGTTGACGAGGGCGACCGGCACCTTGTCGAGGCGGCTGTAGGGGTCCCAGAAGGACCAGAGGTACAGGGCTCCGTAGAGCAGCGGCAGCAGGAGCAGCGAGACGAGGGCGGCCCGGGGCAGCTTCCCCCGCCCGAACCGCTTCAGCTCAAGCGCGGCCAGCTTCGGCGAGCGCATCGTCGTCCCCCTTCGTGTCGTGCGGGTCGTGGGCGGCGGCCGCGACGCCGACGCCGGCGGCGCCGTCGCTGTCAGCGGCGGCGTCGGCGTCGGTTCCGTCGGAGTCGGCGGTGCCGTCGGTGCCGTCGGAGTCGTGCGGGGCGGTGGCCTGGATGCCCCAGGTGACCTTGGAGTCCGTGGGGCGGGGCACCTCGGCGGATCCCGCGGCCGGGGCCGCGGCCGGGTCGTCGGTCGCGGCACCGGCCGCGGTGGCCGCCGGCCCGGTGCGCAGGACCGTCGCGTCGGACGGGGCCTCGCTGCACACCGCGAGGACGGTGGTCCCGGCGGCGGCGAGGGAGCGCAGCAGGTCCCAGGCCTCGGCGCGCTCGGAGTCCGAGAGCTTGAGGTCCAGGTCGTCCAGGGCCAGCAGGCGCGGCGAGCCGAGCAGTGCGATGGCCACCGACAGCCGTACGGATTCCAGCCGTTCCAGGTCCCGTACGGAGGTGCGCGGCCCCTTCGGCAGGGCGGCGACGTCCAGTCCGGCGGCGTCCAGCGCGGCGTCGATCCGGGCCGCGGTCGAGGCGCGGCGCTCCTCGCGCGGACGGAGCAGGGCGCGGACGGGTCCGTCGTAGCGCCGCTGGAGGAGTGCTGCCTCGCGCAGTTGCTCGGCGACGGTCAGGGCCTGGTCGAGGTCGTTGACCCCGGGCACCGGGCCGAGGGCGGCGATGCGGCGGACCGCGGCCATCTTCTTCGGCAGCCGGTGGCGGCCGATCTCGGCGTGGCCCTCGGTGGGCTTCATCCGGCCGGTGAGGGCGAGGAGCAGGCAGGTCCGCCCGCTCCCGGAGGGGCCTTCGACCGCGATGAGCGAGCCGGGTGCCGCGTCGATCCCGACACCCCGGAACACCCAGCCGCGCGGGCCCTTGACTCCGAAGTCCTCGGCTTTGACGGCCGCGCCGTGCGGGCTGTCCACGCCCTCCCCCTCCTTTTGAACTGACCAGTCAGTTCAAAAACTAGCATCCCCGGTCGCATCCGCTGTACAGAGGGCGGAAGTTGCCCGGACAGGACCCCGACCCTGGGGACGAAACCGCAGGTCAGCGCGATTGTCAGTGGGGGCAGTCACGATGGGGACACGCAAGAACAGCTCAACTCGTAGGAGCAGCTACACCAGGCAGCGCGAAGCGCACGCAATGACAGGAGGTTCGTCATGGCCACACCGTCCCCGTCCCCTGTCCACCCCGTCCCCCGGAAGTCGGCCGCACCCCCCGCCGCCCTCGACCTGCTCGCCAAGGCCCACGAGGGCCTGGCCGAAGCCGCCCGGCTGACCCGGTCCAACGAGCGGTACGCCACCGCCCATCTCGCCGCGCTGCGCGCCGCCGCGGCCGTGCTCGCCGCGCGCGGGCGGCCCGAGCCCGTGCACCCGCGGCGCAGGCCGCGGATCCGCAGCGCGTGGGAGGTGCTCCCGGAGATAGCGCCCGAACTGACCGAGTGGAGCGCGCTCTTCGCCTCCGGAGCGGCCCGCCGGGCGCGGGCGGAGGCCGGCATAGCGGGCGCGGCCACCGGCCGGGACGCGGACGATCTGGTGCGTGCCGTCGCGATGTTCCTGCGCCTGGTGGAGCGGATGCTCGCGCTCCGCCCGCCGTCTCCGGCCGGTCCGGCCCAGAGCCTGCCGCTGCCGCGCACGGAGCGTCCGGACGTGGGATGACCTGCCCGGCAGTCAGAGGCAATAGGGTGGGCATCGACCGCTCAACCAACGTGCCGAGGAGCCATCAGCCGTGTCGGACACTTCCCGCCCCCGCGCCTCCCTCCGCACCGCCGTGGTGTGGGAGGTCCTCAAGGAGGCGCTCGACCGCCGGGTGAAGGCGACCGGGCGGGACGTGCTGGACGTGCTCGACACGGGTGGCGGTACCGGCAAGTTCGCCGTGCCGGTGGCCCACCTCGGCCACCGGGTCACCGTGGTCGACCCGAGCCCCAACGCGCTGTTCGGGCTGGAGCGCAGGGTCGCCGAAGCCGGCGTGGCCGATCTGGTCCGCGGGGTGCAGGGCGACGCCCAGGGCCTGCTCGATGTCGTCGAGCGCGAGTCCTACGACGTGGTGATCTGCCACGGCGTGCTGGAGTACGTGGACGACCCGGCCGAGGGCGTGGCCAACGCGGTGGCCGCCCTGCGCCCCGGCGGCATCCTCAGCCTGCTCGGCGCCGGACTCGGCGGGGCCGTCCTGGCCCGCGCCCTGGCCGGGCACTTCACGGAGGCCCGTACGGCCCTGGCCGACCCGGCCGGGCGGTGGGGCGCGGGCGATCCGGTACCGCGCCGCTTCACCGCCGAGCAGCTCTCGGCCCTGGTCTCCGAGGCCGGTCTGGCCGTGGGCGCGGTGCACGGCGTGCGGATCTTCGCCGACCTCGTCCCGGGCGTTCTGGTGGACACCGAGCCGGGCGCCGTCGAGGCCCTGCTGCGCCTGGAAGAGGCCGCCGCCGAGCTCCCCGCGTTCCACGCGGTCGCCACGCAGCTGCACGTCCTCGGCGAGAAGCCCGCCTGATCTGCGGACCTTGCGGGAACGCGGTGCGCCACTCACCCTCCGAACCGGCGTCGTGACCCGTATGATCGGGGTCAGCGCCCGGCATGCCGAGCGGACCTCTGGGGAATAACGTCCTCAGTGGGCCGTTCAAGACGGCGCTGAGCATTCCCCAAGCGGTACTTTTTACGGGCAGTGTTTTTTAGAACGTGGCGTAGAGGGCGGGTATCACGGGGGCGATTCCCCGCCTATCCTGAAGGGGACCCCTGGTCGCTACCCCCCGCGACCGACGGATGAGGAGGACTCCCGTGCCGCTCTCGGAGCACGAGCAGCGAATGCTCGAGCAGATGGAGCGAGCGCTGTACGCCGAAGATCCCAAATTCGCTACAGCGCTTGAGGGAAGCGGACTGCGCACGTACACCCGGCGACGGGTTTACCAGGCAGTCGCAGGCATTGTGGTGGGTATCGCGCTCCTCATGACCGGTGTGATCGTGCCGAACGTACTGTGGATCAGCGTGGTGGGGTTCCTCGTCATGCTGGGCTGTACGGTGCTCGTGGTCACCGGTTGGCGCAAGGCACCCAAGCCTGGTGAGCAACCCGCCTCCGGCAGTGCAGGCGGTTCGCCCCAAGGGCAGAACCGGCAGCGTCGGTCGATGATGACCCGTATCGAGGAACGGTGGCAGCGCCGCCGTGACGAACCGGGGCAGTAGCCCCACCGACAGACTCGGGTGAAGGGACGGCCGCCGGAAGGCGGCTGTCCCTTCGCTGTTCCCCGGAAGGAGTCTGGGGGGCCGCGCCGGATCACGGCTTCTGGGACATGATGACCAGATGAGTGTGCTCCCCCTGGTCTTCACCAGCGGCTGGGCCAGTGGGATCAACGCATACGCCGTGGTCCTGCTGCTCGGCATCTTCGGCAGGACCGGCCTGACCGACGAGGTCCCCGCGTCCCTGCAACGCACCGACGTGCTGATCGTGGCGGCAGCCCTCTTCCTCTGTGAGGCGGTCGCCGACAAGATCCCGTACGTCGACTCCCTCTGGGACACCGTCCACACCGTGATCCGCCCGGTGTCCGGAGCCGTGGTCGGCGCGCTGCTGGCCGGGCAGAGCGGCTCGCTCTCCGACATCACCGCCGGCGCGGTCGGCGGATCCACCGCCCTGGCCAGCCATTTCGTCAAGGCCGGCACGCGCATGGCGATCAACACCTCGCCCGAGCCGTTCAGCAACGTCGCCATGAGCACCGCCGAGGACCTCGGTGTGGGCGGGATCGTCACCTTCGCGATGTTCAATCCTGAGGCCGCCGCGATCATCTGCGCCGTCCTGCTGATCATCGGTCTCGCCCTGCTGATCTACCTCTGGTCCCGGATCCGCCGCTTCCGGCGCCGCCGGGCCCAGCGCCGCGAGGAGAAGAGGCTCGCAGACGAGATGGCCCGCGTCGCTCGATAGGCTCAGCGGCATGGCACGAATTGCGGTGATCGGCGCCGGCATGGGCGCGATGGCGACGGCGGCACGGCTGGCCGTGGCCGGACATCAGGTGACGGTGTACGAGCGCGGGACGACCTACGGCGGAGCCGTCGGCCGGTACGCCCGCAACGGCTTCGTCTTCGACACCGGCCCCGGGCTGGTGCACCTGCCCGCCGTCTACCGCGATCTGTTCGTCAAGACCGGCAAGCGCCCGCTGGAGGAGTGCGCGGAGCTCGTCCAGATCGACCCCGCCGTCCGCTACCTCCTCCCGGACGGCCGTACGCTCACCTTCCCCGGCGGCTCGCACGGCGGCGCCGCCGCCGCCGTCGACGCGGTCTTCGGACCCGGCTCCGGGGACCGCTGGAGCGCGGTCCTGGGCCGTGCCCGGGACGCCTGGGACGCCACCCGCCGGCCGCTCCTGGAGGAGCCGCTGCACCCGGACCGCTCCGCGCTGGGCCGCGATCCGTACCCCGCGCTGCGCGGGAGCGGCCTGCTGCGCCGCCGCCCGCCCACGCTGGCCGAGGTCGCCGCCCGCGAGCTCGGCGGCGGCGGCTTCGACGAACTGCTCACCTCCCGCGTACGGGCGTACGGGGTCGATCCGGCGACCGCGCCCGCCTCGGCGGCGGTGCTGCCCTACATGGAGCAGACCTTCGGCAGCTGGTACGTGCGCGGCGGGATCCGGGAGCTGGCCAGCGCCGTGTACGAACGGTGCCTGGAGCGGAAGGTCGTCTTCGAGTTCGGCGTCGAGGTGCGCGAGGTGCTCCTGCGCGAGGGCCGCGCGGCCGGGCTGGTGACGGCCGACGGCACCGAGGTCGCGGCCGACCACGTGGTCTGCGCGGCCGACCCCGGCCGGCTGCGGATCCCGCTCGCCCCGGACTCCGCGTCCGCCCGTACGGCGGAACCCGCCCGCTGGTACACCCTGTTCGCCGCGCTGCGCGGGGCCAGGGACGCCGACGCCGCGCACCGCACGCTGCTGGGCCCGGTGACCGTACTGCGCCCCGACGACCCGGCCACCCGGCCGGACGCCGCGCACGAGGCGGTCACCGTGCACGCCGTGCTGACCGAGGCGTCCGCGCCCGCTCCGTCGGCCGAGGACCTGCTGACGGCGGCCGCGCGGGCCGTCCCCGGGCTGCGGGAGCGGCTGCTGTGGCACGAGCTGCGCACCCCGACCGACGTCGAGGCGGCGACGGGTTCGGTGGACGGCCGGGTGCCCGCGCCCGCGCTGGCCGGGGCCGGGGGCCGGCTGCTGCGCCCGGCGAACGTCACCGCCGTGCCCGGGCTGTACCTGGCCGGCGGCTGGGCGCACCCGGGCGGCGGGCTGGCCCACGCCGGGATGACGGGGGCCCTGGTGGCCGGGCTGATCGTGGAGGGCGCGGACTTCCGCGGTTCGCGGTAGGCCGGATCACGTCTCAGTAGCGGTACTGCTCGTACTCGCCCGTGCCCTGGTACGGATACGGGTACGGCTGCTGCTGCGGCTCCTCCGCCGGGTAGGGCTGGCTCACGTCGCGCTGCTGCGGGACCCAGACCCCGCCGGGCGGGGTGTCCATGGAGTACTGCTCCTGCTGCCCGGTCGCGTACGGGTCGGGGGCGTAGGGGTCCGGGGCGTAGCCGCCGTACGGGGTCGCGTAGCCGTACGGCTGCTGCGGGGCGACGGCTCCGCCGGTGCCGATGTACGGGTCCGAGTAGGCGGCGTAGACCTGCTGCTCGCCGGGGGCCGGATAGCCGGTGGTGTAGTCGTAGCCGCCCTGGGTCTGCGGGTCGTAGTACGCCGCGTACTGGTGGGCGTCCTGCTCGGCCGGGACGAACGGGGAGGCGAAGGCGGTGGTCTCGCCGGGCATCCCGTACGAAGCGGCCGCGTCGGCGGCCGGCTGCGCCGGGTAGTACCCCTGGTCCTGTTCGCGGACGGGCCCCGGGGTGAACGCGCCGGACTCCTCGTCGGAGTCCTCGTCCTCGGCCGTGTCGGGCCCGTACTCCAGGGCCGTCACCTCCAGCGCCGGTTCCGGGCGCGGTGCGCCCCCGCTGCGGCGGCGCCGGCTCTGCGGGAGCTCGGGCTCGGGAGCCTTGCCCCGGCGCAGCGCCCAGCCGGACACGAAGCCCTTGCGGAAGGAGAGGGTCACCAGCGTCTGGCCGATCGCGAACGCGACGGCGCCGGCCCCGATGACGAGCACCGACGGCAGCACGACGCCGGCGACCACGCCGACGAACCCGGCGAAGGCGAGCAGGCGCCAGCGCAGCCGGGCCTTGTACTGCATCAGGACCTCGGCAAGCAGCCACAGCGCGACGAAACCGAACGCGATGTAGAGGACCGTCATTCCCATGCGGGGCCCCTCTCGGTACGGCCGCCCGCGCGGGGAACGGGGCCGGCCGGTCAGGCCCGCTGGTGCAGGCCCAAGTTCTCGTAGATCTCCAGCGTCGCCGTGGAATTGTTCAGCGTGATGAAGTGCAGCCCCGGGACACCCTCGGACAGCAGCCGCGCGCAGAACTCCGTGGCGAACTCGATGCCAATGGAGCGTACAGCGGCCGCGTCGTCCTTGACCGCGAGCATGCGCTCTTTCACGGCCGCGGGGAAGATTGCGTTGCTGAGTTGCGGGAGCCGGTCGAGCTGCTTGATGTTCACAACGGGCATGACCTCAGGGATGATCGGGGTGTCGCAGCCCGCCCTCTCGACGCTGTCGCGCATCCGGAGATAGTGCTCCGGATCGAAGAACATCTGGGTGATCGCATAGTCGGCGCCCGCGCGGCACTTGTCCACGAAGTGCCGGATGTCCGTATCCCAGTCCGAGGAGCGCGGGTGCATCTCGGGGAAGGCCGCGACGCCGACGCAGAAGTCGCCGGACTCCTTGACCAGCCGGACCAGGTCGGCCGCGTAGTGCACGCCCTCGGGGTGCGGCACCCACTCGCCCATGGGGTTGCCCGGCGGGTCTCCGCGCACGACGAGCATGTTGCGGATGCCCGCGTCGGCGAACTGCCCGATGACGTTGCGCAGCTCGGCGATCGAGTGGTCGACGGCGGTGAGGTGCGCGACCGGGGTCAGCGTGGTGTCCGCGGCGATCTGCTCGGTGGCCCGGACGGTGCCGCCGCGGGTGGAGCCGCCGGCCCCGTAGGTGACGGAGACGAAGCTCGGGGCCACCGCCTCGACCCGGCGGAGCGCGTTCCAGAGGTTGCGCTCGCCCTTCTCCGTCTTGGGGGCCCAGAACTCGAAGGAGTACGAGCGCCCGGACGCGATGAGGTCGCGGACCGTGTGTGCACGGTCCGACCAGGTGGAAGAGGTACCAAGGGCCATACGGGGAGGTTAGACGCGGTCCGGTGTCCCTCGAAGCGGTGTCCACGGATTGGACGCGAAAATGAGACGGCGGGGTGCCGCGGCGCGGGCGGCCGGGGCCGCCCGGGACCTGCTAGCCGAGCCGGGCGCGGACCCGCTTGGCGAGGTCGGCGGCGGCGGCGCCGGGGTCGGAGGCCTCGGTGAGGGCCCGTACGACCACGACGCGGGAGGCGCCCGCGTCCAGTACCTCGTCCAGGTTCCCCGCGTCGATCCCGCCGATGGCGAACCACGGCCGGCCCTGTGCGAGGGAGGCCGCGTGCCGGACGAGGCCGAGTCCGGGGGCGAACCGGCCGGGCTTGGTGGGGGTGGGCCAGCAGGGGCCGGTGCAGAAGTAGTCCACGCCGGGCTCGGCGACGGCCGCGTCGACCTCCGCCTCCGAGTGGCAGGAGCGTCCGATGAGGACCTCCCGGCCCAGGACGGCGCGGGCGGCGGGTACCGGGATGTCGCCCTGCCCGAGGTGCAGCACGTCCGAGCCGATGGCGTGTGCGACGTCGGCCCGGTCGTTGACGGCGAGCAGCTTGCCGTGGCGGCGGGCCGCTTCGGCGAAGACCTGGAGGTGCTCCAGCTCCTCGCCCGCCTCCATGCCCTTGTCGCGGAGCTGGACGATGTCCACCCCGCCGGCGAGGACGGCGTCCAGGAACTCGGGGAGGTCGCCCTGCCGCTTGCGGGCGTCCGTGCACAGGTAGAGCCGGGCATCGGACAGCTGGGCGGCGATGGCGGACATGGGTACCCCCGGGTGGTGTGTCGTACGTACGTACGCGGTGGGCGGGCCCCGGCCGGGGTCCCGCCCACCGCGCTTGAGGCGGAGTCAGGTCAGATGGCGAGCGCCTGAGCGCGGCGCTTCACCTCCGTGCCGCGATTCTCGCTCAGTGCCTGCACGGGGGTACCGGGCAGGGTCTCGTCGGCGGTGAAGAGCCACTCCAGGATCTCCGCGTCGGTGAAGCGGTCGTCGCGCAGGACGGTCAGCAGGCCGACCAGCCCCTTGACGATCTTGTCTCCGTCGATGAAGGCCGCGGGGACCTGGAGGGAGCGGTTCTCGCCGCGGCGCACCGCGAGCAGCTGACCTTCCTTGACCAGCTGGCGAACCTTGGTCACTTCGATGTCGAGCATCTCCGCGATGTCGGGGAGGTACAGCCAGGCGGGAACAAGGGCATCGATCTTTGCGTCAATCTCGGTCACGAGCACAAGCCTGCCATCTCGGACTGACTGCCGGTACCCGAGCGACCCCGTCCGGGGTCCGGACGGGTCGCGGACGGGGCGCGGACAGGGCGCGGACGGGGCCGAAAGCAGGCCCCGACGGGCCCGCACGAGACCCGGCGCAAGCCCGGACAGGCCCGGAACGGGACCGGCCCGAGGCCCAGGCCGGGGGCGCGGCGTCCGGGGCGAAGCCCCGGGAGGGGTCCGGGGCGAAGCCCCCGGGGAACGGGCGAAGGGCGGGTAGGGGACTTCGCCCCCAGGGGCCGGGCCGGGGCGAGCGGGGCCCGGCCGGAACCGGCCCCGGCCCGTGCCCCGCCGGGCCCCCGCCGGGTCAGAGGACGGCGGACTTCAGCGCGATCGCCGGGTCGGCGACCTTCGCCGGGTCCACGAGGGCGCCCGACTCGATGAGGCGGCGCCCCTGGGCCAGGTCGCGCGGGCGGCCCACCGCGAGGACCGCGGCCAGCCGGCCCTCCCGCAGCCAGCACACCGACCAGGTGTCGGCCTCCGGGTCGCCGCGCCACAGCGGGGCGTCCGCGCCGGCGTGGTGGCCCGCGTACTGCACGAAGCGGCCGAACTGCTCCGACCAGAAGTACGGGACCGGGTCGTAGACCTGCTCCCCGGAGCCCCCGGCCAGGATGTCCGCCGCCACCACCCGGGGCCCCTGGAGCGCGTTGTCCCAGTGGTGCACGAGCAGCCGGGACCGGTAGCGCCCCGACGGGAAGGAGGCGCAGTCCCCCACGGCGTAGACCCCGGGCGCCGAGGTGCGCAGCCACTCGTCGGCGGTGACCGCGCCGTCCGGGCCGAGCTCCACGCCGGACCCGGCCAGCCATCCGGTGGCCGGGCGGGCGCCGATCCCCACCACCACCGCCTCGGCCGGCAGCTCCCGCCCGTCGGCCAGCAGGACTCGGCCCGGCTCCACGGAGGCCACCCGCGCGCCCGTCAGCAGCTCGGCGCCCTCCTGGGCGTACCAGCGCCCCATCGGCTCGGCGACCTCGGCCGGCAGCGCGCCCGCCAGCACCCGGTCGGCCGCCTCGACCACCGTCACCGCGCAGCCCGCCTCACGGGCGGCCGTGGCGAATTCGGCGCCGATCCACCCGGCGCCGACCACCACCACCGCCGAGCCGGCCGCCAGTACGGGCCGCAGCCGGGCCGCGTCGTCCAGGGTGCGCAGCAGGTGCACCCCGGGGACGCCCTCCGCGCCGGGCAGGGTCAGCGGGACGGCTCCGGTGGCCAGCACGAGGAACTCGTACGGCACCGGGCCCGCCTCGGTGTCCACCTCCCGGTCGGCGGCCCGCAGCCCGGTGACCTCGACCCCCAGCCGGAGCTGGATGCCGAGCTCCTCGAAGTCGACGTCGAAGGCCGAGTCCTCGGCCTTGCCGAGGAGCACCGCCTTGGACAGCGGGGGCCGGTCGTAGGGCTGGTGGGGTTCGGCTCCCAGCAGGGTGACCGGGCCGGTCCAGCCCTGTTCCCGGAGGGCGACCGCGGTCTGGACCCCGGCCATCCCGGCGCCGACGATCACCACGCCGCTCCGAGTGATGTCCGCCTGCTGCGTCTGCTGTTGCGTCTGCTCGCTCACGCGGCACACCCTAATCAACTGACGATCCGCCAGGAACAGCGGGCGGGGACCTACCGGGGAGCCGACGGGGACCGCGCGAGGACCTCTCGAGGAGCGCGCGAGGACCGGCACCGGGGAGGCAGCCTTACCGGCCGTCGGCCTCGGCGTTACTCTGGCACCGAACCTATCGCGGGAGTCCGGGCGCACCGGGCTGAGAGGGAGGCTGGCCGGCCTCCGACCGTACGAACCTGATCCGGGTCATGCCGGCGAAGGGAGGGGCTGGACGCCCATGCATTCATCCAGGAACGGCCGGAGTCCCGGCTACGACGTCCTCGTCATCGGGGGCGGCATCATCGGCCTGGTCACCGCCTGGCGGGCGGCCCGGCGCGGGCTGCGCACCGCGCTGGCCGATCCGGCCCCCGGCGGCGGCGCCGCCCAGGTCGCGGCCGGCATGCTGGCCGCCGTCACCGAGCTGCACTACGGCGAGGAGACCCTGCTCGGGCTCAACCTCGCCTCCGCCGCCCGCTACCCCGAATTCGCCGCCGAGCTCGCCGAAGCCAGCGGCGGCGTGGACATCGGCTACCGCGCCTGCGGCACCCTCGCCGTCGCCCTCGACGCCGACGACCGGCTGCACCTGCGCGAGCTGCACGCCCTCCAGCGCCGCTGCGGCCTGGAGTCCGAGTGGCTGACCGGCCGCGAGTGCCGCCGCCTGGAGCCGATGCTGGCTCCGGGCGTACGCGGCGGCCTGCGCGTGGACGGCGACCACCAGGTCGATCCCCGCCGCCTCGCGGCCGCCCTGCTGGCCGCCTGCGAACGGGCCGGGGTCGCCCTGCACCGCGCCGGGGCGGCGCGGCTGCTGACCACCACCGACCGGGCCTGCGGCGCGGTCCTCGACGACGCGGACGGTACGGAGCTGCGCGCCGACCAGGTGGTGCTGGCGGCGGGCTCGCTCAGCGGCCGGCTGGACGGCGTACCGCCCGAGGCCGTGGCTCCCGTACGGCCGGTGAAGGGGCAGGTGCTGCGGCTCGCGGTGCCCGCGTCGTACGCCCCGTTCCTGTCGCGGACCGTACGGGCCGTGGTGCGCGGCAGCCACGTCTATCTGGTACCCCGCGAAAACGGCGAGCTCGTCCTCGGCGCCACCAGCGAGGAACTCGGCTGGGACACCACCGTCACCGCGGGCGGCGTCTACGAACTCCTGCGCGACGCCCACGAACTGGTGCCGGGGATCACCGAACTCCCCCTGGTGGAGACCCGGGCCGGGCTGCGGCCCGGATCGCCGGACAACGCCCCCCTCCTCGGCCCGACCGAACTCCCCGGGCTGCACCTGGCCACCGGGCACTACCGCAACGGGGTCCTGCTGACCCCGCTGACCGGGGACGTGATGGCGGACCTGCTGACCACCGGCGAACTGCCGGAGATCGCCCGCCCCTTCACCCCGCGCCGTTTCGCCCTCACGTCCACCCTCACGTCCACCCTCACGCGACAGGAGTCGTTCGCATGACCATTTCCGTCAACGGCGAGCCGCGCGAGATCGCGGACGGGACCATGCTCGCCACGGTGGTCGCCACCCTCACCGAGGCCACCAAGGGGGTCGCGGCCGCCCTCAACGAGACCGTGGTGCCGCGCGGCCAGTGGCCCTACACCTCCGTGACCGACGGCGACCGCGTCGAGGTCCTCACCGCGGTCCAGGGAGGCTGAGCACATGGCGGACGACCTCTTCACCCTCGCCGGCCGGACCTTCTCCTCGCGCCTGATCATGGGCACCGGCGGGGCGCCGAGCCTGGACATCCTGGAACGGGCGCTGGTCGCGTCCGGCACGGAACTCACCACGGTCGCTATGCGGCGCCTGGACCCGACGGTCCAGGGCTCCGTCCTGTCCGTCCTGACCCGCCTCGGCATCTCGGTCCTGCCGAACACCGCGGGCTGCTTCACGGCGGGCGAGGCCGTACTGACGGCCCGGCTGGCCCGCGAGGCCCTCGGCACGGACTGGATCAAGCTGGAGGTCGTCGCGGACGAACGCACCCTCCTCCCGGACGGGGTCGAACTGCTCGACGCGGCGGAGATCCTGGTCGACGAGGGCTTCACGGTCCTCCCCTACACCAACGACGACCCGGTCCTCGCGCGCAAACTGGAGGACGTGGGCTGTGCGGCGATCATGCCGCTCGGCTCCCCCATCGGCTCCGGCATGGGCATCCGCAACCCGCACAACTTCGAGCTGATCACCGAGCGGGCCGGGGTGCCGGTCATCCTGGACGCGGGGGCCGGAACGGCCTCGGACGTGGCCCTGGCCATGGAGCTGGGCTGCGCGGCGGTCATGCTCGCCTCGGCGGTGACCCGGGCGCAGCTCCCCGTCCTGATGGCCGCGGCCATGCGGGACGCGGTATCGGCGGGCCGCCTGGCCCACCGCGCGGGCCGCATCCCCCAACGCCGCTTCGCGGAAGCCTCCTCCCCGGTGGAGGGCCGCGCCACCCTCGACCCGGAACGCCCGGCGTTCTGAGGGGGCGGTACGGGTTCCCGCGGGTGGGGGGAGAGAGGGATTCGGGCCGGCCTTTAGCACTTTCTTGTCATGAACGTACTGTTCAGGTCGGGCTGGTAGTCAGCGAACGGCGCGCAGGGGATGAAGCCGAACTTCTCGTACAGCTTCCTGGCTGGTAGGAAGAACTCGGCCGTACCGGTCTCCAGGCTCAGTCGCGTGAAACCCATGCGCTTGGTCTCGGCGATGATGTGCTCCAGCAGCAGGGAGGCGATCCCGCTCCGCTTGCGTATGGGTGCAGTGCGCATCGACTTCAGCTCTGCGTGGCCCGCGTCCAGCCTCTTGATCGCACCGCAGCCCACCAAGGCATCGCCATCCCTCACTGACCAGAACGTGATCTCGGGCTTGCGGAGGGCATCGAGATCGAGGGCGTGCTTGCTCTCCAGAGGCGTGATGGACCGCATCTGCCGGACATGCTCGTCCAGGAACCTGGCGACCTCGGGGCCCGAGAGGTCGTCGACCACGATCTTCACTGTGCTCCTCCTTCTTCTGGTCACTCGGTGCCACGGGGTGCCGCATCGCGTTCACCAGGCCACATGGGATCGGGGCCGGCCCTCAGAACGCTCGACGAGTTTGCCACGCTCGAACAGCGCACCCGCGCCGGGCGTTCAGACCTCTGAGGCGATGCGATGTCCAGCGCCTGGGGCGAGGGCCCCGCACCACGTCACAGATGGGCTGCAAGCACCCACCACCCGGGACGGGAGTCCGAGCGACCCTCGTAGAATCGCCGGGTGGACACGACCCTGGATGACCCCCTCGTCGGGCAGACGCTCGACGGCCGCTACCGCGTGGACGCCCGCATCGCGGCCGGCGGCATGGCCACGGTCTACCGGGCCGTCGACACCCGCCTGGACCGGGTCCTCGCGCTGAAGGTGATGCACCCGGCCCTCGCCGCCGACCCCGGCTTCGTCGACCGGTTCATCCGTGAGGCGAAGTCCGTGGCCCGCCTGGCCCACCCCAACGTCGTGGCCGTCTTCGACCAGGGCACGCACGGCCCGTACACGTACCTCGCCATGGAGTACGTCTCCGGCTGCACGCTGCGCGACGTGCTCCGCGAGCGCGGCGCGCTCCAGCCCCGCGCGGCCCTCGACATCCTCGAACCGGTGCTCGCCGCCCTCGGCGCCGCACACCGGGCCGGCTTCGTACACCGGGACATGAAGCCCGAGAACGTGCTGATCGGCGACGACGGCCGGGTCAAGGTGGCCGACTTCGGGCTGGTCCGGTCCGTGGACTCCGTGACCAACACCACCGGGTCCGTCCTCGGCACCGTCTCCTACCTCGCACCCGAGCAGATCGAGAACGGCGTCGCCGACACCCGCGTGGACGTCTACGCCTGCGGTGTCGTCCTCTACGAGATGCTCGCCGGCTCCAAGCCGCACACCGGCGCCAACCCCGCCCAGGTGCTCTACCAGCACCTCAACGAGGACGTTCCGCCCCCTTCTGCCGCCGTCCCCGGGCTGCCCGCCGCGCTGGACGAGCTCGTCGCCCAGGCCACCGCGCGCAACCCCGATCTGCGCCCCTACGACGCCGCCGCCCTCCTCGGGCTGGCCATGGACGCCCGCGCGCAGCTCGGCGACGCCGAGCTGGATGCCGTACCGCCGCAGGCCCGCGCCGCGGAGCGGACCGCCGCCGAGGACCGCACCAGCGTGATCCCCCGCCCGGTGACCTCGCACGCCGAGCCCGTGTCCCACACCTCCCGGCTCGCGGCTCCGCCCCTGCCCCTGCCCCCGGCGCCGGCGTCGGCGCCGGCCGCCGCCCGGTTCCGCCGTCCCGGCGTGCTGCTCACCGTGCTCGGCGTCCTGCTCTTCCTCGGCCTCGGTACGGGCGTCTGGTACATCAGCTCCGGCCAGTTCACCAAGGTCCCGAACCTGCTCGGCAAGACCGAGACGGAGGCCAAGTCCCAGCTCTCGGCGGCCGGGCTCGGGGTGAAGCGGATCGACCGGAAGTTCAGCGCGGCCTTCGACAAGGGGACCGTGATGAACACCGACCCCGCCGGGGGCAAGCGCATCCGCGGCAACGGCGCGGTGACGCTCACCATCTCGCGCGGGCCCGAAGTCGTGATCGTTCCCGACCTCAAGGGCAAGCCCCTGGAGGCCGCGAAGGCCGAGCTGACTTCGGCCGGCCTGACGCCGGGCGCCGTGACGCAGGCCTTCAGCCAGGACGTCGCGCAGGGCTCCGTGATCAGCACGGACCCGACGGGCGGCCAGAAGCGGGCCCTGGACACCGTGGTCGCGATGGTCGTCAGCAAGGGCCGCCCGGTGCCGGTCCCCCGCGTCACGGGCGCCTCCCTCGACCAGGCCCGTTCCACCCTGGAGGGCCTCGGCCTGAAGGTGGAGACGGCCCCGGAGGCGGTCAACTCCCCCTCCCCCGCCGGTACGGTCGCCAACCAGTCGATCGGCGCCGGCACCCAGGCCGCCACGGGCGACACGGTCACCCTCACCGTATCCAAGGGTCCCCGCCAGATCCCGGTCCCGGACGTCACCGACCAGGAGGTCGACGCGGCCCGCGCAACCCTGGAGGGCCTGGGCTTCAAGGTGAAGGTCGACAGGCCCTTCCTCTCCTTCAGCAACACCGTCGACTCCCAGTCGGTCCCCGCGGGCCAGAACGCCGCCGAGGGCAGCACGATCACCATCAGGACCAAGGGGCTGTAACAGCACGCCATGAACAACAATTCAATGGGCCGCAATCCAGTCGGCGGGCACGTGCCCGTCGCGGGCGGGCTCGCCTCGGTGGGGCTGGCGTACGCCCGCGAGATGGGTGCCGAGGCCGTCCAGGTCTTCGTCGCCAATCCGCGCGGCTGGGCCACCCCGGTCGGCAATCCGGCGCAGGACGAGCTGTTCCGCGAGGCCTGTGCGGCGGAAGGGATCCCGGCCTACGTCCACGCGCCCTACCTGATCAACTTCGGCTCGCACACCGAGGCGACCGCCCTGAAGTCCGTGGAATCGCTGCGGCACTCGCTGCGCCGGGCCCGGGCGATCGGCGCGCTCGGGGTGGTCGTGCACACCGGCTCGGCGACCGGCGGGCGGCCGCGCGAGGCGGCGTACGCGCAGATCAGGGAGCACATGCTGCCGCTGCTGGACGAGCTGACCCATGACGACGACCCCTTCCTGCTGCTGGAGTCCACGGCCGGGCAGGGTTCCTCGCTGTGCTCGACCGCCGAGGAGTTCGGCCCGTACTTCGACGCCCTCGACCGCCATCCGATGCTGGGGATCTGCCTCGACACCTGCCACATCTTCGCGGCCGGGCACGACCTGGCGGAGCCGGGCGGGACGAAGCAGACGCTTGACCTGCTGGTGGACACGGTGGGCGAGGGCCGGCTGAAGCTGGTGCACGCCAACGACTCCAAGGAGGGCGTGGGCGCCCACAAGGACCGGCACGAGAACATCGGGCAGGGCCACATCGGCCGGGACGCCTTCGCGGAACTGTTCACGCATCCGGCGATGGAGGGCGTACCCCTGATCACCGAGACGCCCGGCGGCAAGGAAGGGCACGCGGCGGACGTGGCGCTGCTGAAGGAGCTGCGCGAGCTCGGCTGATCTGTTGAGGAATACCCCTGGGGGGTATACGGTTCTGTCATATCGACCGACAGAGCCGCTATCCGGCGTGCCACGCCAGGGGGTTGTCATGGAACACGCGCACGAGCAGCAGCACGAGCACCACCAGGGGCAGCAGCACCAGCAGCAGCAGCAAGGCCACGCGGGGCACGAGCACCACGGCCACCACCACACCACGGGCGGCGGGAAGGTCACCTGGGCCGCCGCCGCGCAGGCCACGCTCCACTGCCTCACCGGGTGCGCCATCGGAGAGGTGCTCGGCATGGTCATCGGCACGGCACTCGGCTGGGGGAACGCCCCGACGATGGTCCTCGCGATCACCCTGGCGTTCGTCTTCGGCTACGCGCTCACCCTGCGCGGGATCCGCTCCGCCGGCCTGGACTTCCGTACGGCCATCCGGGTGGCGTTGGCGGCGGACACCCTTTCGATCACCGTCATGGAAGTGATCGACAACGGGGTGCTCCTGCTCTGGCCCGGAGCCATGGACGCGATGCTGTCGGACGCGCTGTTCTGGACGGCGCTCGCGATCGCCTTCGCGGTGGCCTTCATCGTCACGACGCCGGTCAACAAGTGGCTGATCGGCCGCGGCAAGGGCCACGCGGTGGTCCACCAGTACCACCACTGATCCCCTGACCTGCCAAACCGCGCGCCCCTGACCTGCGGGACTACAGCTCGGGGCCGTCCCCCGGCTCCTCCTGGTACGAGTAGCGCTGCTCGCGCCAGGGGTCGCCGATGTTGTGGTAGCCGCGCTCCTCCCAGAAGCCGCGGCGGTCGGCGGTCATGTACTCGATGCCGCGGACCCACTTGGGGCCCTTCCACGCGTAGAGGTGCGGCACGACCAGCCGGAGCGGGAAACCGTGCTCGGCGGTGAGCAGTTCACCGCCCTGATGGGTGGCGAAGACGGCCCGCTCGGAGGCGAAGTCCGCGAGGCGCATGTTGGAGCTGAAGCCGTACTCGGCCCACACCATCACGTGCGTGACCTGCGGGGACGGAGGAGCGAGGGCGAGGATCGTACGGGTGAGCACGCCGCCCCATTCGGCGCCGGTCATGCTGAACTTCGTCACGCAGTGCAGGTCCGCCTCGACGGAGTCGAACGGCAGGGCCGCGAACTCCTCGTGGTTCCAGCAGTGCTTCTCACCGTCGGCCGTCGCGCCGAAGACGCGGAACTCCCAGCGCTCGGGCTTGAACTTGGGTACCGGTCCGTAGTGGGTGACCGGCCAGCCTCGCTGCAACCGCTGCCCCGGGGGAAGCTCCAGTTGCTCTGATCCCGGAGATTCCCGGCTTTCCGGCTGACCCATGTCTCCATGGTGACAGACTTGGCGGGGTGGTCATGACCAGCTTCGCCCGGATTCGGGCAAGTCCAGGTAACTCCCACTAAGGAGGCACTTACTGGACGGCCTCCTGTGGCGGTGCAAGGATGCGCGCACCTGCCCCGTCACATTGCTGACATTGCTTGGAAGGAGCCTCTGCGATGCAGGGCGACCCCGAGGTCCTCGAGTTTCTCAACGAGCAGCTGACCGGCGAACTTACGGCCATCAACCAGTACTGGCTCCACTACCGGATCCAGGACAACAAGGGCTGGACCAAGCTCGCCAAGTACACGCGCGAAGAGTCCATCGATGAGATGAAGCACGCGGACAAGATCACCGAGCGCATCCTCATGCTCGACGGTCTGCCGAACTACCAGCGCCTCTTCCACGTCCGCGTGGGCCAGACGCTGACGGAGATGTTCCAGGCCGACCGGCAGGTCGAGGTCGAGGCGATCGACCGCCTCAAGCGCGGCATCGAGGTCATGCGCGGCAAGGGTGACGTCACCTCGGCGCGGCTCTTCGAGGAGATCCTGGAGGACGAGGAGCACCACATCGACTACCTCGACACCCAGCTGGAGCTCATCGAGTCCATCGGCGAGGCGCTCTACATCGCGCAGCTCATCGAGCAGCCGAGCTAGTCCTTGCGGGGCGCCCTACGCGGCTTCGGCGAGCTCTGCACCAGCCGGTACCAGTGCCGGTACCAGCGGATCGGCCGCGAGCACGGCGGCGGCGTCGCCCTTCTCCAGCAGCTCACGGCGCGGGCAGGCCCCGCGGCCGAGGAGGCCCTGGATGGTTCGCACGCAGGACCCGCAGTCGGTGCCGGCCTTCGTCGCCGAGGCGATCTGGCGGGGGGTGCAGGCACCGGCGGCCGCGTGGTCCTTGACCTGCTTGTCGGTGATCCCGAAACAAGAGCAGACGTACACGCGGTTCACCTCCCTGGCAGGAATGGTTCGGCGAGCCATCCCCTATTCGGTGAGGCTTACCTAACCATACCCAAACTTAGGGTTCCCTAAAAGAGCCGGGAACGACGATGGGGCGCGGATCACATTCGATCCGCGCCCCATCCGCCGTCACGCGTCGGTGCTCACACTGCGCCCACTCTTACTGGTCGCGGTACATCTCGGCGACGAGGAACGCCAGGTCCAGGGACTGGCTGCGGTTCAGGCGCGGGTCGCAGGCCGTCTCGTAGCGCTGGTGCAGGTCGTCGACGAAGATCTCGTCGCCGCCGCCCACGCACTCGGTGACATCGTCACCGGTGAGCTCGACGTGGATGCCGCCCGGGTGGGTGCCGAGGGCCTTGTGGACCTCGAAGAAGCCCTTGACCTCGTCGAGCACGTCGTCGAAACGGCGCGTCTTGTGGCCGGAGGCCGCCTCGAAGGTGTTGCCGTGCATCGGGTCGGTGACCCAGGCGACGGTCGCACCGGAAGCGGTGACCTTCTCGACGAGCTCGGGGAACTTGTCGCGGACCTTGTCGGCGCCCATGCGGACGACGAAGGTCAGCCGGCCCGGCTCGCGGTCGGGGTCGAGGCGGTCGACGTAGGTGAGCGCCTCGTCCACGGTGGTGGTGGGGCCGAGCTTGATGCCGATCGGGTTGGCGATCTGCGAGCAGAACTCGATGTGCGCGTGGTCGAGCTGACGGGTGCGCTCACCGATCCAGACCATGTGGGCCGAGGTGTCGTACAGCCGCCCGGTGCGGGAGTCCGTACGGGTGAGGGCGCCCTCGTAGTCGAGGAGCAGCGCCTCGTGGGAGGCGTAGAACTCGACGGCCTTGAACTCCGCCGGGTCGGTGCCGCAGGCCTTCATGAAGTTCAGCGCGTTGTCGATCTCCCGCGCGAGCTGCTCGTAGCGCTGCCCGGACGGGGAGTTCTTCACGAAGTCCTGGTTCCAGGCGTGCACCTGGCGCAGGTCGGCGTAACCGCCGGTGGTGAAGGCGCGCACCAGGTTCAGCGTGGAGGCCGACGCGTGGTACATGCGCTTCAGGCGCTCGGGGTCCGGGACGCGGGACGCCTCGGTGAAGGCGAAGCCGTTCACGGAGTCGCCGCGGTAGGTCGGCAGGGTGATGCCGTCGCGGGTCTCGGTGTCCTTGGAGCGCGGCTTGGAGTACTGGCCCGCGATGCGGCCGACCTTGACCACCGGCACGGAGGCCGCGTACGTCAGGACGGCACTCATCTGGAGCAGCGTCTTCAGCTTGGCGCGGATGTGTTCGGCGGAGACGGCATCGAAGGCCTCGGCGCAGTCGCCGCCCTGCAGCAGGAACGCCTCGCCCTTGGCGACGGCTCCCAGACGGGCGCGCAGCTGGTCGCATTCGCCCGCGAAAACGAGGGGAGGATACGACTCGAGGTCCGCGACAACAGCGCGCAGGGCCTCGGCATCGGGGTACGAAGGCTGCTGCGCCGCGGGAAGGTCTCGCCAGGTCGCCTTGGAGGCGGGGGCTTGGGTTTCTGCGTTCACGGTCACCCCACACACATTACGGCGTCACACCGCACGTCCCGGTCGGAGACCACTACGTGAGACGGATGTCTCGCACGGATGTGCGCATGGCGAGAAGCGCCGTTTCGCCCCAAAGGCGAACCACCCCTGGGTAACGTGCATGTCGTGCGCTGCGAGAACCAAGCGCGTACAACGTGCCGAGCGAGAACCAAGCCGACACGAGCACCTACATAACTTCATACACCCGGGCTGGTTTCAACCCGGCTGGTGTTGATCGTGGAAGACTCGGTCGCTCGCTGAGCGATCAAGCAGCGTGAGCCAGGAATCCCCCCGCTTCGGCTGGGGGAGGATTCAATGTGTTACTGACCCGTTCACTACACTAGCCCGCTTGGGCTAGGGTTCACGGCATGTACGCGCACTCCAACAAGAACTGGTGGTGGCCCGCTCCCGGCGGCCCACTTCTCGCGCGTACCTGAAGACACGAGCGAAACGAAGGCCGCCCCGAGGGGCGGCCTTCCGTGTTTCCGCTGGAACACCTGGGCCGTCCCACCCTCCGGAACCGGATAGGACGCCCACTCCATGCACGCGCACTCGCACTCGTACTCGCACCCGCACCTGAGCCGCCTGCTCGACGACACCTGCCCGCCCTTCGCGCTGCTGCGCCGCCGCACGCCCGGCCGCGACCACGACACCGTCGAGGTGCTGATCGGCCCGGTCCACGAGGCCCGGCACCTGGCCGACCTGCCCGTCGGCGAGCGGCCCGCCCTGGCCCTCGTCCCCTTCCGGCAGATGCGGGAGCGCGGGTTCGACGTGCGCGACGACGGCACGCCGCTGAGCGTGCTGGTCGCCGAGGAGGAGTACGAGATCCCGCTCGCCGAGGCGCTGGCCGCGCTGCCGGCCCACACGGTGCGGGTCGACGACGGCGGCTTCGACGTCCCCGACGAGGAGTACGCGGACACCGTCCGTCGGGTCATCGAGGACGAGATCGGCCGGGGCGAGGGCGCGAACTTCGTCATCCGGCGCACCTACGGGGGCCGGATCGAGGGCTTCGGCCGCGCCGACGCGCTGGCGCTGTTCCGGCGGCTGCTGGAGGGCGAGCGGGGCGCGTACTGGACGTACGTGGTCCACACCGGGGACCGCACCCTCGTCGGGGCCAGCCCCGAGGTGCACGTGCGGATGTCCGGGGGCACGGTCGTGATGAACCCGATCAGCGGTACGTACCGCTATCCGGCCGGGGGGCCGACGGCCGACTCCCTCCTCACCTTCCTCGGGGACCGCAAGGAGACCGAGGAGCTGTCCATGGTGGTGGACGAGGAGCTCAAGATGATGTGCACGGTCGGGGACATGGGCGGGGTGGTCGTCGGTCCCCGGCTCAAGGAGATGGCGCACCTCGCGCACACCGAGTACGAGCTGCGCGGCCGCTCCTCCCTGGACGTCCGCGAGGTCCTGAAGGAGACCATGTTCGCGGCGACGGTGACCGGATCGCCGGTGCAGAACGCCTGCCGGGTCATCGAGCGGTACGAGACGGGCGGCCGCGGCTACTACGCGGGCGCGCTGGCCCTGCTGGGCCTCGACGCCTCGGGCGCCCAGACCCTCGACTCCCCCATCCTCATCCGCACGGCGGACATCGCCCCGGACGGCACGCTGCGGGTGCCCGTCGGGGCCACCCTCGTACGCCACTCCGACCCGGCGGGCGAGGTGGCGGAGACGCACGCGAAGGCGGCGGGGGTGCTGGCGGCGCTGGGCGTGCGCCCGGCGGCGGTGCCGCCCTCCTTCAGCGGGCCGCGGCTGGCCGACGACCCCCGCGTGCAGGCGGCCCTGGCGGCACGGCGCGAGGACCTGGCGCCGTTCTGGCTGCGGATGCAGGAGCGGCCGGCGGAGGTGACGGGCCACGCGCTGGTGGTGGACGGGGAGGACACCTTCACCTCGATGCTGGGCCACGTGCTGCGGGTGGCCGGGCTGGAGGTGACCCTACGCCGCTACGACGACCCGGGTCTGCGGGCGGCCGCCCTGGCCTGGGACGGGCCGGTCGTGCTCGGCCCCGGCCCGGGCGACCCGGCCGACTTCGGCGACCCGAAGATCCGGACGATGCGCGAGCTGGCGGCCGAGCTCCTGACCTCGCACCGGGGCGGGCTGCTCGGGGTCTGCCTCAGCCACCAGCTGCTGGCCGCCGAGCTGGGGCTCCCGCTGGTCCGCAAGGCGGAGCCGGCGCAGGGGGCGCAGACGCGGATCCCGCTGTTCGGGGCCGAGGAGGTCGTCGGCTTCTACAACACGTACGCGGCGCACTGCTCCGCGGAGCGGGAGCGGTCCCTGGCCCTGCGGGGCATCGAGGTCTCCCGGGACCCCGTCACGGGTGAGGTCCACGCGCTGCGCTCTGCCTCCGGCGGCTTCGCGGGGGTCCAGTTCCACCCGGAGTCGGTCCTGACCCTGCGCGGCGCGGAACTGGTCCGCGAGCTGATCGCCGGGGTCCGGGCCCCGGCCGAGGCCTAGCCGCACCAGGCCACCAGGCCGCTAGGCCTCCTTCGACGCGGTGGCGGAGCGGAAGGAGCGGACCAGGCTCCAGGTGAGGACCGGGCCCAGCAGGAGCGTCGCGTAGAACGCCGCCTCCATCTCGCCCAGCGCGAGGAAGACGGTGAGCGGGATCGACAGCACGTGGTCGGTGAAGGTCAGCCACGGGTCGGTCCGGGCGCCGGGTCCGGCCCGGAGCGCGCGCGGCAGCGCCCGGGCGGCGTAGACGAGCTGTACGGCCGCGAAGGCCAGCAGGATCCAGAAGAAGACGGCAGGTATGGTCACGCGGCCGAATCTAGGCCCTGCCCCCGCCCCTCCGCGCGGCGCCCCGTACCGAGGCGCCGCGCGGAGGGCCGAAGCCACGGCCCGGGGGGCGTCAGGAGGGAACGGCGGGGCTCAGGGTGTTCTCCGAGCGGCGGCCCGCCAGGTAGTCCGCGACGTTGGCGACCGTGGTGTCGATGATCTGGCCCACCGCGTCGTGGGTGTAGTACGCCTGGTGGGAGGTGACGACCACGTTCGGGAAGGTGATCAGCCGGGCCAGGGTGTCGTCCTCGACGACCACCAGGGACTTGTCCAGGAAGAAGAGCCCGGCCTCCGCCTCGTACACGTCGAGGCCCACCCCCGCGAAGCGCCCGGACCGCAGCTCCGTGACCAGCGCGTCCGTGTCCACCAGACCGCCGCGGCTGGAGTTCACCAGGATCGCGTCGTCCTTCATCGTCTTCAGCGCCTCGGCGCCGATGATGTGGTGCGTGGACTCCAGCAGCGGAACGTGCAGGCTGATCAGGTCCGAGGACGCGAACAGCTCGTCCTTGTCCACGTACTTCATGCCCAGCTCCACGCACGCCGGGTTCTGCGCCACGTCCCAGCCCAGCAGGTTCATGCCGAACCCGTGCGCGATCCGGGTGAACGCCTCGCCGATCTTGCCGGTGCCGAGCACGCCCACCGTGCGGCCGCGCATGTCGCGGCCCATCAGGCCGTTCAGCCGGAAGTCGAAGTCCCGCGTCCGGTTCGAGGCGCGGACGATCCGCCGGTTCACCGCCATGGCCAGGGTCCACGCGAACTCGGCCACCGAGTACGGGGAGTAGTACGACACCCGGCTGACCGTCAGGCCGAGCTGCCGCGCGACGTCCAGGTCGATGTTGTTGAAGCCGGTCGAGCGCTGGGCGATCATCTTCGTCCCGCCCGCCGCCAGGGTCCGCAGCACCCGGCCGCTCAGGTCCGCGTTGACGCTCGACGACACGATCTCGTACCCGGCCGCGATGGGGGCGGTGTCCTCGCTCAGGAAGACGTCGAGGCAGCGCACCTCGTGCTGTCCCGCGAAGGCCCTCTCGATGAGCGGCTTCTCGTCTCCCTGCACCCCGAATGCCAGGATTTCCACGTTCGCTCCCGTACTGCGCCAAAGAATCGGACCATGGGTCGTTTGTCACCTTACGACCCATGGTCCCGACCCGCCCTGCGGCCCAGCCGGGTAGCCGACCACTCAGCCGAAGAACACTCCGGCCTCCTTGTACAGCGCCGGGTCCACCGTCTTCAGCTTCGCCGTCGCCTCGGCGATCGGCACCCGCACGATGTCCGTCCCCTTCAGCGCGACCATCTTCCCGAAGTCCCCGTCGCGCACCGCGTCGATCGCGTGCAGCCCGAAGCGGGTGGCCAGCCACCGGTCGAACGCGCTCGGGGTGCCGCCCCGCTGGACGTGTCCGAGTACGGTCGTACGGGCCTCCTTGCCGGTCCGCGCCTCGATCTCCTTGGCCAGCCACTCGCCCACGCCCGACAGCCGCACGTGCCCGAAGGAGTCCTTCGTCCCGTCCTTCAGCACCATGTCGCCGTCCTTGGGCATCGCGCCCTCGGCGACGCACACGATCGGAGCGTAGCTCGCCTTGAACCGCGAGCTGACCCAGGCGCAGACCTGGTCCACGTCGAAGCGCTGCTCCGGGATGAGGATGACGTTGGCGCCGCCCGCGAGCCCCGAGTGCAGGGCGATCCAGCCGGCGTGCCGGCCCATCACCTCGACGACCAGCACCCGCATGTGCGATTCGGCGGTGGTGTGCAGCCGGTCGATGGCCTCGGTGGCGATGCCGACGGCGGTGTCGAAGCCGAAGGTGTAGTCGGTGGCCGACAGGTCGTTGTCGATGGTCTTCGGGACCCCGACGCAGGGGATGCCGTACTCCTCGTAGAGCTTCGCGGCCACGCCCAAGGTGTCCTCGCCGCCGATCGCGACGAGGGCGTCGACCTCGTACTTGGCGAGGTTCTCCTTGATCTGGCGGACGCCGTCGTCCAGCTTGAACGGGTTGGTGCGCGAGGAGCCGAGGATGGTCCCGCCGCGCGGCAGGATCCCGCGGACGGCGGGGATGTCGAGGGGGACGGTGCAGCCTTCGACCGCGCCGCGCCAGCCGTCCCGGAAACCGACGAAATCGTAGGCGTACTCCTGCACGCCCTTGCGCACGACACTGCGGATCACCGCGTTGAGCCCGGGGCAGTCGCCGCCGCCCGTCAGCACTCCGACCTTCATGGAATTTCCCTTCGCCACAGGGCCCGCTGAGGCCGCGGGGCCCGCATGACCGTCACGCTAGTGGTGACTCAGGTCACAGCAAGATGCCGGGAAGGGTCAATTCCGGGGGAATCGCGGGGCGTTGCGTACGCCCGTTCACTCGTACGAGCGGCTGCCTCGCCCCCTGCCCGCCTTACGCGTCGTCGAGGCCCCGCTCTATCGCGTACCGGACGAGCTCCACCCGGTTGTGCAGCTGGAGCTTGCCCAGGGTGTTCTGCACGTGGTTCTGCACGGTGCGGTGGGAGATGACCAGCCGTTCCGCGATCTGCTTGTACGAAAGCCCCTTGGCCACCAGCCGCAGCACCTCGGTCTCCCGGTCGGTGAGCTGCGGGGCCTTCGGCTCGTCGGAAGCGGCCGGCGCCGGGTCGGTGGCCAGGCGCCGGTACTCGCCGAGGACCAGGCCGGCCAGGCCCGGGGTGAAGACGGGGTCGCCGGCCGCCGTGCGGCGCACGGCGTCGATGAGCTCCTGGGCGCCCGCGGACTTCAGCAGGTAGCCGGTCGCGCCCGACTTCACCGCTTCCAGGACGTCGGCGTGCTCGCCGCTCGCGGAGAGCACGAGGACCCGCAGCGCCGGGTTGGCGCCGACCAGCTCCTTGCAGACCTGGACCCCGGGCATGCCGGGCAGGTTGAGGTCGAGGACCAGGACGTGCGGGGACGCCGCGCGGGCCCGGCGTACGGCCTCGGGTCCGTCGCCCGCGGTGGCCACCAGGTCGAAGCCGGCGGCGGACAGGTCGCGGGCCACCGCGTCCCGCCACATCGGATGGTCGTCCACGACCATGACCTTGATCCCGGCCAGGTCGCTCTGCCCGCCCGGCCCGCTCTGCCCGCCCGGCCCGTTCTGCCCGCTCTGCCCGCTCGACTCGTTCACTGGGTGCTCCCCCTCGGTACTTTCAGTTCCACTTCGGTGCCCTGCCCCGGGACGGACACCAGCTCGGCGCTGCCGCCGAGGTCGCGGAGCCGGCCCCGGATGGACAGGGCCACTCCCATCCGGCCCTCGCCCTCGGCCTGGTCGAGCCGGCCGGCCGGGATGCCCGGGCCGTCGTCGCGGACGGTCACGATCACCTCGTCGCCCCAGTCCTCGACCAGGATCCAGGCGCTGGCCCCCTCGCCCGCGTGCTTGCGCACGTTGTCGAGGGCGGCCCCGACCGCGGCGGCCAGCTCCCGCGCCGCGGGCACCGGCAAGGGCACCGGGGTGCCCGGTTCGGCGAAGCTCACCCGCGAGCCGGCGTGCGGGGCGAGGAGGGTCCGCAGATCGAGCTCGCCCTCCTCCTCGCCGGGATCCTCCACCTCGAAGGCGGCCACGATCGCGCCGAGCGCCTCGTCGCGGGAGATCCGGGAGGGGCGCGCCAGTCCGCTGGAGACCAGGGTGCGCAGCGCGACCTCCTGTTCGCCCGCCATCCGGCCCAGCTCGGCGGCCTCCCCGCCCAGTTCGGTGCCGCGCCGCTGGACCATGGCGAGGACCTGGAGGACCCCGTCGTGGATGTCGCGGGCGAGGCGTTCGCGCTCGCGGGTGGCGGCCTCGATCTCCAGGGCGCGGGCGAGGGTCGCCTCGCTGGCCCGCGCCACCTCGACGACGTAGCCGATGGCGATGGAGGCCACCCAGACCAGCAGCACGTTGTGCAGGGTGTCCCGGGTGGGCTCGCCGCGCTGCACGAGGTTGGCCGCGGCGACGAAGCTGGAGGCGAAACAGGCCCAGCGCCAGCCGCCCTTGATGGCGAAGGCGAGGACGGAGCCCGCGGTCCATATGGTGGGGAGCGTGGGGCCGCCGTCCACGATCCGCGCGTGGGTGTCCGCGAGCGGGGTGAGCAGGATCCCGACGCAGGCGACGGTGAGGTCGGCGCCCAGGAACCGCTTGGTGCAGCTGGCGGCGTTGGCCACCTTCGGGAGGGTGACCAGGGTCCAGCCCGCCAGGAAGGCGAGGTAGGAGGCCGCGATCCAGGGGCGGTCGAACTGCTTGTAGGCGGAGGCGAACAGCAGCGCCGCGTAGACCATGGTGAGCAGCCGATAGGCCGTCAGTGCACGCCACAGCGGCTGCTCGACCGACATGCGTACGACGCGCTCGCGCTTCGCCATCTCCCCCACCCCGTACGGGCGGTCCCGCCCGTGTGCTGCTACTTGTCGCTGTCCGCGGCGGCCGGGCCGGCCTTCTCCGCGCCCTCCGCCTTCCCGGCCTTCTCGCTCCTGGCGGCGGCCTTCTCCGCGTCGGCGATCTGGCGCTTGGCGGCCGTCGCGTAGATGTCGACGTACTCCTGGCCGGAGAGCTTCATGATCTCGTACATGACCTCGTCGGTCACCGAGCGGAGGATGAAGCGGTCCCCGTCCATGCCGTGGTAGCGGCTGAAGTCCAGCGGCTTGCCGATCCGGATGCCCGGGCGCATCAGCTTGGGCACCACCTTGCCGGGCGGCTGGATCTTCTCCGTGTCGATCATCGCGACGGGGATCACGGGCGCGCCGGTGGCCAGCGCCACCCGGGCCAGACCGCCGGGCTTGCCGCGGTACAGCCGGCCGTCGGGTGAACGCGTCCCCTCGGGGTAAATACCGAACAGCTCTCCGCGCTCGATGACGTCGATGCCGCTCTTGATGGCGGCCTCGCCGGCCCCGCGCGCACCCGAACGGTCCACCGGGAGCTGGCCGACGCCCTTGAAGAAGGCGGCCGTCAGCTTGCCCTTGACGCCCGGGGAGGTGAAGTACTCCGCCTTCGCGATGAAGGTCACCTTCCGGTCCAGCACGGCCGGGAGGAAGAAGGAGTCGGAGAAGGACAGGTGGTTGCTCGCGAGGATCGCCGGCCCCTCTGCGGGAATGTTCTCGAGGCCCTCCACCCACGGCCTGAAGGCGAGCTTCAGGGAACCGCCGATCGAGAACTTCATTGCGCCGTAGATCAACTCGAAAGCCTTCCTGTGTCTGTCGAACAGACCTTATCCCCTGGTCGTCCCCGGAGCCGTCCGACGACCCTGGTCGGTGCCACCCCCGTCGCGTACGGTGAAGTCACACAGCGCTACGCACCCCACACCCCCCTCGAAGGAGACCCTGGTGCCCGTCCTCCCTGGAGCCGAGCCGTTCCGCCACGAGGGCGGAAAGGTCGGCGTCCTCCTCTGCCACGGCTTCACCGGTTCCCCCCAGTCGATGCGGCCCTGGGCCGACCATCTGGCCGCGCAGGGACTGACGGTGTCGCTGCCCCTGCTCCCCGGGCACGGGACGCGCTGGCAGGACATGCAGCTCACCGGCTGGCAGGACTGGTACGCCGAGGTGGACCGCGCGCTGCGGGAGCTGCTCGACAGCTGCGATCAGGTGTTCGTCTTCGGGCTGTCGATGGGCGGCGCGCTGACGCTGCGACTGGCGGCGAAGCACGGGGACAGCATCAGCGGGATCGTCCTCGTCAACCCGGTCAACAAGATCCACGACCCGCTGGCCGTGGCCCTGCCGGTGGTCAAGCACTTCATCCGGTCGAGGCCGGGCATCGCGAGCGACATCGCGAAGCCCGGTACGGACGAGGTCGGCTACGACCGGGTCCCGACCCGGGCCGCGCACTCGTTGCGGAAGTTCCTGCAGATGCTCGACACCGAACTGCCGCAGGTGACACAGCCGCTGCTGCTGCTGCACAGCCCGCAGGACCACGTGGTGCGGCCGACGGACTCGACGCGGATCCTGGCGCGGGTGTCCTCGACGGACGTCACCGAGACGCTGCTGGAACAGAGTTACCACGTCGCGACGTTGGACCATGACGCGGAGCGGATCTTCGCGGACAGCTACGCGTTCGTCGGACGGCTGTCGGAGAGCTTGGGCAGGGAGGGGGCGGCCAGCGGTGGCTGAGCACGAGGAGTCGTCCGGGGGTGTTCCCCCGCTGGACGAGGAAGCGGCGTGGGCGGCGATCGTGGCCGGCTACGGCCAGGAGCCGGCGGATCCGCCGGGCGCGAGACCGTTCCGGCCGATCGAGAACCTCCTCCTGCCGGAGGAGGACGTGAAACCGGCGGCGGGCCCGGTGCCCCCGGCCGACCCGGCGAGCCCGGCCGCCCCGGAACCGCCTGCGGCGGCTCTGGGCAGCTCGGTGGTGTTCGCCCCGGGCGTGGGCGGCGCGGGGGCGGGGCCGCGGGACCACTCCCTGGCCGACCCCGACGACTCCCCCGGGACCGCGAAGGACGAGGGGCACTTCGTACCCCCGGAGCCGGAGCTGCCGGAGGCGGACACGACGTCGAAGTTCGCCTGGCTGGCGGTGGTGGGCGGACCGGTCCTGCTGCTCCTGGCGGTGCTGCTCCAGTGGGAGATGACCTGGTGGCTGACGACGCTGGGCGTCGGCGGCTTCCTGGGCGGCTTCGCCACGCTGGTCGCGCGGATGTCCACGGGCGATGACGAGGACGACGACCCCGGTCGGGGCGCGGTGGTCTAGCCCGAGGCCCTGGCTGCTCCGCCGCCGCGGCATTCCGCTACGCGGAGCCCGGACCGCTCCCGCCGTTCCGCTGTTCCGCTGTTCCGCTGCGCGGGCCGGTGGGCGGGTGCAGGTGGCCGGCCCTGCGGGGCGAAGTCCCCTACCCGCCCTTCCACCGTTCCCCGGGCGCTGCCCGGACCCGGTCCTCAAGCGCCGGACGGGCTGAAAAGATCGCCTCAAACGCCGGCGGGGCCGGGTTTTGGCCGGCCTCGGGGTGCACGTGCGCGCAGCGCTGCGCGCACCGCGGTGGATTGCCCGGGCTATTTCCAGCCGCCCCCGGCCCTTCCAGCCCCGTCGGGCACATCCAGCCTCGCCGGCGTTTGAGGCGCAGGGGTCCGGGGACTGGTCCCCGGCAACGGCGCCGCACACGGCAAGGGTCCGGGCACAGCCCGGGGAACGGGCGAAGGGCGGGTAGGGGACCCTGCCCCGCAGGGCCAACCCACCCGCACCCACCCACCGGCCCCAGCGACAGGCGGCCGTGGCAGCAGCACCGACCAGCCACCGCCGGACGGAGTCCGGCGCAGCGACGCGAAGCCCGCGCAGCGGTGCAAGCGGCGCGTCGAAAAGGTGCCCGGCGCAGCAGCCCGAAGCCCGCACAGCGGTGCGAGGGGTGCATCAAGAAGGGAGGGGTGCATCAAGAAGGTGCGGGCAGCCGGAGGGCGGCCAGGACCGGGAGGTGGTCCGTCGCGCGGGCGAGGTCCGCGGAGGTGACTCCCGGCAGCCCCTCGGGGACACCGCAGGCGAGGACCTCCACGCCCGCACTGGCGAAGACCGCGTCGATCCGCCGCGGCGGCGACGACCGCACCCACGTGTGCTCCCCACCCCACGGCGCCACCACCCGACAGTCCTGCAGGGCCCCCGCCAGCCGGCGGAAGGCCGCCCCCGACGGCCCCTCGTTGATGTCCCCCGCCGCGATCGCGTACGGCACGTCCATCCCGGCGAGCCGCTCCAGGAGCAGCTCCGACTGGGCCAGCCGTTCGGGCCCGTCCAGCGACAGGTGCGCGCTCAGCACCCCGACCCGGACCCCGCCCAGGCGTACGACCGCCGTGGCGAAACCCCGCCGGTGGCGGCCCGGCGTCAACGGCAGCAGGATGTCCTCGGTCCGCTCCACGAAGGCCCGTAGCGAACACAGGAGGAGCGGTCCCGCCGCCGTCGCGCCGCCCGACAGGACCACCAGGTCGCACTTCGCGGCCAGCCGCGCCGCGTGCTTGCGCCACCGGAAGAACCGCGGTGCCTCCTGGATGCACACCAGGTCCGGTGCGCAGGCGCGGATCACCCGCGCCAGCGCGTCCTCGTCGTCGCGCAGCGAGCGGACGTTGTAGGAGAGCACCCGGATCACGGCGGAACCATCGGCTTCGGTACGGGAGTTCTGCAGCTCGGCGCGTTCCTGTTCCAGTTCCATACCCGGCAACATAACGAGACTGCCCGCCGCACCCCAGGGGGCGCGGCGGGCAGTCCGCCGATACGGGTGGCCGCAGGGCTCAGCCCTGGCGCGCCAGGTCCGCCGCGCCGACCAGGCCGGCCTTGCCGCCCAGCTGCGCCGCGAGCACCTGCGCGTGCGGGCGCCACGCGCCGCCGATCAGCCAGCGCTTGAAGGACTTGCGGATCGGGTCGAGGACCAGGTCGCCCTCGTCCGAGACGCCGCCGCCGACGATGAAGGCCGACGGGTCGAAGAGCGAGGCCAGGTCCGCGAGGCCGGCGCCCGCCCAACGGGCCAGCTCGCGGAAGGAGTCGATGGCCACCAGGTCGCCGGCCCGGGCCGCCTCGCTGATGTGCTTGCCCTCGATGCCCTCGGGGGTGCCGTCGCCGAGCGCCAGGAGGGCCTTCGCGTTCTCGGGGGTGGCGTTGGCGCGCTGCTTGGCGTACCGGACGAGGGCGCGACCGGAGGCGTACTGCTCCCAGCAGCCCTGGCTGCCGCAGCCGCACAGCAGGCCGTCCGGGACCACCCGGATGTGGCCGAACTCGGCGGCCACGCCGAAGCGTCCGCGCCGGAGCTTGTTGCCGATGATGATGCCGCCGCCCAGGCCCGTGCCGAGCGTGATGCAGATGACGTCCTCGTGGCCCTGGCCGGCGCCGAAGCGGTACTCGCCCCAGGCGGCGCAGTTGGCGTCGTTCTCGACGACCACGGGCAGGCCGATGCGCTGCTCGACCTTGTCCTTGAGCGGCTCGTGCCGCCAGTTGATGTTCGGCGCGAAGAGTACGGTCGCGCGCTTGTCGTCGACGTATCCGGCGGCGCCGATGCCGACCGCGTCGATGGTGTGGCTGGCGCTGACCTCGGACACGGCGGCGCAGATCGCGTCCGTCACTCCGTCCGCGGTCGGCGGGGTGGGCACCTTGTACGTCTCAAGGATGGTGCCGTCTTCGTCGACCACGCCGGCCGCGATCTTCGTGCCGCCGATGTCGACGCCGATGGTGAGTCCCATTAGTCCCTCGGTTTCCGGTCAAACCCCGCCGCTGTCAACCGTACCCGAGGGAGGGCGGGGTTCAGTCGAGATCGATCCGCTCGGCCGGGCCGCCGTCTCCCTCGTCACGGGGGTCCTCTGCGTTCCCGGAGGCCTTCCCTGTGGGCCCGCTCCCCCGCCCGGGGGCCGGCTCGTCGCGCGTCCAGCGGCGCTCGTGGCCCTCGACCGCGGAGCGGTAGGCGGCGAGCAGCTCCGAGCCGGCCGCCGCGAGGTGGTCGAAGACCTCGGGGTTGCGTTCGACGACGGGTTTGGCGGCGGTCTTCGCCTGGTTGACGAACTGCCGTACGGCGCCCTGCGCGGCGACGCCGAACAGCGGGTTGTTCAGCGCGGAGACCTTGTCGGAAACCTTGTCCGCGACGGCCTCGAAGAGCTTGAACAGCTCCTCGGCGGCGGTCCCGGTGCCGGCGCCCGCGGAGGCGCCCTGCTCGGACCTGCGGCGCTCCCGCTCGGCGGCGAGGTCCTCGGCGCAGGCCTCGGCCCAGGCGTCGTCCCCGGCGGGATCGACGGAGGCATCGGTGGGGCGGTCGGTGGCCTCGCTCATGGCGGACTCTCCTGCGGCGGCGGCTGGGCGTGCGGTGCGGACTCCTGCACGGTGCGGACTCCCACACGGTACGGACTCCTGCTACCTCCGACGTTACCCGAACGGTGGTACGCCCCCCAGGGCCCCGGGGCCCTCCAAACCGCCGGCTACGCCTTCTCGCCGCTCCGGGGCCACAGGTCCGGGTCCGGGGTGAAGCGGATGCGGAGCTCGCCGTCGGCGAGGGCGGCCCCGGAGACCGTGCAGCGGCGCAGCGCGGCGGGCAGGGGAACGATCCTGCGGTACGGGCCCACCGTGAGCAGCAGCTCGTCTCCGCGCCGGACCAGGCCGAGCTCGCGCTTCTCGGCGCCGGGCAGCGGGACCCGCCAGAGCAGCACCCCGTCCTCGGCGATCCGGTCCTCGACGGCCCAGGCGGGGCGGGGCAGGGTCGCCGGGGCGGGGGCCGGGGCCAGCTCCGCGAGGTCCTCGGGGCCGTGCGGGTCGCGGCCCAGGTGGGGGACGGGGAGCACCGGAAGGCTCTCGTCCCCGGCCCACTGGGCGGCGTACTTCTCCTGCTGGGCGGCGAGTCCCGCCAGCCACGGGTCGGTGGATCCGGCGGGCAGCATCCGGTTGGCGACGAGCGCCGAGACGGGCAGCCGGTACAGGGCGAGCCCGAGCCTGCCCAGGCGCAGCGCGGCGTCGGCGGCGGGTCCCGGCTCGGCGACGAGCCGTACGGAGGTGGTGGGGGCCTCCAGGACGTCCTGGACGGCCGCGAGGTGCTCGTCCCAGCGGGCGGCGGCCTCGTACAGCCACTGCGCGGGCATGGGGACACCGGCGAGCTGGGCGAGTACGGGGCGCAGGGCGCGGGCCGCCTGGCGCTCCGCGGGGAGCAGCCGGGCGAGGTAGCGGCGGAGCTGGGCGGGGAGGGCGAGGGTGGTGATCGCCTGGTGCAGCGGGGGCAGGTCGACCACCACGAGGTCGGTGCCGGGCTCGTCCGCGGCCCGCCGCAGGGCGCGGAGCAGGGCGAACTGCTCGGCGCCGGGCAGCTCGGTGATCTCGTCGGCGTGCAGGGGGCGGGCGCCGAGCATCCCGAGCACCGCGGAGCCGCGCTCCTGCAGCTCGACGAGCTCGCGCCGGAACTCCTCGCCGGAGTCGACGCGGGCCACCTCGAGCGTGCCTTCCGCGGCCACGGGCGGTTCGCCGGGGCCGGCGCAGAGCAGGAGCACCCGGTGCCCTTGCCGTGCGGCGGCGAGTGCGGTGGCCGCCGCGACGGTGCTCCGCCCGGCGCCGCCGGGGCCGGTGACGAGAAGGGTGTGCATGCTGCTCCTTGCTCCGCGTGTGCCTGGTGGCCGCCGCCAGCCTGCCACGCCCCCTTCGGCCGGGGCCGGCCGGTACGCGCGCAGCCCCGGCTGCGGGTGTGCCGCTGCGCGGGGCGAAGTCCCCGACCCGCCCTTCGCCCGTTCCCCGGGCGCTGCCCGGACCCCCCTGGGGCTCCGCCCCAGACCCCGCGCCTCAAACGCCGGCGAGGCTGGATACGGCTGACGCCGGCGAAAATCCAGCCCCTCCGGCGTTTGAGGAGCGGGGGTTCGGGGGCTGGCCCCCGGCAACGGCGCCGCACGCGGCAAGGGTCCGGGCAGCGCCCGGGGAACGGGCGAAGGGTGGGTAGGGGACCCGCCCCGCAGGGCCGACCCAGCCGCACCCGCCCACCGGCCCCCGCCCCAGACGGCAGTGGCGGCAGCCCCGACCGGCCACCGCCGGACGGAGTCCGGCGCAGCGGCGCGAAGCCGGGGAGGCCCCCCAGGGGCCGAGCCGCGCGAGCGGCGCATCAAGAGGAGGCGGGGTGGCTCTCCACGCGCTTCTTCAGGCCGGCCAGCGCCCGGTCGATGATGACCTTCTCCGCCTTGCGCTTGATCATGCCGAGCATCGGGATCTTGACGTCCACCGTCAGCGAGTACGTCACCTCGGTGCGCGCACCCCCCGCGACCGGCGCCAGCTGGTAGGACCCGTCGAGCTGCCGGAGCATCTGGGACTTGTCCAGCGTCCAGCTGACCGTGTTCTCGGCGGGCCAGGTGTACGCCAGCGTGTGGTCGTCCTTGATCGCGCCGGCGTCGAGCAGCAGGCGCACGAGGGAGGCCCGGCCGACGTCGTCCTTCGCCAGTACCTCGGCCTCCTTCACCTCGCCGGTCCACTCCGGGTAGCGGGCGAAGTCGGCGATCACGGCCATGACGTCGGCCGGGGACGCCTCGATCATGATGCTCGAGCTGGTGTGTTCCGCCATCGCGGTCGCTCCTCCGGGGGGAGTTCGAGGAAGTGTGCGGACGGTTCTGGGCCGCCGCGTGAAGGCTATCGCGCGTCAAGACCTCACCACTCCAGGGCCCACGGCCTTCCCGTGGCCGCGAAGTGCCCGACGTTCACGCACTCGGTGGCGCCGATCCGCATCCGCCGGGCGAGGGGCTGGTGCACGTGGCCGAAGAGCGCGTACCGGGGCTTCATCCGGCGGATCGCGGCGAGCAGCGCCCCGCTCCCCCGCTCGAAGCGCCGCGCCACGGTGTCGTAGCAGAGCTCCGGCACCTCCGGCGGGATGTGCGAGCACAGCACGTCGACCTCGCCCAGCGCCTCCACCTTGGCCGCGTACTCCTCTTCGGGCACCTCGTAGGGCGTGCGCATCGGCGAGGGCAGTCCGCCCCCGACGAAGCCGAAGACCCGGCCCCCGATCTCGGCCCGCTGCCCGTCGAGCACGGTGAGGCCGGGGCCGGCGTACTCGGGCCAGAGCCCGGGGACGTCCACGTTTCCGTACGTGGCGTACGTGGGCCGGGGGAAGGCGGCGAACATCTCGGCGTACTGGCGCCGGACCGCACCCTCGACGAGCCGTTCCCGGTCCAGGCCGGCCCAGAGTCCGCGGGCGAAATCCCGGGCCTCCTCGAAACGGCGGGCGGTGCGCAGTTCGACGATGTGGTCGGCGTTCTCCACGCCGAAGATGTCGGGGAAGATGCCGCGCGAGTGGTCGGCGTAGTCGAGGAAGAGGACGAGGTCGCCGAGGCAGATCAGCGCGTCGGCGCCTTCCCCGGCCCGCGCCAGGGCCTCGGTGTTGCCGTGGACGTCGCTGACGACGTGGATCCGTGTCCGGTTCTTCGTTCCACTCATAGAGCCACCCATGCGGCCACCCTAGGGGCGCTTGGCCACCGCGGGTAGCGATTCGGGCCAGGCGGCCGGACCTGCGGTTACTTCCGAGTCGCAAACCGGGTCGACTACTGTCGGTGGGACACGGCCGCGGCATGTGACGCAGGGAACATCTGGCCGGTTCCCTCTATCCGGAACCCACTACCGGTGGGTAACGTCCGGTCGGTCCACATGGTGGCGATGGCGCCCAGAGGAGCAGCAGTCTTGCGCGAGTTCAGCCTTCCGGCCCTGTACGAGGTCCCGTCGGACGGGAACCTGACGGATCTCATCCGCCGCAATGCCGCGCAGCATCCCGACACCGCCGTCATGGCCCGCAAGGTCGGCGGCGCGTGGCAGGACGTCACCGCGACGCAGTTCCTCGCCGAGGTCCGCACCGCGGCGAAGGGCCTGATCGCGGCCGGCATCAAGCCCGGCGACCGGGTCGCCCTGATCTCCCGCACCCGCTACGAGTGGGTACTGATCGACTTCGCGATCTGGAGCGCGGGCGCCGTCACGGTCCCCGTGTACGAGACCAGCTCCCCCGAGCAGATCCAGTGGATCCTCGGCGACTCCGGCGCCGTCGCCGTCGTCGTGGAGTCCCCCGGGCACGCCGCGGCCGTGGCCGCCCTGCGCGACCGGCTGCCGGAGCTGCGCGAGGTCTGGGAGATCGAGCAGGGCGCCCTGGAGGCGCTGAAGGCGGCCGGCGCCGAGGTCTCCGACGCCGAGGTCGACGAGCGCAGCGCGCTCGCGGGCGCCGACGACCCGGCCACCATCGTCTACACCTCCGGCACCACCGGCCGCCCCAAGGGCTGCGTGCTGACCCACCGCAGCTTCTTCGCCGAGTGCGGGAACATCGTGGCCCGGCTGCGTCCGCTCTTCCGGACCGGCGAGTGCTCCGTGCTGCTCTTCCTGCCGGCCGCGCACGTGTTCGGCCGCCTGGTGGAGGTGGCGGCCGTGCTGGCGCCGATCCGGCTGGGCTGCGTACCGGACATCAAGAACCTCACCGACGAGCTGCAGTCCTTCCGGCCCACGCTGATCCTCGGTGTGCCGCGCGTCTTCGAGAAGGTCTACAACTCGGCCCGCGCGAAGGCCCAGGCCGACGGCAAGGGCAAGATCTTCGACGCGGCGGCCGAGACGGCGATCGCGTACAGCCGTGCGCTGGACCTGCCGGGCGGGCCCTCCCTGAGGCTCAAGCTGAAGCACAAGGTCTTCTCGAAGCTGGTCTACAGCAAGCTGCACACGGTCCTCGGCGGGCGCGGCGAGTACGCGATCTCCGGCGGCGCCCCGCTGGGCGAGCGGCTCGGCCACTTCTTCCGCGGCATCGGCTTCACGGTGCTGGAGGGCTACGGCCTGACCGAGTCCTGCGCCGCCACGGCCTTCAACCCGTGGGACAAGACGAAGATCGGTACGGTCGGCCAGCCGCTCCCGGGCTCCGTGGTGCGCATCGCCGACGACGGCGAGGTGCTGCTGCACGGCGAGCACATCTTCAAGGAGTACTGGAACAACCCGACGGCCACCGCCGACGCGCTGACCGACGGCTGGTTCCACACCGGCGACGTCGGCACGCTCGACGAGGACGGCTACCTGGCGATCACCGGGCGCAAGAAGGAACTCATCGTCACGGCGGGCGGCAAGAACGTGGCGCCCGCGGTGATCGAGGACCGGATCCGGGCGCACGCGCTGGTCGCGGAGTGCATGGTGGTCGGCGACGCGCGGCCGTTCGTGGCCGCGCTGGTCACCATCGACGAGGAGTTCCTGAGCCGGTGGGCCGCGGAGCACGGCAAGCCGGCCGGTTCGACGGCGGCCCAGCTGCGCGAGGACGCGGATCTCGTCGCCGCCGTCCAGAAGGCCGTGGACGACGGCAACGCGGCGGTTTCCAAGGCGGAATCGGTGCGGAAATTCCGCATTCTGCCCTCCCAGTTCACGGAGGAGTCCGGGCACATCACGCCTTCGCTGAAGCTGAAGCGCAATGTGGTGGCGAAGGACTTCGCGGACGAGATCGAAGCCCTCTACCGGGGCTAACGGGGCTAGCGGGGCTGGCGGCCCGCGGCCGGAGGCCGCTGATCAGCGCGGGTCGGCGAGGACCCTCGCCATGTTCCGCTCCGCCAGCGCGGTGACGGTCACGAAGGGGTTCACGCCGAGCGATCCGGGGATCAGCGAGCTGTCGGTGACGTAGAGGCCCTGGTAGCCCTTGACGCGGCCGAAGTCGTCGGTCGCGTCCCCGAGGACGCAGCCGCCCAGCGGGTGGTAGGTGAAGTTGTCGGCGAAGTTCTTGTTGTCGCCGAAGAGGTCGTAGCGGTAGATGGTGAAGTTGGCCCGGTTGATCCGGTCGAAGAGCCGCTTGGCGGCCTGGACGGACGGGGTGTTCTGGTCCCGGGTCCACTGGAGCTTCGCCGAGTCGCTGGCGGCGTCGTAGGTGAAGTGTCCGCGCTCCGGGTTCTTGGTGATCGCCAGGTACATCGAGATCCAGTGCTCGAATCCCATCGGGAGCGGGGCGATCTCGGCGAAGACCGGGTTCGAGGCGTTGTCCCAGTCGTCGATGCCGAGGGCGGGCATGGTGGCCTGGTTGGCGCCGACCGTGTCCCACAGGTGGTTGGCGCGGGCGGTCATGACGTTGCCGTTGTGGCCCCAGCCGAGGCCCACCTTGTCGTTGAGGGCGGGCAGGGTGCCGGTCTCGCGGGCGCGCAGCAGGATCTCGGTGGTGCCGAGGCTGCCGGCGCCGAGGAAGAGCTGCTTGCAGCCCAGTTCGCGGACCTGGGTGACGCGGCCGGTGAGGTCGCTGGTCCGGACGGTCAGGACGTAGCCGCCGGCCGGGTCCTGCCGTACGCCGACCACGCGCTGCATGGTCTCGATGGTGACGTTCCCGGTGCCCAGGGCGGCGGCGAGGTAGGTCTTGTCGACGCTCTTCTTGCCGTGGTTGTTCCCGTAGATGACCTCGCCCGCGAGGGCGGACCTGGTGGCGGTCCCGGCGGCCTCGCGCTTCATGTACTCGAAGTCGTAGACGTTGGGGACGAAGGTGGTCTTCAGGCCGGTCTTCTGGGCGTGCTTGCGGGAGATCCGGGCGAAGCGGTACCACTCCGTGGACTCGAACCAGGCCGGGTCGATGTCGTTGACCCCGAGCATGGCGCGGGCCCGGGGGTAGTAGGTGCCGTACATCTCGTCGGCGTCGACCCGGGGCATGACCTCGGTGAAGTACGACCGCTTCGGCGTGGGCGCCATGCCGCCGTTGACCAGGGAGCCGCCGCCGACGCCGCGGCCCACGTACACCGACATGTCGCCGTAGTTCACGCGGTCCAGGACGCCGGGGTACGGGCTGATGTTGCGGTTGACCACGTCCAGCCAGAGGAACTGGGCGAGCGGGGCCTCGGTGCGGTTGCGGAACCACATCGAGCGCTGGTCGGGGGCGGAGGTGGCGGGGAAGACCTTCCCGTCGGCGCCCGGGGTGTCCCAGAGCCGGCCCATCTCCAGGACGACGGTCCGCACGCCGGCCTGCCCGAGGCGGAGCGCGGCGACGGCGGATCCGTAGCCGGACCCGACGACGATGGCCGGGGCGTACGTCGCGGCCGCGGGCTCGGCGGCGGCCGCGGACTGCAGGCCGATCCGGGTGAAGCCGAGGGCCGCCGCGGTCTGGAGGGCGCCGAGACCGAGAACATGACGGCGTGTCAGGTTGGGTGTCATGGCCGCATCATGAGCGGATTCCACTCAACCGGCCATAACCCGCACTGACACGCTTCTGAGTGACAGTCAGACATGGCTCGACCGTAGGCGGGCCCCGCCGCGGCCCGTGCGGTTTGATCGACTCTGCCCGCGATCGGGCCCTGGGGGGCGATAATCCCCCCTCCGTACGGAAGGGGGATCCCGGGCGTCGGGCGCGGCGCCCGCTGGCTCGCTCGCCCGCTGGCCCGCTGGCCCGCTGGCCCGCTGGCCCGCTTGCCCGCTTGCCCGCTTGCCCGCTCGCTACAGCAGCTCGCGCAGGCGCTCCGCCAGCAGGTCCCAGCGCCACTTCTCCTCGACCCAGGCACGGCCGCGCTCGCCCATGCGCGCGCGCAGGGCCGGGTCCCGGAGCAGGGCGACGACCCGCTCCGCGGTCTCGGCCGGGGCGCCGCCGGGGACCACCCAGCCCGTCTCCCCGTCCAGTACGGCGTCCGGGGCGCCGCCGGAGTCGCCTGCGATCACCGGCAGGCCCGTGGCGGAGGCCTCCAGGTAGACGATGCCGAGGCCCTCCACGTCGAGGCCGCCGCGCCGGGTCCGGCAGGGCATCGCGAAGACGTCCCCGGCCCCGTAGTGGGCGGGCAGTTCGGACCACGGGACCGCGCCCGTGAACACGACGGACTCCGCGACCCCGGTCGATCCGGCCAGGGCCCGCAGGTCGGCCTCGTAGGGGCCGCCGCCGACGATCAGCAGGACGGCGTCCGGCAGCGCCGCCAGGATCCGCGGCATCGCCTCGATCAGCGTGTCCTGGCCCTTGCGGGGGACGAGCCGCGAGACGCAGACGACCACCGGCCGGTCCGTCAGGCCCAGCCTCGCCCGCACCTCCGCGCCACCCGACTCCGGATGGAAGGTCTTCTCGTCCACCCCCGGCGGGAGCTGCGTCATGCGCGCCGCCGCGCGGTCCGTCAGGGCCGGGGCGATCCGCGAACGGGTGTACTCCCCCAGGTAGGTCAGGGTGTCCGTGCCCTCGCCGATGCGCCGCAGCAGTCGGCGCGCGACCGGGAGCTGCGCCCAGCCCGCCTCGTGCCCGTGCGTGGTCGCCACGATCCGGCGCGCGCCGGCCTTGCGCAGGGCGGGGCCCATCAGGCCCAGCGGGGCCGCGGCGCCGAACCACACCGACGAGCAGCCGTGTTCGCGCAGCAGGCCCACGGCCCGGCGGGTGACCCTGGGCGTCGGCAGCAGCATCGTCGTGCGGTCGCGCACGACCTGGAAGGGCTGCTCCGCGTCGAAGGCCGCGGTTGCCGCCCGGCCCTCCGCCGAGTGCTTCCAGGTGGAGGCGTAGACCACGACCTGGTCCGGGTCCAGGCGCAGCGCCATGTTGTGCAGGAAGGCCTGGATGCCCCCCGGCCGCGGCGGGAAGTCGTTGGTCACGATCAGCGTCTTGTCCATCGCCTGCCGACCCTACCGGAGGCCTGCGGGGCTTGGACCTGCGGAGCGGGGCCCTGCGGGACGGGCCGGACCGGCGGAGCCGGGGCTGAGCCCCAGGGCTCCTGGGGCTCAGCCCCAGACCCCGCGCCTCAAACGCCGGCGAGGCTGGATTTGGCCGGCGTCAGCCCACACGTGCGGGTCAGCGGGCGCTGGGTTTGCGGGACCACGGCGTTCACGTGCAGAGCAAACGCGCCAGAATCCAGCCCCGCCGGCGTTTGAGGCGCGGGGGTCCGGGGGCTGGCCCCCGGCAACGGCGGCGCGCGTAGGGCCCGGTCAGCGGAACTCGCGCCGTAGGTCCTGCTGCCAGGCCCGGGTCAGCCCGGCGGGGTCCGTGCCGAGGCTCTCCTGCAGCGCCGCGGGCAGGGACTCGCGCCCGGCAGTCTCGTACAGCGAGACCAGTGCCGCGTCCCCCCAGCGGCGGGCGACGAGCCGGCAGGCCAGCCAGGAGCCCTCGTAGGCCCGCGCCAGTGCGTCCGCGTCCCCGCCGAAGGCGAAGGCCCCGGCCGCGGGGAGCTCCCCCGGCAGGTCGCCCCGCCGCACCGCGCGGGCGAGGGACGGCGCGGCTTCGGCCGGGGTGCGGCCGCTGTCGCGGTAGGCGGCCCAGTCGGCGAAGCCCTCGGAGAGCCAGAGCGGGGTCCGGGCGGTGGTCGCCGCCCGGGTGGCCACGTGGGTGGTCTCGTGGGTCAGGATCACCTGGCGGCCCTCCGCCGTGAGCTGCCCGTACCCCTCCGGGTTCACCACGACCCGGTCTGCGGGGGCGGGGCCCGCCCCGGTCCGCCCGGTGGTGACGGCGCCCAGGCCCCGGTACTCGTCCGCGGGCCGCCCCAGCAGCGCCGCCATCGCGTCGAGCGAGCCGGGCACCAGCACCACCACCCGGCCCGGCCAGGGCCGCGGCCAGGCCGCGCTCGCCGCGGGCACGGCCTTGTCGGCCTCGGCGGCGATCTCGGAGAGGGAGCCGGAGCTCTGGCCGGCGCCGCCGAGCACCAGGGCGTGCGCCCCGCGCTCCACGGACACCGGGCCCTGGTCCCACAGCTGAGGCAGGGCTCCCGGGGCGGGGCGGTCGGCGGTCACCGCCCAGGCGCCGCCGTCGCGGGTGAGCTCCACCTCCCGGGCGGAGCCGGCCGGGGCGGCGTCGTAGCCGGTGAGCCGGTAGCGCAGCTCGGCGCGCGCGAAGGCCCGTACGCCTTCCATTCGGACCGCGGAGACCTCGTACGACCATCCCTCCAGCGGGATCGCCGCGAGGGCCGCGGGCGGGGCCGCCGACCAGTCGGCGACGGCCCGCCGGACCTCCCGTTCGGCGGGATCCGCAGAACGGACCCCGGAACCGGAGCCGGAGCCGGAGGGAGAACCCGAGCCGCATCCGGCGAGAGGCACCCAGAGCAGCAGCAGGCAGAGCAGCACCAGCGGCAGTGCGCGCGGGCGCCGGCGCAGGCGAGGGGTACGGCCCAGGACCGGGAGCATCACCCGATCGTACGCAGCGCGGCCCAGGGCAGTGGCGACAGACCTAGGGCCGGGTCACCGAGGACACCGGCATCATCCCGACCGGGTCGTACCGCACGCGCGCCCCCGGGTACGGGGCGTGCACCACCTGGCCGTTGCCGACGTACATGCCGACGTGGCTGGCGTCCGAGCGGTACGTCACCAGGTCCCCCGGGCGCGCCTCCGACAGCGGCACCCGCCGCCCCGCCTGCCGCTGGGCCTGCGAGGTGCGCGGCAGGGCGACGCCCGCCTGCCGGTACGACCACACCATCAGTCCGGAGCAGTCGAAGCCGGAGGGGCCGGTGGAACCCCATACGTAGGGCCGCCCGACGGCGGACCGGGCCGCCATCACGGCGGTCATGGCGCGGCCGGAGGAGGGCCCGGAGGCCGCGGGGTCGGGGAGCTCGGGCAGGGCGTCGGGGCGGCCGCCGGAGCGCGAGGCCCGGTCGAAGTCGGCGCGCTCCTGCGTGGGCATCGCGTTCAGCAGCCGGCGGGCGGCGGCGAGCTTGGCGGTGACGGCGCGCTTCTCCTTCGCCACGTCGGCGCGCAGGGCGTCGAGTTCGGAGAGCTTGCGGGAGGCCTCCTGGCGTTCCTGGCCGAGGCGGCGCTGCTCGGAGTGCAGTTCGTCGAGCTGACGGGCCTGGCGGCCGGACAGCCGGTCGAGGGCGGCGGCCTTGGCGAGGTAGTCGTCCGGGTCGTCGGAGAGCATCAGCTCGACGGCGGGGTCGATGCCGCCGGCCCGGTACTGGGCTCCGGCGTAGGCGCCGAGTACCCCGCGCATGGTGTTGATGCGGTCCTGCCCGCGGGCCACCGCGTCCTGGACCCGGTCGACTTCGGCGCGGAGCCGGCCGGCGCGCTCGCCCGCCTGGTTGAAGCGCTCGGTGGCCTGTTCGGCCTCTTCGAAGAGCCGGTCGACCTGGGCGCGGGAGCCCGCGGCGGGCTCCTGCGGGAGGCCCGGGGCCGCACCGGCGGGTGCGCCCGACATGAGAGCCGCCGCTCCCGCCGCGGCGGCGGTGAGGACGGTGACCTTGGTGTTCCGGTCGAGGGCGCTGGGCCCGGACCGGCGATGGGACGCCACGTGAAACCGCTCCCTCCTGCTGAGCGGGACCCGGGTCCGCCCTCCGTGGGCGGCCGTGTGCCGGGGGTCCGCGCTGGCAGACAGTAGCCGCGCGGGAGGGCACCGGCCAACGACCTCCGGTGGGCACGCACAGTGACGCCCCGTCGGAGACGCAGGTCACCGGCGGGGCGTGTGGTCAGAGCGGGGCCTCGGAATTCGCCCGGATGGGCGGTGTACGGCGCGTCCGGTCGGGTCCTGGGCGGAGGGGGCGTCAGCCGACGCGCACGCCGAACTGGAACGGCATGTTGTCGATCGATTCGTACTTGACGCCGCTGCGCGGGTTCGAGGCGTGCAGCACCGTGTTGCCGCCCGCGTACAGGCCGACGTGGTGCAGGTCGCCGTAGAAGAACACCAGGTCGCCCGGCTGGAGCTGGCTCTTGCCGATCCGGGTGCCGTCGTTGATCTGCGTGAACGTGGTGCGCGATATCGACACGTTGGCCTGCTTGTACGCCCACTGGGTCAGGCCCGAGCAGTCGAACGAGTTGGGCCCTTCGTGCCCGGATATGTACGCGCTGCCGATCTTGGTCTTGGCGGCCGCGAGGGCGGCGCCGGCCCGGCCGGAGGGCTTCGCGTTGCCGAGGTCGGGGACGCGCTGGCCGGCGCCGCGGCTGGCGCGGGAGTCGTCGTCCTTGATCTGCTGCCGCTCCTGGGCGGTCAGGGTGTTGAGGAGGGCCTGGGCGGCGGCGAGCTTGTCCGAGGAGGCCTTCTTCTTCTCGCCGAGCTCCTTGCGGGTGGCCTCGAGGTCGGTGAGCTTGCCCGCGGCCTCCTGGCGCTGCTGCGCGAGGGTGCGCTGCTTGGCCTGGATCTTCTGGACCGCTTCGACCTGCTGACCGCTCAGCTGCTCCAGGGTGGAGGCCTTGTCGAGGTAGTTGTCCGGGTCCGCCGAGAGGAAGAGCGCGAGGGACTGGTCGATGCCACCGCTGCGGTACTGGGCGCTGGCCATCGAACCGAGCGTGCCGCGCAGCGCGTTGAGGTCCGCCTGGCCGCGGGCGACCTGGTCCTGGAGCTGCCCGATCTCGGTCTCGAGCTTGTCCTGGCGCTCCTGGGCCCCGTTGAACTTCTCGGTGGCCTGCTCCGCCTCCTCGTAGAGGGCGTCGACCTTCGCCTTGACCTCGTCCTTGTTCGGCTTGGCGGGGGCGGCGTGAGCGGCCTGCCCCGAGAGGACCACGGCGGCCGCCGCGGTGACGCCGAGCACGGTCGTGCGCATGCGGGTCGGCTGCTTGGGTCGACGGTGGGACGCCACGAAGGCGATCTCCTTCTTCCTAGAGCCGCCGAAGGACGCAATCCGTCCTAGAGACTCAGCGACACCTTCGCCATCACCCCGAATGAGTGAACTACCGCACGAAGGTTTGACTGACCCTAGTGACCCTTCTGTGATCAGTTCAAATCCTGTCGGCAAAAAACTCGCTGTCCGACCAGGTTCTTTACCTACAGCGCACGCTCTGTGCCGATGACTTGACGGTACGTTCCTGCGAGGCCCTGCCAATTCCGGCATTGGGCCCAGCAGTTACGAAACGCGCGAAAGCCGCTTCAGCAACAAGGCGGACGCCACCGGCCGCGCCCCTGCCTTGGCCACCCCGTCGGCGACCTCGCGGTCGGTGGAGACCACCACCACCGGACGGCCCGCCGGTTCGGCGCGCACCAGCTGGCGGATCAGCTCGTCCGCCGTCACCCCGGCCTTGGAGAACAGCACCCGCACCCCGCGCGGCGGCGCGAGCAGCACGGGGGCCGCCAGCTCCGCCCCGTCGAAGACACAGGTCATCTCGGCGCCCGTCTGCGCGGCGAGCATCGACAGCCCGCCCAGCAGCCGCAGGCGCTGCTTCTCCAGCGGCATCGTCGGGTAGCCGGTCTTGGTGACGTTGTAGCCGTCGACCACCAGATGGGCCTGCGGCAGCGCCAGAAGCTGGTCCAGCAGCGCCGGGTCGGTCTCCGACAGGGCGCGCGCGGCGATGTCCTTCGGGGTCATCCGGCCCGGCTCCACCGCCTCCACCGTGTCGGCGGGCCGTGTGGAGACCGGCGGCAGCGCGAGCTCCCGGCGCAGTCCCGCGGCCGCGTCCAGCACGGTGTCCAGCAGCAGCCGCAGCCGCATGTCCTCGATGCTGCGCCCCTCGCGGGTGGCCCGGCGCGAGGTCTCCAGCGCCGATTCCACCTCCGCGAGGCGGGACTTGAGCCGCCGGGTCTCGCTCTCCGCGGTGGTCACCTGGGCGGCCGCCTCGGCGCGGATGCCGTCGACCTCCGCGTTGATCTTGCGCAGGGCCGCGTCGCCGCGCTTGACGTCACTGAGGGCGCTGCGCAGCTTGCGCTGAAGCGATTCCGCTTCCTTGCGCGCCGCTTCCAGCTCGGCCCGCACCTGGTCGACGCCGGTGCGCTGCAGTTCCCGTACGTGGGCCAGCTCCTCGCGGAGCCGCTCCATCTCGCGGCGGGCCTCCTCGTCGACCCGCTCGGCGTCGGCGCGCTGCGCCTCCTCGCCGGCGGCGGCGACCAGCTTGACCCAGCCGGCCGGCCGCAGCACGTACGCGGCGGCCGCCACGTCCAGCGGATCGGCGGCAGCGGGCGGCGCACCCGACTCCAGCGCGGAGGCCAGGTCGGCCTGCGCCTCGCGGAGCTTCTCGGCGACCCGGCCCCGGAAGACGGGGTCGCTCTCCACGGCCGTGGCCATGGCGTTGCCCGCGAACTTGGCGCGCCGGGTCGGGGTGAAACGGGCGTACTGGCGCAATTGCGCCGGGAGGTCCGCGACCGTCAGCCCGCCGAAGGCGTCGGAGACGAGTGCGACGACCCGGCGCCGCACGCCTTCCGGCAGCGGGCGGTCGAGGACCTCCGCGGCGTCGCCGGCCGCGTCGGCCGGCTCAGCGCCGCTTGCTGGCTCCACAATCCGTCACCCCTACCGTCATTCACCTGTGGGCGGGGCTCCGTCAGGAGTCCGCGCCCGGCCTGTCGACGAGCTCGATCTGGTCCACCGCGTTGCACCAGCGACAGCGGACCGACTCGATGGTCTCATTGACCACCTCGCGCTCCTCGACCTTGGGCTCCCCGGCGAGGTCCAGGTGGACGTACTCCACGACCTTCGACGAACGGGTGACGTCGAAGCGCGTGAGGTTGCCGCACAGGGTGCAGCGCCACCGGGTGGTGTCGGTCGGCAGGGGAACCGTCATCAGGCCGCTCTCTCCTTCTATCGCTCACATGGCGCAAGCACCGCACCCTCCCGTGTCGTCGCGGATGGCGCGCGCGTGCGTGCGTAGCTCGTAACCCTACGGCCTGCCGCACCCGCCGGTGGGCCCGGCTGGGTCATGCTCGGTCGCATGATCGTAAGGTGGCAGGCCGTACGCGAGGCCGCCCGGGGCCCGGTGGTCACCCATGCGCTGATCGCCGGCTGCTGCGTGGTGTTCGTGATGAGCCCGGCGTCGGGGCTGAACCCGGTCTACGGGACGGGCGATCAGCTCCTGGCCACGGGCACGGCGTACTTCCGGCGCTGGGGCGTGGTCCCCGACGTGCTCTTCACCGGCTCGGGCCGGGCGGCGCTGACCCCCCTCACGGCCCTGTTCGTCCACGGGAGCTGGCTGCACCTGCTGGGCAACATGCTCTTCCTCTACGTCTTCGGGGCGATGACGGAGCGGCGCATGGGCCGGGCCGGGTTCCTCTGCTTCTACGTCTGTACGGGCTACCTGGCCCTGGCGGCGTACGCGGCGGCCTACGCCTCCTCGGACCAGACGCTGGTCGGGGCCTCCGGGGCGATCTCCGCGGTCCTGGGCGCCTTCCTGTACCTCTTCCCCAAGGCGCGGGTGACGAGCCTGTTCCCGTTCCTCTTCTTCCTGCCGCTGCGCTTCCCCGCGTGGATCGTGCTGATGTTCTGGTTCGGCCTGCAGTGGCTGGCGGCACACCGGGCGGCGAGCGGACCCGGAGTCGCCTATCTGGCCCACGTGGTGGGCTTCTCGGTGGGCTTCCTCTACGCGTGGGCCCGCTACCGGGGTGGGACTAGAGTGGGTCGACCAGTGACTGCCGTCGAGGGAGACAGCCAACCGTGATCACCGCACTCGTGCTCATCAAGACCAGCGTGGACCGGATCCCCGAGATCGCCGAGGCCATCGCCGCGCTGGACAGCGTCAGCGAGGTCTACTCGGTCACGGGCACCTACGACCTCATCGCGCTGGTCCGGGTGTCCCGCCACGAGGACCTGGCCGACATCATCCCCGGCCGCATCAGCAAGATCCCGGGCGTCGAGGCGACGGACACCCACGTGGCGTTCCGCACGTACTCCCAGCACGACCTGGAAGCGGCCTTCGCGATCGGCCTCGACGCGTAGGGCCTGGCCGGCCGGGGAACGTCAGCAGGGCTCGGGCCCCCGTCCCGGGCCTCAGCCGGCACCGAGCCCGGGCAGGCTCTCCCCGGCCCCGGCCGGGCGGCCCTCCTGGAGCCGGAAGAGGTACCCGCGCAGGTAGTCCGCGAGTCCCCGTCGATGTGGGCCACGTAGTCGCGGGCACCGGTGGCGGCCTCCCGCTCGTCGGCCCGCGCCGACACCGACCACTTCCGGTCCAGGGCCCCGGCCCATGCACGGACGCGGCCGCGTTCGCTCCACCACTGACGGACCAGCTCCGGCGTCCAGCGCACGTCGCCGTCGCACTGGTAGCCCGCTGCGCCAGTCGCGCTGCGCCCACGCGTCGGGCCATCCGCCCCAGGGCGGGCTGTACGCCGGCACCCAACTCGCGTTGCCCGGCAGCGGCTCACCGGTGACGCAGGACCGCACGGTCGGGATCGGGTCCCAGTACGGCATGCCCCGCAGCCTGTCAGACGGCCGGGACGCAGCGGCCCTCTTCGGTGCGGTACTGCCACTTGGCGCCGTCCGCGACGAGCTCCTTGACCGCGCGGACGAAGCGCTCCACGTGCTCGTCGGGGGTGCCGGCGCCGAAGCTGACGCGGATCGCGTTCAGGGACCGCTCCCCCGGGGCCGCCTCCGGGGCTCCGCACTCGCCCTGGGCCTGCGGCTCACTGCCGAGCAGGGTGCGGACCAGCGGGTGGGCGCAGAACAGGCCGTCGCGGACGCCGATGCCGTACTCGGCGGAGAGCGCGGCCGCGAAGTGCGAGCTGTTCCAGCCGTCGACGACGAAGGAGATGACGCCGACGCGGGGGGCGTCGTCGCCGAAGAGGGACAGGACGCGGACCGCCGGGACCTCGGCGAGGCCCTCGCGGACCTTGGTGATCAGGCGCTGCTCGCGGGCGACGAGGGTCTCGAAGCCGGCTTCCTTCAGCGCCTTGCAGGCGGAGGCGATGGAGTAGACGCCGATGACGTTCGGGGAGCCGGCCTCGTGACGGGCGGCGGTGGTGTGCCACTCGACGTCCACGCCGCCGTCCTCACGGCGGGCCACCTTGCGGGAGGCACCGCCGCCCGCGAGGTACGGGTCCGCCTCCTGGAGCCAGTCCGCGCGGCCGGCGAGCACGCCCGAGCCGAAGGGCGCGTAGAGCTTGTGTCCGGAGAAGGCGACCCAGTCCACGTCGAGGTCCTGGACCGAGACGGGGTGGTGCGGGGCCAGCTGGGCGGCGTCCAGGACGATGCGGGCGCCGTGGGCGTGCGCGGCGGCGGCGAGTTCCCTGACCGGCCACAGCTCGCCGGTGACGTTGGAGGCGCCGGTGACGCAGACCAGGGCGGGGCCGTACCCCTCTTGAATGGACACAGTGCGGTCGGCCAGCGCGCGCTCCAGGGTGGCGACGGCCTCGTCCGGGGTGCGGGGGGCGTTGAGGTAGGTGACCTGGGCGTTCGTCCACGGGAGCAGCGAGGCGTGGTGCTCGGTCTCGAAGACGAAGACCTGGCAGCCGGCCGGGAGCACGGCGGCGAGCAGGTTGAGGGAGTCGGTGGTGGACCGGGTGAAGATCACCTGGTCGGAGGGGCGGCAGTCGAGGAACTCGGCGACCGTGACCCGGCTCTGCTCGAACAGGTCGGTGGAGAGCTGCGAGAGGTACCCGGCGCCGCGGTGGACGCTGCCGTAGTACGGGGCGTACGCGGCGACGTCGTCCCAGACCCGCTGCAGCGCGGGGGCGCTGGCCGCGTAGTCGAGGGCGGCGTAGGTGACCTCGCCGCCGGTGACGAGCGGCACGGTGACCTCACGGCCGAGGACCGCCAGCGGCTCGGCACAGGCGGGGTCGACGGCGGAGGCGGTGACGGCAGGGGCGCCGGAGTTGAAGGACGCGGACAGGGTTGCGGACATGGCGGTATCTCCCGGCAGGCAGGTGTGAATGGCTTCGGTGTGCCCGTACGCGGATACGGCGCTGCGGCCGTTCGGGGTACGGGAGTGCCCCGGAACGCGGATCGGCCGCCGCACGCAGATGTGCTGCCGCAGGTGTGCTGCGGGTACGCGGAAGTGACCCTGTTCCGAGGGGTGAAGAAGGGGCGGAGTCGCCCTATCGCATTCGCTTGCTCACGGAAAACGCTCCTCGAGAGACCAGGACCCCTGGCGTTCGAGGGATCCGCGCTTGCCGTAGACCTCACTGCCTACGACCTGGTCATCACCCGGGGCACCCCGCCACGGAAGGAGGGTTGCCGGACAGCAAGCCGGGGCCTAAACGCTGTCACTCGTGACCTGAGGAGCATCCTGCCACACGATCTTCCGAACGCAAGACCCCGGTCCACATGGCGGACCGGGGTCAGTGCTGGATCTTGGCCGGATCCCGTCGAAACGGGGACGGGGACGGCTACGCGTTGCTCGCCGCCACCCAGCGGGCCAGCGCCTGACGGGCCGCGCCCGAGTCCACCGACTCCGCCGCCCGGACGACACCGGCGGCGAGCTGCTCCTCCAGGGTGCCCGTACCGGGGTCCAGCGCGACCAGGGCCGCCGCCGAGTTCAGGAGCACCGCGTCGCGGACCGGGCCGGTCTCGCCGGCCAGCAGGCGGCGGGCTACGTCCGCGTTGAACGAGGCGTCCGCGCCGGCCAGGGCGGAGACCTCCACCAGCGGGATGCCGATGTCGCGCGGGTCGAAGCCCTGCTCCCGGACCTCGCCGTCGCGGACCCACCAGACCCGGGAGGTCGCCGTGGTGGTGAGCTCGTCGAGCCCGTCGTCACCGCGGAAGACCAGGGCCGAGGAGCCCCGCTCCGCCAGGACGCCCGCGACGATCGGAGCCACCCGCGCGTCGGCCACACCGGTGGCCTGCGCCCGGACCCGTGCCGGGTTGGTCAGCGGGCCGAGGAAGTTGAAGGTGGTCCGGATGCCGAGCTCCCGGCGGGCGGCCGCCACGTGCCGCAGCGCGGGGTGGAACTTGACCGCGAAACAGAAGGTGATCCCGGCTTCCTCGGCCACCTCCACCACCCGCGCGGGGGTGAGGTCGAGGTTGACGCCCAGCTTCTCCAGGACGTCCGAGGAGCCGCTCGCGGAGGACGCGGCCCGGTTGCCGTGCTTGACCACCTTGGCACCCGTACCGGCCACCACGATGGCCGACATCGTGGAGATGTTGACCGTCTTGGCCCCGTCGCCGCCGGTGCCGACGATGTCCACCGTCCGGCCCGGCACCTCGATCAGGTTGGCGTGTTCGTACATGGCGCGGACCAGGCCGTTGATCTCGGAGACCGTCTCCCCCTTGGCCCGCAGCGCGACCGCGAAGCCGGCGATCTGGGCGTCGGTGGCCTCCCCGCGCATGATCCGGTCCATGGCCCAGGCCGTGTCGTCGGCGCCGAGGTCACGGCCGGTCAGCAGGGCCTCCAGAACGCCCGGCCAGCTGCGGGCCGCCGCGCTGTCGCCGCCTGCCGGGGTCACCAGGTTCATGGTCCGCTCCTGCTGCTCATCGAGGATTCCACGTCGAATGCGAAGGGCTTCAGCCTATCCAGCCCCGGGGACGGCAAAGAGCCCCGTCCAGACACTGGACGGGGCTCTCGCCGTGGCGACACCAGGACTGACCGAAATCAGTCCCTCAAGCAGTCATGCGTCATGCGTGGTGCGTACTGCGTGAATCGTGAAGCTGTGAAGCCGTGAAGCCGTGATGCGGGAGATCAGTGGTGGCCGTGGCCGTTCTGAATCTCCTTGTACTCCTCGACCGTGGGCTTCGGGATCTGGTTGTTCTCCCCGTAGTAGCCCTTGCTGAGCTTGGCGCGGAGCTTCTCCAGCGGCTTCACCTTGCGCTCGACACCGTTCTCGTCGACCGTGGGGCCGATCTCGGCGGGCTCGTACTGCTCGTACGAGGTGAGCGCGTGCAGCTTGCCCTGCGAGAGCGGCTCGTGGACCTCGACGAACTCACCGTGCGGCAGGCGCTTGATGATGCCGGTCTCGCGACCGTGCAGCACCTTGTCCCGGTCCCGGCGCTGGAGGCCGAGGCAGATCCGCTTGGTGATGATGAACGCGATGACCGGACCGACGAAGAACCCGATGCGGGCGAACCAGGTGATCGAGTTGATCGACAGGTGGAAGTACTGCGCGAACATGTCGTTTCCACCGGCGATCAGCAGGATGACGTACCACGTCAGCCATGCCACACCGAAGCCCGTACGGGTCGGGGCGTTGCGCGGGCGGTCCAGGATGTGGTGCTCGCGCTTGTCCCCGGTGACCCAGGACTCGATGAACGGGTAGACCGCGATCGTGGCCAGGACCAGCGGGAAGATCATGAACGGGATGAAGACGCCCAGGGCCAGGGTGTGGCCCCACAGGTTGATCTCCCAGCCGGGCATGGCACGGATCAGGCCCTCGGAGAAGCCCATGTACCAGTCTGGCTGCGCACCGGTGGACACGTGGTCCGGGCGGTACGGGCCGAGCGCCCAGATCGGGTTGATCGAGGCGATGCCCGCGATCAGCGCGATGACGCCGAAGACCAGGAAGAAGAAGCCTCCGGCCTTGGCCATGTAGACCGGGAGCAGCGGCATGCCGACGACGTTCTTCTCGGTCTTGCCGGGGCCCGCGAACTGGGTGTGCTTGTGGTAGAAGACCAGGATCAGGTGGGCCACCAGCAGGCCCATCATGATGCCGGGCAGCAACAGGATGTGCACCGAGTAGAGCCGGCCCACGAAGTCGCCGCCGGGGAACTCCCCGCCGAAGAAGAAGAACGACATGTACGTGCCCACGATCGGCACGGACAGCATCGCGCCTTCCATGAAGCGGACACCGGTGCCCGAGAGCAGGTCGTCCGGCAGGGAGTAACCGGTGAAACCGGTGAACATGCCGAGGACCAGCAGCAGGAAGCCGAAGACCCAGTTGACCTCACGGGGCTTGCGGAACGCGCCGGTGAAGAACACGCGCATCATGTGCACGAGCATCGCCGCGATGAAGATCAGCGCCGACCAGTGGTGGATCTGCCGGATGAGCAGACCGCCGCGGACGTCGAAGCTGATTTCCAGGGTCGAGCGGAAGGCCTCCGACATCTGTACACCCTGCATGGGGATGTACGAACCGTCGTAGTGCACTTCGTTCATGCTCGGGTGGAAGAACAGCGTCAGGTACACACCCGTGAGGATGAGGATGATGAAGCTGTAGAGGCAGATCTCGCCCAGCATGAAGGACCAGTGGTCCGGGAAGATCTTGCGCATGTTGGCCTTGGCGAGGCTGTAAATGCCCAGCCGGCCGTCGGCCCAGTCGGCTACGCGCTCGCCGGCCGGAGCCTTGCGCTCTTTGGTTTGAGTGGCAGTGCTCATCCGCGCTCCCAGAAAGAGGGACCGACGGGCTCTTCGAAGTCGCCGAGCGCCTCGAGGAAACCTTCGTCATTGACGCCGATCCGCAGCTGCGGGAGCGCGTGACCAGCCGGGCCGAAGATGACTCGGGCGCCGTCGGAGAGGTCGAAGGTGGACTGGTGGCACGGGCAGAGCACGTGGTGCGACTGCTGCTCGTACAGGCTGATCGGGCAGCCGACGTGGGTGCAGATCTTGGAGTAGGCCACGATGCCGTCGTGGGACCACTCCAGTTCCTTCTTGTCCTTGATGTTCTCCGGCTGGATGCGGACGATCATCAGGGCGGCCTTGGCGATCTGGACCTGGAAGTCGTGCGCGTCCTCCTCCAGGCCTTCCGGCATGGCGAAGGTCAGCGAACCGACGACGATGTCCTCGGGACGCAGCGGCTCCATCGTGTTCTGGTTGATGAGCATCTTGCCCCGCGCCCAGATGGTCTTGCGCAGCTTGTCCTCGGGCAGCGGGCCCAGGTCGCGCAGGATCACGACGGCGGAGAGCGGCAGCAGGGCCAGCGCGCCGAACATCGTGTTGCGGATGAGCGGGCGGCGGCCGATGGCCGACTCGCTCGCGCCGTCCGCGAAGTCCTGCATGACCTGCGCCTTGACCTCGGGCGAAGCCGCGATCGGGTGGCGCTCGGCGGCGACCTCCACGTCGGACATCAGGGTGCGGGCCCAGTGGACCGCGCCCGCGCCGATGCAGAAGAGGGCCGCGCCGAGGCTCACGCCGAGGGCGAAGTTGAGAGCGCTCACCTTCCCGATGGGGAAGATGTAGACGATCTTGTCGACCGGCAGGATCACGAACGAGGCGATGAAGGCGATCGTGGCCAGCATCGACAGGGTGAACAGGAAGGCCACCGTGCGCTCGGAGCGCTTCGCGGCCCGCTCGTCGATGTCCTGGATCCGCGGCCGGTGAACCGGCAGGCCGGGGTCGGCGAACGGGTCGTCCGCCACTGTCACGGCACCGTGGTGCGCGTCGCCCTGCTCGCTCGGCAGGTGCTTCTCTTCGGGAATGTCTTGGCTACTCATGACTTCTTGGCCTTAGCGGTGTGGGCCGCGACCCAGACGGCGACAGCGATCAGCGCACCCAGTCCGAAGATCCAGCCGAAGAGACCCTCGGAGACGGGGCCGAGGCCACCGAGCTTGAGGCCACCGGGGCTGGTCGACTTCTCGCCGTTGACGTGCTGGAGGTACGCGATGATGTCCTTCTTCTGCTTCTCCGGCATGGTGCTGTCGGGGAAGGAGGGCATGTTCTGCGGGCCGGTGAGCATGGCCTCGTAGACGTGCTTCGGCTCGACACCCTCAAGGTTGGGGGCGTACTTGCCGTTCGTCAGCGCGCCGCCCTCGCCGGTGAAGTTGTGGCACTGCGCGCAGTTGTTGCGGAACAGCTCACCACCCTTGGCGATGTCGGCACCCGCCGGGTCGTACTGCTTCTCGGTCGGCACGATCGGGCCGGCTCCGAGGGACGCGATGTACGCGGCGAGCTGGTCGGTCTGCGCCTGGGTGTAGATGACGGGCTTCTTCGGCACCTGGGCGCCGGGCTGCTGGGCGGGCATACGGCCCGTCATCACCTGGAAGTCGACGGCAGCGGAGCCGACGCCTACCAGGCTGGGGCCGTCAGAGGAACCCTGACCGCCGGTACCGTGGCAGCTTGCGCAGCCGACGGCGTAGAGCTTCTGGCCCTCCTCGATGGCGAGGGACTGGACGGTTTCGTCGGCCTTCGCATTGCCCGCGGGCGCGAAGGCGGAGTACAGCCCCCCGGTAACCGCCAGCGCGAAGAGTAGAACGACGACCGCCGCCAGCGGATGGCGTCGTCGTGCGGAGAGCTTTTTCACGGATTACCCCGGTGTCAGGATCTTCTGCGTCGGTGTGTCTGGATGGAGTGCCGGGCCCGGCCCGGCGACGTGTTCGCTACTTGATCAGGTAGATCGTTGCGAAGAGGCCGATCCAGACGACATCGACGAAGTGCCAGTAGTAGGACACGACGATGGCCGACGTGGCCTGTTCGTGGGTGAACCTCTTGGCCGCGTACGTCCGGCCGAGGACCAGCAGGAAGGCGATGAGACCGCCCGTCACGTGCAGACCGTGGAAGCCGGTGGTCAGGTAGAAGACCGAGCCGTACGGACCGGACGAAAGGCTCATGCCCTCGTGCTTGACCAGCTCGGTGTACTCGAACACCTGGCCGCCAATGAAGATCGCACCCATGACGAACGTGATGATGAACCACGTCCTGAGCTTCTTCACGTCACCGCGCTCGGCTGCGAATACGCCGAGCTGGCAGGTGAGCGAGGAAAGCACCAGGATCGTCGTGTTCGTCGCCGAGAAGGGCAGATTCAAGGCCGAAGCCTGTTCTGTCCAGTACTCGGCGCCTGTCACGGATCGCAGGGTGAAGTACATCGCGAAGAGGGCCGCGAAGAACATCAGCTCGGAACTCAACCAGATGATGGTTCCCACGCTGACGAGGTTCGGCCTGTTGACCGTCGGGTGCGCGTGCCCGGTATCTACTGTCGTTGCTGTCGCCACGACCGACATTATGTCGGTCCCTTATCCCGCCCTCACCCCGGGGGGTGCCGTTCGGAGTGTCAGGGGCGTGTGCAAGGCCCGAACGGCCCATCAGATCGCCCTGCGGACGCCCGTCCGCCGTCCCTCGGGCGAGGCTGCGCGAACCGATGTTGACACCGGGTCGGACGGAGTAGCATCCCGCGCAACATCAACGTGATTCACGGGACACGTGGAGGAACGAAATGCGGGCGACTGCGCGGGTTCTGGTCTACAGCGACGACGCGGACACCCGGGAGCAGGTGCGGCTGGCGGCCGGGCGCAGGCCGGCCGCCGACCTGCCGCCGGTGGAGTTCCTGGAGTGCGCCACGCTGCCGGCCGTCCTGAAGGAACTGGACGCGGGCGGCATCGACGTGTGCGTGCTGGACGGCGAGGCGGTTCCGGCCGGGGGCATGGGGGTGTGCCGGCAGATCAAGGACGAGATCTTCCAGTGCCCGCCCGTGCTGCTCCTGATGGGCCGTCCGCAGGACGCCTGGCTGGCCACCTGGAGCCGCGCGGACGCCGCGGTCACCCTTCCGGTTGATCCGGTGGACTTCGCGCAGGCCCTGGCGGGTCTGCTGCGCGCGCGGCTCTCCCCGGCGGCGTAACGGGGCCTGTGCGCCCCGCAGAGCCCCTTACCGGCGCATACCGGGGCACGGGTGCCCGTACGGTCCGTACGGGCACCCGTGCCCCGGCTGTGGCCTCTCACGGCGCTTCCGGCTCTCCCGCCGCTCCCGCCCCGGTGGTTACACCTGCGGGCGCAGGCGGGCCTGGTCGACCGGGCTGCGGCCCTCCTGGGTGCCCTTGAGGAGGGCGCTGCCCTCGCGCCAGTCCTTCCAGTCCATGTTCCAGTCGCCGAAGCCGTTGCCGAAGATGTCCATGTCGTCGCCGATGCTGTTGATGACGCTGACGATGTCGCCTTCGGTGATGTTCTCGTAGAACCAGGCGGCGTTGCCCGTGCTCATGCCGGTGCAGCCGTGGCTGACGTTGGCGTAGCCGTGGGAGCCGACGGACCACGGCGCGGCGTGGACGTATTCACCGCTCCAGGTGACGCGGGTCGCCCAGTAGACGGGCAGGTTGTAGTACTCGCTGCCGCCGATGCCGACGGTGTCGCCGCGCATCTGGACGTAGTACTGCTTGCCGAGGACCACCTTGACGCCGTTGCGGGTGGAGAATCCGGGCTTGCCGGTGGTCACCGGGATGGAATTGATCACTTCTCCGTTGCGCCGGAACGTCATCCAGTGCGAGGAGGCGTCCGTGGTGACCTCCACCCGGTCGCCGATCTCCAGCTTCACCGGCTTGGAGGCGGCGCCGTGCATGTCGTCGGCGATCTTGATGCCCTCCAGGTTGCTCCGGACGGACACGGTGGTGTTGGCGGGCCAGTAGTCCTTGGGCCGGTAGTGGAGGTTCTTGTCGTCCACCCAGTGCCAGGCGCCCACGGCCGCCGCCGGGGCGTCGACGACCAGGCCGCGCTCGATGACGGCGCGGGCGGCCTTGTCCTTCACGGGTTCGTTGAGTTCGGCCGTGAGGGGCTGTCCGACGCCGTACTTGCCCTCGTCCGGGCCGAATTCGACCTTGAGGACCTTCTGGGCCGGGGTGGTGTCGAAGGTGAGCGTGCGCTGCCCGGGGGCGCCGCGTTCGTCCTCGGTGCTCACGAGGACGGTGTAGCGGACGCCGGCGGCCATCGGGACGGTGCTGTGCCAGCGGTCGCCGGAGGCGGACAACTCGCCCGCCAGGCGGCGTCCGTGGGTGTCCACGGCGCTCACGTCGGTGATCCGGCCGTCGCCGCTCTTGGCGGTGACTTCCAGGGGCCGGTCCGGGTCGACCGGGCGACTGCCGGAAGTCTGGTTGAGGGCGACTTGGTCGCCCGCGTCGTAGGGGCGGGCGGACAGCGGGTTGTCGTCGCCCGACCCGCATGCGGTGGCGCCGGCCCCGAGGGACGCGACCAGCAGGGAGCAGCCGATAACCGTCCAAAGACGCGGTGACTGGTTCATGGAGCCAACGCTATGAAGGTATGACAATTACGGCGCGCGGGGTGACTGCAAACGAGGGGCCCGGACTCCTCCATTGGAGGTGTCCGGGCCCCTGGTCTCACGCTGCGGCCGCCACGAGGGGCGGCGGCACGGGTGCGGCTACTGGTTCTGGTTCTCGCCGCGGTAGTACTCGTACACCCAGCCCCACAGGCCGATCAGGATCAGCGGCGCCGAGAAGTACATCAGCCACCAGCCGAAGATGACGCCCATGAAGGCGAAGGCGCCACCGATGGCCAGCGAGAGCGGCTGCCAGCTGTGCGGGGAGAAGAACCCCAGCTCGCCCGCCTCGTCGGCTACGTCGGCCTCCAGGTTGTCCTGGGCCATCTCGTCCACGCGCGCGGCCGTGAAGGCCAGGTAGTAGCCGATCATGGCGCTCAGGCCGAAGGCCAGTGCGAGCGCGGTGGTGCCGACGGGCTCCTTGGACCACACGCCGTACACGACGGTCATGATCAGGATGAAGGCGGCGAGCCACAGGAACATCCTGCCCTGGATCTTCACTTGCCGGCCTCCTTGCCACCAGCGACGGCCTTGGCGGCCACGGCGTGGTCCTCAAGGTGGTCGAGGGCCGCGATCTCGGGGTGGTGCAGATCGAATGCCGGGGATTCGGACCGGATCCTCGGCAGGGTGAGGAAGTTGTGCCGCGGCGGCGGGCAAGACGTCGCCCATTCGAGCGAACGGCCGTAGCCCCACGGGTCGTCGACCTCGATCTTCTTGCCGTACTTCGCCGTCTTCCAGACGTTGTACATGAACGGCAGCATCGACAGGCCCAGCACGAACGAGCTGATCGTCGAGATGGTGTTCAGCAGCGTGAAGCCGTCCGCCGCGAGGTAGTCCGCGTAACGACGCGGCATGCCCTCGGCGCCCAGCCAGTGCTGCACCAGGAAGGTGCCGTGGAAGCCGATGAACAGCGTCCAGAAGGTGATCTTGCCGAGGCGCTCGTCCAGCATCTTGCCCGTGAACTTCGGCCACCAGAAGTGGAAGCCCGCGAACATCGCGAAGACCACGGTGCCGAAGACGACGTAGTGGAAGTGCGCGACGACGAAGTACGAGTCGGAGACGTGGAAGTCCATCGGGGGCGAGGCCAGGATGACGCCGGTCAGGCCACCGAAGGTGAAGGTGACCAGGAAGCCGATCGTCCAGAGCATCGGGGTCTCGAAGGACAGTGAGCCCTTCCACATCGTGCCGATCCAGTTGAAGAACTTCACACCGGTCGGAACCGCGATGAGGAACGTCATGAAGGAGAAGAACGGCAGCAGCACACCGCCGGTGACGTACATGTGGTGGGCCCACACGGTCACCGAAAGGCCGGCGATCGAGATCGTCGCGGCGATCAGGCCGATGTAACCGAACATCGGCTTGCGCGAGAAGACCGGAATGATTTCGGAAACGATTCCGAAGAACGGCAGCGCGATGATGTACACCTCTGGGTGTCCGAAGAACCAGAAGAGGTGCTGCCATAGCAGGGCGCCGCCATTGGCCGCGTCGAAGATGTGCGAACCGAACTTGCGGTCGGCCTCCAGCGCGAAGAGCGCGGCGGCCAGCACCGGGAAGGCGAGCAGGACCAGAACACCGGTCAGCAGCACGTTCCAGGTGAAGATCGGCATGCGGAACATCGTCATGCCGGGGGCGCGCATGCAGATGATCGTGGTGATGAAGTTGACCGAGCCGAGGATCGTGCCGAAGCCGGAGAAAGCCAGACCCATGATCCACATGTCGGCGCCGATGCCCGGCGAGCGGACGGCGTCCGACAGCGGGGAGTAGGCGAACCAGCCGAAGTCGGCGGCACCCGACGGGGTGATGAAACCGGCCACCGCGATGGTCGAACCGAAGAGGTACAGCCAGTACGCGAACATGTTCAGCCGCGGGAACGCCACGTCGGGCGCGCCGATCTGCAGCGGCATGATCCAGTTCGCGAAGCCCGCGAACAGCGGGGTGGCGAACATCAGCAGCATGATCGTGCCATGCATGGTGAACGCCTGGTTGAACTGCTCGTTCGACATGATCTGCGTACCCGGACGGGCCAGCTCGGCGCGCATGAAGAGCGCCAGCAGGCCGCCGATGAGGAAGAACACGAACGACGTGAGCAGGTACATCGTGCCGATGGTCTTGTGGTCGGTAGTGGTCAACCACTTCACGACGACATTGCCCGGCTGCTTGCTCCGTACCGGCAACTCGTTCTCGTACGAGTCGGCCTCGGCACCCTGAGGCTGGTTGAGGATGCTCACAGTTTGTTCACCTCAGCATTGCGGGCCGGGTCGGTCTGCTGGATACCGGCCGGGAGGAAGCCGGTCTGACCCTTCTCCGCGAGCTCCTTCAGGTGCGCCTTGTACGCCTCCGGAGAGACGACCTTGACGTTGAAGAGCATTCGGGAGTGGTCGACACCGCAGAGCTCGGCGCACTTGCCCATGAAGACGCCCTCTTCGGTCGGGGTGACCTCGAAGACGTTGGTGTGCCCCGGAATGACGTCCTGCTTGAACAGGAAGGGGACCACCCAGAAGGAGTGGATGACGTCGTTGGACGACAGGATGAAGCGGACCTTCTCACCCTTCGGCAGCCAGAGCGTCGGGCCCGGGTTGCCGGTCTCCGCGTTCCGGTCGCTCGGGACGCCCTTGGTGTAGACGCCTTCGGCGCCCGCGGGGAAGTCCTTGGTGTAGCGGTCCGGAAGGGAGGCGAGTTCCTTGGGAACCTCGCCGGCCTTCGGAGTCGCCGCGTCGCCGTCGACGTCCTCGACGTAGTTGAAGCCCCAGCTCCACTGGAAGCCGACCACGTTGATCGTGTGCGCCGGCTTGGCGGAGAGGGCGAGCAGCTTCGACTCGTCACGCGCGGTGAAGTAGAACAGCACCGAGACGATGATGAGGGGGACCACGGTGTACAGCGCCTCGATGGGCATGTTGTACCGGGTCTGCGGGGGAACCTCGACCTTGGTCCGGCTGCGCCGGTGGAAGATGACGCTCCACATGATCAGGCCCCACACGAGGACGCCGGTGATCAGAGCGGCCGCCCAGGACCCCTGCCACAGGGAGAGGATGCGAGGCGCCTCTTCAGTGACCGGGGTGGGCAATCCGAGGCGGGGAAAGTCTTTCCATGTATACGAGCAACCAGTGGCGGTCGCCAGGACCACGCCCGCAGTCAGCGCCTGCAGCAGCTTCCGCCGCATCGGGCGCCGCGGCGAGCGGTCGGAGCCGTAGGGACTCACGTAGCGCCTTCCCGAGAGTCTCGGCCCGCGCGGCCGGCCGCGGCCGCATTCGGGTCGGTCGCCGGCCCTGACGCAGGCAGGGGTTTGGATGTTTATGCGGACCAAACCCTACTGGACGCTATTTGGGGTCGCGCGGGGAGGGTGCCCAACGCGCCGTTACTGACCCCGAAGGGATGGATCCGCCGTACGGGGGACGGCCCAACGGGCCCCGAATGGCGGGGTCCCGACGGCATCTGACGGCCCCTGACCTAGGAACTTCGACGGCATGCCCCAAGCCGGGCGCGGCGCCGGCGCGGCGTCCGGTTAGCGTGACCGGATGCCGTACTTCGACACCGCGTCCGCCGCCCCGCTGCACCCCGTGGCCCGGCAGGCGCTCCAGGCCTCCCTTGACGAAGGCTGGGCCGACCCCGCCCGGCTGTACCGCGAAGGGCGCCGGGCCCGACTGCTGCTGGACGCGGCGCGGGAGGCGGCGGCGGAGGCGGTGGGCTGCCGCCCCGACGAGCTCGTGTTCACTCCTTCGGGGACGCACGCGGTTCACTCGGGCATGGCCGGGGTCCTGGCGGGGCGTCGGCGCGTCGGCGGGCATCTGGTCGTATCAGCGGTGGAACACAGTTCCGTACTCCACGCGGCGGAGGTCCACGCGGCGGGCGGCGGGCGGGTCGAGGAGGTCCCGGTGGACCGCTTCGGCCGGGTCGCCGCCTCCTCCTACGGGGAACTCCTGGGGCCCTCCACCGCGCTGGCCTGCCTCCAGTCGGCCAACCACGAGGTCGGCACCGTCCAGCCCGTGGCGGAGGTCGCCGAGGTGTGCGCCGCCGCCGGGGTCCCGCTGCTGGTGGACGCCGCGCAGTCGCTGGGCTGGGGGCCGGTCCCCGGGAACTGGTCCGTGCTGTGCGCGAGCGCCCACAAATGGGGCGGCCCGGCCGGAGTCGGCCTGCTGGCGGTCCGCAAGGGAGTGCGCTTCTCCCCCCAAGGCCCCGCCGACGAAAGGGAGTCGGGGCGCTCCCCCGGCTTCGTCAACCTCCCCGCGGCCGTCGCCGCGGCGGCCTCCCTGCGGGCGGTGCGCGCCGAGGCGGACGCGGAGGCGGCCCGCCTGCGGATCCTGGTGGACCGGCTGCGGCGGCGGGTTGCCCGTCTGGTGCCGGACGTGGAGGTGGTGGGCCATCCCGACCTCCGGCTCCCGCACCTGGTCACCTTCTCCTGCCTGTACGTGGACGGGGAGACCCTGCTCCACGGGCTGGACCGGGCCGGCTACTCCGTCTCCTCCGGCTCCTCGTGCACCAGCTCGACGCTGACGCCGTCCCATGTCCTGCGGGCCATGGGGGTGCTGTCGGAGGGGAACGTACGGGTGTCCCTGCCGGCCGGCACGACGGCGGCGGAGGTCAACGGCTTCCTGGAGGTCCTGCCGGGGCTGGTGGCGGGGGTCCGCGAGCAACTCGGCGTGGTGGAACCGGTGATGGCCGCCGATCCGGAGGCGGAGTCCCTGGAACTGGACACCCTCGGCCTGCGGTGTCCGCAGCCGGTGATCGAACTGGCCCGGGCCATTGTCCGGGTGCCGGTGGGTGGCACGGTGACCGTCCTGTCGGACGACGAGGTCGCCCGGCTGGACATTCCGGCGTGGTGCGCGATGCGGGGGCAGGTGTATGTGGGCGAAGCCCCGCGTCCCCTGGGTACTGCGTACACGGTCCGCCGGGCGGTCTGACCCGGGCCGCGCCCTGGCCGGCCTGCGGCCGCAGCGGGTTCTGCCCTGCGGGGCGGAAGTCCCCTACCCGCCCTTCGCCCGTTCCCCGGGCTCTGCCCGGACCCGGTCCTCAAACGCCGGACGGGCTGGATGTGCCGCTGCGCGGCACCCTCCAGCCTCGCCGGCGTTTGAGGCGCGGGGTCCGGGGCGCAGCCCCGGGGAACGGTGGAAGGGCGGGTAGGGGACTTCGCCCCGCAGGGCCCACCCACCCGCACCCGCCCACCGGGCCCGCCCAGGGGCACAGAGCCCGGCGCCGCGAGGGGCTACGCCGGGAGGTGGGACTGGACTTCCGCCGCCGCCTCGTCGCCGTACGCCTTCGTGAAGCGCTCCATGAAGTGGGCCCGGCCCAGGGTGTACTCCTGGGTGCCCAGCGTCTCGATGACGAGGGTGGCCAGCATGCAGCCGACCTGAGCGGCCCGCTCCAGGCCGACGCCCCAGCCCAGGCCCGTCAGGAAGCCCGCGCGGAACGCGTCGCCGACGCCCGTCGGGTCGACCTTCGCGGTCTCCTCCGGGCAGCCGACCACGACCGGGTCGTGGCCGACCCGGTCGATGCGGACGCCGTTCGAGCCGAGCGTGGTGACCCGGGTGCCGACCTTCGCCAGGATCTCGACGTCGGTCCAGCCGGACTTCGCCTCGATGAGGCCCTTCTCGTACTCGTTCGAGAAGAGGTAGGTCGCGCCCTCCATCAGGGTGCGGATGTTGTCGCCGTCCATCCGGGCGATCTGCTGCGAGAAGTCCGCGGCGAAGGGGATCGCCCGCGTACGGCACTCCTCCGTGTGGCGCAGCATCGCCTCGGGGTCGTCCGCGCCGATCAGGACGAGGTCCAGGCCGCCGACCCGGTCCGCGACCGCCTTCAGCTCGATCAGGCGGGCCTCGCTCATCGCGCCCGTGTAGAAGGAGCCGATCTGGTTGTGGTCGGCGTCCGTCGTGCAGACGAAGCGCGCGGTGTGCAGGACCTCGGAGATCCGCACGGACTGGGTGTCGACGCCGTGCCGGTCGAGCCAGGCACGGTACTCGTCGAAGTCGGAGCCGGCCGCTCCGACGAGGATCGGCCGGGCGCCGAGCTGCCCCATGCCGAAGCAGATGTTCGGGCCGACGCCGCCGCGCCGTACGTCGAGGTTGTCGACGAGGAAGGAGAGCGAGACCGTGTGCAGCTGGTCCGCGACCAACTGGTCGGCGAAGCGGCCGGGGAAGGTCATGAGGTGGTCGGTGGCGATGGAGCCGGTGACTGCGATACGCACGGCGTGGACGCTCCTGCGGGGGAAGGCAAGGGGACATTCAAAACTACCCGGTCGACGGGCCCCGGGCCGACCGGAAGAAACTACCCCGTAGTAGGTCTTTCTTCACCCGCGGCGCCGTGCCTACCGTGCCCCATGACCTACACCGATGGCTTCGGGCCCGCCCGGCCCTCCGAGATCACGGCGGGCACCGAGTTCGAGCAGCTGCTGGGCGACTGCGCCCGGATGGCCCCGCACTGGCCGGTTCCCACTGGTGCGCGGCCGGATCAGGTGGCTCCCTCCCAGATCAACGGGATCCGCGTCCCGGCCGCCTCGGCCCGCCTCATCGCCTCCACGGCGGTCTACGGCTTCTAGGCCGGGGCCCGGCGGAACCGGATCCGCGTCTGTTCCGTCACACCCGCATCACCCCATGCGGGACGGGCAAAGGAGCGATGCGGTGACCAGCGAACAGTCCGATGCACCCGAGGGCCCTGAGGGACCCGAGGCACTCCAGGCACCCGGCACTCCGGACGCGTCACGCGGCACACGACGGCGGCCGGTCTGGGTCGTCGGTTCGATCGCGGTCGCCGTCCTGCTCACCGGCGGCGGCACCGCGTACTGGGCGTCGACCGCCCACGGCGAGGGGCGTACGGGCGACAGCGCGGCCTCCGCGCCCCGCGCGCTGCCCACTCCGCCCGGGCCCGGCATCGCCCCCGGAGAACCCGACCCCTCCGGCGGCGGGGTCACGTACACCGCCGATGTCCCCCTCCCGGACGGCCCGGCCCGGGCGCCGGCCTTCCGTGCGAGCGGTGAGGTGACCTCCGCCGAGGTGGCGCGGCTCGCGACGGCGCTCGGGATCTCCGGCGCGCCCCGGCTCGCCGGGGAGACCTGGCAGGCCGGGGAGAGGGCGGACGGCTCCGGGCCCCGGCTCACGGTGAACCTCAAGGCGCCCGGGACCTGGAACTTCTCCCGCTTCCAGGTCGGCGGCACCGGCGACGACTGCGTGCGCGGCAAGGACACCTGCGGCCCCGCAACCCTCCCCCAGGATCTGGGCCGGGAGCACGGCGGCACGGCCGGGACGCCCGTCTCCGAGGAGGCCGCCAAGGCCGCCGCCGCACCCGTGCTGGCGGCCGTGGGCCAGGGCTCGGCCGCGCTCGACGCCCGGATCGCCCAGGGCTCCGTACGCCTGGTGACGGCCGACCCGGTGATCGGCGGCCTGCCCACGCAGGGCTGGTCCACCCGGATCGGCGTCGGGGTGGACTCCAAGGTGGTGTCGGGCAGTGGCGAGCTGAAGGTTCCGGTGCGGGCCGCCGAGCAGCCGGTGATCGGCGCCGTGGACGCGCTGGCCCGGCTGAACGACAAGTCCCGGGGCTCCGGCGCCACGGACCCCGGCCCGAGCGGCTGCGCCACGAGCGTCCCGCTGACCCCGGACACCCCGGACGGCGCCACGGACACGCTGCCGTGCAACCCGGAGCCGCGGCCGATGAAGCCGTCGCGGACGGAGTCGGTGCGGGCCGCCGAGCTCGGGCTGGTCCCGGGCACGGTCGACGGGGCCCGCGGCCTCGTGCCGGCCTGGCTGTTCGAGGTGGCCGGCAAGGGCGGCGGCCCGGGCCACACGGTGGCCCAGCCGGCGGGGCTGACCGAGGAGATTCCCCCGGTCGACCTGCCCACCCCCGTCGACCCGCCCGCGAAGGGGCAGACCGTGCCCGGTTTCTCGTACTCCTCGGCCGACCGGACGCTGACCGTGAACTTCTGGGGCGGGGTGTGCAGCACGTACGCCCTGGAGGTCCGTGAGCAGCCGGAGTCGGTGATGGTGAGGATCACGGACACCCCGAACAAGCCGGGGCAGGCCTGCATCATGCTGGCGCAGGAGATGACGGTGACGGCCACGCTCCAGCAGCCGGTCGGCGACCGCAAGGTGGTCGACGCGACCACGGGCAAGGCCGTCCCCCGCCAGTAGCCACCGGGACGCCGGCAGGCGCCCGGACGTGCGAGAGGGGCCCGCCCGCGGATGTCCGCGGGCGGGCCCCTCTCGTCGGCCCTGCGAGTCCGGCCGGCCCTGCGAGCCGGCCGGGACGTCCGGGCTTAGTTGAACGAGTCGCCGCAGGCGCAGGAGCCCGTGGCGTTCGGGTTGTCGATCGTGAAGCCCTGCTTCTCGATGGTGTCGACGAAGTCGATGGACGCACCGTGCAGGTACGGGGAGCTCATCCGGTCGGTGACGACCTTCACACCGTCGAAGTCCTTCACGACGTCGCCGTCGAGAGAGCGCTCGTCGAAGAAGAGCTGGTAGCGCAGGCCCGAGCAGCCACCGGGCTGGACGGCGACGCGCAGCGCCAGGTCATCGCGGCCTTCCTGCTCCAGCAGGGTCCTGACCTTCTCGGCGGCGGCGTCGGACAGGAGGATGCCGTCGCTCACGGTGGTCTTTTCGTCCTGTACGGACATCTGCATTCACTCCCGAAGTGGGCGGCTCCCCGCCGGGAGCGGGGAAACGTCGGACTCTTGCCGTCGGTGGCAACGAGCGGGGCCGCGGATTCATTCCGGGACCCGACGCGTCTTTCAGAAATTCCATGCTCGCACACCGCCGCGCGGGGGTGGGTCCCCGCGAGGTCTGCGCGAGGTCCCCGCGAGGTCCCGGTGCCCGGCGGGCGAATTCGTCACATCGACACTATCGGCATCGTCAAAGTGACGTGAAGCAGTTATGATAGATAGCGTCAAATAGACGAGAAGTCGAAGCGATGGCTTCAGAGTGGCTTCAGAAGTCCCTTGTCGCAGAACAGAAAGGGTGCGTGTCGTGACCACCGCCCAGCCTTTGGACAACCAGCCCTTGGACGTCCAGCCGACGCCCCTTGCCTTGCTGCTGCTCGGCCGTGAGGCCGACCCCAAGAGCGAGCGCGGGGTGGAGTGCCCCGGCGACCTGCCCTCGCCGTCGGACCCGGACCTCGTGGCGCGCGCCCGCGCCGCCAAGGAGAAGCTCGGGGACAAGGTCTTCATCCTCGGCCACCACTACCAGCGTGACGAGGTCATCGAGTTCGCCGACGTCACCGGTGACTCCTTCAAGCTCGCCAAGGACGCGGCCGCCAGGCCGGATGCCGAGTACATCGTCTTCTGCGGCGTCCACTTCATGGCCGAGTCCGCGGACATCCTCACCTCGGACGACCAGAAGGTGGTCCTGCCGGACCTGGCCGCCGGCTGCTCGATGGCCGACATGGCCACCGCCGAGCAGGTTGCGGAGTGCTGGGACGTGCTGACCGAGGCCGGTGTCGCCGGAGCCACGGTCCCCGTCTCGTACATGAACTCCTCGGCCGACATCAAGGCCTTCACCGGCAAGCACGGCGGCACGATCTGTACCTCGTCCAACGCGAAGAAGGCCCTGGAGTGGGCGTTCGAGCAGGGCGAGAAGGTGCTCTTCCTCCCGGACCAGCACCTGGGCCGCAACACCGCCGTCCGCGACATGGGCATGACCCTCGACGACTGCGTGCTGTACAACCCGCACAAGCCGAACGGCGGCCTGACCGTCGAGCAGCTGCGCAACGCCAAGATGATCCTGTGGCGCGGCCACTGCTCGGTGCACGGCCGTTTCTCGGTCGACTCCGTCAACGACGTGCGCGCCCGCATCCCCGGCGTGAACGTGCTGGTCCACCCCGAGTGCAAGCACGAGGTCGTGGCGGCCGCGGACCACGTCGGCTCCACCGAGTACATCATCAAGGCGCTGGAGGCGGCCCCGGCCGGCTCCAAGTGGGCCATCGGCACCGAGCTGAACCTCGTCCAGCGTCTGGCGAACCGTTTCGCCGCGGAGGACAAGCAGGTCGTCTTCCTCGACAAGACGGTCTGCTTCTGCTCGACCATGAACCGCATCGACCTCCCCCACCTGGTGTGGACCCTGGAGTCCCTGGCCGAGGGCAACCTCGTCAACCAGATCCAGGTCGACAAGGAGACCGAGAGCTTCGCCAAGCTCGCCCTGGAGCGGATGCTCGCGCTTCCGTAACCCGGTCCCGCAGCACGACGACCGAAGGGCCGCCCTGCGAGGGGCGGCCCTTCGGCGTGTACGGGTTCCCGGAGTACGGGTTCCCCCGCGGGTCAGACCTTGACGGGGCTCTCCTCGTCCGCCGGGGCGGACGGGGCCGGGACCACGGTCAGGCGGGCCGTCTTCTTCGCGCTGCGGCGCTCCTTGCGGAGCTCCAGCATCGTGTAGAGGGTCGGCACCAGGAGCAGGGTCAGCACGGTGGAGCTGATCAGGCCGCCGATGACGACCACCGCGAGCGGCTGCGAGATGAAGCCGCCCTCGCCCGTGACGCCCAGCGCCATCGGGAGCAGCGCGAAGATCGTCGCCAGTGCCGTCATCAGGATCGGGCGCAGCCGGTGGCGGCCGCCCTCGACGACCGCCTCGATCACGCCGTAGCCCTGGGCCCGGTACTGGTTGACCAGGTCGATCAGGACGATCGCGTTGGTCACGACGATGCCGATGAGCATCAGCATGCCGATCAGTGCCGGGACGCCGAGCGGGGTGCCGGTGACCAGGAGCAGGCCGAGCGCGCCGGTCGCCGCGAAGGGGATGGAGACCAGCAGGATCAGCGGCTGGACCAGCGAGCGGAACGTCGCGACCAGCAGCATGAACACGAGCGCGATGGCGGCGAGCATGGCCAGGCCCAGCTGTGCGAAGGCCTCGCTCTGGTCCTCCCCGACGCCGCCGATGGAGGCCGTGGCGCCCGCGGGCAGGTCCAGGGCCTTGATCTTCGACTGCAGGGTGGAGCTGACGGCGCCGGTGTTGTCGCCGATCGGCTTCGCGCTGATGGTCGCGGCGCGGGCGCCGTCGATCCGGGTCATCGCGACGGGGCCGGGAACCTCCTCGACCTCGGCGATGTCGCCGAGCTTCACCGGGCCGACGGGCAGCGCCTGCAGCTGGGCCAGAGTGGCGGCCGGCTGCGCGGACCTGATGACGATGTCCCGCTCGGTGTCGTCCAGTACGGCCTTGCCCGCCGGGTTGCCGCGTACGGCCTGGCCGACGATGGCGCCGAGCGCGGCCTGGTTCAGGCCGAACTCCGCCGCCTTGGGGGTGGCGGTGACCGAGATCCGGGGCACGGACTGCGACAGGTCGCTCTGGACGTCGGTGACGTCCTCGATCTTCGCCACCTCGGTGCGGACCTGCTCGGCGGCCCGGGCGAGGACGGCCGCGTCACCGGCCTTGACGACGACGCTGAGGTTCTGGCTGCCGAAGCCGTCACCGGCCGCGATGGTGGTCTCGCCTATGCCGTCGAGCCCCTTGAGGGCGGTCTCGATGTGCTTCTTGGCCGACTCGGTCTTGCCCGAGTTCTCCAGCGTGACCTGGTACGAGGCCTGGTTGGAGCCCGTACCGCCGCCGAAGGCGGCCATGAAGCCGGAGGACCCGACGGTGACCTGGTAGTCCTTGACGCCGTCGGTCCCGTCCAGGACCTTCTCGACCTTGCGGCTCGCCTCGTCGGCGGCGGCCAGCGAGGTGCCGGGCGGGAGCTGCTGCTTGATGCTCAGGACTTCCTGCTCGCCCTGGTCGAAGAAGTTCGTCTTGAGCAGCGGGGTCATGCCCAGCGTCGCGACGAACACCACGACGGCGACGATCAGGGTGGCGACCCGACGGCGGGTGACCAGGCCCAGCGCCCGTACGTAGAACTGCTGGAGCTTGCTGCGGGACTCCTTCTCCTCGGCCTCGCGGCGGGCCTTCTCGATGCTCGCGGCGTCCCCCTCGCTGACGCCCTTCGGCGCGCGCAGGAACCAGTACGAGAGCACCGGGACGACCGTCAGGGAGACGAGCAGCGAGGCCAGCAGGGCCGCGGTGACGGTGATGGAGAACGGGCCGAAGAACTGGCCCACCATGCCGCCGACGAAAGCGATCGGCAGGAAGACGGCGACGGTGGTGAGCGTGGAGGAGGTGACCGCGCCGGCCACCTCCTTGACCGCGGTGATGATCGCGCTCCGGCGCTCCTCGCCGTAGCCGAGGTGGCGCTTGATGTTCTCCAGGACCACGATCGAGTCGTCGACGACCCGGCCGATGGCGATGGTGAGCGCGCCCAGCGTCAGCATGTTGAGGGAGAGGTCGCGGGTCCACAGCACGATCAGCGCGAGGACGACGGACAGCGGGATGGAGACCGCGGTGACCAGCGTCGAGCGCAGCGAGCCGAGGAAGACCAGGATCACGACGACCGCGAAGACCAGGCCGAGCAGGCCCTCGGTGGTCAGGCCCGAGATGGACTTGGCGACGGCCGGCCCCTGGTCGCTGACCACGGCCAGGTCGGCGCCGGAGCCGAGGGTGGAGCGGAGCTCGGGCAGCTTGTCCTTGACCGCGTCCGAGATGGCGACGGCACTGCCGTCCTTGTCCATGGTGAGGACCAGGGCGAGGCTGGGCTTGCCGTTGGTGCGGGTGAGGGAGTCGGCCTTGGCGGGCTCCTGCTTCACGCTCGCCACGTCGCCGAGGCGGACGGCGGGCTTGCCCGGTCCCGCGGTGAGGCGCAGGTCCTCGAGCTGGGCGAGCGAGGTGTAGCCCGAACCGACGCGCACGGTGCGGTTCTTGCCCGCCTCGTCGAAGGAGCCGGCGGGGATCGTGGCGCCGCCCGCCTGGAGCCCCTGGGCCAGGGCCGCGCCGTCGAGGCCGGCGGCGGCGAGCTTGGCGTCGTCGGGGGTGACGGTGACCTGGAGGTCCTGGACCCCGTCGACGGTGACCTGGCCGACGCCCGCGATGTCCTCCAGTACGGGGACCACGGACTTGGTGAGCTGGTCGGCCAGCGCCTGCTGGTCCTTGTCGGAGGTGACGGCGAGGACCACGGTCGGGATGTCGTCGGTGGAACCGGCGATCACCTGCGGGTCCACCTCGGCGGGCAGCCGTACACGGGCCCGGTTGACGGCCTGCTGGACGTCGGCGACGAGCTGCTTGGTGCCGTCGTCCCCGTAGTCGAAGGTCGCCATGATGAGGGCGTTGCCCTCGCTGGCGGTGGAGGTGATGCCGGTGATCCCGTCGACGCCCTTGAGCATGGCTTCGATCGGTTCGACGACCTGCTTCTCCACCACGTCGGGCGAGGCGCCCTGGTACGGCGCGAGGACGGACACCATCGGCAGGTCGATGGAGGGCAGCAGCTGCTGCTTGAGCTGGGGGATGGCGATGGCGCCGAAGAGGAGCGCGACGAGCGACACGAGGCCGACCAGCGCCCTTTGGGCGAGGCTGAAGCGGGACAGCCGGAACATGGCTATGGGGATCTCTCTGCAGGGACGCGGTGACGTCTACGAGGCATGGAGGCATGACGGAGCCGTGCCTTCGGGCACGCGCGGGGCCCCTCAGCCTCTCCCGCGCACGGGCACGCCGACGTCGCCCCCAGGTCCCGTCCTTATCCGGGGCATACCGCGTCCGCAGTAGGCGGGGCTACTGCGAACTGCTGCGAAGCGCTCCGAACCACTGCGAACCCAGTGCGAACCCGCTGCGGACCCCCTGCGAACCCGCTGCGGCTACTCGGCCCTGGGCCGGACCAGTCCCGATTCGTAGGCGATGACCACCAATTGCGCCCTGTCACGGGCACCGAGTTTGGACATGGCCCGGTTCACGTGGGTCTTGACGGTGAGCGGGCTGACTTCCAGCCGGCGGGCGATCTCGTCGTTGGACAGGCCCGCCGCCACGAGGACGAGGACCTCGCGCTCGCGTCCGGTCAGCGCGGCGAGGCGCTCTACGTGGGCCGCGCCCGCGGCGGGGGTGGCCCCCTCGCCGCCGCCCTGCGCGAGGAAGGTGGCGATGAGCCCCTTGGTCGCGGCCGGGGAGAGCAGCGCGTCGCCGGCGGCCGCGACGCGGATGGCGTTGAGCAGTTCCTCTGGCTCGGCGCCCTTGCCGAGGAACCCGGAGGCGCCCGCCCGCAGGGCCGCCGCCACGTACTCGTCCACCTCGAAGGTCGTCAGCATCACCACGCGCACGTCGGCCAGTTCGGGGTCGGCGCTGATCAGCCGGGTGGCGGCGAGGCCGTCGGTGCCCGGCATCCGGATGTCCATGAGCACGACGTCGGGCCGCTCCGTGCGCGCCATCTCGAAGGCCTGCGCCCCGTCGCACGCCTCCCCGACGACACACATGTCGGCCTCGGAGTCGACGAGCACCTTGAACGCGCTGCGCAGCAGGGCCTGGTCGTCGGCGAGGAGCACCCGGATGGGCGTCGGGGCCTGGTTCGGGGTCTTTTCCACGCCCTGACCCTACGTCGTTCCGCGCGGCGCGGTCCGGCACCCCGGCCCGGCCCCGGGCAAGGTCCGGGAAACACCCGCCAAGGTTCCGCAACTTCGGTACGATCGCCAAGTCTCGCAAGGGATAGGGCGAGAAGACGCCCTGTGGGAGTCAACCGCACCGTGTCCGTCCCCGGCTTGCCGGTACGGATCACGCGGCAGCACAACAGCTGAACTGTGCCTCTGCTCCCCGAATGCCGGACCAGCGCCCTGAGCGACCCCGGATGAGCCGCCCCCGGGCGACCACGCCGGACAGCCCAGGAACCGCCCCGGCTGCAATCCGTCATCCCCACAGGGATAGCGGATCAAGTCTTAGCCCAGGGCCAGTACCACCAGGGCCGTCGTCGCCGAGACCTCGGCCAGGGCTCCGAAGACATCTCCCGTGACCCCGTCGAAGCGGCGTACGCAGCGGCGGAGCAGGGCCTCCGACGCCAGCAGGGCGGCCAGGACCGCCACCGCGTGCTGCGCGGCGGCCGGCAGGCCCAGGGGCAGCGCGGCTGCGGCGGACAGGACCACCACGAGTCCGGCGACCACGGCGGCGGCCCTGCGCGGGACCACTCCGGCGACCGCCGCGCCCAGCCCCTCGGGGCGGGCCGGGGGAACCCCGTCGCGGGAGGCCAGGGTCATGGCGAGGCGGGCGGTGACGGCGGCGGCCACGGCGGCCAGCGCACCCCGGACCCAGCTGTCGGCGTACACGTCGGCCAGCGCCGCGACCTGGACCAGCAGCACGAACACCAGCGCCACCACCCCGAAGGGGCCGATGTCGGACTGCTTCATGATGCGCAGCGCGGCGTCGGCGGGCTTGGCGCTGCCCAGTCCGTCCACCGTGTCGGCGAGGCCGTCCAGGTGCAGGGCGCGGGTCAGGGCCGCCGGGACGGCGACGGTGACGGCCGCGGCGAGCAGCGGACCGCCGCCGCACAGCAGCAGGACAACCCCGGGCACCGCCGCGAGGAGCCCCACGACGAGCCCGGCGAGCGGGGCGCAGGCCATGCCGGTGCGGGCGGCCGGACGGTCCCAGCGGGTGATGCGCGCGGGCAGCACGGTGAGCGTGCCGAAGGCGAAGCGGACCCCGTCGAGCAGGGAGGCCCGTTCCGTGGGCGGGGTCAGGGGCGGGCCATCGTACGAATCTGTCATCGGCGCGAACGCTACCCGCTCGACGGGACCGGTAAGTTACCCATAACGCCCCAAACCGGGAGGTGGTGGCATGGGTCACTGGTGGTATCGCAACATCGTGGAGCCGGGGAAGCTCCCGCTGCTCCTCGCGCTGGTCGCCTTCGTCCTGTCCTTCCTGGTCACCCGCATGATCACCCGCATGATCCGGGCGGGCCGGGGGCCCTTCAAGAACGTCACCCCGGGCGGGATGCACATCCACCACGTGGTCCCCGGAGTGATCCTCGTGATCATCGGCGGCTTCGGCGCGATCGGCAGCGCCCGGCACAGCTTCGGGGCGGGGCTGTCGGCCGTGATCTTCGGGCTGGGCGCGGGGCTGGTGCTGGACGAGTTCGCGCTGATCCTGCACCTGGACGACGTCTACTGGAGCGAGCAGGGGCGCAAGAGCGTGGAGATCGTCGTCCTGACGGCGGCGGTCGTGGCGCTGGTGCTGGGCGGTTTCCTGCCGTTCGGGGTCAACGACCTCACCGAGGACGAGCGGCACAACCGCGGACTGGTCGCCATGAACACGGCGACCAACTTCTTCCTCGCCCTGATCGCCCTGTGGAAGGGCAAGGCGCGCACCGCCTTCTTCGGCACGGTCATCCCCTTCGTCGCGCTGATCGGCGCGATCCGCCTCGCCCGGCCCGGCTCCCCGTACGCGAAGAAGTTCTACGCGAACCGCCCGAAGGCCCGGGCCAAGGCCAAGCTGCGCGCCTTCCACCACGACCGCCGGTGGTCCTCGCCGCGGCGCAGGTTCGAGAACTTCATCGGCGGGACCCCGGACGCGGAACAGCCCTCGGAGAAGGAGCTGCTCTGACGTGGGAAGAGGGTCCGCCCCCTGGGGGCGGACCCTCTTGCTACGTCAGCCCGGGATCAGCCCGTCGTCGCGGAGCATCTCCCGCACCTCGCCGAGCGAGGCGTCGGGGGCGGGCAGGATCAGCTCGGACGGCTCCAGCGCCTCGTCGGGCAGCGGCTCGCCGAGCCGCCGTACGGCGGCGAGCAGCTCGCCCAGCGTGCGCCGGAAGCCCTCCTCGTCACCGCTCTCCATCTCCGCGAGCAGTTCGTCGTCCAGCGTGTTGAGCTCGGTGAAGTGGCTGTCCGCCAGCTCCACCTGACCTTCCCCCATGATGCGGACAATCATGACGGGCCCCGTCCTACTGCTTGTCGAACTACTGGTTGTCGAACTACTGCTTGTCGAACCGGTGCTGGGTCTGCGAGGGCTGGCCGGCGCCCGGGGCTCCGCCCTCGATGGCCGACTGCGGGGCGGAGGTGCCGCCCGCCAGCTCGGCCTTCATGCGCTGGAGCTCCAGCTCCACGTCCGTCCCGCCGGAGAGGCGGTCGAGCTCGGCCTGGATGTCGTCCTTGGAGCCGAGGCCGCTCTGGTCGTCGAGCGCGCCGGAGGCGAGCAGCTCGTCGATCGCGCCGGCGCGGGCCTGGAGCTGCGCCGTCTTGTCCTCGGCGCGCTGGATGGCGAGGCCGACGTCGCTCATCTCCTCGGAGATGCCGGAGAAGGACTCGGCGATCCGCGTCTGCGCCTGGGCGGCCGTGTACGTGGCCTTGATGGTCTCCTTCTTCGTGCGGAAGGCGTCCACCTTGGCCTGCAGCCGCTGCGCGGCGAGGGTCAGCTTCTCCTCCTCGCCCTGGAGGGTCTGGTGCTGCACCTCCAGGTCGCTGACCTGCTGCTGCAGGGAGGCGCGACGGGACAGGGCCTCGCGGGCCAGGTCCTCGCGGCCCAGCGCCAGCGCCTTGCGGCCCTGGTCCTCCAGCTTGCTGGACTGGCCCTGCAGCTGGCCCAGCTGCAGCTCCAGCCGCTTGCGGGAGGTCGCCACGTCGGCAACGCCGCGGCGCACCTTCTGAAGCAGCTCCAGCTGCTTCTGGTACGAGTAGTCGAGGGTCTCGCGCGGGTCCTCGGCCCGGTCCAGGGCCTTGTTCGCCTTCGCGCGGAAGATCATCCCCATACGCTTCATGACACCGCTCATGGGCTTCGCGCGCCCCCTTCTAGACGGACTTCGCTCCAGGTCACCAACAAGACCCACAGTACGGGCCCTGTCTCTATTACCGCACTGTTCGAGCAGGGATGCGCTCCTCCTCCAGGACGACTACGCGTCCGCCGTGTCAGGCGTAAGGAGTAGGTGCTCCCCTCAGGAAGGACGCCCGCCGTTGCCGGATCGTTCCCCGGTGGGATGGGGCGCGTGCCCTCAACCACGTACCCTTGGGTTTGTGTTTGGTAGCCGATCCTCCAAGGAAGAGAAGGACGCCGCCACCGACAAGGTGAGCGCCGACCTCTCGCAGTCCCGTGACCCTCAGGCCCCGAAGGGCCGCCCGACGCCGAAGCGTGCTGTGGCCCAGTCACAGCGCAAGGCCGTGGTGGCCTCGACCGGCAACCGCAAGGAGGATGCCAAGCGAGCTCGTGAGCGCCGCCGGGTCGAGATGACCAAGCAGCGCGAGGCTCTCGCCAATGGCGACGAGCGTTATCTGCCCAACCGCGACAAGGGTCCCGTGCGCCGGTACGTACGCGACTTCGTGGACTCCCGCTTCTCCGTCGCCGAGATGTTCCTGCCGCTGGCCGTGATCATCCTGGTGCTGAGCATGGTGCGGGTTCCGTCCATCCAGAACATCGCGCTCCTGCTGTGGCTCGGCGTGATCGCGCTGATCATCGTCGACTCCGTCGGCATGTTCATCCGCCTGCGCAAGGCCCTGAACCAGCGCTTCCCGGACGAACCCAAGCGCGGCGCCGTCGCGTACGGCCTGATGCGCACCCTCCAGATGCGCCGGCTGCGTCTGCCGAAGCCGCAGGTCAAGCGCGGGGAACGGCCCTGAGCCGAGGAACGCCCGGAGCGTTCGGCGGGAGTGGCTTCGCGGGCGGGGCCCGGCTGTGGCTGGAAGGCCTGGGCGGGCTCCGCAACGTGGTGCGCCAGGAGCTCGTCGGCCGTCAGGTCGACGAGCAGATCGCGCACCACTTCCCCGTGGGGCAGCGGCTGCGCGTCCTGGACGTCGGCATGGGCCAGGGCACCCAGGCGCTGCGCCTGGCCCGCGCCGGGCACATGGTGACCGGGCTGGAGCAGGACCCGGCCATGCTGGCCGTCGCCCGTGAGGTACTGGCCGCCGAGCCCCCCGGGATCCAGGACCGCGTCCGCCTCATGGAGGGCGACGGCCGGGAGACCGGCGCGCACTTCCTGCCGGGCAGCTTCGACGTCGTGCTCTGTCACGGCGTCCTCATGTACGTGCCCGAGCCGGACGCCATGCTCGCCGGGCTCGCCCGGATGCTGGCCCCCGGCGGACTGCTGTCCCTGCTGGTGCGCAACGGCGACGCCCTCGCGATGCGGCCCGGCCTGCACGGCGACTGGACGGCCGCGCTGGCGGCCTTCGACGGCGTCGACTACACGAACCGGCTGGGCCTGGACGTACGCGCCGACCGGCTCGCCACGCTGACCGCGACCCTGTCGGGGATCGGCGCCCCGCTGCAGACCTGGTACGGCGTACGCGTCTTCACCGACGGCACCGAGGCCGGGGACAAGCTCCCCTCCGACGCGGAACTGGAGGGGCTGCTCGCCGCCGAGGACCGTGCCGGGCGGACCGACCCCTACCGCGGGGTCGCCGCGCTGCTGCACCTGTGTGGCGTGCGGGGCTGAGCGCCCGGGCACCCCTTCGCACGACAGAGCCCGGACCCCTGAGGGGCCCGGGCTCTCGCGCACCCCGGCCGGAACCGGTCAGCGCCGGCCGGAACCGGTCAGCGCCGGTCAGCGCCGGTTAGAGTTCGGCGGCCTCGCGCAGGCTCATCGTGTAGAGCTGGACCCCGCTGTCGTCGGAGAGCTTCACCTGTTCGGTACCGCCCTCGAGCAGGTCCTTCCAGTACTCGCCGATCCAGGATTCGGCGTCCCCCTGCGTGGTGAACTCCTCCGGCACCACCGACGGGCTCGTCTCACTGCCGTCGGCCGTCTCGAACCGCCACGTCCACGCCATGTCCGCCTCCGTTGCTCGTCCGCTTCTCACACGCTTCTCGCCTTGAGTGTGCCCGCAGACTAACCGGGCGCGCAGCAGTCCCGGCGACGCGGGAGGATCATCCTGTGGAACTCACTCTGCTCGGCACCGGCACACCCGAAGGACTGCCCCGCCCCGGCTGTCCCTGCGCCGCCTGCGCGCTCTCCGTGGGGCCCAGGGCGCGCGCCGCCACCTCCGTGCTCGTGGACGGGGCGCTGCTGCTGGACCTGACCCCCGGGGCGGTGCTCGCCGGCGCCCGGGCGGGGCATTCGCTGGCCGCCGTACGGCAGGTCCTGCTGACCCACCCGCACGACGGCCCCGCCGTCGAGCTGCCGCCGGGGCTGCCGGCGGCCGGGCGGGTACCGGACGGGCGGGAGCTCGCGGTGATCTCCGGGCACCGGGTGCGGGCCGTGCCGATGGACGCGCCCGGCACCGGGTACGAGGTGACCGGGCCGGACGGCGCCCGGATGATGTACCTGCCGCCGGGCGGCGCCCCGGCCGGGACCTCGGGCACCAGCGGGCGGCGCCCGTACGACGTGGTCCTCGCGGACGTGCTCGGCCGGCCGGAGGCGCTGGCGCGGCTGCGGGCCAGCGGGGCGGTGGGCCCGGCGACGGACGTGATCGCCGTCCACCTGGACCACGACACCCCGCCGGGAGCGGAACTGGAGCGCCGGTGCGCGGCCGCGGGCGCACGGACGGTGGCGGACGGGACCACGGTGGCGGCCGGGGAGTACCGGCCGGCGCCGGAGCTGCCGCGGCGGACCCTGGTCCTGGGCGGGGCCCGGTCGGGCAAGTCGTACGAGGCCGAGCGCCGGCTGACCGGCTACCCGGAGGTCGTCTACGTGGCCACGGGCGGTACGCGCGAGGGCGACGCGGAATGGGCCGCGCGGGTCGGGCTCCACCGCGAGCGCAGGGCCGCGTCCTGGCGGACGGTGGAGACCTGCGATCTGGTGCCGCTGCTGGGGCAGGAGGGCCCGGCGCTGCTCATCGACTGTCTGGCGCTGTGGCTCACGGACGCGATGGACCGGGCCGGTGCCTGGGACGACGCGGTGTGGGCGGACAAGGGCGCCGCGGAGCTGCGGGAACGGACCGAGGAGCTCGTGGCCGCCGTCCGCGCGACCCGCAGGCCGGTGGTGCTGGTCAGCAACGAGGTCGGCTCGGGCGTGGTCCCCGCGACCGCCTCGGGGCGCCGGTTCCGGGACGAGCTGGGGCGGCTGAACGCGCAGGTCGCCGGCGAGTGCGAGCACGTACTCCTCGTCGTCGCGGGTCAGGCCGTGGTCCTCAAGGAATAGCCGGGCACAGCCGGGGAACGGACGAGGTGATCCCGTGGAATCCTCAAGCGCTTCCATCGGTCCGGGCCGGGGGCGGGCCGGGCTGACCGCCTTCGTCTCTTGTTCGCTCCTGGGCGGCGGCAACGCGGTCGGGGTCAGGTTCAGCAACCGCGAGCTGGACCCGCTGTGGGGCGCCGCGCTGCGGTTCGGCGCGGCGGCGGCGGTGCTGCTGGCGGTCATGGCCGTCATGCGCCTGGCGCTGCCCCGCGGGCGCGCCCTGGCCGGCGCGGTGCTGTACGGAGTGCTCAACTTCGGGGTGACCTTCGCGCTGGCCTACTACGCGCTGGTCCGCATCCACGCGGGTCTGGGGCAGACCCTGCTGGCCCTGGTCCCGTTGGTGGCGCTCCTGCTGGTGGTGGCGCAGCGTCAGGAGCCCTTCCGGAAGTCGGCGCTGGCGGGCACGCTCCTCGCGGCCGCCGGGGTCGCCCTGGCCTCGCGGGCGCCGCTGCAGGACGATGTGCCGCTGCTGTCCCTGCTGGCGGTGCTGGGCGCCGTCCTGTCCTTCGCCGAGGCGACCGTACTCGTGCACCGCCTGCCGCCGGTCCACCCGGTGACGATGAACGCGGTGGGCATGACGGCCGCTTCGGTGCTGCTGTTCGCGGGTTCGTTCGCCGCGGGCGACACCTGGCGGATGCCGGAGCGGGCGGCGACCTGGTGGGCGTTGGCCTACCTGGTCGTGGCGGGCTCGGTGCTGACCTTCGTCCTCTATCTGATGGTGGTCCGGCGGTGGGGCGGGTCGCGGGCGGCGTACGTCTTCGTCGTCATCCCGGTGATCACGATCGTGTTCTCCGCCTGGCTCGACGAGGAGGAGCTGACGGCGGGTCTGCTGCTGGGTGCCCCGCTCGTCCTCCTCGGCGTCTATCTCGGTGCCTTGCGGCCGGGCCTGGAGAGGCCGCCCAAGGCTCCTGCGGACCGCGGATAGGGGGCCGGGAGGGGCTTGGGCAGGGCGTCACCGGCTGTACCCTCTGGCAAATGACCACGCTGAATCTCGACGACTTCTCCGATCTGATCGAGCGCCCCGACGGGGGCGTCCGGCGTGACGCCGAGGAACGCCGTGAACGGCTGGCCGTGCCGGTCGGGGCGCTGGGGCGGCTCGACGAACTCGCCGAGTGGCTCGCCGCCGCGCAGGGTCAGGTGCCGGTCAAGCCGATCGAGCGGCCCCGGGTCGTGCTGTTCGCCGCCGACCACGGGGTGGCCTCCGAGGGGGTCTCCGCACGTCCCGCCGGCAGCGCCCACGAGTTGGTGCGGGCCGTCCTGGACGGCCGGAGCCCGGTGGCGGTCCTGGCCGGGCGGCTCGGCGCCTCCGTACGGATCGTGGACGCCGGCCTGGCCTGCGATCCGGCGCTGCTGCCGGAGGAGGTCACCCGGCACCGGATCCGCAGCGGCAGCGGGCGGATCGACGTGGAGGACGCGCTCACCGCCGAGGAGGCCGCCGACGCGCTGCGGCTCGGCATGCGGATCGCCGACGAGGAGGCCGACTCCGGGACCGACCTGGTCGTGCTCGGCGACCTGAGCGTCGGCGGGACCACCGTCGCCGCGACCCTCGTCGCCGCCCTGTGCGGCACGGACGCCTCCGTGGTCACCGGCCGCGGCGGCATGCCGATCGACGACCTGACCTGGATGCGCAAGTGCGCGGCGATCCGCGACGCGCTGCGACGCGCCCGGCCCGTCCTCGGGGATCAGGTCGCGCTGCTCGCCGCCGTCGGCGGCGCCGACGTCGCCGCGATCACCGGCTTCCTGCTCCAGTGCGCGGTGCGCCGCACCCCCGTGATCCTCGACGGGGTCGTCTCGGCGGCCTGCGGGCTGGTGGCCCAGCGGGCCGCTTTCCGGGCCCCGGACTGGTGGCTGGCCGGACAGGCCAGCGGGGAGCCCGGCCAGGCGAAGGCCCTGGACCGGATGGCACTCAACCCCGTACTCGACCACGGCGTCACTGTGGGAGAAGGAACCGGGGCGCTGCTGGCTCTTCCCCTCGTCCAGGCGGCCGCCGCACTCGCGGCGGAACTCCCCGAGCGGGAGGCCGAGCCCACCGGCTGAGTCACCTGAGGTCCGCGGCCTTGACCAGGCCGCGGCTCTCCGGAGCGAAGCACGGACCGCGATGCCCCATATCATCGCTTTTTATGGGAGAGGTCCGTTTGACCAGCGCAGAGACCGATCGGAAGACCGACCGAGGAACCGGTGGGGATCCGAACGGCAGAAACAATCCGGGGGGCGGGCGGGGGAACGCCCAGGCCGGCCCTCAGGCGAACGCCCAGGGGAACACTCCTGGAACCAGCCGGGGAAGCGGCAGGGGAAGCGTCCGCTCGCGGCGCAGCGCCACCTTCGCGGTGTGGTACTTGCGCGCCGTCACCTTCGTCAACCTGCTCAGCGCGGTGTGGTTCTCGCTCGGCCAGGACCTGCGCCGGCACAGCACCGCCGATTTCTACACTCCGTACCTGCTCACGGCGGGCTTCGCCTCCGCGGCGTTCTCGCTGCTGCTCACCGTCACGATGGGCCGCCGCAAACGCGCGGCCTGGATCCTGAACCTCGTGCTCAGCGGGCTGCTCCTGGCGGCCTTCGCGATGGCCGCCGTCGCCTCCTTCACGCCGTGCTCGGGGGGCTCGTACGAGTTCTGCTACCCGGAGTTCCGCGTCCACGCCCAGAACTGGGTGGCCTTCGGGCTGACCGCGCTCTTCGTCGGCTCGCTGCTGCTGGGCCGCCGGGAGTTCTACGCCAAGGGCGACCGCTCCAACCCGCTGCTGGCCAGCCTGGTCGCCTCCGTCGGCCTGCTGGTGACCTCGCTGGTCGCCGCCCTGCTCGTCGGCGCGACCAACACCGCCCCGGACGCCGCGGACGCCACCTTCCTGGCCCGCTGGCGGTACGGCGTGATGCGGCTGGTCACGCTGGCCCCGGGCGACAAGGCGTACCACACGATCACCACCCCGGGCTGGGTGGACGTGACGATCAACGTCATGTCGACGCTGCTGCTGCTCGCCGTGCTGTTCGCGGCCTTCCGCTCGCGCCGCGCCGTGGACCCGATCGGCGAGGAGGACGAGGAGAAGCTGCGCCTGCTGCTCGCCCGGCACGGCGACCGCGACTCGCTGGGCTACTTCGCGCTGCGCCGCGAGAAGTCCGTCATCTGGTCCCCCACCGGCAAGGCCGCCGTCACCTACCGCGTCGTCGGCGGGGTCTCGCTGGCCTCCGGCGACCCGATCGGCGACCCCGAGGCCTGGCCCGGCGCCATCGAGCCCTGGCTGGCCGAGGCCCGCGAGCACGGCTGGGTCCCCGCCGTGATGGGCGCGAGCGAGGAAGCCGGACAGATCTACGCCCGGCACGGACTGGACGCGCTGGAGCTGGGTGACGAGGCCATCGTCGAGACCGACGAGTTCACCCTGGAGGGCCGCGCCATGCGGACCGTCCGCCAGGCGTACAACCGGGTCAAGCGGGCCGGGTACACCGTCCGCATCCGCCGCCACGCCGACATCCCGGCCGAGGAGATGGACGTACTCCTGCTGCGCGCCGACGACTGGCGCGACGGCGCGACCGAGCGCGGCTTCTCGATGGCACTGGGCCGGCTGGGCGATCCCGACGACGGCCAGTGCGTGATGCTGGAGTGCTTCGACGGCGACGGCGATCTGCGGGCCGTGCTGTCCTTCGTGCCCTGGGGGCCCAAGGGCCTGTCGCTGGACCTGATGCGCCGCGACCGGGATTCCGAGAACGGTCTGATGGAGTTCATGGTCATCGAACTCCTGGAGCGCGCAAAGGAGATCGGGGTCACCCAGGTCTCGCTCAACTTCGCGATGTTCCGGTCCGTCTTCGAGCGCGGGTCGAAGCTCGGCGCCGGTCCGGTGCTGCGTCTGTGGCGCTCGCTGCTGAGCTTCTTCTCCCGGTGGTGGCAGATCGAGTCCCTCTACCGGGCCAACGCCAAATACCGGCCGATCTGGGAACCGCGGTTCATGCTCTTCGAGAAGAGTTCGGACCTGCTGCGGATCGGGATCGCGGCGGGCCGGGCCGAGGGCTTCCTGGAAGCACCCGGGCTGCCGAAGTGGATGCACCGCAGACATCTGGAGAGCAAGCGTTGAGCACTGGCTCACTGCGGCGGTTCGCCCGCCGAGAGTGGGGGCCCCTGTACCGGACGGTCCGGGACGCGCTCGTCCGCGACACGTGGCGGGCGATCCCGATGACCCTCGGCGCGGTCTGCCTGACCGCGGTCTTCCAGATCGTGCAGCAGACCTCATGGGGTTTCCAGCCGGTGCAGGACCTCGGGTCGGTCAAGGCCGTCGACCCGCTCTGGCTGGCCCTGCTGCGGACCCCGCTGTCGCTGTTCGTCCCGGCGCTGGACCTGCCGGTGTGGGGCGCGCTCGCGCAGATCCTGCTCGTCTTCGGGATCGCGGAGATCTGCATCGGCTGGTGGCGCACGCTGGTCATCGGCTACGTGGCCACCCTGGCCGGGACCACGTACGCGCGGATCGGGCTCGCGCTGGGCCCGGACCACCCCTTCGGCCTGCCCGCGTCGGACAGGATCGTCAACGACACCGGGCCCTCGGCGGCGGTGGTGGGGCTCGCCGTGTACGTCTGCTGGCGCTACCGGGCCTACCTGACCGGCTCCGTCGTGATCCTGGTCATGATCGGCGAGCTGCTCTTCAAGGACAACCTGGCGGGCAAGGAACACCTGGCCGCCATCGCCTCGGTGATGCTGATCTGCCTGGTCCGCGCCACGTGGGGCCCGGAGCGCTCCCGCGCCCCGCTCGGCGGCCCCCCGGCCGCGACCCCGCCCCCGGCCCCGCCCGGGACGCCTCCCGTCCCGCCGCCCCGGGTCTGAGAACGCGCTCGGGGCCGTACCGTATCGGGGTGACGACACACCTCGGGCCGCTCGCTCCCACGCGGCAGTGGATGCGGGACCATCCGCTCGCCACCGACGCCGCGCTGGCGCTCGGGGCGCTCGTCGCCATGGTCGTCGGCTCCTTCGCCGACCCGCACGGGCCGCACGGGCCGACCTTCGGAACCCGCACCCCCGAGCCGTTCTCGCTGGTCCTCATGGTGCTCGGCGCGGGCGCCCTGGTGCTGCGGCGCCGGCGGCCCCGTGCCGTGCTGGCCGTGACCGTCGGGCTCTCGCTGCTGGAACTCACCACCGGGGAGCCGCGGACGCCCGTCGCCATGTGCACGGTGATCGCGCTGTACACGGTGGCCTCCCAAACCGACCGGCCCACCACCTGGAAGCTCGGCCTGCTCACCATGGCCGGGCTGACGGGGGTGGCCATGCTGGCCGGACCGCTGCCCTGGTACGCGCAGGAGAACCTCGGCATCTTCGCCTGGACCGGCATGGCCGCGGCGGCCGGGGACGCGGTGCGCAGCCGGCGGGCGTTCATCGACGCCATCCAGGAGCGGGCCGAGCGCGCCGAGCGGACCCGCGAGGAGGAGGCCCGGCGCCGGGTCGCCGAGGAGCGGCTGCGGATCGCCCGGGACCTCCACGACGTGGTGGCCCATCACATCGCCCTGGTCAACGTGCAGGCGGGGGTGGCCGCGCACGTCATGGACAAGCGCCCGGACCAGGCCAAGGAGGCGCTGGCGCACGTACGGGACGCCAGCCGTTCGGCCCTGAACGAGCTGCGGGCCACCGTCGGGCTGCTGCGCCAGTCCGGCGACCCGGAGGCGCCGACCGAACCGGCGCCCGGTCTGGCCGTCCTCGACGACCTGGTGGGCACCTTCCGGCACGCCGGGCTCCCGGTGAAGGTGATGGTCCAGCTGGGCCCGGCCGCCGCGGTTCCGCTGCCCGCCGCCGTGGACCTGGCGGCGTACCGGGTGATCCAGGAGGCGCTGACCAACGTCCGCAAGCACGCGGGCCCGGGGGCCGGCGCCGAGGTCAGCGTGGTGCGGGTGGGCGGCTCGGTGGAGGTGACCGTGCTGGACGACGGCGGCTCCGCGGCGGACCCCTCGGCGGAGCCCCGCGATCCCGGCGGCGGGCACGGCCTGCTCGGCATGCGCGAGCGGGCCGTGGCCCTGGGCGGCTCCTGCTTCGCCGGGCCCCGCTTCGGGGGCGGCTACCGGGTGCACGCGATCCTGCCGGTGGGCTGAGCGGCGGGCGGGCGGCAGGCTGTCAGCAGGCCTTCCGCCAGACGCCGAGCTCGTACTTCTTCTCCAGCGAGCTGAGCTTCAGCTCGCGCGAGGCCGCGCAGAACCGGCTCGCCGCAAGCTCGTACTCCACGTGGAAGACCGCCTTGCCCGCCGCGATGAACGGGGTCAGCCGTCCGCACTCGTCGTACTGGGCGCACTGCTCGTTGACCGCGAAGTCGAAGTCCCCCACCAGCTCCGGGATCTGGTCCAGGTCGTTCTTGAGCCCGACCGACAGCCCCCGGTCGTGTGCGAGCCGCACGATCAGCCGGTTGTAGTTCAGCTGGTCGCCGGCGGTGAGCGGGAAGCCCGACGTGTTGCGGTAGGCGTCCATGTTGTCCGGCTCCACCGCGTCGAAGCCCTTGTCCCGGCACATGTCGAACCGCTTGGCGATCAGCGGTTCCAGTTCCGCGAGCCGCCGGATGTCGAGCCAGCGCTCGCCCTCCCAGCCGTTGCCCTCCCCGCGCATCGACGCCGGGAAGGCCCCGGCGTCCGGCCGGAAGTCCTCCCAGGCGCCGGTGGAGAGGTAGCAGATGGTCCGCCGGCCGGCCGCCTTCAGCTCGGCGACCTGCTCCTTGGTGGTGGTGAACCCGTCGATGTCGTAGACCGCCGCCTTCACCGAGGTGTCGAGCTTCCCGGTGAGCTGCCACTGCCAGCTCACCCCGGGCGCCGGCTGCCAGCGCTCCCCCGGCGCCGGGGCGGGCGAGAGGTCGTCGGGCCGGGCTTCCTCGTCCTCCACCGGTCCGGAGGTGCAGGCCGCGAGCAGCAGCAGCGCTACGAGGACCAGCAGGCGGCGGAAGGGCGAGCGGGTGGGTGAGCGCCTCATCCGGCGGCCTCCAGGGCGTACGGCAGGGTCCCCCACGGGTGCGCGCCGGTCCCCGGGACCGCGCAGTGCACCCCCGCCCCCCGCTGGGCCGCCAGCCGCTCGGCGAGTTCGGCGGCCGGGGCGCCCGGCGGGACGGCGTAGACGAGGTGGCAGAACCGGTGGGCGGGGTGGTCCGCGGTCCACGGGGGAACGGCGGCCGCGTCCCGGTAGGCGTCCCAGGGCCCCTCGAAGGTGACGAGCAGGTCGGCGAGTTCGGCGTAGCCCGGGTGCGGGTGCACTCCGTGGTTGAGGACGACGGTACGGGCCCCGGCGGCCCGCGCCGCGACGACGAGCCGCCGGTAGTGCGGCAGGAACTCCGGGCCGGCCGCGGCCTGGTCCAGGAAGGTCCCGTCGGCGGCGTACCAGTCGCGGTGGCGCAGCAGGTCCTGGACCACGGCGGCGTGCGGGCGGCGCCCGTAGTCGGTGTCGACGTACCCGAGGACGGGCACCCCGGCCCCGCGCAGCCTTTCCGCTACGGCGGCGAACCGCGCGTCGGGGGACCCGCCCGGCCCGCTGGAGGGGTTGAGCACCACGGAGTGCAGCCGGCCCGCGGAGCGGATGAGCCGCTCCCAGTACTCGGGGCGGTCGGCGGGGTGCTCGTAGAGGGGCACCAGGAGCATGAGGTCCTTCTTCTCGTACGGGGTCACGTGCATCGGCGATGGGGGGGGCGGGGGTCAGCGGTGGGCCGTCGCGCGGCCGAGGAGGAGGCAGACCAGGGTGCCCAGCGCGAGGGCCGCGGCTCCGGCGACGGCCAGTTGCACGGCGCGCGGCTGGCCGAGGCCCAGGAGCAGGGCCAGGCTCTGCGCGACGGCGGCCGAGGCGCAGACGACCGCGGCGGGCCTGACCGCCCCGAAGGACTGCAGGAGCAGCCCGGTCCACATCACGGCCCCGAGCAGCAGCAGGGTGGCGACCCGGACCCCGGTCAGGCCGGGCGCGCCGGGCCAGAGCAGGGTTCCGGTGACGCCGAGGGCCAGCAGCACCGCCAGGTAGACGGCGAGGCACCGGGCCAGGGTGGAGAACATCCGCAGCCAGAACTGCCGGGGCGAGCGGGCCGCGCGCAGGCCGGCGAGGCTGCCGCTGCGGAACCGGTGGAGCAGCCATTCGGCGGGGCCCATGCTGAGCGTGAGCGCCACCGCGGAGGGGGCCGCGACCGCCTCGGCGGGGCCGCCGGCGAGGACCTCCCCCAGGGCGGCGTACAGCACGAGCAGACCGGTGCCCAGGCCGAACACCCCGTACGGGACGGAGTCCCCGAGCCGGGGTCCGCGCGGCCCGTACTCCTCCTCTGCGCCGCGCAGCATCTGCCAGCGCACCGGACCCCGTTCGCCCGACCGGTGCTCCGTCCAGCCGCGGACGCGGAGCACGAGGGCCCGTACGCCGTCGGCCAGCGGCAGTTCCCGTACGGCCAGGGTGCAGGCGGCCAGCAGGGAGACCGCCAGCAGGAACACCCGGACCGGGACGGGCAGTTCCACGAGGAGCGTGAGCAGCGCCCCGGCGGCCATCGGTGCGAGCGCGGCCAGCAGCAGCCGCTCCCGCCCGAGGACGAGCAGCACGGTGGCGGCCCCGACGTACAGGGCCTGACCTGCGGCGAAGGCGTAGGAGAAGGGGGGCCCGCCGGGTACCGCCAGCGCGGCGGCGGTGCCCAGGAGGGCCCCCGCGGGGGCTCCGGCGAGCAGGGTCCGCCCGGCGGCGGCCCGGTCGCCGAGGCCGAGCCAGGAGTACGCCCGGTGGGACAGGGTCTGGTCCCAGACCCAGCCGATGAGCGCCCCGGCGAGCAGGGTGAGGGTCCCTGCGGGCAGCCCCAGCCGGTCCTTGGGGCCGTCCAGCAGGGGCGCGCCCAGCAGGTAGGCGAGCCCGGGCAGGGCGAAGATCACCCCGCGCAGGAGGCAGGCGGTGAGGGGCACCTTCCAGGGGTCGGGGAGCCGTTCGGGCTCCGGGAAGGAGCGCGGCACCCGGGCGTAGAGCTCCTCGGCGAGACCGAAGGAGTCCTGGCGCCCGTAGGCGAGGCGGATGTGCTCGTCGGTCATGCCGTCGGATTCCAGGACGGCGGCGATCTCGTCGGGGTGGACGGCGGCGGCGATGAACACGTCGAGGCGTTCGGCGAGTTCGTCCATCGGGTCGGCGGCCGGGCCTTCGCGGCGCGGCCGGGGGATGCCGGGCAGGGCGTCGGCGGCGTCCGCGGCGGGCGCCGTACCGCGCCCGGCGGCCGCGGCGTGGCCGACGGGGACCCAGGCCGCGTCCGGGCCGGGCGGCCCCAGCCAGAGGGATCCGCTCACCACAGGCTCCCGTCGGCGGCCAGTTCCTTGTACCAGGGGTCGGCGAGGCGCTGGGTCCACTCGTCGCCCACGTGGACGGGCAGGACGGGCTGGCCGGCGAGCTCGCGGTAGATGTGGCGGAAGCCGTCCACGGACTGGTGGAGCGTGAACTTCTCCACCACCCGCTTGCGGGACATCCGGCCCAGTTCCGCGCGGCGTTCGTCGTCGCGGAGCAGGGCGAGGGTGGCGCGGGCCATGGTCTCGGGTTCGCGCGGCGGGACGACGAGGCCGGTGTCGCCGACGGCCTCGCGGACCCCGCCCACGTCGGTGGAGACGGTGGTGCGGCCGCAGGACATGGCCTCGATGATGGAGAAGGGGAAGCCCTCGCTGATGGAGGAGAGCATCACGATGGAGCCGGCCGCGTAGGCCTGCGCGACCTTTTCGATGCGGCCCTCGTAGGAGATCCCGTCGCTCACCCCCAGCTCGGCGGCGAGCTTCTCCAGCTTGAGCTTGTACTCCTCGCAGCCCGCCGGGACCGGGCCGAAGAGGCGCAGCCGCAGGGCGGGGAGCTCCTCGCGCATGAACGCGTAGGCGCGGATGAGGGTTTCGAGGTCCTTGATGGGGTCGATGCGCCCGCACCAGCTGAGGGTGGGGACCTCCGGCTCGGGACCGGCCTCGGGGAAGGCGTGCGGGTCGACGCCGTTGTAGACGGTGCGGATCCGCTCGGAGTCGGCGCCCCCGCGCTCCTCCCAGCGGCGGTTGTACTGGTTGCACGGGGTGATCAGGTCGGCCTGCCGGTAGCCCTCGGTGTTGAGCTCGCGGTAGAAGCCGAGCATGAGCGCCTTGACGGGCCAGCGTTGTTCGGCGCTGCGGTAGCCGAGGTAGCGCTCGCGGAGGTAGATGCCGTGCTCGGTGAGGAGGAAGGGCACCTGGTCGAGGTACTTGGCGGCGAGCGCGGGGAGGGTGGCCAGGCCGCTGCTCACGGCGTGCGCGACGCTGTCGGGCGGGATCCGCACGGACAGCGGGCGCAGTGCGTGTTCCAGCAGGTCGGTGGCGGTGAGCGCGTCGTGGATGGTGGGCTCGGCGGCGGCGGTGACCAGGCCGGGGCGGGTCCAGACGGTCATCAGCAGGCGCAGCACCGATTCGGAGCGCAGGGCCGCGGCGAGCCGCCCGGCGCGGGCCAGGGCGGCCAGCTCGCGCAGGGATTCGGAGAATCCGCCGCGAGCGGGGTCGAGCAGGGAGAGCAGGAAGGTCTCGTAGGTCTCGGCGAAACCGCGCCGGGCCCTGCCCCGCAGGGCGGAGCGGAGTCTGCGGGTCGGCGGAGCACCCCAGAGGGGAACGCTGGTGTGGCGGTAGACGTTGCGCGGCAACTCCCAGGTGACCGGCTCGCGTCCGGAGCCGGTCAGGGCTATGACGTTGAAGTCGACCTCCGGCATGCCGCGGACCAGTTGGTCGCACCATGTGCTGACGCCCCCGTGGACGTGCGGGTAGGTGCCTTCGGTGAGCATGGTGACATGGCGCCCATGGCTCATGCGGTGTGTCCCCCCAAGGACGGAAAAGGGGCCGGCGCCCGTGGTTCGCGGAGCGCCGGCGCTAGGTGGTGCGCGTGGCTGTCTTGTACGTGCGTGCCCGGCCGGTCAGGGCATGCGGAACGTCGGGCGCGCGGAGCATCAGGTCATGTGGCGCGTCAGGGCGTGTTCAGCGTGACGGCGCTCTGGAGCAGTTCGGGAGCCGTCCAGGTGGAGCGGGACCCGGCGTAGGCGGTGCCGAAGTCCGCGGTGCCCAGCAGGAGCTGCTTCCTGGTGCCGGTGGGCGCCGTGACCGGGGCCACGACCCCGGAGGGCGCCTTGACGGTGACGACCTTGCCGATGCGGTAGGCGGTGACCTGGTTGGCGGCGACCGCGGCGTTCCAGGCCGCGCGGCGCTGGAGCTCGACGCCGGTGTCCTTCATGCTCTGGTTCACGATCGGCGCGGAGGGCGCGTAGAGGGTGCGGTAGGTGTCGAGGACCTGGTTCAGCACCGGGTAGAGGGTGCGGTCCTCGGCGAGGTTGGACTGGTGGACGTAGTGCGGGCGCGGGTCGTTGTTCAGGACGTGCCGCATGGCGGTCCTGGCCTCGGCCGGGACGATGTAGTCCAGGTAGCCCGTCTGCACGTCGAGCGGGGCCGGCAGACAGGTGGAGGTACCGGGGTTGTCCTCGCAGATGCCGCTGCCGCCGTCGGCCCGGCTGGTGTAGATCCAGTTGTACTCGTCGGCCATCTCGGCGTTGGTGCCCGTGTTGTAGTACACGTTCATCGGGTGCCGGGGGACGGTCAGCGCGGCGCCGACCGCCCGCTGCGCGGGCTCGCGGGAGTTGTCGCTGCCCGCCCACTTCACGCCGTTGTCGGCGAGCGCGCCGGCCAGGTTGGGGTTGTCCTGGGCCTGCTGCGGGTTGGTCTTCAGGCCGGAGTGCTCACCGGTGACGAGCTCGGTCCGGTCGGTGGTGATGCCCTTGGAGGCCGCCCAGTTGTTGTTGTCCCGGATCTGCGCCGAGATCTCGGCGCGGCTCATCCAGTTGATCGCGCCGGCACTGTTCTTCGTACAGGTCCACGGGACGGTGGTGGTGTCCTGGACGCAGCCGAGGAACGGGTGGGTGTAGGTGTGGTTCATCCACCGGTACTTCGCCCGGTCGGCGACGAGCTGGGCGGTCAGGGCGTCGACGCCGCCGTTCTCAGCCTTCCACTCCTCGCCGGCGCCGCCGTTGAAGAGCATGTCGAGCTTGAAGTTCTTGGACGTCTGCCACTGCGCCGCGTACACGGCGTCGGCGGCCGTCATCCGGATCGTGGACTCCTGGCCCTCGCCGCCGGCGCAGGCGTAGTCGCCCGGGGTGCAGTCGAGGTCCTTGTTCCAGCGGGCGTCCGGGGCGAAGACGTCGTCGACGTGGACCGCGAAGTAGTTGCGCTCCTGGCCGAGGTGGACGCCCTGGGTCATCCACTCGACGATGCCGCGGGCGAGCAGCCGGAACTGCTGCTGGTACTGGTTGTAGCCGAAGGTGACGACCAGTTCGCTGCGCCCGTCGTGGGTGTACTCGCCGACGAGCGAGGCCCGTCCGGAGCCGACCGGGGCGTCGAGGTAGCTGGTGTAGCCCGTCCGCGGCTTGCCCATGTACCCGTAGCTCTCGGGGATCAGCGCCGAGTTGTCCTCGAAGGCCACCTCCCCCCCGAGGTAGGAGAAGGGGCCCGCCTTGCCGGCGGCGGTAACGGCGGCCTGGGTGCCGTCCAGGGTGCCGCTGTAGCCGCCGTTGTCGGTGTACTCCAGGCCGACGCCCGGGTGCGCCCAGGTGTACGCGTCGACCTGGCGGATCCCGTACGCCGTCTCGTACGCGGTGAGCGCGGCCATCTCGGCCGAGCCCTCCCCGAACGGGTTCTCGTTCGGCAGCACCACGCTCTGGAACTTGGCGCGCGGCCGCCCGTCGACCGTGTCGGCGAGGAACGCCGCGTTGACGACCGGACGGCTTGCGCTGCCCAGGTCGACGCGGGTGTACGGAACCCCCGTGTCGCGGAGTTCCGCCGTGATCGCCTCGACCGAACTCCCGCCGTCGTCGACGACGAGCACCCGCAGGTCGATGCGCGGCGTCACCGCGGCCCGCGCGGCCGCTCCGGGTACCGCGACGGATGCTATGGCGGCCGCGAGGCAGACGGCGGCGAGCCTGTTCATGCGGTTCTTGTGGACCATTTCGCCCTTTCCCCCCGCAGATCCTCGACTTCGGCCCGTGGCGTTGGGCCACACCGGGGAGGCTCTGTGGAAATGATGCAAAGGAACCCCGCGTCCCCTTGCGAGAGTGGTCCGAGTGTTTCGGACCTCGTCAGGCCCAAGAGGCAAACCTGGAACAGAAGCCACAGACGGGTGAACCTGCCCACCGCGTGATCGAACAACTTGCCAAACCTTCGAGTGGCGTGCGGACGAGTACGTACGCGTACGCTCGTTTCCGGCGGCCATCGGGCCCGAATACGATCGCTACGGAAGGCCGTCCACCCACTCGGCCCACATCATCAAAACGGAAGCGAGAATTCACCACCGTGACTGCTCTGACTCTCAGCACTGCCGGACCGGCGACGCTGCGCGCCGACGCCCTCGTCGTCGGCGTGGCGAAGGGCCCCAAGGGCCCCGTCGTCGCCGCGGGGGCCGAGGCCGTGGACAAGGCGTACGACGGCAAGCTCGCCGCCGTGCTCGACGCGCTCGGTGCCTCGGGCGCCGAAGGCGAGACCACCAAGCTGCCGGCCCCGGACGGCCTCAAGGTCCCGGTCGTGCTGGCGGTCGGACTGGGCGCCCTTCCCGACGCGGACGAGTCCTACGACGAGGAGGCGCTGCGCCGCGCCGCCGGCGCCGCCGCCCGTGCACTGCACGGATCCAAGAAGGCCGCCTTCGCGCTCCCCCTGGACGACGCCTCCGCCGTCACGGCCGTGGCCGAGGGCGCACTGCTGGGCGCGTACGCGTTCACCGCGTACCAGGGCGGCGAGAAGAAGGCCTCGGACGGCAGCAAGAACAGCGGCCCGAAGCAGCCGCTCGCCGAGATCGCCCTGCTCGGCGCCAAGCCCCGCGACAAGGAGCACAAGGCCGCGGCCGAGCGCGCCACGATCGTCGCGACCGAGATCAACATCGCCCGTGACCTCGTCAACACCCCGCCGAACGACCTCACCCCCGAGGCCTTCTCCGCCGTCGCGAGCGCGACCGCGAAGGAGAACGGCATCAAGGTCCAGGTCCTGGACGAGAAGGCCCTGATCAAGGGTGGCTACGGCGGCATCATGGGCGTCGGCAAGGGCTCCGAGAACCCGCCGCGCCTGGTGAAGCTCTCCTACACCCACGCCAAGGCGGAGAAGACCCTCGCCTTCGTCGGCAAGGGCATCACCTACGACTCCGGCGGCATCTCCCTGAAGCCGGCCGGCCACAACGAGACGATGAAGTGCGACATGGCCGGCGCCGCCGCCGTCTTCGCCGCCGTCGTCGCGGCCGCCAAGCTCGGCCTCCAGGTCAACGTCACCGGCTGGCTCGCGCTCGCGGAGAACATGCCCTCCGGCTCGGCCACCAAGCCCGGCGACGTGCTGCGCATGTACAGCGGCAAGACCGTCGAGGTGCTCAACACGGACGCCGAGGGCCGCCTGGTCCTGGGCGACGCGCTGACCAAGGCCTCCGAGGAGAACCCGGACGCGATCGTCGACGTGGCGACCCTGACCGGCGCCATGATGATGGCGCTGGGCGACCGCACCTTCGGCATCATGGCCAACGACGACGCCTTCCGCACCTCCATCCACGAGATCGCCGAGGAGGTCGGCGAGGCCTCCTGGCCGATGCCGCTCCCCGAGGACCTGCGCAAGTCCATGGACTCCCCCACCGCCGACATCGCCAACATGGGTGTCCGGATGGGCGGCGGCCTGGTGGCCGGCCTCTTCCTCCGGGAGTTCGTCGGCGAGGGCATCACCTGGGCCCACCTCGACATCGCGGGCCCCGCCTTCCACGAGGGCGCCCCGTACGGCTACACCCCCAAGGGCGGCACCGGCTCCGCCGTCCGCACCCTGGTCCGCCTGGCCGAGCGCACGGCCACGGGCGACCTGGGCTGACGCCTCTCAGCCGAGCTCCACGCAGGCCCCGGCCATGATCAGATTTTCTGATCATGGCCGGGGCCTGTTCACTGACAACGAAATCCGTAGGTTTCTACGCTGCGGTAACCCCCGGTTCGGGCAGAACGACCTGCCTCAGGGCAGGCCCGGCGTCCCGCGTTCCGCCGACAAATGCGAAGATGGGTTCTCGGCAGGACAGGGCCCCCACCACAGGGCCGAAGAAAAAGCGGCCGTATACCAGCCGCCGCCCGGTCACAGAGGACCGGTGCTCGGCGCACATGCATGGAGGACGTGACGTGGCGAACGACGCCAGCACCGTTTTCGACCTAGTGATCCTCGGCGGCGGCAGTGGCGGTTACGCCGCGGCACTGCGCGCATCCCAGCTGGGTCTGGACGTTGCCCTGATCGAGAAGAACAAGCTCGGCGGCACCTGCCTGCACAACGGCTGCATCCCCACGAAGGCTCTGCTGCACGCCGGTGAGATCGCGGACCAGGCGCGTGAGGCCGCCCAGTTCGGTGTCAAGGCCACCTTCGAGGGCATCGACATCGCGGGTGTGCACAAGTACAAGGACGACATCATCGCGGGCCTGTACAAGGGCCTGCAGGGTCTGGTCGCCTCCCGCAAGCTGACCTACATCGAGGGTGAGGGCCGCCTCTCCTCGCCGACGTCCGTCGACGTGAACGGCCAGCGCATCCAGGGCCGCCACGTGCTCCTGGCGACCGGCTCCGTGCCGCGCTCGCTGCCGGGCCTGAACATCGACGGCAACCGCATCATCTCCTCGGACCACGCGCTGGTCCTGGACCGCGTGCCCGAGTCCGCCATCGTCCTGGGCGGCGGCGTCATCGGCGTCGAGTTCGCCTCGGCGTGGAAGTCCTTCGGCACCGACGTCACCATCATCGAGGGCCTCAAGCACCTCGTGCCGGTCGAGGACGAGAACAGCTCCAAGCTGCTGGAGCGCGCGTTCCGCAAGCGGGGCATCAAGTTCAACCTCGGCACCTTCTTCGACAAGGCCGAGTACACCGAGAACGGCGTGCGGGTCACCCTGGCCGACGGCAAGACCTTCGAGGCGGAGGTGCTGCTGGTCGCGATCGGCCGCGGCCCCGTCTCCCAGGGCCTGGGCTACGAGGAGCAGGGCGTCGCGATGGACCGCGGCTACGTCGTGGTCGACGAGTACATGCAGACCAACGTGCCGACCATCTCGGCCGTCGGTGACCTCGCCCCGACCCTCCAGCTCGCGCACGTCGGCTTCGCCGAGGGCATCCTGGTCGCGGAGCGTCTGGCCGGCCTCAAGGCCGTCCCGATCGACTACGACGGTGTGCCGCGCGTCACGTACTGCCACCCCGAGGTCGCCTCCGTCGGCATCACCGAGGCCAAGGCCAAGGAGATCTACGGCGCGGACAAGGTCGTGGCCCTCAAGTACAACCTGGCGGGCAACGGCAAGAGCAAGATCCTGAAGACCGCGGGCGAGATCAAGCTCGTCCAGGTCAAGGACGGTGCCGTGGTCGGCGTCCACATGGTCGGTGACCGGATGGGCGAGCAGGTCGGCGAGGCCCAGCTGATCTACAACTGGGAAGCCCTGCCGGCCGAGGTCGCGCAGCTCATCCACGCGCACCCGACGCAGAACGAGGCGATGGGCGAGGCTCACCTGGCGCTCGCCGGCAAGCCGCTGCACGCACACGACTAATCGTCACTGGGCGCGACGACCACTTCCGCACATTCGTTAGGAGCAACTGAAACCATGTCGGTTTCCGTAACCCTTCCGGCGCTCGGTGAGAGCGTCACTGAGGGCACTGTCACCCGTTGGCTGAAGGCCGAGGGCGAGCGCGTCGAGGCCGACGAGCCGCTGCTCGAGGTCTCGACCGACAAGGTCGACACCGAGATCCCGTCCCCCGTGTCGGGCATCCTGGCCTCCATCAAGGTCGCCGAGGACGAGACCGTCGAGGTCGGCGCCGAGCTGGCCGTCATCGACGACGGCTCGGGCGCGCCGGCCGCTGCCGCGGCTCCGGCTGCCGCGGCTCCGGCCGCTCCGGCCCCCGTCGCCGAGGCCCCCGCGGCCCCGGCCGCCGCCGCTCCGGCCACCGCCGGTACCGATGTCGTGCTCCCCGCCCTGGGCGAGTCCGTCACCGAGGGCACCGTCACCCGCTGGCTGAAGCAGGTCGGCGAGTCCGTCGAGGCCGACGAGCCGCTGCTCGAGGTCTCGACCGACAAGGTCGACACCGAGATCCCCGCCCCGGTCGCCGGCGTCCTGCTGGAGATCCTGGTCGCCGAGGACGAGAACGCCGAGGTCGGCGCGCGTCTGGCCGTCATCGGCGCGGCGGGCGCGGCTCCCGCGGCCGCTCCGGCCGCCGCTGCTCCGGCTCCGGTCGCCGCTCCGGCGCCCGTGGCCGCTCCGGCTCCCGTGGCCGCCCCGGTTGCCGCCCCGGCGCCCGTCGCCGCCCCGGTTGCCGCTCCGGCTCCCGTGGCCGCCCCGGTTGCCGCCCCGGCCCCCGTGGCCGCTCCGGCTCCGGTCGCTCCGGCTCCGGTCGCTCCGGTCGCCCCCGCCGCCCCGGTTTCCGCCGGTGACGAGGGTGCCTACGTGACCCCGCTGGTGCGCAAGCTCGCCACGGAGTCCGGCGTCAACCTGTCCGCGGTCTCGGGCACCGGTGTCGGTGGCCGCATCCGCAAGCAGGACGTCCTGGCCGCCGCCGAGGCCGCCAAGGCCGCCGCTGCCGCCCCGGCGCCGGCTGCTGCCGCTCCCGCCGCCAAGGCCGCGGTCGCCGCGGTCTCGGAGCTGCGCGGTCAGACCGTCAAGATGACCCGCATGCGCAAGGTCATCGGCGACAACATGATGAAGGCCCTGCACTCGCAGGCGCAGCTCAGCTCCGTGGTCGAGGTGGACATCACCAAGATCATGAAGCTGCGCGAGAAGGCCAAGGCCGGCTTCCTCGCCCGCGAGGGCGTCAAGCTGTCCCCGATGCCGTTCTTCGTCAAGGCCGCGGCCCAGGCGCTGAAGGCCCACGCGGTCGTCAACGCCCGGATCAACGAGGACGAGGGCACCATCACCTACTTCGACTCGGAGAACATCGGCATCGCCGTGGACTCCGAGAAGGGCCTGATGACCCCGGTCATCAAGGGTGCCGGTGACCTCAACCTGGCGGGCATCTCCAAGGCGACCGCCGACCTGGCCTCCAAGGTCCGCGGCAACAAGATCACGCCGGACGAGCTGTCGGGCGCGACCTTCACCATCAGCAACACCGGCTCGCGCGGTGCGCTGTTCGACACGGTCATCGTGCCCCCGAACCAGGTCGCCATCCTGGGCATCGGCGCGACGGTCAAGCGCCCGGTGGTCATCGAGACCGCCGAGGGCACGAACATCGGCATCCGCGACATGACGTACCTGACCCTGTCCTACGACCACCGCCTGGTGGACGGCGCGGACGCGGCCCGGTACCTCTCGGCCGTCAAGGCGATCCTCGAGGCCGGCGAGTTCGAGGTCGAGCTCGGCCTGTAAGGCCTCTGCGGCAGCGGTTCACGACTGTCGCCACGGCGCCCCCGCCCGGGATGCAAGTCCCGGGCGGGGGCGCCGTCGTCGTACGCTGGGCCCTGCCCCGGACCCCGCCGCGGACGCCGCCCGCGGACGCTCGCGCCGCCCTCGCGCCGCGCCCGCGACCGGCCCCGCGCCACGCCTGTAACCAGCCTCACGCTGCGCCTCTGACCAGGAACGCATCGCGACGAGCGGCTCCGCCGTATTGTCTACGCATCAAGGCCCCGCATGACCCTGCACACCCACCAGGAGATGAAGCCCCGATGATCACCCCACCCGTCGTGCACTCGCTGCGCGAGCAGATCCGCGAGCACATCGTGGAGGGGATCGTCAGCGGGCGCTGGAAGCCCGGTGAGCGGATCGTGGAGCGCCGGATCGCGGTGGAGCTGGAGGTCAGCCAGACACCCGTGCGCGAGGCCCTGCGCGAGCTGGAGACGCTGCGGCTGATCGAGTCGGCGCCGAACAAGGGGGTGCGCGTACGGAACCTGTCGGCGGCGGACCTGGAGGAGATCTACCCGGTCCGGGCGGGCCTGGAGCAGATCGCGGCCGAGCTCGCCGCGCCCCGGCTGGCGGCCGACTGCTCGGCCCTGGAACCGCACGTGGCGGCCCTGTGGGAGGCCGACCGCAGCGCGGACGGCACGGCCCAGGTGCGGCACACCGTGGGCTTCCACCGGGAGATGGTGCGGGCCGCCGGGAACAGCGTGCTGCTGCACACCTGGGAGTCCCTGGGCATCGAGGTCTTCACGGCCCTGTCCATCCGGTGGCTGGGAACCGTCCAGAAGTCCTACGCCGAAGAGCACGAAGCCCTGGTGGACGCCTTCCGCAATCAGGACCCGGACATCGGCCTGCTCGTGAAGCGGCACGTTCTGGGGTGCGCGCCGCGGGCTTGATCTCGCCCTTCGAGACGCGCTCGACCGCCCACCTTGTCCCGATTTGCCCGGCACTGGGTGCCCATTTTCATGGCACCCGGTGCCGACTTTTGCCAGATTGACGTTTCTTCGTCACTTTCATTTGATCGATCATCGATCAGCGCCTTACAGTCATCCGCGGACCCCACCCGGGTCCAACGACCCTGTCCTGCCCGTCAGGGATTTCTTCACCACCTCTCCTTTGTCCGGAAGGCGGCGCACACCGATGTCCGACCCCGTAGGAAAGCTTCCGAGCGAGCTCGACCAGCTCCCGGACCGCGACACCGAGGAGACCGCCGAATGGGCGGCCTCGCTCGACGCCGTCGCCAAGGCCGCCGGTACGCGCCGCGCCGAGTACCTGCTCCGTCGCACCCTTCAGCACGCCGAGGCCGCCGGTCTCGCACTGCCGAAGCTGCTCGAGACGGACTACGTCAACACCATCCCCACCGCCGCGGAGCCCGAGTTCCCGGGCGACGAGGCGATGGAAGCCAGGATCACCGCGTGGAACCGCTGGAACGCGGCCGCCATGGTGACCCGCGGCTCCAAGTACGGCGTCGGCGGCCACATCGCCACCTTCGCCTCCGCCGCGTGGCTGTACGAGACCGGCTTCCAGCACTTCTTCCGCGGGAAGGAGGCCGACGGATCGGGCGACCAGCTCTACATCCAGGGCCACGCCTCCCCCGGCATCTACGCCCGCGCCTTCCTCGACGGCCGGATCTCCGAGCAGCAGCTCGACAAGTTCCGCCAGGAAGCCGGCGGCAACGGCCTCCCGTCCTACCCCCACCCGCGGCGCCTGCCGTGGCTGTGGGAGTTCCCGACGGTCTCCATGGGCCTCGGCCCGCTCTCCGCGATCTACCAGGCGCGCTTCAACCGCTACCTGCAGAACCGGAGCATCAAGGACACCGCCAACTCGCACGTCTGGGCCTTCCTGGGCGACGGCGAGATGGACGAGCCCGAGTCGACCGCCGCCCTGGCCCTGGCCTCCCGCGAGCAGCTCGACAACCTGACCTTCGTCATCAACTGCAACCTGCAGCGCCTCGACGGTCCGGTCCGCGCGAACTTCCGCGTGGTGCAGGAGCTGGAAGCCCAGTTCCGCGGCGCCGGCTGGAACGTCATCAAGTCGCTGTGGGGCTCCGCCTGGGACGAGCTGTTCCAGCTCGACACCACGGGCGCCCTGGTGCGCCGCCTGCGCGAGGTACCCGACGCGCAGTTCCAGACGTACGCGACCCGCGACGTGGCCTACATCCGCCAGCACTTCTTCGGCGCCAACGCCGAGCTCGTGCAGCTGGCCGGTGTGCTCTCCGACGCGAAGATCGCCGAGTGCTTCCACACCTCCCGCGGCGGCCACGAGCCCCGCAAGGTCTACGCCGCGTACAAGGCCGCGCTGGAGCACAAGGGTGCTCCGACGGTCATCCTCGCGCAGACCGTCAAGGGCTACACGCTGGGCGCCGGGTTCGAGTCGAAGAACGCGAACCACCAGATGAAGAAGCTGACGATCGACGAGTTCAAGGACATGCGTGACCTCCTTGGCCTCCCGATCCCGGACAGCGCCTTCGCCGACGGCCAGGTCCCGTACGGTCACCCGGGCGCAAACAGCCCCGAGGTGCAGTACCTGAACGAGCGCCGCGCGGCGCTCGGCGGCCCGGCCCCGGCCCGCAAGGTCAAGCACGTGGCCCTGCCCGCTCCGGCGGACCGTTCCTTCGCCCCGCTGCTCAAGGGCTCCGGCAAGCAGGAGATGGCCACCACCATGGCCTTCGTCCGGCTCGTCAAGGACCTGATGCGGGACAAGGAGACCGGCAAGCGCTGGGTGCCGATCGTCCCCGACGAGGCCCGTACCTTCGGTATGGAGTCGCTCTTCCCGTCGGCCGGCATCTACTCGCCGCTGGGCCAGACGTACGAGCCGGTCGACCGCGACCAGCTCATGTACTACAAGGAAGCCAAGGACGGCCAGATCCTCAACGAGGGGATCACCGAGGCCGGCGCCATGGCCGACTTCATCGCCGCCTGTACGTCGTACGCGACGCACGGCGAGCCGATGATCCCGTTCTACATCTTCTACTCGATGTTCGGCTGGCAGCGCACCGCCGACCAGATGTGGCAGCTCGCCGACCAGCTCGGCAAGGGCTTCATCGTCGGCGCCACCGCCGGCCGCACCACCCTGACCGGTGAGGGCCTGCAGCACGCGGACGGCCACTCGCACCTGATCGCGTCCACGAACCCGGCGTCGCTCAACTACGACCCGGCCTTCGCGTACGAGATCGCGGTGATCGTCAAGGACGGTCTGCGCCGGATGTACGGCGAGAAGCCGGAAGACGTCTTCTACTACCTGACGGTCTACAACGAGCCGAAGCCGCAGCCGGCCATGCCCGAGGGCGTGGAAGAGGGCATCCTGCGCGGTCTCTACCGCTTCAACACGGCGGCGGACCTCGCGGAGGCGGCCCCGGCCGCCGACGCCCCGAAGATCCAGCTGATGGCCTCCGGTACGGCCATCCACTGGGCGCTGGACGCGCAGAAGCTGCTCGCCGCAGACTGGAACGTGGCCGCCGACGTCTGGTCCGCCACCTCCTGGGGCGAGCTGCGCCGCGACGCGCTGGAGTGCGACGAGGCGCTGCTGCGCGGGGAGATGCGCACCCCGTTCGTCACCCGCGCCCTGGAGGGCGTCACCAGCCCGGTGCTCGCCGTCTCCGACTGGATGCGTCAGGTCCCGGACCAGATCAGCCAGTGGGTCGAGCAGGACTACACCTCGCTGGGCACGGACGGCTTCGGCCTCTCCGACACCCGCGAGGGCGCCCGCCGCCACTTCGGTGTCGACGCCCAGTCGATCGTGGTGGCCGCGCTGGCCCAGCTCGCCCGCCGCGGCGAGGTACCGGCGTCCTCCATCAAGGAGGCCCGGGAGCGCTACGGCCTGTAGGCCCTGGCGGCCCGGACGGCCGGCGTTCTGAACGACCGTGAGGCGGTCCGCTCCTTCGGGGGCGGGCCGCCTTTCGCGTTCCCCGGGCCGCCTCCGGCCGCGGTTCTACGGGCTGCGGTTCTACGGGCTGCGGTTCTACGGCTTCGCTTCTACGGTTGCGGTTCTACGGCTGCGGCCGGGCCGGAGCGGACGCGAGCCGGTCGGCGCGCGCCCGGGCCTCGTCGAGCAGGCGCACGGCGTCCTTCTCCGTCTCCCGCAGCAGGGCGTCGGCCCGCTCCTTGGCATGCTCCAGCAGCCCGATGGCGTTCGCCTGCGCCTCGTCCAGCATCCGGCGGGCGGTCGCCCGGGCCGCGGCCACGTCCTCGGCGGCCTGCTCGCGCACGCGCCGGACGTCCCGCTCGACCCTGGCGCGCAGCTCCCCGGCCTCCCGCTCGGTCCGGCGCAGCAGCTCGGCGGCGGCCTCGTCGGCCGCGGCCGTACGGGGCTGCGGGCCCGGCCCCGGACCCGGGTCCGGGAGCTCCGCGCGCAGCCGGGCCACCACCGTGGCGGCGTCCGGCGGGCGGTGCGCGGGGTCCTTGGCGAGCAGGCTCGCCACCAGGTCCGCGATGCCGGGCGGGACACCGGGCGCGTTCCGGGCGGTGAGCGGGCGCGGAGCCTCGTAGAGCTGCTGCCGCAGGAGGGCGTGCGGGGCCGGGTTCGTGAAGGGCGGGCGCCCGGTGAAGCCCTCGTAGAGCAGGCAGCCGAGGCTGTAGAGGTCGGTGCGGTGGTCGATGCCCCGGTCCCCGCGGCACTGCTCGGGAGACATGTAGGGGAGCGTGCCCAGCGCGGTGCCGCCGGCGGTGAGCTCGCCGAGGCGCAAGCTTTCGCGGAGGATCTTGGCGAGGCCGAAGTCGAGCACCTTGACCACGCCCTCGCCGGTGAGCATGGCGTTCTGCGGCTTGATGTCCCGGTGCAGGATGCCGTGCGCGTGCGCGGCGACGAGCGCGGACCCGATCTGGCCGGCCCAGTCGGCGACCTCGTGCCAGGCCGGACGCGGGCCGGAGTGGAAGACGGCCCTCAGGTCCCGGCCGTCGACGTGCTCCATGACCAGGTAGAGGGTCCGGCGGCCCGCCACCACGTCCTCGCCGCAGTCGTGGACGGTCACGGTGTGCCGGTGCGGGAGGTTCGCCGCGGAGCGCACCTCGTGGACGAAGCGCCGCTCGACCTGGTCCCCGTACCGGCCGGGTACGGCGTCGACGAGTTTGGCGGCGACGGCCCGGCGCATGCGCACGTCCTCCGCGGCCCAGACCTCGCCCATGCCGCCCCCGCCGAGGCGCTCTCCGAGCCGGTATCGGCCTCCGAGCAATTCCCCCCGCATCCCCGTGCCCCTTCCCTCCGCCCGTTCCCGGTCACCCGTTCCCGCTCACCCGTTCCCGGCCGCCGGGTCGCCGGTCACCCGTTCCCGGTCCGAGTATGCGGCCGTGCGGGGGTCTCGGACCGGCCTTTCGCGGCATGCGCGGTGGCGGCGAGGGGGTGTACCCGTGATGCTTGAGCGGTGATGGACGAGACGGAGTTCTGGGAGATGGTCGACCGTACCCGCGAGGCCGCCGAGGGCGACCCCGAGGAACACGCCGAGTTGCTCGTGGAGCGGCTGGCGCAGCTCGACCCGGACTCCGTCCTGGACTTCGCCCGGCACTTCGAGTCGCGGTACAACCGGGCCTACACCTGGGACCTGTGGGGCGCGGCGTGGGTGCTGCTCGACGGGGCCAGCGACGACGCGTTCGACTACTTCCGGTGCTGGCTGATCGGCCAGGGCCGGGAGGTCTTCGAGGGCGGGGTGCACGATCCGGACCAGCTCGCGGAGCTCCTCGACGAGTTCGACGAGGAGATCGACGGGGACGGCGAGGAGCTGGGGTACGCGGCTGACGAGGCGTACGAGCAGCTGACCGGGTCGGTCGCGCCGGATCTGGGGATCCCGCTGCAGGCGGCGGAGCCGGAGGGCGCTGCGCTGGACTTCGAGAACGAAGCCGTGCTCGCGGAGCGCTTCCCCCGGCTGTGGGACCGCTTCAGGGGCTGACGCCCCCGCCGTTGCGTCAGTAGTGCGTGCCGCCGTCGATGCGGATCTCCGTGCCGGTGATGAAGGCGCCGTCCTCGGAGCCCAGCATGGCGACGACGCCGGCGACCGTCTGCGGGCCGGCGAAGCCCTGGCCGAGGGCCGGGGCGAGCTTGGCGAACAGGCTCCAGTCGGTGTCCTCGGGCAGGCCGGGGCCGGTGCCGGTGGTCATGCCGCTCTCGATGGAGCCGGGCGCGACGGCGACGAAGCGCAGCCCCTGCTTGCTGTACTCGGCGGCCAGCGCGTGGGTCATGGACTGGATGCCGCCCTTGCTGGCCGCGTAGGCGCTCATGTAGGGGTGGGCGAAGGACGCCGAGGTGGAGCTGAAGTTGACGACGACCGGCTGGTCGCCCGCCAGCAGCGCCGGGAGCGACTCGCGGATGACCAGGAACGTACCGGTCAGGTTCACCGCGATGATCTTGTTCCAGAACTCGAGCGTGGTCTGGTGGGTGTGCGCGGAGCGCAGGATCCCCGCGGCGTTGACCAGCACGTCGATCCCGGTGAGGGCGTCGACCGCGGCGGCCACGCCCGCCTTGACGGCGGCCTCGTCGGATATGTCGAGGACCGCGGTGGTGAGGCGGTCCGCGTGCCCGTCGGCTGCCGCCTGGTCGGCGGTGGCCTTGAGGCCGGCTTCGTTGACGTCCACGGTGTGGACGCGGCCGCCCTCGGAGAGGATGCGGTGGACGGTGGCCTGGCCGATGCCGGAGCCGCCGCCGGTGATGAGGACGCGACGTCCTTCGTAACGGTTCATGAGGGGGAGCGTACTCGCGCCATGACACGTTTTGCCACCCTGTCAAAACATGCAATTGCGACCCGGGGCCAAGGTATCCTTCCCCGGTGAGATCCCCTCGTCCGTACTCTCCCCAGGCCGGCCCCGGAGCCCAGTCGCTGAACGAGCGCCGCAAGGCGGCGACCCAGCTCGACATCGCCCGCGCCGCCTGCGAACTCTTCGCCGAGCACGGCCCCGACGGCACCACCGCCGAGGACATCGCCCACCGCGCGGGCGTGGCACTGCGCACCTTCTACCGCTACTTCCGCAACAAGCAGGAGGCCGTCGCCCCCCTGCTCGCGGGCGGCGGCGACGCCTGGCGCGCGCTGCTCGCCGAGGAGGACCCCGGCACCCCGCTCACCGAGGCCCTGGAGCGCGCCGTCACCCGCTCCCTCACCGGCCCCCAGGCCCTCGACGAGGGCCTGGAGGTCACCCGCGGCCTGCTGCGCGCCGCCACGACCGACGAGGCCCTGCGGGCCGTCTGGTACCGGGTCAACCAGGACTCCGAGGAGCGCCTGGTCCCGGTCGTCGCCCGGCTCGCCGGCCCCGACGCCGAACCCCTCGCCGTCCGCCTCCTCGCGGCGGCGGCCACGGACGCGATCCGCATCTCCCTGGAGCTCTGGTCCACCACGGACACCCCGCCCTCGGGCCCCGGCTCCCCCGCGGAACTGGCGGTCCGCTGCCTACGCGACCTCACGGGCGCGATGCCCCTGATGCGCTGAGCACACCCGTCACAGGAACCGGGCGGACTTCTCCTTCAAGTGCTCCGCGAAGAAGGCGGGGGCGTCGGGCCGCATCCGGGCCAGCGCGACCATCGCCGTCACGATGACGTCGGCGACCTCCGCCTCCACGTCCGCCCAGGTGTGCGAGTTCCCCTTGCGGGGATTGGTTCCCTTGGCCCCGATGACGGCCTGCGCGGCCTCCCCGAACTCCTCCCCGATCTTCAGGATCTGCAGCGTCACGCTCTCCTCGTGCGCCACCCCGCGCTCCCGGTCATGCGCGTCGAACCGCGCCACGAGCGCCCCGATGGTCTTCCACGTGTCGTCCATCCCCCGAAGCTAGCGCCACACGACAAAGCCCCGCCCCCTTCTCGGAGAAGGGGGCGGGGCTTCGTGCGATCAGTGCGTCAGCACGGCACGGCTTAGAGGTCGAAGATTTACTCATACATCCCACTGACCTGCGGCGATGCACTCAAAACAAGATCATCTTGCACAAACACTGCACATGCGGACCTCGATGCGCGCCGGCCCCCTGCGGGCGGCCCGCGGTCGGGCCCCCTCCGGCCCCGCAAGAGCCCAGCCGTCGAGGTAACCGTAAGTAGTCAAGACTCTCTTCCGCATTCGCCGCCCGGACCGCCCGACGACGGGTTCGCGGCACCCCACCCTCCGCGGCAGCGGGGAAGGCTTTACGCGCTAACCTCCCTGCTTTAAGCGCTAAATCGCAGGTTTGCATGCAGAGTTGACGGACAGTCTGGAAGCTGCGTAACGTTGCGCCTTGTTAGAGCCGGACGCCAACCGGCCATCTCAGAAGGGATGTTGTAGATGTCCATCACCATCGACTCCTCGCGCCTGTCGCTGACCCGCGAGGAGTCCACTTTCCTGGCCATACGGACGAAGCAGGGAGGTCGCACCGTCTACACGACGCGTGTCCCGCTGGCCGAACTGCCGGTCATCCTCCCGCTCCCCGACCCGTCCAAGCCCGACCCGGACAACCGCCAGGTCGACCTCATCCACGCCAAGGGGTTCAGCCACTACCTCGCCGAAAACCCGGGCTGGGTCGCGCCGGCCCTGCTCATCCGCGACACCGGCGGCTGCCGGTTCGAGCCGATCAGCGCGGACGGGACCGTCGGCTACCTCACCGTCCCGTGGGCCATCGGCGGCATCGGACGGCTCGTCACGATCGACGGACAGCACCGAGTCCTCGGTATCCACCTGGAGAAGAAGCGGATCACGGACGACATCGCACGTGTCGACCGCGAGGTGTTCCGCGCCAGCCCCGCCAAGAAGGAGAAGCTGGAGGCTGACCGGGAGGGCCTGATCCGCCAGCTCCAACGCCTCAAGGAGGAGTTCGTCGGCGTGGACATCTACGTCGAGACCGACGCGGTCAAGGGCCAGCAGATGTTCGTGGACGTGGCCGACAACGCCAAGGGCATCTCCGGCGCCGTCCGAGCCCGCTTCGACACCTCCCGCATCGCCAACCGCACGCTCACCGACATCGTCGCCCACCCCCTCTTCGCGGGGAAGATCGACATCGAGCGCGACCGTATGACCCTGGCCAACCGCAACTTCATGGGCGTCAAGCACGTCGCGGACATCACCCGGGCCGTCATCGCCGGACCCGGCGGACGGATGAACAAGAAGGTCGAGGCGCTGACGGACACCGAGGTCATCGAGAACGTCCGCGGCTTCCTGGACATCGCCTCCACCTCCTTCACCGACCTCGCGGCGATCACGGAGGAGGACGTCGACAACTACGACCCGGCCCTGTCCGTCAAGAAGAAGGACGAGCCGGCGGCCCCGCCCACCAAGGCCATGCTGCTTCGCTCGAACTCCCTCCTCGGCTCCGTCGGCATGCTTCGCGTCCTCGGTGGCGTCTACCGCAACATCAAGGAGGAAGGCGCCGAGGACGGCGACATCCAGGAGTTCTTCAAGCGCCTGGACCGCCACATGACCGCCCCGGTCTCGGAGAACAGCATCTGGCTCACCACCGATGCGAAGGACGACTTCGAGCCCAACGCGTCCGCGCCGATCATGCGCCAGCAGAACATCGTCCACCTGACCAAGGTCATCACCGACTGGTACAAGAAGGCGCCCGCCGCCATCTGACCCACCTAGAACACCGAAGCCCCCTCCACGTCGCATGCGGAGGGGGCTTCGGCTGTTCCACTATACGAACGACGGCCGTCTGGGCTCTACGCGGCCGTGCCGTACATGTTCCGCAGCGCGCTCCGGACCTTCGCACCAGCGCTCGCAACGCGGTGCACGTACTTCCGCAGCGTGAACGCGGGATCGGCATGTCCAAGCCGATCGGCGAGGGTGTAAATGTCCACCCCTGCCTCGATCATCATCGACGCGTACAGGTGGCGCAGGGCGTGCATCATCTTGTCCCGCGACTTCTCCCAGCGCCGCTTTCCCTTGGCTTTCAGCTCGGGGTCCAGGTCCGCGATGATGCCGACGGCCGCGAGCGCCGGCTTCCAGACGAAGCTGTTGAAGTAGTTCTTGTTCACGGGCTTCTTCTCACGCGAGTAGAAGATGATCCGCACGGTCACCGGATCGCCGTCCTTGGTCTCGTGCGGCAGCGTGACCTCGATCGGCGGGTACTTCTCCATGTGCTCCAGAAGCGCGATCCCCACCTCCTCGCCCAGCTCGATCCACCGGTCCTTCGGATTGAGGTCGTCCTCGCCCTTCGCGCCGTCGAAGACCATGACCGACCCGTCCCAGGCGATCTGACGCTGCACGTGCACCATCGGACCGTCGGGATGGTCCCAGATGATGTCGATGTCGCTCAGCCCGAAGATCTCACCCTGGCGGAGACCGAGGCCGCGGCCGACGTCCACGATCGCCTTCCAGCGGTCCGCAAGCTCGACCCGGATCTTGTCCGACTGCTCCCAGGTGATCGGAAGCTCCTTCGCCGTCGGCTTCGACCGCCGCGGCTTCTGCTGCTTCACGGTGAACGCCCGGCAGGGGTTCTTGCGGATCAGGTCGTCGTCCACCGCGAGATCGAACATGGACTGCATCTCGCTGAGGATCAGACCGACGTACGTCTCGTCGAGCACCCGCTTACGATCCACGATCCACCGCAGGATGGTGCTGGCCGTGACCTCATTGAGCTGCATCCCGCCGATCCACTGGTCCTTGATGTGCACGCGGGTTCGGGATTCGACCTGATAGTGGGATCGGGGGTTCGGGTACTGCTTGGCGCCCAGCCACATGTCCACGAGGGCGCTCATCAACATCTTCCCCTTCTTGGGGTCGATGTACGTGCCGGCGTCGACCTCGGACCGCATCTTGTTCTCGTGCTTCTTGGCGTCGGTCTCCTTGGTGAACGCCTCGGAGTCCTGCGCACCGTCAGGGTCGCGCCAACGGGCCTGCCAGCGCTTCGGCGCCCCATGCGACTGCTGCGCGAACTTGCCCTTGTGCTCGCACCTGGGGGCCTCGGGGTGCCGGGCGGCACACTCCGCGGGCGAGCTGTGGGGGCACGCGAGTGCTTCCTTCGGAGGCCGGGCCCAGTGCCAACGGTCGTACGGCACGCAAAAGCTCCTGATGGTGAGAACGAAGAAGAGGGAGTGGCCACCGCGGGCTACGGGTTCTGCTGCGCCTTCTGGGCGTCCCACCAGGATTCGACGTCGTCCCAGGCGAAGCGCAGGTGCCGGCCGACGAGAACAGCCGGGGGCCCCTTCTTCGCGTGCCGCCACTGGTACAGCGTGGGCACCGGGATTTGAAGGAAGGCGGCCACCTCTTCGGTCGTGGCCTTCGGACGCCGTGCAGCAGAACGCCGATCCTGGGACGCAGTCACTGCGACCGCCCGGAGAGCGACTTCGGGCAGAGTAGCCGAGACTCCTGCCCTGCCTGGGCAATACGGGAATTGCTCATTGGCGGACTCCGTCCGCTCCGGCCCCAGGGCGCACACCACACGCGCCTCAACGGCGTTCCCGGCAGTGGTACCGGGCTCTCCGTCTCTCAAAGCCTCGTGTTAGATCCGATCATCCTTCATCGTCATTGTCACGGAGCTGCCCAGGGTTTCCCTCCCATGGAGCAGTGCCTGGGCCGGCTTCGCCACGGTGTGCGCCTACACGGATCTCCGTCTTCCGCTCGCGCAGGGCTCGTTGTCGGTGGGGGCGCCTACTCTCCTGGCGTGACCATTCCGATCGCTGGCGCCGTCGCCGTCTCCGATGCCCGTGCGCACAGTCTTGAACCGGCGGAGGAGTACCCGGGTAGGGCGATGGACTACTGGAAGCTCACCTGCCTGGTCTGCGGCGCGCCGGTCCGCACGAAGCTGAGCACGATCCGGCAGCAGACCAAGCGGGGGCAGGGGTCGTGTACGCCCTGGGGGCACCGCAAGAAGCGCGAGTCACATCTGGCCCGGACGCGTACGCGGTCGTACGAGACGATGCGGCAGGCCCGGTTCGAGCCCCTGGTGGAGTACCCGGGGGTCGGTGAGCCGTGGCCGTCAGGCTGCATGGTCTGCGGCACCGTGCAGAGCCCCTGCGAGGGCGACGTGCGGGCCGGACACGGCTGCAAGACGTGTGCGCGCCGGGCGAACGGGGAGACGCAGCGGCTGCGAAAGGCCGAGACCGCCGTGGCGGATATGGGTTCGCGCGGATGGATTCCGTTGGCTGGATACCCCGGCGCTGCCCAGTGGTGGCTGTGCCGGTGCCCGGTGTGCGGGAAGCCGGCGGAGGTGAAACTGAACGCCGTCCGGAGGGGGCAGACGTCCTGCAACCCGTGCCGGTACGGGCGTCTGGCGGAGGGGGCTAGGCGTGCAGTGGGCGAGGCGGTACTGCTGATGGAGGCGGCCGGTTGGGAGCCGGTCGGCGAGTACCCGGGGAACGCGAACGCGCCGTGGGAGTGCGGCTGTAGGGACTGCGGGAACATCAGCTTCCCCGGCGTCGCGAGTGCGAGGAAGGGAAGCCGGTGCGGATTTTGTTCGACCCGTGGTCTCAAACTCGCCGAGCCGGCGCTGCTGTATCTGCTTCACCACCCTGAACTTCGGGCCTACAAGATCGGAACGGGCGGACCACGGGGTCGACTGCCGCGGCTGCGGCAGCACACCCGGCGAGGGTGGCTGGTTTACCGCAGACGGCTGTTCGAGACTGGCGCGCAGGCGTACCTGGTCGAGCAGCGGGTGTTGCGGTGGCTTCGGGTGGACAGGGAGCTACCGCAGTGGCTGTCGCCCGAGCAGATGCCTCAGAACGGCGCCTCGGAAACGGTGTGCGCGGACGAGCTATCACTGGCCGAGGTATGGGCCCGTGCACGTATGGAAATCGCCCTGTTGCCTGGACAGTCGGACGCGCCGGTATCTGCCGGGTACGTCCCGAGGGCCGAGCAGTTCGACGGCGTGCGGTCGGTTCCGGCTTAGATGATCTCCCCGTACAGGTCGAAGAAGGTGACCGGCGCCGGGATGGTCGCGCCGCACGCCTCGTGTACGAGGACGGTGTCGGTGTACCGGGGGCCGGGCTGGCTCTCGATCAGGAACTTCACGATCTTGGCGCGGTTGGGCATCTTCAACTTCCCCGCGGTTCCTGCCCCGCCGCGCTGTTCCGCGCCGTTGGACTGCGTGATCTTCACGATGCAGCGGTCGAGGAGCGCGGTGTTCTGCTGGGCGGGGTTGTCCTGCGCGAGGCCGGCGACGTGGGCGTAGTCGGACCCGATAGGAAGCCGGACGTTAGCGGTGGCGCCGTCGCGCAGGGGTACGGCGTATTCGATGCGCTCGGGGTCGTCGAGGTGCTTGACGGGGATGTCGTCGGTGGAGACGGCTGCCTCGAAGCTCTGGCCGCAGTCGGGGCAGGTGGCGGCAGTGAGGGTGACGGTGTCGCCGAAGGTGGCCTTGCGGATGCCCAGGACGAGTAGTTCGCGGTCTCCCAGGAGCAGCTCCTGGGCGAGTGCGCGGTTCATGGTCTCGTTGCCGATGCGTACGACACCTCGGTTGAGGATGGCGTCGAGGGTCTTGGAGTAGTCGGTGCCGACGAGGGCGATGACTTCCGCGTCCGCTCCGGTTAGCTCCCGTACCTCCGCACCACCGAACCGCCCGCCGACCAGAGTGCATGCCCCAGCGCATCCGAGTCCGACGTCAGCAGCTCCACCGGAGCCGGGAACCATCCCAGCAACACCGCGCCCGGCGGGGGCACCCGCACCTCCGCCAGCGCCTCCACCGCGCACACCTGGAACGTCCCCGGCGCCTGCCCCGGCAACGACAACACCGTCGACACGGAACCCTCCGTGAGCCTGTCCTTCGCCTTCACCGGCGTGTTCATCGCGATCTCCTTCGTCCGGCCACTGCCTCCCCTCCATGATCAATCGCCAGAAAAAGGAAGTGGTAGCCCTTCTCGATTGACAAAGCCAAGACCGCAGATGCGCGTCGACCACTAGCCTTGTGCGGAATCAAGGAGGGGACCATGGAGACGCTGAACGACGTGCGCAACGGGCACATCGCGCGCCTGCTGGAGGACTACGCCCGCGCCTGTGAGAAGCACTACCGCGAGCGTGGTGACAGGCGGAACTGCTTCCTCAAGCAGGCTCACGAGGCTTACGCCAGGGGCGACCAGAGCCTGGCTTCGAAGAGTCTCGGGTGGGCGCTCGACGACGACCCCGGAGCCAAGCGCCTCAACGAACGCGGGGAAAAGATCCGCTCTTGGATGAGGGACCCCCTGGTCTGGATTCGGGCGACGAACTCCAGGTACTCAGAGGTCTACCACTACGACAAGCTGTGCTCATACGTCTGGTGCAACTACGGGAACGACTTCACCCCACTGCTTGAAGGCGAAGCCTTGGACCGTCGGATGAGGCCCTGCTCTCGCGATGCCTGCAAGCGGGAGACCGAGCGCAGGAAGTTGCGCAGCATCTTTTCCCCAGCGGCGTAGGCAGGACGTCTCTCAGCGCCCCTTCGAACGCTGCCGGACCGCCGCCCGTCGCTGAGCCTGAGCCGCACCCGGATCGGCCTTCTTGAAAACCGCCTGCGTCACCTTGCTCAGCCGGCCCGACGGGGAGGCGGGCTCACCGCTCTTCTTCACCAGGGGCTTCTTCATCATGTCCTCCTACGCCACCGCGGCCGTGCGAACGGTCAGCTCCGTGCACGGGCTGAACTTGGTCTCGTCCTCGCCCTCGCGCACGGCGACCCGCTTCGACCGGACCTTGAGCGTGTGCTGGGCGTTGGGCCTGCTGACGGGAATCTCGAACTCGACCACAGCTCCGGGCACAGCGGGCTGCGGGGCCGTCCCCGCCAGTACGTCACCGGTCAGCAGGCCCGGCCGGGTCGGGTCCATGCCGGCGGCCCCGGTACCGACCACGCGCAGATAGACCTCGTACCCGGCGGCGTTCGGCACGGGCCTCCACGACACCTTGACCTTCGGTGACGGCGCCGCCATGTCCGGCATCCGCAGAAGCTGGAAGTCAGGCGGGGCCAGAGGCGGGACGACGTCGTCGAGCTCGTCCGGGTCCACCCTCGCGTGCGTGTTCACGACCAGGACCTCGCTGCGCGCGCCTTCGACCCCGTCCGCGCTCACCGCGGCCACCTGCACCGCGTAGACCTTGTTGGCCGCGATCGGCGTCCACACCGGCGGAGCGGGGTCCACGGCGGGGAGGAAGTACCCGTCGAAGTGCACGGTCGTCCCCGCCCCCGTCAGCACCATCGTGGGCGTCGCCGGGGGCGGAGGCACGTCACCGGCCGGGGGCGTCGTACCGTCCGGCGGGGCCGGAGCGGGCGCACCGACGTACAGCCGGTGTTCACCGATCCCGATCGAGTCCAGGCCCCGGGCGCCCGCGTTGACGGGGTCGCCGTTCGGTACGGGTGTCAGCGGGGGTGTCTTCGAGCCCTTGGGGATGGCGCCGACACCCGAGGTCCACGCGAGGGAGATTTCGTGTCCGCTGCCCCTGCCGCCCGTCACGGGCCGGGAGCCGACGCCCTGGGACTGGAACCACCGCGGGGCCGGCGGCACGGGAGCGGAGCCGTACGCCGGTACCCAGTCCGCCCGGTCCGCGATCCGCTCCTCGGCGGTGGCCGGCGGCTCCCCGGTCCGCGAGGACTTTCCCCTCTTCGCCGGGTCCGGGTCGTCGTCCGGGTACACGAAGTCGTCGCGCTCGGCGGTGAGGTCGGTGTTGTCGAGCAGGTTGGTCTTGAGCGTCGTGAGATCCCGTGCGGCCGGAGCGGCAACCGCGGTCTTGTTTCCGGTCTTGGTGTCGGTCTTGCTGGCTGGCATCGGCGTACTCCGCTACTGGAAGGTAAGTTGCACCAATTCTCCCAGTCGCGGAGTTTCTGCACCAATGCCCGGAAATCAGCCAGAACATCTTCTCCGCGGGGGCGTCCTCTAAGCCACGGCCACACGTTCGCCGATCTCGGCCTCCACGATGCTCATCAGCTCCAGCGCGGAGACGAGACGGGCGTCGTAGGTCTCCGTCCACCCGCCGTACGGCATCTGCTCGGCGGTCAGGAAGGGGATGAGCCCGCGGTCGTCGCGCAGGTGCGCGTGGACACTTTGCTCGACCCCGTACGCCTCCCCGCCGACCTCGAAGGGATACGTCCTCACCACGGTCCAGCCGATCGACCGGAAGTCCGCCAGGCGGCTCGTGGCCGTGCCGGTGATGCCTACCTTCACCGCCCCGAAGGCGTAGTGCATCAGCACGTACACGAGTCCCGGCTTGCCGTGTTGGAAGCCACCGGGGAAGCACTCCCGGCATCCTCCCTGACCGTTGCGGATGCTGTTCAGCCGCGGGCTTACCTCACGCTCACACCGCAAGTGGACGCACCGCCACGGGTGCACGACGCCGGGGTAGTCCTCCAGTGGCTCGAACCCGGCCGCGCGCATGTCGGCTACGGCCACCGCCGGATCGCCGAACAGCTTCGCCGCGGTTGCCTCAAACCCGCACTCCCGGCAGCCGCCGGTACCGGCTCGGATGTTGCTCAGGCGGGGACGTACCTCACGCCCGCACAGGTGACGGCTCTTCCACGGGCGGCTGGTTCCGGGATAGTCCTCCAGCGGCTCGAACCCGGCTGCGAGCATGTCAGCCGCCGCCTGGCCGCCATTGTCGGCAAGCTGTTTGGCGGCGGCAGCGACGGGGCCGCAGTTCGAGCAGTTTCCCGTGTCCCGGCTGTTCAGCTTCCCGAACCTCGGATACACCACCGCCCCGCAGTCCAGGCACTCGCACTTCCACGGTTCGTTGGCGCCGGGGTAGGGGACGAGCGGCCTCTTGTTCCTCCGCAGGGCGATGGCGACCGCCTCGGCCTCCTCGAACGACCGCTTCCGCCCGATCGTTTCGTTTCTGCACTCCCAGCACTCGCGGACGTTCCCCTTCGCCAGCGCGTTGCGTATGTCGTTGACCCGCATCCGCGTCTCCCGGGCGCAGGCCACATGCAGCAGCCGCCACCGGTGCTTGGTGTGCTGGAACGCCTCCAGCGGCACGAACCCCGAACGGCGCGCGTCCTTCTCGGCCAGGGCGGTGGCCGCCATCCTTAGCGCGGCGACCCGGCGCTCGTTCCCGCAGAACCGGCATCCGCCCTGGCCGTTGCGAAGGCTGTTGACCTGCGGCGCGGTGTCGCGTCCGCAGTCCATGCACGTAGCCGGCCATGGCACACCGGTGCTCTGATAGCCCTGTGGGTCCTTCGGCATCTGCCGGGCCTTCAACATGTCCGCCAGGGCCTCCGCGGCGCGAGAGGCGAGGGTGGAAGCTTGGCGGGCGACGGCGGCGCGGGTGTTGGCGGAGGTCATCCCCGCATCTTCGCAGCAGGGTCTGACAAGCGGTCAGCGAGTTCCGTAGACCGAGGTGGACGACGGCGACGGCTCGGTCTTCTCCTCCGTGGGGCTGCACGCCGAGCCGATGCCCCCGATGACGAGCACGATCAGGAACAGGCAGCCGAAGCAACTGTTCTTGGTCTCCTGCCACTTTCGCTCCTCCTCCGCAGCGGCCACCTTCGCCGCCACGTAGGCACCGGCCCCGAGGGCAGCGACGCCTATGAGGGCCTCGCCGAGCGAGAGCTCCGGCTCCCCGCGCTCGGGCTTATCGGGAGCGGGCTCGGGGCCGGCCTTGTCGAGGGAGGTCTTTTTCACGGGCTCCGGGCTCGGAGCACCGGACATGCTGGACGGTTCGTCAGTAGTCACCGCAGGAAGGTAGCTTCCGCAGGTCGAACACGGCAGAGGCGTCCCAAGGACCGGTCGCGACCAGGGCTGAGAACCCTGTTTTCGCGGGGGACTTCAACAACTCCCCCTGCCCGTTGAGGTACTACGCCACCGCGGCCGGGCGGGAGCCGGGAAGATGAAGAGGCCCCCGCCCGAAGGCAGGGGCCCCGTATTTTCCTACGCGTGCCGGCGGCACCTTCCGCACTGGGTGAGCTCCTGGCCCTGGGCCGTCACCTCGGTCATCAGCTCCAAGTGGCGGCCGGTGTCGTGCTTGCCTTGCAGGGCAGGACACTGGAGGTCGGTGTGGTAGCAGTAGCGGGATACGCCCACCCGCACCATCACCCACACCGGCTTCTCCTCGTCGGTGTCCGGACGCTCCAGCACATGCGGTGACATATCCATGAGTCCCCTCCCAGAGAACGGGCGCCAGCCCAGCCGCATGTTACCGGCGGTAGGCCGGAGGGGTCGCAGTGCCCCGGTCGACCGCAGGAGCCGAACGAGTGCTGTCGGCGGTCGCCGGGGGTCACCAGTCCAACGCGAGGTACCGGACGGCCGGTTCGGAACGAATTCCGCGGGGGAAATGGAGAAGGTCCGTCAATCCTGGTGGTACGAGGAGAGGTACCGCGACACGGACAGGGACGGCGCTGGAGCTGGAGAAGAAGATGATGCTGGCGCAGGGCAGCTCCTGGGGCTTCTTGTGTGCGCGAGTGCCGGCTAGGTGCGGTGCTCGTCCCGAAGGGCCACGCGCTCGCGGTTGTCGAGAAGGGACGCCACCGTCGCCTCGTTCATGGTGTCCGCCGTCAGATCCTCGATCACCGTCAGCGCGGCCCTGTCCCACTCGGCCAGCGCCCGGATCACAGAAATCAGAAACGTGTACCGCAGATCGTCCGGGAAGCGCTGAACGGCCTCGTCGACCAGGGGCAGGACGATGCCGGAACCGCGCCGGTCGACAGTGTCGTCGGTCTCGTGCAGCGCGCGCACGATGGCGGTTCCGAGCAGGTCGGCTTCTGCGTAGAAGGACTGCGTCCCAGGGATGGTCATGCCGTCATCCTCGGCCGCGGCGCCGCCGGACAGCCGCAGAGACATGCTCACGATCGGGTGAAGAAGCTCCCGCCGGCCGTACCTTCGCGAGGAAGCGGGGTCGTATCCAGCGGGGGCCAGGAGAGTCCAGGTAGCTGGGCTAGCCGATGACGTCGAAGTCGAGCCGGCGCCCAAAGGCATCCACCCGAGTCACACCTTTACGGACTTCGCCGTCCTTGAAGCCGCGCGAGACGACGATCTCCTTCCACTCTTCGCACTGCACCCGCCGGGCCACCACCCGCCACGAGTTGCCCCCCTTGACGCGGCGGAGCGCGGCCATGGTGCGGGCCGAGCAGCCGTGGCGCGGCGCCCACTCCGTCCAGCGGTAGACCTCACGCTCCGGCACGTCCACGGTGATCCTGACGGCGGTCTTGTCGACATGGGAGCCCGTGTACCACCCACCGGAGCGATCCGCCGTGTTGGCCGCCGTCAGCCACACCACGTCAGGGCCCGCGTGCTCACGGCCCGCGGAGATGTTCGACTCCGTGACGTTGATATAGCCGGAGCGAAGGATCTGGGGCAGGTGGAAAACCAAGGTGTAGTGGTAGAGCACGGTCACGGCAAAGCTCCCTTACGGGCTGATGGTTCGGGGACGGACCCAGATGAGCACCCGGAACGACGCCCCGGCAAGCACCCACGGCTTGTCTAGGAACTGCTGGAGCAACGCGCTGACCTGGGACGCTCCGAGTTTCCGCAGGTGGCCGCGCGCGTTGGAGCGGTGCTGGACGACCCGGATCTCCAGCCGTTCAGCCCATCGCGCACGCTCTGCCGTACGCAGCGAACAGCCCATCTCACGGGCCAGAACATGCAGAAGGCGCCCGCGGTCCTCTCCGGAGAGAGGCTGAACCCCACGGGCGCCTGAGTGTCCGCCAACGCCGTTGGAGGAACATGTTGCAGCTTACCCGAGAAGTTGTGAAGGCTCCAGCGCCGTCCACGAGGCGGGATTAGCACCCTGGAAATCGAGCGTGTCAATCATGAGAGATGGTTGACACCGAATGGGGCAAAGCGGAATTCCGTACCGCGGGCTGGATTCTCCTCGACCGATACCGGGGATGCGACGTCTCCCACCGGGTCGAGTGCGTGGAGTGCGGAAACCAGGACACGAAGAAGCTGACCAGCATCCGGCAGGGAAAGGAGTGCGTCTACTGCTACCGCGCCGGCCCGATGACGCGCACCGACGATGATGTGGCCTTCGATCGCATGGTGAAGGCGGGGTTCACGCCGAAGGACCGCGACTATCCGGGCGTCCTGACGAAGTGGGAATGCACCTGCAACATCTGCGGCGGGGACGCCTGGGTGACGCTCAACAACGTCTCGGCGATCGGAAACAGGGCCTGCCCGGGGATGTGCCGGGAGCGGAGGAAGGCGGAAGGGAAGGCCGCCACAGCAGATCGGAAGGCGCAGCGGAGGGAAGAGGAACTCGTCCGGCAGACCGAGCATTGGAGGGAGAAGCGGAAGGCGCAGGAACCGGCTGCGGTGAAGTTCATGAACCAGGCTGGCTACATTCCACAGGAGCCCTTTCCCGGCTCGAAAGATCCCTGGTCCTGCCTTCACGAGGTCTGCCGCACCGTCGTGACCACCCGGCTCTGCTACATCAGGAAGGGAAAAGGCTGCGGCGAATGCAAGAAGCGAGCCACCTCCGACCGTTTCTCCCTGCCCGAGGATGAAGCCCGTCGCCGTCTCGCCCTGACGCAGTTCGAGGCCGCCGGTCCCTACCGCGGAGCCGCCGCCTCCTGGCTGATGCGCTGCACGCGGTGCGGGGACATCAGCGAGCGCCCTCTCCACCAGGCCGAGAACATCCGCCTCGGATGCAGGAAGTGCTTCGGGGAACACCGCACCGCTCGGCGCCTCCGCCTGACCGGCTGTATCCCCACGGAGCACAAGAACAGGTGGCGGCGCACATGCGAAGACTGCGCGCGGCTCTTCACCGCCGACGCCTCCGTCATCACGGGACTACGGAACTGCCGAAGCTGCCGCGAATCGGCGAAGGCGGAGGAAGTGGCAGAGGCGCGGGCCGTCCGTGAGCACGACAGGCTCATCGCCGCGGGCTTCACGAAGCTCCCTGACGGGCGCTGGGAGACGACGTGCGGACGCTGCGGCACGAAGATGCCGCGGAGCCTGCGCAGCGCCCTGTGGGTGCTCACGGCGGGCAGCGGCGGCTGTCCCTACTGCTGCACCAGGGGTCTCAACCACGCCAAGCCCGCGTGGATCTATATCGCCGAACAGAAGGAGTCCGGTGTGCTCAAGGTGGGCGCTGCCAACGACCCGGTCAAGCGCTTCCGGAGCTTCCGGTGCGCCGGCTGGGACATCTGCTGGTACCTGGGCGTCGACACAGGGGCCCAGGCGTGGGAGGTGGAGCAGGCAGTCCTCGCGGCGGTCCGGAGCGAGGGCCATCTGCCGGCGGTGACCAACGAGGAGATGCCGCACAACGGAGCGACGGAGACTGTCCCGGCCGGAGTATACGAAGCGTATGAGCTGGAGGGTATTGCCTGGGACACGGCAATTCCGTAGGGTCAACGCACAAGGAAATGACACTGCCTTCTGATGCTGCCTCCGCCCCCGCTCCAGGGTGAAATGTGAGAGCCCAGGCCCCCATACATACACTCATGTCAATTGATATTGGGGGGTGTCCGCCTATTTAATTATTTATTACATTTCGCCGGGACACTCAGGACATAGTCGACCGCGCAAGTTTTATTTTCCTTTTCTCAAATCCTGAACCATGTTTTTTGTCACATTACTTTTCCCCTTTCCCTCTGTTATCCTCCCCGCCCCTTTGCGATAATTAGGGGAACGCCGGACCTGAACCCCCGGCCCCAGCCAACGCCACTCTCGGAGGAAACACGCGCATGAGCAGTACACCCGCAGCGGACAGCTCTGTCCAAATCAAGTTCGAGTGGACCGAACTCCTTGGCGCGGCAATCGTCCGCTCATCGTGGCGCGGCATGACGTTTGGCGTGGACAGCGTGACCCGAGAGGGCCAGCGGGTACTCCGCGTGCGCCGTTCCGTGACCAATGAGACCGGCGGCACCGACATGCGCACTGTCGGACATTCCATGTCCTCGACGCGCGAGTCTGCCGAGTCGGTCATGCGCGAGCACATCGCCAAGCGTGCGGAACTGGAAATCAAGATTCAGGCCAAGATTGACCGCGCGGCCCAGCGCCCCAAGTCCAAGTGGAAGTCCACGCTCGCGAAGAATACCGACGCGATCAAATGGAAAAGTGGTCGCGAGACGGTCAACCTCTCGGCCGAGCCGTTGACCCCTAAAGAGATCATTGCCAAGCATGGCGACATGGTGACCTTCGAGGAAATCGAGGAGACCCCGGAAGACGTCGCACCGGTCGAGGCCGCGCCGGAGCCCAATCTCCCCGGTGAGTACACCCTGTCTCAGGTGCAGCGTGACGCGGATACGTCGATGCTCGCGCAGACCGTTTGGGCGACGAAGCACGCCGATGCCGGTATGCCGAAGTGGGCATGGATGGCAATGCCGGGCAAGGGTCAGCGGGCGGAATTCGCGTACGGCGAAGCACTGCTGACCGTGCTGCCCGCGAACTACTTTCCGGCGCCCGTCGAGGTCGAGGAGCAGCCGGAACCGGTGGTGGAATTCCCCGCCGAGCTGCTGGCCGGTGAGTCCGTCGAGCCGTACGCGGGTGAGCACCACCGCACCGATGACGACGGTTATGACTGGGTGCTGACCCTCGCGTCTGGGGACGAGTACCGGTTGTTCTCGCGGGGCTACGAGCGGGGACGCTGGCAGGTGGTGCGAGGGGTGCACGACTCCACGTTCTGGTGGGCAGAGCTGGACGAGGACAACAGCCTCACGGCGGCCGTCGCGTGGTGCCGCGCCGACTCGGCGTCCGCCGCATGGGCCCAGGACGTGTGGGCCCGGTTCGGGCACATGAACGAGGAGCGGGTGACGTGGTCGGCCGAGCTGGTGCAGACCGAGCTTGAGCCCAGGGTGTTCCGGGTCGAGCGGTACGGGCGCGTCGGGATCATGGCGAAGTACACGTGGGGCTGGGAGCACCGGCCGAACGGCTGGTCTGCGGAGGCCGGTACGTCCGGTGCGGTGGACGGCATGTTCCGCAAGCGGGCCGCGCACAAGCTGACGGTGGCCGGGCTGAGGGAAGTCCCGCTGGACCGTTGGGTGATCACGAGGACGGACGGCGTCCGGGAGCAGTACGGCGTGCACGGCAAGACCGCGTTGGAGTGCGGGCCGGGCTCGTGGGATGAAGCGGGGCTGTGCATCGGGGCGTGCTGGAACAAGAACGCCCCGGCGCGGTTCGTCGTCGACATCCTCGCCGAGGACGGCGCGGTGATGGGCACGGTCGGTGTCTGCGCGCTGCACCTGGCCCGCCCGCTGGCCAAGGCATCCGGCCACGACGGCAACGTGTGGGAGACGGCGTACGAGCTGTGCGGGAAGACGTCCGGGGCGATGGGATCGCGCCTGGACTGGGAAGAGCGGTACTGCGACATCGTCGCCGAGATGGTGACGGCCGCCCTGGAGGCAGGCGAGTCCAACCCGCGCCCCGACGTCGTGGCGGCTCTGTACGCCGAGGCTGACGCGATCCGGGCGCAGCAGGAAGCGAAGGCCGCGAAGACGGCACAGAAGAACACCAGCACGGGCGGGGAGAGCAGCACGATGGGACGACGCGGTATGGCTCCCAGGGCCAAGGCGGCGACGGTCAAGGTCGGCGACATCGTGTTCACGGGTGATCAGAAGCGCGGGCACGAGTGGGCCGAGCTGCGAGGTCACACGTACCGTGCCGTCCTGCTGGACGGGCTCTACTCCGTCACGCACATGGCCAGCGGTGTGGAGGTCGTCAGGGGTGAGAAGTCTCGCGCGGCGATGAAGCGGGCGATCCTCGCGGACGCACTGCCGTGGGCCGACGCGGAGCCGGTGGACCCGCGCCTTGAGTGGGCGATGCCGAAGCCCGAGGCGAAGCCGGTGACCCACGCGGACCTCATGGCGGTGGACGGCGAGGAGCTGGTAGCGCTCCTGGACTGCCTGAGCGAGGAGCAGCGGGAGGATCTGGCCGCGCCGTGGCCGGTGCGGTGGCTGTACCCGGAGAAGCAGGGCGACCGTCCGCGCGGGCTGAACTTCTGCGCGGGCTGCGGCGGGGGCTGCAAGGGCAAGCGGCTGGTGACGGACTCGGACATGGTCTGTGTGGACCTGGAGAAGGGCCCGGTGGCGACGTCGAGGGCCGCCGGGTGCACGGTGGTGCAGGCGGACGTCAGGACGCTGACCCCGGAACACCCCGCGCTCCGCTGGACCCGTGACGCGATGTTCACGATGCCTTGCCCGGACTATTCGATAGCGGGCAACGGTGCGGGCCGTACGGCGCAGAGCCTGGAGATCCTGACCGAGGCGATTGCCCAGGTTGGCTTCGCCTTCGGCAACTACGAGAAGGACGGTACGGAGTACTGCGACCACGAGGAGGAGGGGGAGGAGTGCTCGGAGGAGGAGGGGTGCTTCTCCTCGTACGGGTCGCGGACGGACTTCACCGTCCCGGAGATGTGGGCGCTCGTGGACGGCATGGACGGCAAGACCGCCGGGCTCATGCTGGCCCCGGTGATCTGGTGCCTGGGGCTGCGGTACATAGGCGCCCCCCTCACGCGGGTGGTCATCGAGCAGGCCGCCCAGTTGCCCGAGGAGATTCAGGAAGACATCTGGCTTGAGCTGTCCGTGGCCGGTTGCGAGTCGGCCTCGTGGGATGTCTTGGACGCCGCCGACTTCGGCTCGCCCAGCCACCGTCGGCGTTCGATCATGGCGGCGCACTGGTACCGCATGGCGGCCCTGCCCGAGGCGCCGGGGATCACCACCCTGGCTTACCAGGCCATCGGCTGGGAGGCAGACGCGGAGGTGAACACGCGGGGCAACCGCCAGACCTCCGGCGGCAACGTGTTCCGCATGGACGGGGTCACCCGCCGACACCCCGACCCGAAGCCCATCAACGGCATCACCTCGAAGATCCGAGGCTGGTACGAGGCCACGACGGGGCGCCGGTTCACGATCGCGGAAGTGTGCCTCCTCGTCGGTCTCCCGGCGGACTTCCCGGTCGTCGGGTCCCGCTCCTCGCAGTGCCAGCAGCTCGGGGACGTCTTCTCTTCGCTGGTGTCGCTCGCGGTGTGGGGCGAGCTGACGGGGGCGGCGTGGCGGGAGACGCTGGGCGTGTACCTGGGTGAGCTGTACCCGTCGATGCACGGCGCGGACGCAGCGGAAATCTCCGAGCCGATCGAGCAGACCCCGGCCGGCGACCAGGGCCAGGAAATTCCCGTTGCCGACTCGGAGGAGAAGTACACACCTCGCCCCCGCGCGCACCGCTGGGAGATCCGCCGGGCCAAGGAGGTGCTGACCGCCGCCGGATTCAACGACCACGACCAGGACTCCACCACCGGCAGCGGCTTCGTCGTCATCAACGACATGCACGCCGTGGCCGTGGTCCCCGTGCTGAACAGCGACCACCGGCGGCCCCGCAAGCTCACCGACCGCAAGCTGTGGGACGAGATGTTGGGGGAGTTCGCCGAGGCCCTGAGGGACGCCGGGTTCCGTCAGGTGGGCATCAACCCTCACCGGGTGCGCGGCTTCGCCCCCGTCCCCTCCGAGCCGCAGACCGTTGCCCGCGTGCGGGACGTCAACGACTGGGTGGCCAGCCCCAGCGGCTACCGGCTGCGCTCGGTCACCTTCGACGGCCACGCCGGGATTGAGTGCCGCATCGGCTTCCACACGGCGGGCGCGGGCGCTTCCTCCTTCCACCTCCAGGACCACGAACAGAACCAGGTGCCCGCGCAGGCGGGCGAGTCCCTCACGGAATCGGTGGAGCGGCTATGCGACTGGTACGGGCTCGCCGAACCGTTCCAAATTCTCTTCGAGGAAGTCGCCGGCGAGCAGGGTGAGGAATTTCCCGTTGCCGACGAGCACGAGCACACGGGCACCCTCGCCCGCTACGTCTCCTTCCCCGGCAAGAAGCACCGCGTGGAGTCGCGGTTGACGGTGGAGTGTGAGTGCGGCCACGTGGTGTGGAAGCGCTCCTGCAACGGCGCCTATGACCAGCAGTTCGTCCCGATGTACCTGGAGGCCGAAGGGTACGGCGCGGGCCCGTGGGAGCAGTACGAGGGCGCGGACCTGGGCGAGTTCGGCATGGCCGAGGACTCCACGGCGCAGCTCGTGCGCGTCGAGGTCTTCAAGGGCGATGTCCTGCGCCGCATGCGGAAGATCAAGCCGCTGCCGGGCCTGCTGGGACAGGCGCCGGATCACGCCCCGTGCGGTGAGTGCGGGAGCGTCATCACGAAGTCGCCGTACTGGCTCGGGCAGGACTGGACGCTTGGTGCGTGGTGCGGCTGGTGCGCGCGCCTTCCCCTGGACACCGATTTTGAGGGGCTGCGCGACACGGCGGCGGCGGTGGACACCAAGCGCGGGTTCTGCCTGGTGCCGCTGCGCGAGGAGCAGCCTGCCAACGGCGAAGAAATCTCCGGGCAGGTCCAGGAACTGGCCGGCGAGCCCGTCGAGGAATCTCCTGTTGCCGACACGGAGAAGAAGTCGGTCATGGCGGAGCTGCTGGAGCAGCACTACGGGCCCGACTGGCGGGGCGGCTGCACCTTCGAGGACGTCGACCGCTCCCTGTACGGCGAGGACGACCAGGAGGAGGAGCAGGCGGCCGTGCAGGGCCTCGCGCCCATCAGCGAGCAGCAGCGCAAGGCAGCGTGGCGGATGGCTGCCGGAGAAAGCCTCAACACCCCGGCCGGCGAGTCCGTCCAGGAAATTCCTCGTGCCGACATTGAGCCCGTCGCGCCGGTGCTCCCCAGCACGGGACGCGGTTACTGGAACACCGGAGACCGCGTGCTTCACCAGGGACGCGCGGGGCGTGTGGTCAGCGCGACGATCGGCAAGACCCTGGTCGAGCTGGACGGGGCCGAGCCGGGCCACCTGGAGCACGTGGACCCGCGCGCCCTGGTCGCCGAGCGGTACGTCGTGTGCGGGACGCCGGTCACGCTGACCGTGCCGCGCCGGGCTGCCGCCGAGGAGGAGGTGTTCCTCACGTGGAGCGAGATCCTGGAGGCGTACGAGGTGCCCGAGGTTCCCGCGCTGGTGGTGTGCACGGTGCTGGACATGCCGACGGTGCCGAAGCGCGTTGCTGACCCGCGTACCGCGTGGATGATGCCGAAGCCGGAACCGGTGGACCCGCGTACCGCGTGGGCCACGTACGAGGTCACGCCGGAGCCGGTGGACGTCCTCGCCGCGCTGCGCGCCGAGCTGGAGGAGCTGCGCGCGGACATCGACACCTGGGGTGGCGTGGCGGCTGCAACGGCGGTCGCGAACGCGGAGACGATCGTGAGGGAGTTGGCGTCGGAGCTGCGCCTGCTGGAGGTCGAGGCGCTGCGGCGGGAAGCGCGGGAGCTGCGCGAGGAGCTGGGCTGGGGTCCGGTCCGGTGGGCGGCGATCGAGACTCCCAGGGGCAGGCGTTGGGCGATGGCCGCGTCGGTCGCGGGGACGGTGGCCGGTCTGGGCGCGGCGCTGGGGACGGTGGTGCCGCCCCGGGTCTGAGGCGGGGGCCGGGCTGCCTGCGGGTGGCCCGGTCTCCCCGGCCGGGGCAGGAAGGTCTTCGCGGGGGCGGGCCGGCCGAGACAGGGGCGCAACCCTGCGAGCCACTACGCGTGGCCGAGCCTGTCGGGGGATGTTGAAGCGGCCGGAGGAGTTGAGCAACAACTTCTCGAACCTTCGAATATTTAAAGTTCGAAATTCGACCGAGTGATCATCGAAGGATGATGACAACTTGCACCGAAGAATCCATCCCCAAGTCCAGGCGGGCAGCGCCGTTCAGTCGGCCCCTCACCCGGAAGCAGATGCACCACCAGCGCATGGTCGAGTGGAGGAAGCCGGACGGAAGCTCCACGGTGGGCATGCTGATGTCTCGGCCGGCGTTCGACGACGAGTTCGCGCGCTGGCTGGTCGTCCCGGTCGGCTTCGGATCGGTGATCTGCCACCCCATCCTGTGGCCGGCGGTCGCGGAGGGCGAGTTCTGGGGCGTCCCCGCGGGAACGGTCAGCAGCGACGACGCGCGCACCCTGGCGCAGTACTTCCGGCGGTATCTCGCGGAGGAGTGCGGGGAGGTGCAGCGGGCGCGGAGGTGACCCGGGCCGGCCGTGCAGGTTCCAAAAGGTACTTTGAGAAGTTTTCGGCATCATCTTCTCGATCCGGGCGTAGGTCGGGTCCAAGATCCGGACAACCCCCCCTGAGCGAACGGCAGTTCAGTAAGGTATGGCTCAGTCCCGTGAAGCCTGATTCACGGGATCGACGAAATAGGACAAATTCAATCCATGGAAATCATCGACGCTGAGCTACTTCCGGTCACCTTCCGTGATCGGGTAAGCGAATCCGGCGAACTGGTCATTCCGTCACACAACCCGGCGAACTACGAACTCAGCCCCGAAACGGTCAAGGCGCTGGCCGACTCCATCCCTCCGGAGACAATGCGCTCCTACCGGAGATGGTGGGAACAGTGCGGCGAATGGTGCGCACAGAACAACCGCGACTTCCTTCCGATGACCTCCCAGACCCTCACCGAATGGACACGGGTCCTCACCGAGACCCCGTCACCCAAGACGGGCGCCTCGCTCAGCGGCTCGTACATCGGGATCGCCATCGCAGCCGTGCGCACCCTGCACACCTGGAAGGGCCACGACAAGCCCGACGACACCCAGGCCCGGATGCTCCTCAAGGCGCACAAGAAGCGGCTCTCCGACGCCGGCCGCAGGGTGAAGAAGTCCGCGGTGGTCGACCTCGACGGATTCACCGCCATGGTCCAGCAGTGCGACACCAGCACCCTGACGGGCCTCCGGGACCGCCTCATCGTCATCTGGTCGATCTGGGCCTTCACCCGCCGATCCGAATTCGCCGCACGCAACATCCCCGACGCGACGGTCATGAAGGAGGGCCTGGTCCTCTACTTCTCCAGCTCCAAGACCGACCAGGCCGGCGACGGCGTGGACGTCAAGATGCCCCGGCGCGACGACATCCTCGACCCCGTCACCGCCTGGACCGAATACCGCACAGCCCTCGCCGAACGCGGCCTCACGACCGGCCGCATCCTGCGCCGCGTCGACCGCTGGGGCAACATCGGCGGCGACCTCAAAGCCGAGTCCGTCAACGACATCATCCAGAAAATCGCCGCCGCGGCCGGCGTCGACTACGACGAGAACGGACTCAAGCTCACCGCTCACGGCCTGCGCGCCTCGGGCGCCACCATCGCCGACGAGCATGGAGCCACGGGCGCCTACCTGCGCCGTCAGGGACGCTGGTCGCCGACATCCAACGTCGCCGAGGGCTACATCCGCCACAAGGACGAGTGGAAGAACAACGCCGTGGCCAACGTTCCCACCATCCCCGCGCCGCGCACCAGCGACACCGCTTGATGAGAACCCGTGCCGTCTCTCCGGCGCCCTCCCTGCGGGGGCGTGCGGGGTGTCCGTGCGGTTCAGCCTCCGGGGCTACCCGGATATCGCGCAGACCGAAAGGGACGCCTGTGCCCGACACCACCACCATCCACATCCCCGGCAACGGCCGCCAGGAACTTGACCGTGCGTCCGTGCAGATCATCGCCGACGACTTCGAACCGGAGCCGATAACGAAGACCTACGGCGTGCTCGTCAACGGTCGGCTCTACCCGCCGCGGCAGATCGTCTTCCTCGCGATGGGCCTCGACCGTAGCGCCAGCAACCCCAACTCGCAGGAGTGCATGGAAGCCCTGAACCGACTCGGCTACCAGACCTTCGAGACGTCCGCGTACACAGAGTCTGGCCGCATCCTCGTCCCTGAATGGCGCGAGCGCGGTCCGAACCACTGACCGTCCAGCGCCCCGACTGCGGGCCAGCCTGGACGTCAAGCTCTCCGCCTGATCCTGCACACCGATCCCCTGAGGAGAACCATGACCGAGCGCATCGTGGCCAAGTTCCAGATATCCGACCTCGTGGGCCATGGGCTCCTCGTCCGCCTACCCGAAAACGAGGGGGTCGGCGACGGAGAGGTGGCCGAGCTACTCCGCAGAACCCAGGTCCGGCCGCACGGCAAGGACGGTTTCGCCTTCAAGTTCAAGGACGTCCCATTCCCGCTCGCCAACCGCCTGCGGCTGCTGCTGCTCGACATGGGCGACGACATCCAGGCGAGGCGCTACTCCGTGACGAAAGTGACCGCGGGCCACGTGAACCGGTGTGCGCAGAAGCAGGTTTTGAAGGCCCTCCGCGATTCCAACGCGAACGCCGGCCGCACCTTGGACCATGAGATCGACGCCTTCGACCGCGTTGTGATCGGCTGTTAGTGAGCCCCTGAACCACAGGCCCCCGTTCTTCGGAGCGGGGGCTTCTTTTTTGTTGCCGAGAAAAATGCAGGAGCCCCCTCAGGCGCCTACTCCCAAGGGGGCTCAACCGCTCCGGCCGCTGGGGGGAGAGGCCGTGCTCTCATCGTAGCTGGCGATTTTTGTGTGACATTAAATAAATCTCTCCGCAGGAAGATGCTTGACACCGGGGTACTGCCCTGATTGTCCGTTTCGAGCGCGCGGGCGCCTGCCTGCTCTCTCCAGCCCGTAAGCACGGGAAGGTAGCCCATAAGCGAGGGCAAGCGCGCGGGCATCCCATCAGCACGGCTCTGGCACGACCGTGGTTCTATCCGCAGTGTCTTAGTACCTACTGGCAGGCCATGGACTTGTTGCACCCCGCCGTTTTCTCGATTTTGCATCTCCTCTGGCATCCCATAAGCGTGCGCGTGCTCTGGCGTGTGCTCGGCTGCTGTGTTCGTAGTACTGCTCTCATGGCCGGTAGTAGACAGGGAGCCAATTGCACCCCGAAAAAAAGGAACCTTTCTGATATTGGCGGGGATGTTGTCGGTGCGGTGTGGGAGTATCCGCCGCATGCCGAGCATCGTTGACATGGTGCTGACGTCCGACGCGTGTGGAGGCAGCCGATGAAGCACACATTCGCTCTGGTCGATCCGTGGCCTGACTACGGCCGGGAGGACGGTCACCTGCCCGAGGGGTTCGCGTCGTTGGCGGTGAGCCCGCCGGCAGGGTGCACGTACGACGCGGAGGTCTGGGGTCGTTACCCGGGCCTGCGATGCGAGATCGAGGCGCCGACCCGGTTCGAGGCCGTGGCCCTGGTCGTGGGTGATGTGTACCGCGAGCACGGTGTGTTCCTGCACGACCTGGGCGTCGAGAAGCTGTACGAGTGGAACGGTGATGATCCCGGCGATCCTGCGGAGTCGGGAGAGCTGGGCAACACCTGGGGCCGGGACATCGCCGCGCAGTTGCTGCTCATGGGCATCGACCGCGTGTTGAAGCTGGGGTACAGCGAAGATGATGTGGAGCGGTTCGTGCGGACGGCTCTGGGCCGCGGGGAGTCATCTTGAGCTCGGTGACGGTGATCGAGGCTCGGTACGGCGGGACGTACGAGGGGGGTCGCTGGGTGGCCTTCCCGGTTCCGCCTGACCGTGTTCCTGACGCGGCGTTCGGGGACGACAACACGTGCCAGGAGTTCTACATCAAGCCCCCCTTCCCGGTCGGCGCGGGCGACAGCCCGGAGGCGGCCAGGGCGGACCTGGAGGCGAAGCGGGCCGCGTTCGACGACGAGAGCGACCTTGAGGCCCTGCGCCGGGTCCTGGCCCTCACGCCCGAGCGCCGGGCCATCCTGGAGAAGATGTTGACGAACGAGGTGCCCGCGCCGCGTACGTTCGGCTTCGGCGAGTGGCGGGACTTCCAGCAGGAGGAGTGGACCGCGCGCTGGGCCTAGAGCTGGTGCCGTAGGTAACCAGCAGCTAGCAGTTCCTCGCCGCGGCTGAGCAGACTTCCTGTATGAGAACTTCTCGGCCCCTCGCGCGGGACAAGAACAGGAACCCGGCCGGCACGCCGCAGCAGCGGGCGGTCCTGGTGCGCGAGTACACGGAGCGGGAGTCGGAAGCTGTTAAGGCCCCCGCGATTTCCGGCCCCGTGGGGGTCGTCGAGCCCGACGTCGTCGAGGTGCGCGGTGGTCTGCGGGGTGAGCAGACGAGGGCCTTCGAGCGGCTTCACGACCCGGCGGAGCCGGGGACTCGGTGGCGCATGGGCAGGCTGTGGTGGACGCCGAGCGGCGTGCAGACGGTGGTGGTGAAGGCGCACCGGCTGGAGCTGGTGCACAACGGGTCGCGGCCAGCGCGGTGCGCGCGGATCAGCGTGTACCCGCTGGACGCGTTCCTGGGGCCGCGGAGGGCCCAGCACCGGCGTCTTGAGGTCTGGGTGTCCTCTCCGAAGCTGTCGGCGCTCCTGGAGCCGTACAGGGCCTGGACGCCGGTCAGGGTGTCGGTGCGGGGGCGTGGCGCCTGGGACGTGGTGGTGGTGCCGAAGCGCGACGTGGGTCTGTGGCTGGCGGCGCACGTGCTGGAGCAGCAGGAGGCAGCCTCGGAGCGGCCCGCCTGAGTGGAGGCAGTTACTGCGCCCCCTGCGCTTTCCGTTGTTCTTACACTCTCAACGCATCTGCGTAGCTTGCGCAGATGAAGGTGTCGGGTGCGCCGGCCGCGCTGCGGCCCGTGACGAGCCCTCGGTGACGGTGTTGTTTGTGTCGCCGTAACTGCGGACGGTTCAGTTTCCCCGGATGCCCCGCATCTACCTGCCACCCTTCCGCGCAGGGGAGTTACTCGGACGGAAAGTTCACCGGTTCGGCTGCTGCCGCGGGGGCGTCGGGCAGGTCAGGCTGAGCCGTGAGCACTCAAACAGTCCAGGAAGTCTTCCAGCCCAGTAAGTACAACTGCCTGCTCGTGGCGTTCAGGCCGGTGGAGTACCTGGAGACGTGGTACGACGGGTTCGGCAAGACGCAGCCGGCCATGGTCACCGAGTTCTCGCCGCTGGAGCGGTTGGTGGGCGAGGACTCGAAGGCGCGGCAGAAGGACATGTCGTACAAGGAGCGGGCCATGGAGAAGCTCCTGGGGCCTGCGCTGACGGGTGAGTCCGTGGCGGTGGAAGAGCCGAGGGCCCGACTGGTGACGGTGAAGCAGCTCTACCTGGTGGAGGCTCTGCGGGGTGTCCAGGAGCGGGAGGGGATCAGTGCCGGCTGGGTCATTAAGATCCAGACCCCGTGGGTGCTGATGCCACCGGATGTCCGGAACTACGAGCGGGTCTTCGTGCACTGCAAAGCGCTGGGCTGGGTTTAGAGCGCTTACTTGTGCTGTGCTCGTACTGCGTGACCCTTTCGGCATTACCGATCGTTCCCCCAAAGTGTGCGGCCGGAAGCGACCGAAGGGAGCGGGGACGCACTTAGCGACCGAAGGGAGCGGGGATGTCCTTGTCGACCGTAGGGAGATCAGAAGCTAAGAGCCAAAAGCTTTGAGCTTGTAGAGTCCCTTCGGTCCTCAAAGGCATCCCCGCTCCCTACGGTCGCTAAGGCCATCCCCGCTCCCTACGGTCGCTTCCGGCTGGCCAGCCTTGGCGGATGAACTTCAAGGTGTCCGGGTGCTTGGACCTGAGCTTGAGCACGGACCTTTAGCTTCGCTATTAGAGGGGCGTTTGCCCGCACCGCCCCTGACCTGCGGAAATGCCGTTTCGTGTGTCTCACACGGGAGACACTGTGTCTCACACATGAGACACATTCGGGCTTTTCCTTATGTCGCGCTTATCCATATGATCACCCATTTGACCTGTTGCGCGACTGGCTCAGATGAATAGGGTTGTCTCAGAGCAGGAACGCCGCCATTCATGGCCGGATAGCCCTCCGCAGCAGCAGAACGGATGCCTCGGAGGGCATTTCCATGGGTTTCAAGCATGAGAAGCAGCGGAGTTACGACCGCACCGTCACGCGGAAGAGGACCGGCGAGGTTCTCGACGAGCAGCGCGTGACCGAGAAGGAAACGTCGAAGTACGCCATCGACTACCGCGGCGCTCCGTACGGAACCGTCAGCGACGCGGCCCTTGAACTGATGGACATCCTCGACTTCGGCAAGAACGAGTACAGGTTCATCCACCACCTCATCCGCCACCGATCCCGCACCGACCACGGCCGTGTCAACACCGGCTCGGCGGCCGACCTCGCATCCGAGATGGGCATGAGCCGGCCGTCCTTCTACCGGGCGCGGGGGAAGGTTCTGGCCAGCGGCCTCGCTTACGAGGAGAACGGGGGCTGGCAGTTGAATCCCCGCTGGCTCTTCAACGCCGGGGGTGAAGCGCACTTCTACGCGCTGCGCCGCGTTCCCCGCCACGTGCCCGACCTGTTCCCCGCCACCTCGTACTGCAAGGACCGTCTCCCCGCCGGGAAGACCATCAGCGAGGACACCTGGCGTGCGCTCCGAATCGAGCGCGAAGCGAAGCGCAACGCGGCCTGACCTTCACCGGCTCCGGCCACCGAACCACATGGAGACCGCCATGCCCGGCAAGTTCACCTACGGCGAGACCGTCAATCCCGTCGCCCCCGAGCTCTGCTTCGACCTCAAGCCGCCGGCTTACAAGCTCCTGTTCTGGCTGTGCGCGAACCAGAACCGCTTCAAGAACGGCTGCGTCATCGGCGCCGTCCAGATGGACATGGCCGTGGGGACGGGGATGTCCCAGCCGACCGTCTCGCGGGCCTTCAAGGAGCTTCTGGACGCCGGCATCGTGCGCATCAAGATGAAGCGCCTGCTGCTGATCAACCCGGACTACATCATGTTCGGCCTGTCGCCGGACTGGGAGGACCCGTTCGAGGAAGAGCCGACCGCCGAGGTCATCGACCTCTTCTCCCGCGCGTCCTGAACATGCAGCGGCCCCCGCAGCTCGGAGGGACCCCGGGGGCCAGAACTCTTCCAGGTTAGCCACTGGGGCGTTTGCCGCAATAGCCGATAAACGGGTGAATCTGCTTCTGTGCCCCGGCGCACCTGACCAGCATCTGATCGAAGAACAGGACCGCTCACGATGGCATCCGATCTCCCGCCCCGGCCCCTGTCGTTCCCATTGGTGTACTGGCCGCGCGACCTGATCTCCTACACGCCCACCGAGCACAGCCGCGAGGCGTACGAGACCGTCGTAGCCTGGCACTCGGGGCTGCCGGAACGCCATCGACTCAAGGATGGTGTTCCCGTCGACCGCGAGGGCTGCGGCGGGGGTCTGCTGCTGTGCGGCCCCTACGGCACCCGCAAGACCACCCTGGCCGCGGCGGCGCTGGTGTCGAGTTACCTCCAGGGGCGGACGGTGATGTTCGTGCGCTTCGCCGAACTGGCCGACGCCAGGCAGCCCCGCCAGATCGCCGGCCCCGCGAGCTGCGCGGAGATCGAGCGCGCCCACCGGCTCGTTACCGAAGCGAGAGGTGCGGATCTCCTCCTCGTCGACAGCGTGGACGGTCGCAACCCATCGCGCTTCTCGGCTGATGTGTTCGACGACCTGCTCCGCGGCCGGTACCTCTCTGGGAAGCCGACGATCATCACCTCCGCCCTGCGTATGGACGAGTGGGCGGAGCGCTATGGCGAGAGCGGGGCGTCCTTCCTGTACGAGGCATGTGCCGACGTCGTGTTCATCGGTGGTCCCTCCTTGCGGGGGCGCTGATGGACCTGCATCCCGACGGGGCGCCCGAGGAAGATCCCGAGACGCTCTGGTGGTTGAACAGGGCCATGCTCTCCGGTGTCGGCCCCCCGCCCGGCCCCCGCGTGACCATCGTGGGGGAAGAGTGAGCCGCGGACCTCGAACTCACGTCCGCGCAACTGGGTCTTAGGCCAGGTCCGAGGCCGCGCGGATGAACCTGACGGCGGTCCCTTGCGGATCGCGCCGAGGGCCCCACAATGGACATATGACCCCGAATACCCCTTATATGGAGAACCCGTTGGCCCCCCGCGCGGGGCACCTCTACGTCGTTCGCTGGATGACCGAGAGTGGGGCGCAGGTCAAACACCGCTACTTCACCCGCCCCTTCGACGCCGTGGCCTCCTACGAACGCCTGCTCGGCTTCGACAAGGAGGCCGGCGTGTGGAGCGCCGAGACCGAGTGGTCCCCGTACCTCCCCGCCTGACTCCGCAGAACCGATTCCCCGTCGAAAGGCACCGCCATGTCCAACAACCTCGACGCCGACGCGCGCCTCAAGATCGCCGATCTCATCGAGACCCACATCATGCAGACCGCCGCGCTCGCCGAGACCCAGGCCAAGGAGATCGCCGCGCTCGACGCGGACGAAAGGCACGCCCACACCGAGCTGCTGGCCCTCTTCCGCACACACGGGCAGTTCACCTACGCCGAGCTGCTGGCCCGCTTCCTCGCGGGGGCCGATGAGTTGAGCGCCGCGACAGCGTGACCCGCCCGCCAGCGACGCCGCAGACGGCCCCCACACCAACACCCCCGAACCAGGAGAACGGCATGACCATGACCGAGATCGCGGCATCAGCGGCGGCAGTCGAAGACGACGGCTGCTCCCAGTGCCCCGAAGAGGAGTACTGCGCCGCCTGTCTGGAGGAGCACTGGGAGCGGACCGCGCTCTCGACGGAGCCCTTGGCTGGCGTCCCCGTGACGCGTCCACGCCAGATGATCCGCGAAGGATCGCTCGATCTCAAGGCCATCGACCGGAGGCTCCTCGAACTCCACGTACAAGCCGACGGGCTGGCCAGGGTCTCCGCGGTCGAGGAGAACGTCACCGCGGAGCACGCGACGGAGCTGGCGCTGAACCTGCGCAGGAGCCTGCGCGAGCTGGACGCCTTCGCCACGCGCCTCGAAGGGTACGCCCGGCAGTGACCCGCCCCCGCCGCAGAAGGCCCCCAGCGCCCCCCGAATCAGGAGAACCACACATGCTCCAGAACACCGACGTCGTCGCCTCGTACCCCGAGACGCACGGCTGGCATGCCCTGTTCGCGCCGGACGGGGGCGGCGACGACATCATCCTCCCCGTCCACGCGTGGGACGTCCGAGCCAATAGCAGGCGCACCGCGTTCGTGATGGACGAGAACCACGGTCCGACGGCCGTCAACCACCTGGAAGGACACACCTTTCGCCACTTCATCAGCGCGGAGGACATCGAAGCGCTGGAGGAGCTGCCCGAAGTGGTGCCGGCGGTCAATCCGGCCTTCGCCCGCTAGAAAAGGGCCAGGGTCTCAGCCACCGGAGCCACTGCCCGGTCCGCGTCTTCCGGGAGGGTCTCCTGCCATCCCACCGCGTCGCCGTAGGGAACGTGAGTCATGCTCCCTTCGCAGAGCACGAGGGCGCGGGCGTTGCGCTTGTGATCATGGAGGCTACCGTGCCCGCTCCTGCGGGTGGGCAGCAGTGACACCGGCTTCTCGCAGATCGGGCAGGCGGCTCGGGGCAGCTTCATGCGTCAAGGGTGCCGTACCAGCAGTGCCCGCACAGGGGGGATCTACGAAGGAGAACATGATGAACGAGAACGACATGCCGAAGATCTTCGTCCCCACCGACAGCAGGCACGCGCCGGCGAGGCTGACGATGCCCGCGGACTACGACGCGGAGACGCACAACTGGGTGGCGGACGCCCTGCCGAACGTGTTCACGTGGAACGCAGAGCGCGGGGCCGCCGAGTTCGACCGGCACGCGGTCAACGACGTGGTCGCGGTGCTGCACGCGGACTACGTGTCGGTGAAGGTCGTGCACGGGGTCAGCGAGGCCCATCCGGAGCGGTCCTCGACCCTGCGCCGCTGAGGCCACTGCCAACGAGAAAGGGGCCCCGTCGGGCCCCTCTTTCAGTTGTGTATGCAGTTGTGTGTTCAGTTGTTCGTTCGGTTGTGGAAGGTGCAGCCGTGGTCGTCGCCGGGGACGGCCGCGTACAGGGCGGCGCGGTGGTCGATCTCTTCGGGCTTGGGGTCGTGCGGGTAGTCGGGCGCGCTCTTGTGGATGTCCTGGTGTCGGTGTTCGAGTCGGTCGAGTTCGCGCTGTGCGGCGGCGGCGCCTTCGGGGCGGCCGTAGGTGTGGGTCATCGGTGCCCCAGACTGCGGTACGCCTCGTCCGCGAATTCGTCGTCCTCGCGGCGGGCGCCGTGGTGGGGCCGGCTGACGATGTTGCGCTCGGCGTAGTCGAAGGTGATGTCGGAGCCTCGGGTGATCATTCCGGGCGGTCCGGTGCAGCAGCCGGGGGCGAGGCCGTTGTCGTCGTCGTTGACTTCGCCGCCGAGGGGGCGGACGCAACTTTCGCCGGTGCTGCCGTAGTGCGGGAGGGTGTAGCCGGTGGGGGCGCCGGTTCCGACGCCGGAGCGGTCGGCACCGCGCGGTTCGAGGCCGTGGCCGAACTGGCGGGCGTTCAGGTGCCGGTCGGCGGAGAGCGCGATGCCGCGGCTCTCGGGGAGATCCGGGTCCGGCGATAGTGGGCTGATCTGCTCGGGGTCCACGCGGGACTCTTCTCGGTCGTCGGGGCTCTCGGGAAATAGCACCTGTGTCTGAGGCCGGGGGTGGGTCCGATGATCGAGCGGTCACGAGTGGAGTAGAGGGTTAGCGTCCAGCTTCATGATAAAGGGACAATTGGTGTGAATCTATTCCGCCGTATTCGGGAGTCCTCATGTACCAGGGCGACGAATGTGTAGCCCCCACCATCGATAACGTCCGTGCACAGCAGGCCGAGGTTCGTCGGATGCACCGCGAGGCGTACTACGACGGCAACGCGCACGCTCAGCTCGCGTGGCAGCTCTACTCCAGCCAGCGCGGGACGTGGAACACGCAGACGGAGGCCCACGACCGGGGTGCGTTCGTGCAGTCGGTGGCCCCCGAGGCGTTCGGCGGCCGGTCCCTGCCCCGGGGCAACGCCGTCTACTTGACCGACTCCCCGACCGTGGACGAGGCCCGGCAGAGGGCGGCGCTGGTGCGCGGGCCCGGCGCGGTGCGCGAGGACAACGCCGCGTACAGCGGGGTGCGAGAGACCTATGCCGACTACACCGCCAGCGCGAACACCACCTCGGGCGGCGGGTTCTGGGAGTCCAAGCTGGCCGGCGCGGCGCAACAGAGCCTGAGCCGGGAGGCCGCGCAGCGGATGCGGCGGGCCCTGCCGGACATCCTGTGAGCGAGCATCGGGCGTCGCGGCGGAAGAAGCTGCTGCGGGAATGGAAGGCCGCCTACTGGCTCAAGCAGAACCCGCCGGGCTCGCAGGAACAGAACGAGGCCGAGCAGTTCTACTACGACCCCCGCGAGGGGTTGCAGCTTCCGCCCGACCCGGCCGAGCGGGCGTGGATGAGCGACCAGGGCACGTCGACCCTGTCCGAGGTGCGGTCCCGGCGGGAGGCGGCCGAGAGGTCGGTCCCTGCTGGCCTGCGGGCGTCCGAGGAGCTGCCGCCGGTGTGGGACGACGTGGAGCAGGGTCGCACGCCGTTCCTGATGGGGCTGGCGCAGGCGGCGATGACAGGCACCAGGAACTGGCCGGCGCCGCCGGTTGAGCGCTACCCGAACGGGATGCCCAAGGACAACGGGACCGTGATCGCGCCGGACGGCCTACGTCCGGTGAAGCCGGGGCCGCCACCGGGCGTCGACCCGGAGAACGAGGTCACCATCGTGGCGGAGGAGGAGGCGTAGATGAGGGCACCGTGGCGGCGTAAGCCGGAGGCGTCGGCGGAGAGGCCGGACCCGGCCCTGGACGTGCCGGTCGTCGTCGACTTCGGGAACGACCAGCAGCGGCAGCGCTACGACGAGGCGGTGGCCGCCGATGAGCAGCGGATGGCCGAGGCCATGGCCAAGCCGGAGAGCGACTGGACCGAGTGGGACCGCGCGCACGCGCGGGACATCAAGATGCGGCAGCAGCGGATGGTGGAGGACGCGCGGGCGAAGCAGCCGCAGATGCTGGCGCCTGAGCCGGAGCAGGGCCCGGTGGAGTCGCGCGAGCAGAGGATGGTGCGGTACGGGCTGGGCACCCGATCGGCGCCTTCGCGACCGGCGCGGCCGTGGTGGTGATGGGGCCGGTGCGGCGGCCCCGTCGGGGTACTGCGACTGTCAGAGGGTCTCGGGGGTCTTGGTCTCGACGGCCATCCAGCTCCAGCTGCTGCGGTCGATGACGCGGGTGTCCTCGGACAGGATGTTCCAGCCGTCCTTCCACCGCCCCCCGGCGTGGTTGCGGGCCTGGCAGGAGCAGGTGCACAGGGGGCCCTCGGCGTTCCGGCACCGCCAAACGCACTTCTCGTGCGGGTTGTACTCGCGCCCGATCGACAGCTTCGGGTAGCGCCGCAGGAGTTCGAATGCGAGTACGAGGAAGTGGGTATCGGCCACGGTCCAGCACTTGTACTCCGATTCCCACCGGGGGCGGACCCGCTTGCCGAGCAGATCCCGGATCTTCTCTTCGTGGTCCGTGCTGGTCGTCTCCGGGAGCCAGTAGGCCATGCGCCGGCGGGCGAAGAGCGCGATGGACGGGTAGGCGTTGCCGTCCCAGCGGGGGAACCAGGGCGCCAGTGCCAGCGGGCTTCCGAACGAGCTGCGTACGGGGACGGGCAGGGAAGGAACTTCGCCTCGTTCGAGGGCCGCTATGAAGAGCCGTGTTCGGTCTGCGCTGGAGAGCGTCCCCGAAGCCGGGCACTTCTCATTTCCGGGGGTGTTGTGCGGGCCCATCTCGTGTCGGCCGGGGGTTTTCTGAGTCTTAGTTCCGCAGACGGAGCATATGTGGTGGTTGTCGGCAGGTATGTGCACGGGTTTCCTCTCGTTGGGTCCGGATAAGGCGGTGGCCCCGCTCCCGGTGTAGGGGGGCGGGGCCGTGCCGTGCGGGGCGCGGATCAGTCGGTGGCGAGGGTCTCCTTGATGTGCTTGTACAGGACCATCCCCGCGCCCTCCCAGGCGGTACGGCCAGCCTCCAGCTTGCCGTTCTGCGCGTTGATCAGGGTGCCGGCGAAGATGGTGTGCTCGGCCGTCACCGGGAGCACGAGGTCGCCGTTGCCGTCCTTGGGGGCGCGGTCGAAGCTGACGTCGTCCAGGGCGCGGACCGCGCCGGGGGTGGTGATGTCGTAGGTCTGGATCGTCTGGTGGACGGCGTAGGCGATGGCGTAGAGGACGCCCGCGGAGGTGAGGTAGGTGGCCTCGCGCAGCTCGGGGACGGGGACGTCCTCGTCGATGACGTCGGCGAAGCGGACGAGCTCACCGAGGGTGGTCCAGAAGTCCTTGAGTGTCTTGCGGGCCTTCTCGGCGTTGGCTTCGCCCTCGAAGCAGGCGTTGACGGCCTTGTCCATGGTGGCCGGGGAACGGTAGCCGTTGCCGACGAGGAGCAGGCCGGAGACGTAGCGGATGGTCTTGAAGCTGAACAGCTTCGCGGAGAGCTTGCCGGGGTTGTCCTTGCTGTACTCGACGCGGTCGACGAGGAGCGGGACGGTGGTGAAGAGATCGGAGAGCTCGTTGTTGATGGGCTGGCGGCGGTCCATGGACTGGCCGAGGGAGGCCGTGGGCGGCTTCACGTTGCGCTGGAGGTCGGCGAAGTCCTGGGCGCGGGACTTCGGGTCGTCCTCGATGACGATGATCAGGGGCTGCCCGGCGCTGCGGAGGTTCTGGATGAGGGGGTCGTCTTCGTCGCGGCTCTGGACGATCTTCTCGTAGGCGCCGATGCGGTGCTGGCCGTCGCCGATGTCGAAGCGGGCGCCGATGTCGATGCTGAGGACGCCGAACTGTGCGGCGTCGTTCTCGGTGGTCACGTTGGGGACCGTGGTGGGCTCGAAGCTCGCTTCCTTCGAGGTGAGGTAGACGACGGCGCAGCCGATGACGTACTTCGGCACGGTCTCCAGGTAGTTCACGATGCCCAGCATGTGCGGGGTGTCGCGGGCGCGGTTGCCGTGCTCCGAGGTCGTGGCCGGGTCCCACGCCTTCGGCTTGGTGACCATGGAGACGAGGTCGACCGCGGACATGGCGGTGGTCATCATCTGCCGGCCGCCCTGCGTGTAGCCGATGACGGGTATGTGGATCTTGGGCATGTCGGGTCCTCCCGGTGGGCACGCAGTCGCAGACCCCAGGTGGGGCCTGTCGGTTCGTCAGGTGCTGATGAAGAAGCTACTACGGCTCATAGTTGTATGACAACCCATCAACTCGCATTCTGAGACGCTAAGTTCTTGCGTAGCGGGTCTGGCGGCCTTGCGTAGCGCATGTCACTTTCCGGCGTAGGGGGTTTGGTTTCCTGCGTAGCGGAGGTGCTGGGGTGCGTAGGTATCACGCCGGCCGGACATGCCGAAGCCCCCGCCGCGGGGGCGGGGGCCTGAGAGCCGTCGGCGCCTCGCGCAGGGACTACGGCATGCGGCGGTCCGAGGTGTCCGTCCACCCGAATTCGGAGTACCTGAGTCCCTGCGCCACGTGCTCAAGGGCCTGGACCAGGTAGGGCGCGAGCGGCTCGGGACGGGTGCCCGGCGCCCGCCATTCCCATCCCTCGCACAGCTCGGGCTCGGTGTTGACCACGGTTCCGGTCCACTCGCGCGCGGCGAAGAAGAAGCCGGCCCGGTCGGTGCCGTAGGGGCTGCGGTGGTGGACTACGTGGACCATGTCCAGCGCCTCCGGTACGACGGTGACGCCGGTCTCCTCTTTCAGCTCCCGCGCCGCCCCTGCCCTCAGAGGCTCCCCGGGATCCAGACGCCCCGAGGGGAGCTGGAAGTAGCCTTGCCAGACGGGCTTTCCGCGGCGCCGGCCGAAGAGGACGGAGCCGTCGGCGCCGTACAGAAGGACGTGGACGTCGAGGTGATGCGGTACCCGGGCGGGAACGGGGGCAGATGTCATGCGGTGGTCTCCTTCGTCAGCAGTTCGACGCGGTCGAGTGCGGCCTGGGTGGATTCGATCAGCCCGGCATCACCCTCGGTGATCCGCAGTCGCAGCGCTTCCTGTAGGTGGGCGCGGGCCGTCGCGAGGTCGCCTTGTTCCATGAGGTGCTTGCCCAGGTGCTGGAGGGCGAAGTCGACGAGCTCCGGGTGCTGGCCTCGGGCGCCGTCCAGGGCCCTGCGATAGAACGCGTCCGCGGCCTGCGCCTCACCGGCGTAGCGGTACGCGTCGGCGAGGTTGAGTTCGGCGGCGATGACGGCCCGGGTGTTGCCGCTGGCGGCGGCCAGGTCGAGCGCCTGCCGCAGGAACACGCGTGCGTCGTCGTGGTGGCCCAGGGTCATCAGGCCGATGCCGGTCCACCGGGTCAGGTCCCGAGCCCGGTCGCCGTCCGTCCCTTCGGGAAGCGCCAGCAGCTCCTCGCGGATCTTCTCCACGGCGGCGGTCAACTGGTCCCGGTCGGTGGGGACCATGCGCAGGTCCCCGTCTTGCGCGATGAGGTGCTGGAGCACTCGTGCCTCCCTTGTTCGGTTCCCGTTCCGGTCGCCGGAGATGAATGATGCGCGATGGCCGGGGCGGGTATGGCAGTGCTCTTCTCGAATGGGTGACGCCGGGGTCGGTAGTGGCGTCGGGGACACATGATCTTGGAGTTGTCCTAGGGTGAGTCGAGGTTCCCGGCGGCGTTCTGCTGCCGGGACTTCGTGTTTCCTGGGCGGAGTTTGATCTTGCGGTACGTGCGCGGTGCAGGGCGTCGGGGACAGTCGGATGCGGTTCCTCGGATTGGTTGGAAAGCCCGTGCACGGCAGGCCGCGGTCCCGCTGTCGATCCAGCCGTACCGGATGCATTTCTTCGCGCGGATGCTGTCGTGGACCGGGTCAGCCGTGGCCCCGATCGGCTTGGCGTTCGCGGTCTTCCATATCGACGGAGGCCCCGGAGCCCTCGGCCTGGTACTCGCGGCGGGCATGATCCCCCAGATCCTTCTCCTGCTCATCGGCGGCGTTGTGGCCGACCGCTGGTCGCGGGCCCGGGTGATGGTGTGGGCCAACGTCGTCTGCTGCGTGGCCGAGAGCCTGGCTGCTCTGTTGTTGTGGAGCGGACATGCGCGCGTCTGGCACCTGGCCGCGATGTCCATGGTGTGCGGGGCGGCTTCGGCGTTCTTCACGCCTGCGGCCGGCGGAGTGGTGGTCGATGTGGTTCCCGCCGAGATGCGCCACACCGCGAACGCCTTGTTGAAGATCGGGCAGAACACGGTGAAGGTCGGCGGCCCTGCGCTCGGCGGCTTCCTGGTCGCGGTCGCCGGGCCTGCGTGGGTGATCGGCTGGGACGCGCTGACCTTCGCGGTGGCCGCCGTCCTCTGCGCGAGGATCGGCCTGACCTCCGGCCGGGTGAAGGTGAAGACCGGGTTCGTCGCCGACCTCCGCGACGGGTGGCGTGACTTCTGGTCGCGGCGCTGGCTGTGGGTCATGGTCATCCAGGGCTCCGTGATCGTTCCCGCGTGGCTGGTCGGCTATCAGGCGCTGGGCCCGGTGTACGGGGAGCGGTTCCTCGGCGGACCGGCCCTTTGGGGCGTGGTCGTTTCCGGGTTCACCGGCGGTCTGATCGCCGGAGCGGCCATGTCACTGATGTGGAAGCCGCGGCTCGTCGGTGTGGTGGTGTGCGCGGGCACCGGGGGGATGTCGCTGCCGCTGGCCGCGATGGCGGTGCGGGCCCCGCTGCCGGTTGTGGTGGTGGCTGCGGCGCTGGCCGGGGCCGGGCTGGCGGTGAGCATGACGTCGTGGGCGTCGGTGGTGCAGGCCCGGATCCCCGCCGACCGTCTCAGCCGGACGACCTCCTACTCGACGCTGGGTCAGTTGCTTCCAGTGCCGATCGGCTACGCGGCCGTCGGACCGCTGGTCGCGGTGCTCGGGCTGCGCGGAACGCTGGCGGCCGGGGCGTTGCTGATCGTGTGCGCCGCGGTGGTGCCGCTGGCGCTGGCTCAGGTTCGAAGCATCACCGCGCCGGTGCCGGAGGGCGCCGACGGATCGCTCGTGACTTCGGCGGCGCGGGCGCCGAGGTAGTAGGCGCGGCAGGTTTCCACGGCGCCGACAAAGTCGCGGAACGCCCGGTCGCGGGCCGCGGCATCTCGGGTTTCCTGGTCGGCGTCGGTCGGAAGGCCCCAGTGGGACAGAAGGTGCGTGGTGATGCGCCCGGCGTCCAGATGTGCGGGGGTGTGTCGAGGATTGTTGGCCTGCGCGGCGTCGTTGACGCGGAACGCGTGCGCCACTCTCTGCTCGGTGTCCAAGTCGGTGTCCAGCAGGGGAAGAGCCTCGGCGTGGGTTGCGGGCCACACGGTCCATGCGCCGTCGAGGCGGGCGGACCGGACCATGATGCGGCGTAGCCCCTCGCCTGGGTCGAGGAGTCGCTCCTCGTCGGACGTGAACCAGTGGGCGCGCTGCGCTGGTGAAAGGTCGGTGGTGCTGGTCCCGGCCTCGCGGGCAGCAGTGAGAGCGGCCTCTTCCGGCAGTCCGCTGTGCTCGCGGCCGATGTTCGCAAGCACCCGCTGGCGCCAGCGGGCCGGGAACCTGGGGTCGTAGAGCTGCTGATGTTGGAGGAGCGCGAGGAGCGGGATGCCGGTGCGGTCGGGCTGGAAGGCCGCGGTCCAGTAGCGGACGAAGCTGGTCTGCCACCGTTCTCCCCGCCAAGGCGCGGTCCGGGCCGGCGCCGGAAGGCCGCGGAGCAGTATGGCCAGTGCTTCCTCCGCGTCCGCGCGCTTGAGGTCGTAGGGGTGTGTCTGGCGCCAGGAGTTCACGGCGTCGAAGGCGCACGTCAGGCTGGCTTCCTCGGCGGCGTAGCCGAGGGCCTTCCAGGTTCGGCGGGTGTAGGGCAGGGAGCGGGCGAGTTCCAGCAGGGCCTGGGCGTCGGTCCTGCCGAGTCGGCCGGCTGTCGTCGCGCGGTCGATGGCGGTGCGCATGTTCACCAGGGCCTCGGTGATTTTGTGGCCCTCGGGGGTGTGGAGAACGGCTACTTCGTCATCGGCTTCCAGGGCGCCGGATGCATAGCTCTCGTAAACGCGTCCGACGCCGAGCATGCCGTACGGGGCGAGTTCTGCCGCGCGCAGTGCGCCCATGCTCGCGGCGCCGACGACCCGCACGCCGGTCGCCATGACTGCGAGAAGTTCTTTATGGCGGATAGGGGCGGTCTGGTGCCAGAGGCCGTCGATGATCAGGGCGATGTCGGTGCGGGCGAGGCCGAGCCGGAGAAGGTCCCCGTGGCTGACCGGCGGGTGACATACGGCATCGGGAAGGAGGTGGTGGACGTCGTCGGCGGGAATGGTGGGGCCGGTGAATACGTGCACGGTCACGGCTGCTCCTGACGGCCGGGGCGGGGGATGGTGTGGCGGGAGTCGTAGCGCAGGTGCGGGGCGAGCACTTTGACCACGGCGAACTCCTCGCGGGCGTGGATGCCGGAAGTGAGGTCGATGGCGATGGGAGGGATGCCGGTCGCCACGGTGATGACTGTCGTGAGGTGGGCCGCTTCGGCGCCGTGGGAGTCGAAGGTGAGCCGGTAGGCGTCGGTGATCCGGGGCCACGCGGTGCACGGGGTCTCGGAGGCTTTGGGGCCCTGGTGGACGCCGGGCCGGTAGGCGACGGGTGCAACGTCTTCGCGGGTTCCGGCAATGAGGGTGAGGCGGGACTGGGCGGCCTCGGTGATCGCCCTGGAGAGCGCCACGCGGGGGTCCAGGTGGGCGCCGGAGCCAGACACGATGACGGCGGGCTGGTCCTCGCGCCACAGGTAGCAGGCCATGACCGGCACTCCGAAGCGGGTGGGTAGATGCCACAACTCGAACCAGGCGCCTGCCGCGATGAGGCGCCCGATGAGGTGGGAGCACTGCGGGTCGTCCACGCTCCACGGGTCGATGAGCTGCGCGTGGGCGTGAGGGTGGCCGTCGGCCAGGGCGCTGATGGTGTCCCGTTCGATCACTTCGCCCAGCGCGTGGACGATGGCCTCTTCGGGGGTGTTGCCGGAGGCGAGGCCGTTGGTGGAGGAGCTGGGCAGGTGCATCCGCCAGTCGGCGTGCGCTTCGCGGCCGATCCTGACGGCGGCTGCCGGTACGGGGACGGGGCTTCCGTCCGTGAGGGAGCGGCCGGTGATCCAGTCCAGGCGTGTCTGGTGGGTGAGGAGGCTGCCGGGGTGGGCTTCGAGTGTGGTCACCGGGTAGGGCAGACGCATGCTTTCGGACGGCTTCTGGTGGGCGGTGACCGGCGGAAGGGCGCGTTCGGCGTGCCATGCCTCGATGGCCTCCATCGCGCCGGAGACCCGGGCCGCATCGAAGTTGGCTCCCTTGCCCTGGGCGACGGAGAGAGTGCGCGCCAGAGGGCGGACGGCCATGGTGACGGGGATGCCGATGTCGTCCAGGCCGGTGACGTCCGCGATGCGGGTGATGCCGTAGCGGGCAAGAAGGGGACGGACGCGGGTCCATGTGTCCGCGGGGTGGCGGGTGCGGTGCGTGCCGTCGAAGTACGTCTTGCGCATGATTCGCCTCCTGCTGGGACGACGGCGCCCGGCCGCCGGAGACCCCCAGGGAAGGGAGCTTCCAGCGACCGGGCGCGCTCAGGCCGTGGCCTGGGTCAGACGGTGGGCTGCTGGTAGGTGTGGGTGTCGGGGAAGGCGGAGTCGGGCACGGCCGGGTCGCCGCCGGAGTTCTGCGGCAGGTTGCCCTCGGAGTGCAGTTCGGCCACGAACTCGGCCGGGTCCACCGCCTTGGTGGTGGCTTCGATCTTGGACATCGTTCCTCCTTGTGGTTGGGCGGCTGCTACACCGAGAGGTCGGTGAAGCAGATGGTGATCAGCACCTCGCGCGACTGGGAGTCGAGCGGGGTACGCCAGTGGGGGATTCGGCTTCCGTCGAATCCGGTGAGGACGCGGTGGCGGATCGGGAACTCCTCGCCACCGTCGGGGTATGGGGTGTCGGCCAGCCGGTCGACGACCTGCTCGGTCGTGAGGAAGCGCAGTTTGGGCAGCCAGTGCATCGCGGCGAGGCCGGGCGTGAGGCCGCACGAGAACGTGATCTCGCACTTGCCGTCATCGCGGTGGACGTGCATGTAGTCGCCGGGCTGGTAGTACTTGAGCCCGTACCGGATCGGCGTCATGCGGGAGCGGCCGGTGGCCTCGCACGCGACCTCGGCCAGGCCCTTGGACATGGCCAGCGCGTTCAGCGCCGTGCCGCCGGGGTGGACCTTGCAGAGCTGCGGCGAGGTGATCGACCCGTCGCGCATCGCGAGGAGGCCGGGCCGCTGGTTGTGCCGGACCGCCGCGTGCGGCTCGCACCGTTCGGTCTCGACGGCGATCTCGTCCCACAGGGCGGCCTCGACGACGTCCTCCGGAACCTCGGCCCGGCCTTCGGCGAGCCACGTCCGGCGCAGCGCGGACCCCATCACAGGTCCATGAAGGACATCGTGGCGAGCATGGCCCGCTTCTTGGCCGGCGCGCGCCAGTGCGGCACGTGGTATCCGGCGAATGCGCGCACGCTGCCGTCCGCGAAGGGGTGCTCCAGGGTGGTGAAGCCGTCCCCGTCCGGGAACATGCCGTGATCGGCGACGACTTGGCCGAGCTGGTCGCCGAAGGCGTTGCGCAGGTGCGGCGCCCAGCCCATCGGCGCGAGGGTCTCGGTGAGGGCGATCGAGACGGTGACGGTGGACTTCACCGAGTCGGTGTGGATGCCCTGGAAGTCGCCCTCCTCGTACAGGACGACAGCGCCGCCGCGGGGGATCAGGCGCGGGATGCCGGTGGCTTCGCGGAGGGCGGCCAGGAGCTCCTTGTCGAAGGCCAGCCCCTCCAGGGTGCGGCCCGGCGGGATGAAGCCGCAGTGGACGGGCGAGGCGAAGGACCCGTCGCGGTGTGCGGCGGTGTGCTCGTGGATGTGCGGCGTGACGAGTTCGACGCGTTCGTGTGCCTCGGCGACGATGTCCTCGAAGCGGGTGTTCCCCAGGACGTTCGGCACGATGACGGTGCCGGCTTCGTCCCACGCGACTCGGGCCGGAAGCTGTGCGGTGGATTGACCGGTGTCCATCGTGTGCTCCTTGTGCGCGAAGGTTCATGGATGGCGGCGCTGTCATTTCGAAGCGCTCAGTCGTGCCGTGATGCTTCGTTCGCATGGTGCGTGGGTGGCGCCGGGGATCACGTCCCCAGACATGTCCCCGGAGCCGGTCCTCTCCGTGCCGACTGCCTGGTCAGGTTCGGAGAGGAGTCTGCGGATGATGCGCCCGCCCCGGGCCGTAGGAGTGCGGGGCAGGAAGCCTTTAGCGGGCGTCGGCCTGGCGCAGGGCCTGATGGTCCGGCACGATCCACTCCTTGCCGCCGCCCTCGGGGCGCAGGAAGACGGCGCTGGCGGTGACGCGGCGGGTGTAGGGGTCCTCGTACTCGCCGATGAACTGCACGATTCCCTCACGGTCCTTGGCGGGGTCCAGGACGCGGGCGCCCTCGCGGAGCCAGCCGGGCAGCCTGCTCATGCCGGGCCTCCCTCCGCGGTGCTGTCCGCGTCGACCGGGTCGATACCGGCATGCAGGTAGCCGAGGTTGCGCCAGCCGCGTTTCGCCCTCGCCATCAGGGCCGGGGACGGCTGGCCGTACACCCCGGCGACGTCGGACTCGACAGCGAAGGCATCCCACGGAATGCCCTCGTCGGGCTGGTCTTCGAGCTGTCGGGCCAGGGGGGTTCGGTGAGGGAGGGGCTCGTTCATGGCTGCGCTCCTGCCGTCAGAGGGGGTGTAGCGGGCCGCGGATGCGTTCTCGGGGACGGGGGCGCGGCCTGCTGCTCGGGGGTATCGTGCGGGGATGGCTGAGCCGTTCATCACTGAGGACAGCGATCATCCGGCGTGCGGGATCTGTCCCTCGCTGCGGCTGCCGAGGGAAGCCTTCGTCGTCTACGACCGGCCTTCGCGCGAGTGCCCGTTCAACCCGGCCGACGGCCACCGTTACACCTCGGACGGGACTCCGGCCTGCGTGCACCCGGACAAGATCGGGGTCGAGCCGGACCGGATTGCGCCGCCGCCCGAACGGGTCGTTGTCGAGCAGGAGCCGCCGCGAAGGCGATGGTGGTCCCTGTCGCGTTGACCTACGCGGCGGCGAAGTCGATGTCGTGCTCGCGGCCGGCGCGGTCCATTCCGATGCTGGCGTACCGCGCGGTGAGGATCTGCACCCGCCGGTCGACCTCGTTCTTCGGGAGCCAGTACCGGGCCGGGGGCTCGCCCCACGCGAGGCGGTAGGCGAGGTGGGTGAAGTCCCCGTCGGTGTAGTCGGTGTGCTCCTGGTCGGTCTGGTGGATGAGCGCGAAGCCCGTCCGGTCGGCGATCCGGGCGAACAACTGGGGCTGCGCGATCATCGCGTGCGTCATCTCGTCGACCGGCACCGCGACGGCGACCTCGGCCAGGTGCTCGTCGCCGGTGAGGTCGAAGACGGCGGCCTTGAGGGCGAGCGCGCGCAGGCCCTCGGTGAACAACGGTGCTTTGTCCTCGTCCAAGTTCCAGCGCTCGATGACCGGGAAGCCGGTGAAGCACTGCCAGTCGGAGGAGTACTCCAGCGTCGCGGCTTCGAACGCGGCGAACTCGGGGTCGGCCTCGATCGCGGCCAGGATCTTCTTCGCCTTGTCGGCGGCCTGGGCAGGGGTGGGCATGGTGCTCATCTCGGTGCGCTCCTTTGATGAGGTGGTGCCCGGCCCCGCCACGAAGGGAGTCGACAGCGGCGGGGCCAGGAGGACCGCCCTGCGGAGGCGGCGTGGTGACCATTCAACGAGCGTCGGGCGTCGGCGAACAGGAAGGATTGCCACCGAGTTGCTCGCAGCCGACCGGAAAACTTTGCGCCTGCATTACCCGGAGGGTGGTTCGGACAGTGCCCGTGCGGCTACTTTCTGTCGCATGGGAGTGAACGCCGTCCTCAAGGCCCAGATGGCTGAACTGGGCCTCAAGCAGGACGAATTGGCACGTCAGATGAACACCGCGCTCCACAAGCTCACCGGCAGACCAGGCGAAGTCTCCGCACGCACCGTGAGGAACCTGCTGAACGGCGCCACCCGGCGGCCGATCGGCCGGACCTGCATCGCGCTGGAGGAGGTATTCGGACGCCCCGTGGCGGATTTAGGGTTCGCTCCACCACGTTCCGCAGCACAAGCGGAGGACCCATTGCGCCGACGTACCTTGCTTCTCGCAGCGACCGGAACTGCCGCCGCTGTTGTCCTCCCTGCACGCTCCTTGCGGCTGGGGCAGTCCGACGCCGACCGGTTCCACCAGGAGTACACCGACCTGCTGCGCGACGATTCACGGGTCGGCGGAACGCGGCAGATTGAGAACAAGGCCGTCGAGCTATCGGCGCGTGTTCAGTCGTCGTTCGCCGGCGGTGGCGCCTCGGACCGTATTCGACGTCAGATGTACCGGCTCGCGTCCGACGTAACGTGCTTGGCGGCCTTCGCCGCGATCGACGCACGCGCTCCGCAGCGTGCACGCGCCCACCTCGACAAGGCCCTCACCCTCGCGGGCCTCGCGCGTGACGGCGAGACCATGTACCGGGTCTGGGATCACCTGATGCTCACCTCCAGCATGCGGGAGAACCACGCCGAGGCGGCGTCCGGCGCGGAGGTGATGAAGCACTCGTCGGTGGCCCGGCGTGACCCGCTGTACGCATCGCTGGGGCACATGCGGCACGCCAACGCCTTGGCCAGGCTGCACCAGCCCGCGTACTCGCTCCGAGCCATGAACCTCGCGGAGACCGCCTTCGGTCGGGTGCGGAGCGGGCAGCCATCGGGGTGGATCGCTTTCTACAGCCCGGCCGAGTTCGACGCCCTGTCCTCGTACGTCTGGACGGCGCTCGGTGAGCACGAGCGTGCCGAGTCATGCCTTCACCGCACCCTCGGCACGCTCCCTGACGACATGGTCCGCAACAGGGCGCTCTTCACGGCGCACCTGTCCCTGGCCCAGGCGAGGCAGGGTGAGGTGGAACTGGCCTGCGCAACCGGAACTCGGGCGTACGGGATGCTGCTGCCGTCGTCCGGGTCGCAGCGCACAACCAACACTTTGGCCGTAACGCGCCAAGTCATCGAGGCCACGGGCACGAAGGCGCCCGAGGTCGTGAGCTGGATCGAGGAGTCACGCCAATGGACTTGAAGTGGTACACGCACGCCGACGCACCTGACGTCCGTTCCTTGCTCCTGGACATCCACGACGAGGTGTACGCCAACGATCCCGACCCGTTCACCTCGCGCGAGCGGTTCTCGTACTTCGTCGACAAGTGGTCAGGGCGCGAGGACTGGAGCTGTGTCTCGGGGTGGGAGGACGGCGGCCCGGTCGGGTACGCGTACGGTTCGAGGTTCAAGCCGGGCGGCTGGTGGTTGGGAGCAGACCGGCCCAGGGGCGTGATCGGCCGAATCCTCGCCCTGTCCGAGCTGATGGTGCTGCCTCAGTGGCAGGGCACCGGGCGGGCGCAGCGGATACATGACGCGCTGGTCCAGTCGTTCGACGTCGACTTCGTGACGCTCCTCGTCGACTCCACGCACCCCAGGGTGCAAGCCCTGTATGAGAAGTGGGGCTATGAGAAGCGGGGCGAGACCAATCCCTCCGACGACTCCCCCGTGTGCGCGGTGATGGTCAAGACGCTTTGACCTACGCGGCCGGACGACGGTACCGGGGCAGGGTCCGGGGGCTCACATCGGCATGGCCCAGTAGACGATGCCCGTCCGGCAAAGGGGACGGCGCAGTCCGTACTTCGGCTCGTCGCCGGTCCCCGCGGGGTGCATGTGCTGGCAGTTGCACAGCGGGCAGCGGGTGAGGAGCGTCCAGCGCCCGCAGCCATCGAGCATGGCGACGGCGGGGGCGGTGGGGATCGCGATCCCGATCGGCCGGCGCGGGTACAGCGTCGTGGGCATACGGGTCCTCCCGGGTCGTGGTGGTGCACCTTCGAAAATATGCGCCCACCTGGGCCAGCGCCATCCGACCCTGGAAACGGCGAAAGCCCCCGCTGGCCGGCTCGGTGCCGAGGCGAGGGCTTCTGCTGTGTTCGGCCAGGCGGTCTGGGTGGTCAGTTGTTGAACGAGGCGCACATGTAGTTGGTGGAGGTCCCGTCGCAGTACGTGACTTCCTTGACCTTCACGGAGGCGATGACGGCGGGGTCCTGCTCCTTGATGGTGTGGTCGTAGAAGGTGACGTCGCCGGTCTCGGACTTGCCGACTCCGAGGCGCTTGGCCGACGCGTGGCTTTCTCCGAGGAAGTCGCCGTCCTTGTCGTATGCCTCGAACTTGATCCAGTAGCTGGCGGCCTGGGTGCCGGAGTTGGTGATCTTGTAGGTGGCCTCGTACTTCTTGATGCCGTATTCCGGCTTGTTCCCGGCCTTGGTGATGACCACGTCACCGGTGTGGCCCTGCGACGGGTCTTCCTTGGTGGGCTCGGCCTGCGTCTCCAGGGGCGCCGGGACTCCCTTGCACAGGTGGTCCTTGAACGCCTTGTTGATCGTGTCGGAGTTGGTGGGGGGCTTGTCCTTCGCGAGGGCGTCGGCGCGCTCGTCCTCGGGCAGCGCGCATGCCAGGCGGGTCAAAGTGACCATCTGGGCTATCTCCGCGGCCGTCTTCTTGGACAGCTCGTCCTTGTTGCGGGACTCGTTGAACATGACGTCGAAGAACGCCTTCTCGTCGGCGCTCAGGTTGTCGGCCCGGTAGTCGGTGGGTGCGCTCGCCTTGTCGCTGCCCGTGGTGGTGGTGGTTTCGGGGTTGTTGGTGAGGGCCAAGGTGGTGAGGACGGTTCCCCCGATGACCAGGACTGCGGTGGTGACCGCGGCGGCGATCTTCGCGGAGCGGCGCCATCCCTTGGCGGGTGCGACGGGGGGTGCGGTCGGAGCGGCGGGCCATCCGGGCTGCGGGTAACCGTACGCGGGCTGCGGCGGTATCGGGGGCTGGGGCGGCTGTTCAGGGGTGGTCATGGAGGGTCCTCGTTTGGGCCGGGGCGCGCAGGCGGCCTTCGTCGGCAGAAGGGATCTTTCGGCTGGCGCCCGCGAAGGTTAGACCTTGAACGTCGATCAATCCAGACGGGTCCAGCACGTGGAACATCCCATGCCGGACCTGGAGTTACCGAGGGTAACTGTCTCCCCCGACGAGTCTTCAGTTTTCACGATCCGCGCGCTACGGTCCGCCCCTCCACCAGGAAAGGAACCCTCGCGTGAGATCAATCCGCCGCGCCCTCAGCGCGTCCGCCGTCGCCCTGGCCCTCGCCGCCCCGCTGGTCCCCGTAGCGGCCCACGCCGCGACCATCAACTACTCCTGGTCGTCCTCGACCACCAGCTCCAGTCGGGTTCTCACCGTCCCGGGCCTCGTCAACGCCCGCGACGTCGGCGGGTACACGACCTACGACGGAAAGAGCACCCGCTGGGGTGTGGTGTACCGCTCCGAGACGCTCTCGAAGCTTCCGGCGGACGGGGTGACCGCGCTGGCCGGCCTGGGCCTGGGCGACGTGATCGACCTGCGGATGAGTGCGGAGCGCCAGGCCGATGGGCTGGACAAGCTTCCGGCCGGGGTCAACTCGGTCTCGCTCCCGGTGGACGACACGAACCTGTTCGCGTTCATCGGTCAAGTCGTCCGCAGCAAGGACCCTGTGTACCAGCAGGCACAGCTCGGCAACGGTGCCGCGGAGGCGCGGATGATCGCCCTCTACAAGGGCTTCGTGACGAACTCGGCGAACCGCACTGCGCTCGGCAACGCGGTCAAGAACGTCGCGAACTCCACCAAGCCCGTCATGTTCCACTGCTCCTCGGGCAAGGACCGCACGGGTGTCCTCGCGGACACGATCCTGCGCTCGGTCGGTGTCCCGGCCTCGACCTCGGAGCAGGACTATCTGCTGTCGAACTCGCTGCGGGCGGCGTCGGACAAGGCCCTGCGCGACCAGGTCAAGGCCGGCGGGTACATGCAGAACCCGGATCTGCTCATCCCGCTCCAGGAGGTCCGCAGTCCGTACCTGGCGGCGTTCCGGGACCAGGCCGTCGCCGACTACGGCAGCTTCGGCAACTTCCTGACCAACGGCCTTGGCCTCAGCGCCTCCGACCTGGTCAAGCTGCGCTCGCGCGTCGTCGCCTGATCAGGAAATCACGAAGCCCCCGCCTGGCCCGGATCACTCCGGGGGCGGGGGCCTCGTGATTTCCTGGGTCAGTTGAAGGTGACCGGGCCGTTGAAGACTCCGGCGGCGCCCTTCTCGACGTTGTTGATCTGGTTGACGACCGCCTTCCCGCTGATTTCGTAGAAGGCGGGCATGTTCTCCTGGTGGGCCCCGAGTTGGCTGGCGTTGGGCGTCGCGTTAAGGCGGGCGGCACGGATGGTGGCGCGGGCGGTGATGCAGGCGGCCGTGATGACGAACAGGCCGGTGACGCAGGCAGCGGCGATGATCATGCGATCCCCCCTCGGGTTGGATCTGCCAGCCGGGCGGCTGGCGATGCGGGGGACAGTACGAGGAGGGGCGGGGTTGCGGGGCACTGAACCCCTGACCTGCTCATTTCACTCTGGGTAACACTTGAGTGCCCGATATGCAGAGAATGCGCACATCATGCGCGAGCCTGTGACCTGCTCTTTTATCGGAGCGCGGCGAGCGCCGGCCGGAAAATCGGATCGCTCGTTTTGGCTACGGAGTGTGTTCGGTTGCGCCGGTACGAGGCAGCTAGCCGGAGCGAGCCTGTTCCCCACATGCTCGGCTGGCCCAGTAGCAGCAGAAACCCCCGCGCTGGCCCTAGAGCTGGCACGGGGGCTTCGTCGTGTGCGGGGATCGGGACGCGGGGGGCTGACCGGTCTTGATGAGGATGGCGCCCTTGATGTCGTCGGCGGTCAGGACCCCGTCCAGGAGGAGCGCGTTGAGCATCATCGGGTCCAGCGCCCGGCGCATCGGGAACAGCTTGTCGTACATGCCGTGCTCGAAGGCGATCTTCGCCATCGCACGTTCGTCGAGGACGATCCTGGGCCCGCTGTCGTCGGTGGCGTCGGGCGGCGTGGGCGTCGGCGAGACGCTTGAGCAGGGCGGGGCTGGCGGACCGGAACTTGACCGGGCAGCCAGGCTCTTCGCACCGCCAGGTGCTCACTGTGGGCTCGGTCGGCTGGGTGGTCACGGGGTCCTCCTGCGGATGCGCTTGGCGGCGGTGGTGGACTTCTTCACGGCCAGGGCGGCGGTCAGCATCCGGTCGGCGATCTCGTCGGCGGCGGCGATCAGCTCCTCGTCGGTGCCGGGCTCGGCGGCCCAGCAGCCGTCCGCGATGTGGTGGTGGGTGATGTCATTGATCTCGCTGATGAGGGTGTTGACCGAGTCGTGGATGGCGTCGCGCTGGTAGTCCTTCATCGGGTCCTTTCCGGTGTCAGAAGGTGGTGCTGAGCCTCGGGATCTCGTACTGGAGCTCGAACCAGGCGCTCGTGGACGGCGACACGTCCCGGCCGGCGATCCGGCATTCCTCGTACGCCTCGTAGGCGAGGGTCTGGGTGTCGAGGGCGCGGGCGATGTTGTCGGCGGTGTCGGGAATGGTCCGGGCTTCGCGGTCGAGGCGGTCGGTGCGGGCGCAGGGGTCGGCGGCGGCCGTGTCGGCCGCCTTGGCGTAGGCGAGGGTTCCGACGAAGAGGAGCGCGGTGCCGACGAGTCCGGCGCAGATGGCGGCGGCGCTCTTGTTGCTGAGCGGCGCGGGCGCGGGAGTGGGCGGCGGGGCGTAGGTGTTGTGCACGGAGTAACTCCTTCTAGGTCAGGGGGCATGAGGAAACCCCCCGGCCCAGGTGGGCGCAGGGGGGTTGGTGGCCGGTCGGGGGCCGCAGTCTCCAGGGGTGCCTGGATGTCACGGCCAGGGGCCGGTCAGATGGTCGGGGAGGATCAGGTGCCGGTGATCTGCTGCCAGATCCAGGCGAGGGCGCCGAAGGCGAAGATGGCGCCGGTGATCCAGAGGGCGCGGGGGTCGTCGGTGGCGCTGGCGGCGTTGGAGGTGAGCTCTTCGCCGTCGGGAGTTCCGCCGCTGTGGCGCTCGTCGCGGTGGCGGGTGCGGAGGTCGTCCGCGTCCTGCTTGTTCATCCATCCCCAGCCCGTCCTGCAGGTGCCGCAGCGGTACTGCCAGGCCATCGAACTCCCCCTCACCGGTGTCGTGTTGAAGGCTCACGGTACCGGCGGAGAGGGGTCTGCGGATGAGGTTCGTTCGGGTAGGTAGGTCTAGCGGTAGGGGGTCTGACCTGCGGTTCTATCCGGCCTCCCTGTCCGGGACCGTGTCGGGGGAGGGGCGGTTCCTGAGGATGTGCAACCCGTGCGCGAAGTGGTCGGCAGCGGTGGTGTGCACCTCGGGCGGGGGAGCGGCGTCCCGTTCGAGCTGTTGGATGACGGCGGGGAGAGGGGCGCCGTAGAGCCGTTCGAGAAAGTCCCGTCGGACGCCGATCCGGTTGGCCTGCTGCCCGCCCCGCTTGATGTTGAAGGAGACGACCTCCCAGCCCTCGCGTTCGCAGTGCTCGCGCAGCGCGGTCAGCGAGAGATCAAGGTGGGCGGCGAGGCTGTCGAGGTGGACGCCCTTGGTGCCGCCGGAGGTGTGGATGTTGACGTAGCGCAGGATCTTGCGGGTGAGCTGCTCCCCTGCCGCCTTCATCTCGGCCGGTGACGGTCCTGGCTGCTGCTCCCCCAGGGCTTCGGGATCTTCGTCCTGGTCTTGGCCGCCCTCGGTGCCGTGATCTTCTTCCTCCTCCTCGGTTTCCACGGTGAAGTCGCCGGTGGCGGCGAGGCCGAAGCAGACGACGGCCAATCCCCCGCCGGCCCACAGCCACAGATCGGGATACCGCTTCCCGAAGATGATCAGCAGGAACACGGCAAAGGCGGCGACACCGACCCTGGTCGAGCGGGTCGACTCCTCGGTCACCTTGCCCTTCGCGTTCTTCACCTCGGCGCCTTCGACAAAGACGACGTGGCCGGTGTACCGAACCAGCCACCAGGTGGCCCGGCCGCACTCGCGGGGGGTGGGGATCTTCGGATCGGACACGTCAGCCCCCGACGATGCCGAGGATGGTGCCCACGAGCTTGAGGGGCACCCGCCACAGCGAATCGGGGGCCGCCGCCCACGCGGACGCCATCAGCAGGCCGAGGATTGCGCCGATCGCCGGGGACAGCTTGAGGTAGAAGAACAGGGCGAGGAGGAACAGGGCGGCGAAGCCGGGGCCCATCGCGCCCAACTCCCCCGTGCTGCTGACCTCGGTCACCATGTCCCGCAGGGACTGCGAGATGGTGTTCCAGGGGTCTCCGGCCCGGTCGAATTCGACTCCGGCGAAGATGCCGACCACGACGGCGGGGACCGCGGCGAGCCGCTTCTTCCCTTTCCCCTTGATTCCAAGGATCAGCACCGTCAAGAAGATCGCGGCCATGCCGCCGGCCCCGACGCTGCCGAGGGCGGTTTCGGCCCCGGACATGGTCATGCTGCTGTTCATGCCGCCCCCTGCTTGGCCGTGGTGTGGATCAGAACGGCGAAGACCGCCGAGGACATCGGGACCGCCAGCGTGTACCGCACCGCGCCGAGCAGGAACGGGGAGAAGGCGAGCCACCGGACGGCGGTGCTCATCACCCGGCTGCCGACGACCGCGATGCCGAGGACGATGAAGCCGCCCAGGGCGAGCCCGGTGTACGGGGACGGCGAGGACACGGCGACGGCCTGCATCCAGTAGCCGAAGGTCTGGGGCAGCCCGACGGAGAAGTCTCCTTCGAGCAGGCCGTACGACCAGCCACCGAGGGCCACCGCGGAGCTGTGCCGCAGTAGGAACTTGGTCTTGGCGGGCAGCCTCGCCCACCACTGGTAGACGTCCTCCCGGGAGTGCGGGAGCTTCTGCTTCTTCACGGGGGGCGGGGTGGGGGCGGTCTGCTCGGCGATCCGGGTGAGGACGTCGAGCATCTGCTCCGTGTCGGTCTTCTGGGGGATCTCAGGGGCTTCTTCCCCCTGATCACCGTTCTTGGCGAAGCTGTACCAGAGGATGCGGCGCCGCTTCTCCCCCCGCTCCTTCTTGGTGTCCGCCGGGCCCTCGGTGGCGGGGGTGTCCTGGGCGGTCACCGGCCGACCCCCATCCGGACCAGTGCGGTGCGCAGGGCGATCTCGTCGGCGCCGGGCTCAGAGCTGTGCACCGGGCAGCGGGGCACGCTGTGGAGGACATAGCCCGTACGGGTGACGCGGTATGCCGGACGACGGCGCTTGCTCAGTATCTGGGACACTCGGTCTGTCCTTTCGGGGACGAAGGGGACGCCCCCGAGCCGGCCGTAGGAAGCATTGGCTCGGGGGCGTCGTGCTGTGCGGGGTCAGGCGGATGCGCCTTGCAGCGCGGCGTAGACCTCCCGGTCGGTCCAGGAGGTCATGCGGGCGAACGCGGCCTTCGAGAGGGCGGGGTTCTCGGCCTTCGCCGCCGTCCACTTCTCGCGGATGACCTGCCGCTTGACGGCCGTCTCCTCGGCCACGCGGGCGCGGTGTTCGGCCAGCGGGTCACGCTGGTCCGACGTTCGGTTACCTCCGGGCGCGACCTTCGGGTTTGTCGACTCATCGGCAGACTCACCCGTTCGGGCGTCCGTCCCGACTTCCGGGGGCGGAACCTGCGCGGGAACCTGCACGACGTCCTCGCACTCCGGCGCTTCCTCCGGGAGGTCGACCTGCGGGATGCGGGCGGTGACCTCCTCCCGGGCCTTCTTCGGCGCCCCTTCCTCGGCGTACGCGGGCTGTCGGCCGGTAAGGGCAGCTCTCAGCGAGGGGTGGTTACCTTCCTCCGGGCCGGAGGGAAGGGCGGGCAGCGCGCTCGGGGTGTCCGCGTACGTTTGGACGGGGTGGCCGAGCACCTCCAAAGCGGCCGTGGTGTGCTCCTCGAAGGCGGGAAGCGCGGTGGTCTCGGCGGGCGGTCGGGCGGTCGGGCGCCACTCGATGTCGAGTCCGGCAGCGGCGAGGCCGGCGGGCGCGGTGTCCGCGAGAGGGACTCCGATGCGGGCAAGCCGAAGTGGCAGCACCGCCTCGACGGGCGCCTTGCGCCTCCATGCGCGCCCGTACCGGGCCTGTAGGCGGGCCTGGTAGATCAGCCGATCCTGCTCCATCCCCACGACCTGCTCGTAGCTGCGCAGTTCCCACAGCTTCATCCGCCGCCACAGCTTCGCGGTGGGGACGGGCGAGAGGAGCCAGCGGGTGATACGGACCCCGTCCATGTGCTTGTCGGCGGTGATGTCGGCGAGGCGGCCGACGGCGTGGCGTACGGCTTCGACCACGACGACGAAGAGGACCGGCATGACGGAGTGCATTCCGACGCCGATCGGGTCGGGCCAGGCCGCGGCGCCGTTGAAGGCGATGGTCGCGGCGGTCAGCATCCATGCGATGTGTCGCAGGATCGGGAAGGGAATCCTGATCCAGGACAACAGCAGGTCGAGCGCGAGGAGTACGGCGATGCCCGCGTCGACGCCGATGGGGAAGACATGGGCGAACTTGCCGAAACCCTTCTCGCGGGCCAGGTCCACGACGGCCGAGTAGGACCCGGCGAAGCCGATCCCGGCGATGATCAGGGCGCCCCCGCCGACGGCCAGGGCGAGACGCTTGCGGGCGCCGGTGAGCTGGGCGAGGCCCGTGCGGGTGTCCGGCACCGGGTCCTCCTTTCGGGTCGTGCGGGGCGTCACTGGGTGCCCGCCTTGAGGGCGAGGACGACCAGGAACAAGACGGCGGCGACGTTAAATAGGGCCGTGCCGCATCCGGCCTGGCGGCGCTGGGGCTTCATCGCAGCCCCCCGAAGAACTCGGCGGCGTAGCCGTGCCAGGTGCGGGCTGCCCGGCGGTGGGCCTGGCGGGCGCGGAGCTCGGCGGCCCGCAGGCGATCCGCGGTGGTGAGGGTCCCGCGGCCGGCGCCGAGAGGGATGTCGAGTTCGAGCTGCTGGAAGACGGAGGCGTTCACTCGCCGCTCCCGAGGATGAGCGCGATCTCGGCGGGCGCGACCCCGTACTCGGTCAGCGTGCGCTCGGTCTCGGTGCGGGCGAGCTGCACCATGTCCTCGCGCTCTTCCTCACGAGCCTGGTCGTGGTCGTGGTCGGTCATCGGGTCCAGCCCTTCGCGAGGAGGGCGGCGGCCTTCCGGGCGCAGGCCCGGTCGATCGGCGGCACCTTGGGGTGCATTACGGTGTGGATCACGACGGCTCCTGTGTGGCAGGGGTATCTGTCGGAGCCCCCGATCACCGCTGTTTGCGCAGCGGCCGGGGGCGTTCTTCGTTTGGGCTGAGGGCCCACAGCCACGGCACGTACGAGACGCGCCGGGCTGGAGATCGTCAGACCTCGTTGATCTTGTTTCTGTCCACTGTTGAGTTCTCAAGGAACGAGCGCTGCCTTCGTACTCACCCCCGCGGGCTTTCCTCCGGGCTGTTCTCGTGGTGCTGGTCAACCCCGGCTTGTCGCTCCGGTGTTGATGCGTAGGTCAGTGTTGTACAACATTCATCTGTTGTGCAAGAGTGGGTGGCCGTACGATATGCGCATGGCAGACGAACAGGCATCCGCCCGGCGGCCCGTCGCGGAGGTCCGGAAGGACTTCACGGAGACCGTGAACAGGGCGCACTACAACGCGACGCACACCGTGGTGGTGCGCTACGAGGAGCCGCGCGCGGTGATCGTGGACATGGCCTGGTACGAACGTGCCTGCCGGGCGCTGGGCGAGGCATCCCGCCTGGGCGAGCCGGCTGCCGCAGAATCCTGAATCCGACCTCCAGGCCCCCGTCGACACCGCGGCGGGGGCTTTCTGCTGCCCGCTCACGCCGCGGCCTCGCGGGCGACGAGGCGCTCGCGCTCACGGGGGTCGAGGCCGCCGTAAACGCCGTACTCGATTTCGAGGTCGAGCGCCCAGTCCAGGCACTTCTGCCGGACCGGGCACCCTTCGCAGATGTCCTTGGCCCGCAGGGTGGCCAGCTTTTCCATGCCGCTGGTGCCCGAGCTGAAAAACAGGCTCAGCACAGAGCCCGCGCAGGCCGCGGCGCTGCCCCAGTCCAGCGGTGTCTGGGCGTTGCGGGTATCGGTGGCCACGGCAATCTCCTTCGGGATGGTGGTGGTCATGCGGTGTCGCCGGGGCGGCGTTGTTCGTCGAGTTCGAGGCGGCGAGCCCGCTTCTGCTCGCGGGCGATGGCCAGGGCGTCGTGGTCCTGCTCGGCGGTGGCCTTGTGGCGGATGCCGGAGCGGACGGCCGCAGCGTGGCCCCGGACGTCTTCGGCCAGGTAGGGCGACGGCCCGACCCGGGCCACATCCGGGCAGCAGACGCGGCAGATGGCATCGGCGGGTGGTTCGCCTGGGCCGGGGCGCTCGCACTTCGTGCAGATCCACGTCACCTCGTAGATCGCGGTGGCGCGGTCGCGGAAGACCAGCGGGGTTCCACGCCGGTCGGCGTACCGCTCGCGGCAGATCGGGCAGTCGGCTCCGGTCGGCCAGGTGCGGCCGTCCTCGCACGCTGTCTCCGGGCAGGGGGAGTTCCGCAAGCCCCGGCTGATGATCCAGCCGTACGGGTCGGTGACCTGCGGGCCGGCGAGGTTGCGGTGGACGCGATCGGTGATGCGCTCGACGTCGCCGCCGACCTGGGCCACCGCCTGCTCGATCGCCTTCGCTGCCAGCCCGTACTGACCGGGAGACAGCTCCAGCGGCAGCAGCCGCAGCACGCGGTACGCGGTCGCCGAGATCGTGGTGGGGGACTTCTTGGGTGCTTCCGGCGAAGCCGTGTCCACCTCGGCCACTGCCTGCGAAAACGTCTCGGTGGCCGGGTTTTCCACAGGGCCACGCGCTACTACCTGTAGCGCCCTACGGGCGGAACCACCATCCACCTCGCCCGCATCATCAAAAAGAGCCTGATCAAAAGAGGGCTTCTTCTGTACAGCCGGATCGAGGGGGTTTGCTACAGCCGGATCGAGGGGGGTTTCCGCAAGAAGATCGAGGGGGTTTCCAGGGCAGTCGAAGAGTCTCATCTGGCCCGGGAACATCTCGTCCGCGAGGTCTTCGGCGGCCTCGGACGCGACCACCTTGACCTGCTGGGGCTGGGGGAAGAGAGCGAGCTGCGTGATCCGGATGACCGGGAAGTCGTGGGCGGTGTAGCGGGCCTCGTTGCCCCGGCCGCCGCCGCCCTCGGTCTTGCTGACCCAGCCCTCGGTACGGAGGTCGACCAGGATGCGACGGACGGTCTCCGAGGTCAGGCGGAGCGCCTTGCCGATCTCCTTCGGGGACGGCTCGGTCTCGAAGTCGTTCTCCAGCCGGATGAAGCCGTACACCTTGAACCGGTTCGCGGACAGCTCGGCGCGGGCGTGCGAGGAGACCTCGACGCACTTCTCGCTCTTGCCGACGGGCCGGGTCCAGCGGGTCACGGTCGCCCGGTGGCTGCGCGTGGAAGAGGCCACCGCGGCTTCGCCGGCGTGGGTCCGGTCCTCCAGTACGGCAAACGCGGACTGGACGGTTACAGGATGCAGGCCGAGCTGTTCGGCGATGGTCTTGTCCGAGGCGAAGCATCCGCGGCGGGCAGTCTCACCCCGGGCCGGGCGGCCGTAGTCGTTGGCCAGCGTCCAGACCCGGAGGGTGTCCCCGGTAAACCGGGTCAGCCACGCGGCGGGGAAGCGGGTGCGGATCGGACGTACCGTTTCGCCAGCAACTGCGCGAGATTCATCGCGACAAATAGGGCGGCTGGCTGGCCGTGCCGCATCAGGGCATGGCAAACTAAGCGTGCTGATTGACACTCGAAGCCTCTTACTTCGAGGCCCACCCCGGGGACTTTGGCGAGAACCTGGGACGAGCGAAAGCTCGGTGGCCGTTGGTCAGCAGTGAGAGGTCCGAGCTTCTTGGAATGGGACGGCGTTACCCGTCCCTGGATGCTCGGGCCTCTTTGCGTTGCCCGCGGCCTTGGTCTGTGACGCCGGCCGGGTAGACAGCGGGGCGCCGTGCAGCTTCCCGAGCACCCCCATCAGGGACGCCCGTGCGACTACGGATGTGACCGTACGCTCACTCTCCGGCCCCGCGCAAACACCTCATCAGACTCTCCACACCACCTCCGACCTGGGCTTTTGTGGACAAAGATAGGCAAACAGAAAGAGGCCCCGCTACTCTCCGTGAAGAGAGGCGGGGCCTCGATCATGTGCAATTCGGACTGGCACGCCGTCCGCCAGAGCCGTCCCGTTGCACCGATCTTGCACAAGGCGACGGAAAACGCTGGAAGACGACGGAAGGTGCCGAAAGGTGTTTCCGCAGGTCAGGGGGGCTTTCCTGGACCGCACACCCTAGGGGCGATTGGTCCGGGTATGCCCTAATTCCTAGAGGTCGAAGTAGAGCTCGAACTCGTGCGGGTGCGGGCGCTGCGCGATCGGGGCGATCTCGTGGGTGCGCTTGTAGTCGATCCAGGTCTCGATCAGGTCGGGGGTGAAGACACCGCCGGCCAGGAGGTACTCGTGGTCCTCCTCGAGGGCCTTGAGGACGTCCTCGAGGCTGGTCGGGACCTGCGGGACGCTCGCGTGCTCGTCCGGGGAGAGCTCGTAGAGGTCCTTGTCGATCGGCTCCATCGGCTCGATCTTGTTCTTGACACCGTCGAGGCCCGCGAGGAGCAGGGCCGCGAACGCCAGGTACGGGTTCGAGGACGGGTCCGGAGCGCGGAACTCGACGCGCTTGGCCTTCGGGTTCGAGCCGGTGATCGGGATGCGCATCGCGGCGGAGCGGTTGCGCTGCGAGTACACCATGTTGACCGGCGCCTCGAAGCCCGGGACCAGGCGGTGGTAGGAGTTCACCGTCGGGTTGGTGAACGCCAGCAGCGACGGGGCGTGCTTGAGGATGCCGCCGATGTAGTAGCGCGCGGTGTCCGAGAGGCCCGCGTAGCCGGCCTCGTCGTAGAACAGCGGGTCGCCGTTCGCCCACAGGGACTGGTGCACGTGCATGCCCGAGCCGTTGTCACCGAAGATCGGCTTCGGCATGAAGGTCGCGGTCTTGCCGTTGCGCCAGGCGACGTTCTTCACGATGTACTTGAAGAGCATCAGGTCGTCGGCCGCGGCGAGCAGCGTGTTGAACTTGTAGTTGATCTCGGCCTGGCCACCGGTGCCGACCTCGTGGTGCTGACGCTCGACCTGGAGGCCCTGGGCGTCCAGCTCGAGGGAGATCTCGGCGCGCAGGTCGGCGAAGTGGTCGACCGGGGCTACGGGGAAGTAACCACCCTTGTAGCGGACCTTGTAACCACGGTTGTTCTCCTCGGAGCCCGTGTTCCAGGCACCGGCCTCGGAGTCGATGTGGTAGAAGCTCTCGTTCGCGGAGGTCGCGAAGCGCACGCTGTCGAACACGTAGAACTCGGCCTCGGGGCCGAAGTACGCGGTGTCGGCGATGCCGGTGGAGGCGAGGTACGCCTCGGCCTTCTTCGCGACGTTGCGCGGGTCGCGGCTGTAGGCCTCGCCCGTGATCGGGTCGTGGATGAAGAAGTTGATGTTGAGCGTCTTGTCCTTGCGGAACGGGTCCAGGCGCGCGGTGGTGATGTCGGCACGCAGCGCCATGTCGGACTCGTGGATCGCCTGGAAGCCGCGGATCGAGGAGCCGTCGAAGGCCAGCTCCTCGTTCGGGTCGAACGCGCGCCCCGGGATGGTGAAGTGCTGCATCACACCAGGCAGGTCGCAGAAGCGGACGTCAACGAACTTGACGTCGTTGTCCTGGATGTACTGCGTCACTTCGTCGGCGTTCTTGAACATCCAACTCCTCCTACTCCCGACCCCGGGGCAGGGGCGGGCTTTTATAGCTAGTGGTGCGTCAGTGCGGTGCCGCACGCTGACCCGACCATAAGCAGACGGGGTTTCTCAAGCATGACCCATTTGTTTCGCACAAGTTAACCAGGGTCCCGCCGGAACGGCGTCGAGCCGCACAGGTACCGTGTTCGCGTGGACAAGAGGCAAGCAATCGGATCCTGGCTCTCCGGCCCCCGCGAGGCCGCCGAGGAGATGGGTGCCGACTTCGGGTACCCCGGCAAACAGCTCGGCCTGCCGCAGCGGGGAACCGGATCGGTGGCCCGTTTCGGCCGTCGGCTCGGCGCCGTCGCCATCGACTGGATGGGCTGCCAGCTGATCGCGTACGGCCTGATCACGGGCCGTGACTGGAACGGCGCGGGGAACTGGACGCTGGCGGTGTTCGTCACCCTGGTGGTCCTGACCGTCGGCACCGTGGGCTTTACCCCCGGGAAGCGGATCCTGGGCCTCCGGGTCGTTTCGCAGGACGGCGGCCGGCTCGGCTTCGGCCGCGTGGTGCTGCGCACCGCGCTGCTCGCCCTGCTGATCCCGGCCCTCGTCTGGGACCGCGACGGCCGCGGGCTGCACGACCGTCTCAGCCGCGCCGTACAGGTCAGGATCTAGGGACCGGGAGACACAGAAGGGCGCCCTTGAGCTGCTGCTCAGGGCGCCCTTCTGTATGCAATCAGGATCCAGGTCTCCCGGAAGAAGTCACCCCATTGGGGGATCTCTCCCCTTCAACGCCTCCATCGCAGCCAAAACCTCTAGCGTGACAAGCACATGGGTGACCCCGGGCGTGCGCTAACACCCCGGGGTCTGGCCAGTCTTGGAGGACTGACATGGGCAACTCTCTCACGCCTGCGAACGGGATCCCATCGCGGGCAACCGGCGCCCTACGCGCCGTCGACTATCTCCGCGTATCGACTCAGGTACAGACCAAGGGCTACGGACTGGCCTATACCGGCGTAGACACCTCGCTCTACATCACAGGCAAGGGCTGGGAACACGTAGGCACGTACACCGATGGAGGCGTCAGCGGCTCCCTCAAGGCGGACGGTAGGGACGCACTCGGACGTGAACGAGACCAGGGCAATCGGCCGCACCGGGCCGGCCTTCTGGCAGTGGATCTGGGAACTTGAGGATCTGGGCATCTTCGTGGCCGTCGCCAACGACGACTACGACAACTCCACCGGAGCCGGACGATCACGGATGCACCACGGTGCCCAGTACGCCATACAGGAGCACAGGAACATCCGTACCCGCACACAGGGCGGAATCCAGGAGAAGGCCAAAGAAGGCGGCCATCCCGGAGGGGCACCGCGATACGGATACCGGATCCTCAACCAGGGCCGCCGCGGCGAGCAGCGCTTGGTGATCGATGACTGCGACGGAGGAGACCACTGCTCCCCGTCAGCCCCTTGCACCACTCGTCACGAGGCGCCGACCTTGCGCCGGGCGAGGCAGCTCGCCGTCAAAGAACACGGCAAGTGGGGCCGCGTCGCGCTCGCCCTGAACACGGAGGGCTCACGCACTCGATCGGGCAAGCGCTGGAGCCAGGCCAATATCAGGGCACGGCTCATGGACGAGGACCTCTTGAGTGCCCGATACGTCTTCCGAAAGCCACACCGGGCAGAGACCCGGCCCGACGGCGCTCCCGTCTGGGGAGAGAGCATTGCGATCCCGCTCGATCCCGTCTTCACCGAGGCCGAAGTCGCCGAACTCAGGAGCGCGGTCTCCCGGCGGCCGAAGGTTTCGCCGGTTCAGTGGAACTGCTACACCCTCAGTGGGCGCAGATCGAGTCCGTGCGGGAAGCACTATGTCGGCGGGAGTCCAGTCGGCGAGAAATCCCCTCACTACGTCTGCACGGGGAAGCGACCGCTGTACGCGGGCGCCTCCATTTGCTCCTGCCCACAGATCTATGCCACCGGAGTCGAAGATTGGGCGTGGGCCAGAGTCTGCACCCTTGTCGGAGATGAGGAACGATTCCGCGCCCCGGCGGAGGAGCGGTCCGGACTAAGCACCCGGCCGGCTGCGAACCGTGCGGCGAGACTGACCGAGCTGGATCGGCTCGTTGCCGAGCAGGCCAAGACGATCGGCCTCGTCGCGAGCGTCATGGCAAAGTCTGCGACGGAGCGGGGACTGCCGCCCAGAGATGCGGAAATCGCTGCCGACCGGGCCCTGAGGCCACTACGGGAAGAGCGTGAGCGCTTGGAGCGGACACGCGCGGAGGTGGCTTCCTGGCATGTGGAGGCGATCAACGAGGAGTGTCGGGCCCTGACGCTTCGGGCCCTCACCCGGTTGACCCACGAGGAATTGAAGGATCTGGCGCGAGAGCGGCAGCGGGAGTTGATGGGCTTGCTCGACATCCGGATCGAGATGACCGGCCCACCGCCCCCGATGCGGCGGGGCACGGTCTGCCCCGTGGCCGACTGGTTCCGGAAAGAGGCCAGATCGGTCCCGACGGTGACCGATGAGGTCTGGGCTCGACTGATCGCCCTGGGCTTGTTCCCCAACGGGGGAACGCGCGCTCGCCAGAAGGGGGGCTTGGCTCCCCGGACCGTCCTGGAAGCCTTCCTGGAGAAGGCGAGGACCGATGCACGGTGGGCAGAGCTGAACGCGAAACACAGCTCGACGGGGTTGCGCGGCCATTGGCGGCGCTGGACGGAATCAGGCCTGTGGGAAGCGGTCATGAACGCGTTGGAGGGGTGCCAAGGCACCCCTCCAACCAAGCCTCATCCGTTGCCCACCATGGAAATGACCACAGGGGTCACTCCCGGTGTCCTCATCGCGGTCGCTGACCCTTCATGCCACGACCGGGCATAGGGCCCTTTGGGATCGGCATATTACTCAGCAAGTCCCCCATGGCCCGCAGTTTGTCGTTGACCTGGGTGATCTGGGGTCCGGAGAGCACGCGGGGCAGCTTCATCAGGGTCGTACGGACCTTCTTGAGCGGCACCTCGCCCTCGCCCTTGCCCACGATGAAGTCGTGGACCGGGATGTCGGGCATGATCCGGGCCAGCTTCTTCTTCTCGTTCGCGAGCATCGGCTTGACCCGGTTCGGGTTGCCCTCGGCGATCAGGACCACGCCGGCCTTGCCCACGGCACGGTGGACGATGTCCTGCTGCTTGCTCATCGCGACGGCGGGGGTGGTGCTCCAGCCCCGGCCCACGTTGTCCAGTACGGCCGCGGCCGCGCCCGGCTGTCCCTCCATCTGTCCGAAGGCGGCCGTCTCGGCTCGCCGTCCGAAGATGACCGCCATCGCCAGGAACGCCACCAGGAAGCCCAGGATGCCCAGGTAGACCGGGTGGTCGATCAGGAAGCCGATCGCAAGAAAGACACCAAAGGTGACGATTCCCACGCCCGCGACGATCAGACCGACCTTCGGGTCGGCCTTGCGCGTCATCTTGTACGTCAGGGCGATCTGCTTCAGTCGCCCGGGGTTCGCAGCAGTCTCTGCGTTTGACTTCCTCGCCATGCAGCGAAGTTTACGTGGCCTTCTCGGTCCGGGTCGCCGCGGCCTCGAGTACGTGCTCGGTTTCGACCCGGTCCTGGGCCCTGCGGCGGTCTTCGAGGACCGCCGTCCAGGCGTTCCGGCGGGCGCCGCTCATGAGCAGCGACTCCAGGCCGCGGACGGCGTCGGTGAGGGACGGAATGGCGATGGCGCGTACGGGCGCGGCCTGCATGGTGTCGACCCTTTCACGGAGCTCACGTCGGGGGTTGCCAAGCGTGTGTGCGGTGCGTCGAACAATCGTCACTGACTGGTGTTACCAGGGCATGACCGACTGGTCAAACAGTGATGAAACCTTGATGCGGCCCACCAGGACTCTCGCTAGAAAGAGCCTAGGGGCCGCATCGGTGCGGTGTTACCCGTAAGTAAGACTTTGTGCGGGAGTTCACATACCGCCCGCACCACGCGCCTCGCGCGCCATGCACGCCTCACGCGCACCTGGCACTCAGACCGTCGCGCGCTTCTCCATCGCCTGGGTGTAAAGACGTCCCGCGCGGTACGAGGAGCGGACCAGCGGGCCGGACATGACTCCGGAGAAACCGATCTCCTCGGCTTCCTGCGCCAGCTCCACGAACTCGGCCGGCTTCACCCAGCGCTCGACCGGGTGGTGGCGCGGCGAGGGGCGCAGGTACTGCGTGATGGTGATGAGCTCGCAGCCCGCCTCGTGGAGGTCCTTCAGCGCCTGGCTGACCTCCTCGCGCTCCTCGCCCATGCCCAGGATCAGGTTGGACTTGGTGACGAGGCCGTAGGCCCGCGCCCGCGTGATGACGTCCATCGAGCGCTCGTAGCGGAAGCCGGGGCGGATGCGCTTGAAGATGCGCGGCACCGTCTCGATGTTGTGGGCGAAGACCTCGGGGCGGGAGGCGAAGACCTCGTCCAGCAGCTCCGGGACCGCGTTGAAGTCCGGGGCGAGCAGCTCGACCTTGGTGTGCCCGCTCTCGCGGCCCGCCGTCTGCTCGTGGATCTGGCGCACGGTCTCCGCGTAGAGCCAGGCTCCGCCGTCCGCCAGGTCGTCGCGCGCGACGCCCGTGATGGTGGCGTAATTCAGGTCCATGGTGACGACGGACTCGCCGACGCGGCGGGGCTCGTCGCGGTCCAGCGCCTCGGGCTTGCCCGTGTCGATCTGGCAGAAGTCACAGCGCCGGGTGCACTGGTCGCCACCGATGAGGAAGGTGGCCTCGCGGTCCTCCCAGCATTCGTAGATGTTCGGACAGCCGGCTTCCTGGCACACCGTGTGCAGTCCTTCGCCCTTCACCAGGGCCTGCATCTTGGTGTACTCGGGACCCATCTTCGCCCGCGTCTTGATCCACTCGGGCTTGCGCTCGATGGGCGTCTGGGCGTTACGGACCTCTAGGCGCAGCATCTTGCGTCCGTCGGGTGCGACTGCGGACACGACCGGCTCCCTGTGACTTCGATTCTTCGGCGCCCACCAGGGTACGCCCGTAATTTCATACGCTCTTCACTCGGCCAACCTGCGGGCGGCCCGACCCATTCCCCGGCGTCCCCCCGGGATCAGCCCGCGGCAGGCTCTATCTCCCGCGGGCGCAGCTCGGCCTGCTCCAGCACGTCCTTCAGGTGCCGTTCGATCACCGGCAGCACCTCGGCGATGGTGATCTCGCGGCCCAGTTCGTACGAGAGCGAGGTCACACCGGCGTCCCGGATCCCGCAGGGGACGATCCGGTCGAACCAGGTGTTGTCGGGGTTCACGTTGATCGCGAAGCCGTGCATCGTGACGCCCTTGGCGACCCGGATGCCGATGGCGGCGAGCTTGCGGTCCTCGCGGCGCTGGCCGGCGTTGGAAGGCGCGTACTCGGGGCCGTTCAGGCGGGCGTCGAACTCCTCGTCGTGCAGCCTCGGGTCGAAGTCCAGCGAGAGGCCGCCGATCTTCGGGCGCTCCTCCACGGGGTCGCCGAGCACCCAGACCCCGCTGCGCCCCTCGACGCGGGTGGTCTCCAGGCCGAACTCGGCGGCCGTGCGGATCAGCGCGTCCTCCAGGCGGCGGACGTGGGCGACCACGTCCACGGGGCGGGGCAGCTTCATGATCGGGTAGCCGACCAGCTGGCCCGGGCCGTGCCAGGTGATCTTGCCGCCGCGGTCCACGTCCACGACGGGCGTGCCGTCGAGCGGGCGCTCGCTGTCGGCGGTACGCCGGCCGGCCGTGTAGACCGGCAGGTGCTCCACCAGCAGGCAGGTGTCCTCGATCTCGTCCGCGAAGCGGGCCGCGTGCACCCGGCGCTGCTCTTCCCAGGCCACCGTGTACTCGACGGCCTCCGGGCCGAAGCCCAAGCGGACAAACCCAAGCTCAGCCACCGCGGCGCCTCCTCGTTGAACCTGCCGACGAACTTGCTGTGTGCACCTATCGCACCAGGCAAGGGTACGGCGGCCCCCGCGGGCCCCGTCAGCCGCCCGTCCCGGACACCGCCGAAGGCCCGGGATCCGGGGGTCCGGGGAGCTGTTTCGGCCGCCTGCGGCCCTTCGGCGGCCGGTCCGGGTCCTCGTCCGCCCGGGGCAGCCGGCGGTGGCCCTCGGAGTGGTCGTTCACCCAGCCGCAGACCCCGCACGCGTAGCGCCCGTCGAGCCCCGCGATGTAGGTCCCGCACCGCCGGCACTCCGCCTCGGTCAGCTCGGGCGCTGCCGGCTCGGGGACGTGCGGCGGGGCCGTGGACTCTGCGTGGCTGCCGTCGCCGTCGGGGCGCTCGCAGCTGCCGGGGTGAGGCTCCCCGGTGGGCCGGCGGGTCATGGGGCGCAGCGTACGCGGGTGGAGGGGGTCGGTCCGTAAAGAGACCCACCGGTTCTGCACACGATCGGATGAATGTGGGACAGAGAGGGCGGTCCGGGCAAGGTTCGCCGCTACATTCACGCCGTTCGTCCGGAGACCGTGAGCGATAACAGACCGGAGTCCCGGCCCTGTAACAGGATCCCCTCCAGCAAGGAAGGGGCTTTCAACCCGCGTGGTTGAGGGCCGCCGTTACCAGCACCAGCCAACAACACATGTGTGGAGGTGAACGAAAGTTGGCTACGTTCCACGTAGGCGAGAAGACCCACCAGTCCGTGCTTCCTCAGCGGGCTGCTCTGGAATTCGAGTCAGCAGACACCCCCCGGATCGGGGACGAAACGGGACTCGAACACCGTGCTCGTGCGGTAACCGGCGTGGAACATGTGCGAGGGGAGACCACCGATGCTTCACCTGGCATCGACGGCGTCACCCCCAACCGTGAGGTTGGGGAGCAGGCCCGTGAGGGCCACCCTGTCGTGTTCGTCCTGGACAAGCACGGCTTACCACTGCAACCGACCACACCCGCCAGAGCCCGCAAGCTCCTCAAGCAGGGCCGCGCCGTCGTGGCCCGGCACACCCCGTTCGTCATCCGGCTGAAAGACCGCACCTCAGACCAGTCAAAGGTGGACGGCGTGGAACTCGGGATCGACCCCGGCTCCAAGCACACCGGCCTCGCCGTGTTCACCGCGAAGGACGGTGAGCGCCGTGGCCTGTACGCGGTCGAGCTAGCCCACCGGGGTGGCCGGATCCGGGACAAGCTCACTGCTCGTGCCGCCTACCGGCGCGGCAGGCGTTCACGCAATCTGCGCTATCGCGCACCCCGCTTCTCCAACCGCACCCGCCCGAAGGGCTGGCTCGCCCCGTCGCTGCGTCACCGCGTGGACACCACCATGTCGTGGACCACCCGGCTCGCACGCTGGGCACCCGTACGCGCGGTGCACATCGAGCGCGCCGCTTTCGACACTCACGCTATGTCCCACGGCGGACCCCTGGAGAGAGCCGAATACCAACACGGCACCCTGCACGGCACAGAAGCCCGCGAGTACCTGTTGGCCAAGTGGGGGAGGGCCTGCGCCTACTGCGGTGCTACCGGAGTGCCGCTCAACATCGACCATATCCACCCCAAGAGCCTGGGCGGCAGCGACCGCATCTCCAACCTGTGCACCGCCTGCATCCCCTGCAACGAGAAGAAATCCAACCACCCCGTCGAAGACTTCCTCAGGAAATCTCCACGCCGGCTGGCCCGCATCCTCGCCCAGGCCAAAGCCCCACTCCGCGACGCGGCAGCCGTCAACGCCACCCGCTGGGCCCTTTGGCACGCCCTCGACGCCACCTTCCCCACGGTGCGCACCGCATCCGGTGGCCGCACCAAATGGAATCGGCAGCGGACCGGCACCCCGAAGACCCATACCCTCGACGCCCTCTGCGTAGGCGAGCTCGACACCGTCACCCGCACCCCGGCCCATGTCCTTGCGGTCACCGCAGCCGGGCGCGGCAGCTATGCCCGCACCTGCCCCGACAAGTACGGGTTCCCTCGTCTGCGCCTACCCAGGCAGAAGCAGTTCTTCGGCTACCAGACCGGAGACCTCGCCCGCGCCATCGTCCCCACCGGCAAGAAGACCGGCACCCACACCGGCCGCATCGCCGTCCGCTCCAACGGCAACTTCAACATCAAATCCGCCCACGGCCTCATCCAAGGCATCCACCACAAACACTTCCGCCTCCTCCAACGAGGCGACGGATACGCCTACACCGCCCGGCGCGAAGGACCCACCGGCACCAGATGACCGTCATCGACAAAGCGAAGAGACCTCCGGCGCTCCGCACCTCTGCCCCCAAGGATTCGCTCCCTCCCCCAGCTCAAGCAGGGGTTTCCACGAAAGAAATCCGATGACGGAACGACCTGCCCAGCGTGTCCCCAACCGGCAACTCTCGGCGCTGATCGCCGAGGCCGGTTTCTCCAACGCCGGGCTCGCCCGCCGTGTCGACCAGCTCGGTCTGGAGCACGGTCTCGATCTGCGGTACGACAAGACCTCCGTGACCCGCTGGCTGCGCGGGCAGCAGCCGCGCGGCACCACGCCGGCGCTGATCGCGGAGGTGTTCACCCGGCGCCTGGGGCGGCGGCTTTCGGCCCAGGACCTGGGCCTGGACGCGTGTGCCCCGGTGTACGCGGGGCTGGAGTTCGCGGCCACCCCCGAGGAGGCCGTCGACATCGCGAGCGGGCTCTGGCGCAAGGACTCCGGTTCGCACGCCGAGCTGCGCAAGATCGCCTTCACCCCGGCCGGGCTGGTGGTGCCCAGCCGCGACTGGCTGATCGGGCGCGCCGACGAACGGGTCGGCCGGGGCGCGGAGCAGGCCGCCGCGCGCGTTCCCGAACAGAGCCGCCCCGAACACAGCCGTCACGAACACAGCCGTCCCGAGCAGAACCGTCCCCTGCCCGGCCGGGCCTCGGTGCCCCGGCAGCGGCAGATCGACCGCGGGCCCGGGCAGCGGGTGACGGGCGGTGACATCGCGGCGCTCAGATCGGTGAGCGAGCTGTTCCGCACCCTGGACCACGCCTACGGGGGCGGCCATGCCCGCCAGGCCCTGGTCCGGTACCTGGAACACGAGGCCGAGCCGATGCTGCGCGGCACCTACGGGGAGACCACCGGGCGCCGGCTGTTCTCCGCCGCCGCCGATCTGACCCGGCTCGCGGGCTGGACCTCGTACGACATCGCCGCGCACGGGCTCGCCCAGCGGTACTTCGTCCAGGCGCTGCGCCTGGCCCAGGCCGCCGGGGACCGGCCGTACGGGGCGTACGTGCTGATCACGATGAGCCGGCAGGCGGTCTACCTCGGCCACGGCCGGGAGGCGGTGCAGCTGGCCCGGGTGGCCCAGCAGGGCGTGGGCTCCGGGCCGCCGCCGGTGGTGCAGGCGCTGCTGCACTCGGCGGAGGCGCGCGGGCACGCGGTGCTCGGGGAGGTCAGGGCGTCGACGGCCTCGCTGGTGCGGGCCGAGCGGGCGCTGGGCGCGGCCCGGCCGGGGGACGACGTACCGCACTGGGCGCGGGACTACGACGAGGCGCAGCTCGCGGACGAGTTCGGGCACTGCCACCGGGACCTGCAGCAGTACCGGGCCTCGGCGCAGCACGCGGAGCGGTCCTTGCAGTTGCGGGCGCCCTCGTACGCGCGGTCACGGCTGTTCTGCCGGGTGGTGCTGGCCACGGCGCGGCTGGGGCTGGGCGAGTTGGACCAGGCGTGCGCGCTGGGCGCGGAGGCGGCGCAGCAGGCGAGTGAGATGCGGTCGGTGCGGGCGGTGGAGTACGTACGGGACTTCGAGCGGCGGCTGGAGCCGTACCGGGACGCGTCTGCGGTGCGGGGGTATCGGGACCGGGTGGCCGCCTTGTCGTGACCCTGCGGGTCGGCGGGGGAGGTGGCTGCGCCCCCGGGGCCGGCGGGTGGCTGCGCCGTGGTGCCCCTGCGGGTCCGCTCCCGGGGCTCCGCCCCGGACCCCGCGCCTCAAACGCCGGCGGGGCTGATTTTGCCCTGCGGGCAACCAGCCCTCCGAGGGGGGTGGTTGCCCGCAGGGCGACGCAGTACCGCACAGGAGGGGTGGTTGCCCTCGAGGCGAAACGGCCCGCGAGGTGGGTGGTTGCCCGCAGGGCGACCCGGGCCCCGAGGAGAGTGGTGACCGAAGGGCGACCCGGGCCCCGAAGAGAGTGGTGACCGAAGGGCGACCCGGGCCCCGAAGAGAGTGGTGGCCGTAGGGCGACCCGGGCCCCGAAGAGAGTGGTGGCCCGCGAGGGTGTGTGGGGGCGGCGGGGTGGTGGGTGGTGGGGTCAGGCTGCCAGTGGGAGGGCGGCTTCCGGGGTGGACGGGACGGGGATGCCGAAGTCGCGCAGGAGGGCGGCTGCGGCGCGGCGGGCCGAGCGCAGGGCTCCCTCGACGGTGTTGGTGTCCCGGTGGTCGCCGCACACGTACAGCCCGGCCAGGACCCGGACGGTGCGCCGGGTGTCCTGCGGCGGCGGCATGGCGGGGACGGCCTCGGGGGTGTGGTGGACGGCGAGCAGCTCCCAGTCCCGGGTCGCGGTCTCGTAGAGCCGGGCCAGTCGCGAGGCGACCGTCCGGGTGGGCGGCGGCGGGCCGAGCACGGTGGTGGTGACCAGGCTGCGGCCGGCGGGCGCGCGCGTCGGGTCGACCGCGCTCATCACCGCGGTGTGGGCGACGGGCCAGTCCGGGTCCCCGTCCAGGAGCAGCGAGCCGTCCCAGGCGAGCGGGGTGGTGGTGGCGTGGTGCATCACGGTCACCTGGTGGAAGGCGGGCACGCGCAGGCCCGGGAGCAGTTCGGCGGCGGCCCGGGCGCCGGTGGCCAGGACGGCGGAGCGGCAGCTGAAGTCGCCGTGTTCCTCGGTGGTGACCAGGTTGGTGGCGAGGGAGCGGACCCGGACCCCGGTCCGTACGGTGCCGGGCGGCAGCGCGGCGGCGAGCAGTGCGGGCAGGGTGGCGGCGCCGCCCTCGGGTACGGCGAGGCGGCCGCGTGCGAAGGTGCGCAGGGCCAGGTCGGCGACCCGGCTGGAGGTGGTGAGTGCGGGGTCGCGCAGGAGCGCGGCGAGGAGCGGGCGCAGCGTCGTACCGAGGCTCCTGGAGCTCAGGGCGGCGTGCGCGGTGCGCTCGGGGCGGGCCAGGAGGCGTTCCTCGGGCAGGGCGGCGAGGCGTGCGAGAGCCGCGCCGATCCGGGCCTGGTCGAGGGAGCCGCTGGTGAGGGCGCGGGCGCGGGTGAGGGCGCCGGCGCGCAGCGTTCTGCCGTCGCTGTGGACGAGGGCGCCGGGCGCGAAGGGCTTGAGGACCAGGTCTTCGAGGCCCGGGGTGCGGGCCGGTTCGGTGTAGGCGGTGTTGAGGAGCTGGCCGATCCGGTCGAGCCGGAAGCCGTCCACGGTCTCGGTGGCCATCCGGCCTCCGGGGTCGTCGGCGCCCTCCAGGACGATGACCGTGACTCCGGCCGCGATCAGGTGGTGCGCTGCCGCGAGTCCGGAGACTCCGGCTCCTACGATGACCACGTCCGCATGGTGTGCGTGTGCGCTGTTGAGCACGTGCCCCTCCCCGAGGTCGGCCCGGCTGTGTGGGGAACCTCCTTCCCCCAACGGGCTCCAGCGGAACCCGAGTTGGGTGTGCCATTACGGGTAATGCGGTCAACTCCGGTCGCACGGCGGTCGCATTCGGCTCACGGACGGTCGCAGGTGTGCGCCCCGGCGCTCCCCCCTGGAGCCCGGGGCTTTCAGGCCTGGCGCGCCGGGGCTTTCGGGCCTGGCGGCCCCGGGTCGTTTCAGGCCTCCAGTGCGGCCCTGATCGACTCCTCGATCCCCGGGTACCGGAAGACGAACCCGGACTCCAGCAGCCGGGCGGGACGCGCCCGCTGACTGCCCAGCACGTCCTGGGCGAACTCCCCGAGCACCACGCGCATGACCGGCGCGGGCACGGCGAACACCGTCGGGCGGTGCAGGACCCGGCCCATCGCGGCGGTGACCTCGCGGTTGGTCAGGGGTTCGGGGGCGGTCAGGTTCACCGGCCCGGCCAAGGCCGGGGTGTCGATGATGTGGCGCAGGGCGGCGATCTCGTCGTGCATCGAGATGTACGACCAGTACTGGCGGCCGTTGCCGAGGCGGCCGCCGATGCCGGCTTTGAAGATGGGGAACAGCTTCCCCCAGGCCCCGCCCTCGGCGGCGACGACCAGTCCGGTACGGGCGAACACGGTCCGGACCCCGGCGTCGCGGGCGGGCGCCGCGGCGGCCTCCCACTGCACGCAGACCTCGGGGAGGAACCCCTCGCCGGCCGGGGAGTCCTCGTCGACCGCCCGGTCTCCCGTGTCTCCGTAGTACCCGACGGCGGATCCGCAGACGAGCGTCGCGGGCGGCTCGTCCATGGCGGCGACGGCCGAGGCGATGGCGGCGGTGCCCTTGACCCTGCTGTCGCGGATCTCGCGCTTGTAGGCGGCCGTCCAGCGGTGGTCCCCGACCCCGGCCCCGGCGAGGTGCACGACGGCTTCGCACCCGGCGAGCCCGGCCGGGTCCACGTACCCGCGCGCCGGGTCCCACCGCGCCTCGCCTGGGCCGGCCGGCTCCCGCCGCACGAAGCGGACCAGCTCGTGTCCGTCGGCCTTCAGTGACCGCCCGAGGGCGCTGCCGATGAGCCCGGTGGCACCGGTGACTGCGATACGCATGGCCCCATCTTGGCAGCGGGCCCGCACCGACGGGGGCGCCGGGCCGCCCGGAGCCGCGCCGCTCGGGCGCGGGCCGCACACCCTCCGGCCGTACGCTCCCGGGCCGCACACCTCCGGGCCGCACGCTCCCGGCAGGGGCCGCCGGGCCCAGGCCCGAGCCTCGCACTCCCCGGCCGCGGAGGGAGGCACGCCGGGGGGCGGCGGCGGGCCGGGCACCGGCAGTGGACCGGAGTCTGCGGCAAGCCCCTCAGACGGCGGCAGGCCATTAGATGGCGAGCCCCCGTCAGGCGGTGGGCGGCTTGCGGGGTGGGCGCGGAGGCGGCGGCTGCGTCAGGTGGCTGCGCCCAGCCAGGTGCCCACCGCGTAGGTCACCGCCATCGCCAGGGCTCCGCCGGCGACGTTGCGCAGGATCGCGCGGGCCGCGGGCGCCCCGCCCAGCCGTGCGCTGAGCACCCCGCACAGGGTCAGGGAGAGCAGGACCGCGACCACCGTCACGGGGACCCGCTGCGACGCCCCCGGCAGGACGATCGCCAGCAGCGGCAGCAGCGCCCCGACCGTGAACGCCACCAGGCTCGCCGCCGCCGCGTGCCAGGGGTTGGCCAGTTCGTCGGGGTTGATCCCCAGCTCCACCCGCGCGTGCGCCCGCAGCGCGTCCCGCTCCGTCAGCTGCTCGGCCGCCTCCCGGGCCACGGGCTCGCTCAGCCCCCTGCCCACCAGCAGCCCCGTCAGTTCCTCCAGCTCCGCCTCCGGCGACTCCTCCAGCTCGCGCCGCTCCACGTCCAGCGCCGCCTTCTCCGAGTCCCGCTGGGAGCTGACCGACACGTACTCCCCCGCCGCCATCGACAGCGCGCCCGCCAGCAGCCCGGCGACGCCCGCCGCCAGGATCGCCGTCCGCGAGGTCGTGGCCCCCGCGACGCCGACGACCAGGCCCGCCGTGGAGATGATCCCGTCGTTCGCGCCGAGCACCCCCGCGCGCAGCCAGTTCAGCCGGGTGCTGATCGCCGCGCTCTGCTCCGCCGCGCCGTGCTCCGCCGTACCATCCGCTTCCGTCACGCCACCACTGTCGCGGCCGCCGCCGGAAGGAGCCACCCGGCGTGCGCGCTTTCGGCGCCGGGATAAGGGTGGAGGGGTGAGACGCCTACGCGAGGAGCCGGGCTGGCTGCGCGGGGCGCCGCCGCCGCGCTGGGCACGCCTCGCGCCGGCGGTGGCCCTGGTGGTGCTGGTGTTCGTGCAGCGCATCACCCCGGGCGACGTCGAGCTGGGCTACTTCCTGGCCGGGCTCCCCCCGGTGGCCGCCTTCGCCTACGGGGCCGCCGGGACGGCCGTCTTCGCCGGAGTGGTGCTGGTCCTCATCGGCCTGCCCTCGCTCGGGATCGCCCACGCCCGGGGGTCCGACCTCGCGACCGTCGCGGTGATCGGCCTGCTCAGCGTGGTGGTCGCCTGGGTCCGAAAACGCCGCGACGCCCAGCTGGTGAGCGTGCGCACCGTCGCGGAGGCGGCGCAGCTCGCGGTCCTGCCGCCCGTCCCCGAACGGGTCGGCGCGGTCGGCTGCGCGGGCCTCTACCGTGCGGCGCAGCACGGCACCCTGGTCGGCGGCGACCTGTACGACGTACGGGTCGGCCCCTACGGCGTGCGCGCGCTGGTCGGTGACGTCCAGGGCCACGGCCTGGCCGCCGTCGGCACCGTGGCCTCGCTGCTCGGCGCCTTCCGGGAGGGGGTCCTGGACGACGCGGAGCTCACGACGGTGGCGGCCCGGCTGGACCGGCGGCTGCTCGCGGACTCGGCGGCCGAGTCGGTGGCGCACGCGGAGCTCTTCGCGACGGTGGTGCTGCTGGAGTTCCCGCCCGGACTGGACCTCGTACGGATCGTGTCGTGCGGGCATCCCCCGCCCCTGCTGCTACGGGGTTTCACGGTCTCGGAGGTCGACGTGGACCCGGGGCCTCCGCTGGGCCTGGGCCTGGCCGGCCCCACCCCGGCGGCGCCGGCCGAGTTCCGGACCCTCCCCGGGGACCGGCTGGTGATGTACACGGACGGCGTGACCGAGGCCCGCGACGCGGCGGGGAACTTCTACCCGCTGGCCGCCCGCGTGCCCGTACTGGCGACGGATCCGGCGGGGCTGGCCCCGGCGGTGTGGCGGGACCTGCGGTCCTTCACCGGAGGCGGGCCGCGCGACGACGTGGCCCTGCTGGTGCTGTCCCTGTCCCCGGAGCGGGACAGGGCTCGGGGCGGGGCGGCGCACGGCGGGGCGCGGGGCGGAAGGAAGCCCGGCCCCGGCGCGCGGTGACCATGCCGTACTGATCACATGACCAAACGATGACAATCACCCATTTGGGTCAATTTCCGTGTTTTGCTCGGGTCTTCCAGCCCTCCGAGCACGGAATTCGAGGCCCCTTCGATGCGCGCACCGTACAAACACAACCAGCGGATCACGGCCGTCGTCGCGGCGGCCGGAGCCGTCGCACTGATCACCGGCGCGATCGTGTTCGGCCTGGCCGGGGAAGAGGCGGTGGCGGAACCGGATTCGGCACCCAACCAGCAGGTCGGGGCCCCCGCCCCGCTCCAGGTGGGCTCGGCCCTGACGCGCGCCGCCGAGGACGGGGGCAAGGTCGTCAACCTCACCCTCGACGACGGCCCGGACCCGAGGTGGACCCCGAAGGCGCTCGGACTCCTCGAGGCACACGGGGCGAAGGCCACCTTCTGCCTGACCGGGCCGAACGCGAAGAAGCACCCGGACCTGGTGAAGGAGATCATGGACGCGAAGCGGATGATCGACGAGGCGAGCGGCTCGTCCCGCATCTGGTACTACCGCGCCCCTGGTGGCGCCTTCACCCCCGAGAGCCGCGAGATCGCCGCCCGCGGCGGCATGGCCAACCTCGGCTGGAACGTCGACCCCGGCGACTTCAACCGGCCCGGCGCGGACGAGATCGTCAGCGCCGTACAGGAGCAGTTGAAGACCAAGGGGCCGACGATCCTCATGCACGACGGGGGCGGCGAACGCTCCCAGTCCGTCGAGGCCCTCGAAAAGCTGCTGCCGTGGCTCAAGGAGCAGGGCTACGACTTCAGCTTCCCGAAGATCCCCGAGGCGGGCTGAGCCCTGCCGGCCCGCCCGCGCCGCCGCCCGCTCCGCCTACCCGGCGTCGCGGATGAAGGAACGGACCAGCTTGCAGGTCACGTTCGACGGCCGCCGGATGCCCGTCCGGACGGCCATCGTGCGGATCTTGCGGTTGGTGGCGCGCTGAGCGTCATACGTGCCCGAGTCGAGCAGTGATATCGCCAGCCGCATCGCCTTCAGCCGCCGGTTGTGGCTCTCGTACCACTCCCGGGGCAGCCCCGCCGGCAGCGGCTTCTTCTTGACGGGCCCGATGGTGTGCAGGGTCATGGCAGTGGCCATCTACAGCCTCCCAAAGGCAAGTTGGCGTCCTGTCCTTCTCCTTGAATTTTACCGGCGACCACTGACAAAGGACCTGGCCAGACAGCACCTCGCTAAGCTTTCGGGCATGGAGATCTGGATCAATCCCGCCTGCTCGAAGTGCCGCAGCGCACTGACCCTGCTGGACGCGGAGGGCGCCGAGTACACCGTCCGCCGCTACCTGGAGGACGTGCCCTCCGAGGCCGAGATCCGCGAGGTCCTGGGCCGGCTGGGCCTGGAACCCTGGGACATCACCCGCACCTCGGACCCCCTGGCCAAGGAGACCGGTCCGGGGGTCCCCCCGGACGGAGTCTGGGGGAGGGACCTGCCGCGCGAGGAGACCGAAGCCGCCCGCGGGGCCTGGATCAGCCACCTGGCGGCGCACCCGAAGCTGATCCAGCGCCCGATCATCACGGCCGAGGACGGCACGGCGGTGGTGGCCCGCTCGGAGGAAGCCGTCCGCGAAGCCCTCTCCCGCACCGCCTAGCCGGCGAAGCCCGCGTCCACGAAGTCCACGACGCGCTTGATCTGGTCCTCCCGGGCCGCTCCGGGCTTCGGGTTGTGGGCGTAGACGAGCCGGCGGCCGGCCTGCTCGGTGGCGAACACTCCGGTCGACCAGCCGGGGCCTGAGCCCGTCTTGCCCCAGACCACAGTGCCGGCGGTCTCGTGGCGCATCAGGCCGGCCGCGCCGAAGCAGGCCCTCGGCGACAGGCAGGTGTTCCCCTTGGTGTTGGGCACGTCCGGGACCTCGTAGAGGTGCCGCTGCTGCGCGGGCGGCAGCAGCCGGCCGCCCAGCAGCGCGGCCATGAAGCGGTCCAGGTCGGCCGCGGTGGAGACCAGGCCGCCCTCCGCCCAGTACCTGGCCATCCGCGGATCCGTCGACATCCGGGTCTGACGCAACCCCAGGGGGCGCACGATGCGGCGCTGCAGCTCCTCCACGTAGGTCCGGCCGGATATTCGCTCCACGAGCAGGCCGGCGACGAAGGTGTTCATCCCGTTGTACTGCTGGGCCGTGCCCGGGGCGGGTCTGCGGCCCGGGCGGGTGGCCTCGTCCGCCGCGAACGTCTCGAGCACGATGGTGCGCGGGTCGGCGGCATCGCCGGCGACCATCGGCAGGTCGGCGGTGTGGTCCATGAGCTGCCGGACCGTCACGTCGGCGTAGGCCTCGGGTATCAGGTCGGGCAGGTGGCGGCGCACGGGCGCGTCGATCTCGATCCGGTGCTCCGCGACGAGCCGCAACACCAGGGTGTTCGTGAACAGCTTGGTGACGCTGCCGATCGGGACCTCCGCGTCGGCGGCGACCGGCCCGCCGGTTCCGGTCCACGGCGTGCGCAGCCCCTCGCCGGACAGCCGCGCCAGGGCCCCCGCCGAAACGCCGTCGGGCAGGGAGGCCAGCAAGGCCCGCAGCGCGGCGGGATCGCGGACGGCCGCCTGCCGGGCCTGGACCGCACTCACGGCGGAGCCGTCGGATCCGCCGGACGTGCCGGACGTGCCGGACGTGCCGGATCCGCCGGACCCGCCGGTCGAGGCCAGTGCGGCCGGGGCGCCCACACCCACGGCGAGGGCCGCCAGGGCGATGCCGGTGACGGCGATCCGGCGGAAGGTGCGGGGGCGTGCGTTCATCGGTGGCTCCTGGAGAAGGCGACTCGGCGGGCTCTGACATCAACACTCCGCCACGCACCGCGCGTTGCCCATCGGTGATCACCCTGACCGCACCCCGAGGCCACCCCGAAGGGGCCGGGGGAGCAGACCCTGAGGCCGCGGCCCTACTCCCCCGCCGCCACCCGCCGCTGGTGCACCCGCAGTTGGAGTGCGGCGAGATCGAGGAGCGGGGTGGGGACGGCGAGGCTGCGGGCCCGGGCGGACAGGTCGCCGAGCACGTGCTCGACCTCGGTCGGGTGACCGGCGACCAGGTCCCGGTACATCGACGGGGTCAGCGGCGAGTCCGGCGCGGCCAGCGTCCGGGCGGTGAAGGCGAGCTCGGACTCCGGTACCGGGTACCCGGCGGCGGCCGACACGGCGGCCGCCTCCGCGAGGACCGCGAGGCCGAACTCGGTCCCGCCGGGCACGGCGTTGACCTCGCCGACGGCTCCGCGTGCCAGGGAGGTCACCGCCGCCAGGGTGGTGATGAAGACCCACTTGTGCCACATGGCGCCGATGATGTCGGGCACGTCGGGGGTGTCGATCCCCGCCCCGGCCAGCACCTCGCGCACGGCGTCCACCCGCGCCGAGGGACGGCCGTGGCGTTCGCCGGTGAGCACCACGGCGGGCGGGGCCAGCCGGAGGATGTCGCCGTGCTCGTTCAGGGTGGTGACCACCTTGGCCACCCCGCCGAGCACCGCCGCGTCCCCGAACCGGTCCGCGAGGTGGTCGAGGTGGGCCATTGCGTTGAGCAGGGGCAGAATCGCTGTCCCGGGACCGACCGCCGGGGCGAGGTCCCGGGTGGCCGCTCCGAGCGAGGTGGACTTCACGGACAGCAGGACGAGGTCGTACGTCCCCACGAGCTCGCCGGCGGTGACGAGCCGCGGGGCGAGGGCGATCTCCTCCCCCGGCCCGCTCACCCGCAGCCCGCGCGCCCGCAGGGCCTCGGCCCGCCGCGGGCGCACCAGGAAGGTGACGTCCCGGCCTGCCCGGGCGAGGCGCGCACCGAAGTAGCCGCCCGCGGCTCCGGCTCCGACCGTCAGGATCCTCATCCGGCCGAGCCCGCGGGCCGGACGGCCTCCGCCAGGGCGGTGCGGACGGACGCCGCGTCGGCAACGGCCCCCGGAGCCTCGTAGAAGCCCCCCGGGCCGGCCGTGTCCTCGGCGTACGGGAGGACGTAGACGGGCGTGTCGCGCTGGAAGCGCCAGCTCTCGGCGAGCGTCCCCGCGTCGACCGCGTCGTAGCCGAGCAGGTCCAGGAGGCGGGTGGCGGACGCGCGGGCGGCCGGGTCCTCGCCCGCGATCGGCAGGGCCGAGCGGTCCGGGGAGCCGGCCGGGCGGGCCAGGGAGAGCAGGTGCTTGAAGTAGATGTTGTTGAACGCCTTGACGACCTGCGCCCCGGCCAGGTGTTCCTGGACGAGCCCACTGGTGGTGGCCTCCTCCGCCTCCAGGGCGGGGAAGACCCCGTCCCGCTGCGGGTAGTAGTTGAGCGTGTCGAGGACGACCTTGCCCGCGAGCGCGTCGGCGGGCAGCTCGCGGTAGTTCCCCAGCGGGATGGTGGCCACGACCCAGTCGCCGGCCGCGGCCGCTTCGGCCGGGGTGGCGGCCCGGGCCCGCGGGCCGAGCTCGGCGACCAGGGCGTCCAGTGTCTCCGGTCCCCGGGAATTGCTGAGGACCACGTCCAGCCCCGCGTCCACGGCGAGCCGCGCGAGGGTGCTTCCGATGTTGCCGCTTCCGATGAGTCCAAGAGTTGCCATGCGGGGTTCAAGTCGCCCGCGAGCCACGGTATTCCGCCGCTGCGCCACCGGGGCGAGGCCGCCCCGCCGCCGTCACCGCCGCCATCGGCGCCCCCTCGCCGTCACCGCCCCCGTCACCGCCCCCGCCACCGGCCTTCACCTCGGCCCCATCCCGCGCCTCGTAGGGTGGGGCCAGCACAAAGGGGACGTACCGCACCAAAGGATCAGTTGTGAACGAGCAGCAGCACCCGAGGCCCACCACGCCCGGCGAGCCTCCGGTGGCGCCGGGGGCGCCGGTGACGCCGGTGACGCCGGTAATGCCGGTGACCCCGGCCCCGCCGGGCCTCCCGGCGCCTGCGCTCCCCCCGCTCCCCCCGCCCCGGCGCGGCGCCGACTGGATGTTCGGCGGGGTGTACGGGACCGTCCTCGCGTCCGGGCTGCTGGCCGCGCTCGACCAGAAGGGCGGCGAGTACACCCCCTTCTACGACGCCAGCTGGGTGCTCGTCACCGCCGCCACGGCCGGGCTCGCGCACGGGTACTCGCACCACATGAGCACCCATCAGGCCGGCTCCGCCGGTCATCGGTGGCGGATCCTGGGGCGGGCGCTGTGGAACGAGTGGCCCATGATCGCGGCCACCCTGCCCACGGTGCTGCTCCTGCTCGTCGCCGGGCTCGCCGACTGGGACTCGCACGGGGTGACGGCCGTCGGGCTCGGCGTGAACACCGCGCTGCTGTTCGCCTGGGGCGCCTTCGTGGCCCTCCGCGTCGGCTACAAGCTCGCCTCGGCGCTGCTCATCGGGGTCGCCGATGCCACGATCGGGCTGGCCATCATCGCGGCCAACGCGGTCATCAAGTGATGACCGCCGCCATCAAGTAATGACCGCCGCCCCCGGGAACACGGATCGGGAGCGCATACGGGCCCGCGCCCGCCTCACTCCGGCAGCTGGCTCTCCGCCTCCGCCAGGATCTCCGTCAGCCGGGCCCCGAACTCTGCCCCCCGTACGTCCGGCACCCCGGTGCGGGCCGAGGTGAGCAGCGCGTCCAGGGCTGCCCCGAACGCACCCGGTACGTCGCTCCAGTCCGGCAGGCCGAAGACGCCCGCGGTCCCGCGCAGTTCCAGTCCCACGCCGGCGGCCGCGCGCGGGGAGCTGAGGCTGAGCACGGCGGTGCTGGCCGCGCCGGAGCTGTGGCGCAGGGCCAGCTGCACCACGTCGGCGGGGCCACGGGTGGCGCTGACCTCGGTGACGTCGCCGAGGACCGGAATGAGTACGGACAGGGCGTGCGGCCCCACGTCCCACAGCCCGCCCTTGGCCTTGCGCCAGGGCGAGTCCGCGTAGGCGCTCGGCTCGCCGTCGGGCGGGTAGACCGCGCCGAGCCAGTGTGCGGCGGCGGTGAACCAGCCCGTGCGCTCCGCCTGCTCCACCACCCAGCCGGCGGTCGGCTCGGCGAAGCGCAGGGTGAGGAAGACGACGGAGGCGACCCGGTGCTCGGCCACGGCCTCGGCGACCGCGCGGGCGTCGGCCGGGGTCGTGGCGACGGGTTTGTCGAGCAGCAGATGGCAGCCGGCGGCGGCCGCGCGCACGGCGAGCGGGGCCTGCACGTCGGGCGGGAGCGCGAAGGCCACGGCGTCGCAGTCGGCGAACAGCGCGTCGGGGTCTTCGTACACCTTCACGCCGTACTCGCGCGCCAGCTCGGCCGCGGCTTCGGGGCGCCGGCCCCAGACTCCGGCGAATTCGGAGCCGGGGTGCGCGGCGAGGGCGGGGGCGTGCGTGCGGCGGGCCCAGGGGCCGGTGCCCAGCAGCCCGACCCGGGGGCGTGGCCCGGAAGCGGCCTGTGCGGCGGCATCTCCGGCGGACGTCAAATCGTACGAAATGCTCACCCGCCCAGTCTGCCCCACCCGGACGGGTGCCCCGGCGCCAACCCTCTCGACCACGCCCACCTGCGGCGCAAACCTCGGTAACACGGGGTTCACACACGGGCAACGGAAGAGAAATCGCGAGCGGGCACGCTGCGGTCTACACCGCAGAACGAATTCGCAGTACGCGAGCCACAGGGACGTGAACCGCCGTACGCGATCCGCAGGACGCAACGCAGCACCCGCAGAGTCTGCGCCGGAGCACGCACCGAAGGATGGGGCCCGTGAGCTACAAGGCTGAGTACATCTGGATCGACGGAACCGAGCCGACTGCGAAGCTGCGCTCCAAGACGAAGATCCTTGGCGACGGCGACGCGCTGCCGATCTGGGGCTTCGACGGATCGAGCACCAACCAGGCCGAGGGCCACGCCTCCGACCGCGTGCTGCAGCCGGTGTTCACCTGCCCGGACCCGATCCGCGGCGGCGACAACGTCCTCGTCCTGTGCGAGGTCCTGAACATCGACATGACCCCGCACGAGTCGAACACCCGCGCACTGCTGCGTCCGGTCGCCGAGAAGTTCGCCGCTCAGGAGCCGATCTACGGCATCGAGCAGGAGTACACCTTCTTCGACGGCGCCCGCCCCCTCGGCTTCCCGGTCAACGGCTTCCCGGCCGCGCAGGGCGGCTACTACTGCGGCGTCGGCTCGGACGAGATCTTCGGCCGCGACATCGTCGAGAAGCACCTGGACCACTGCCTCGCGGCGGGCCTGGCGATCTCCGGCATCAACGCCGAGGTCATGCCCGGCCAGTGGGAGTTCCAGGTCGGCCCCGTCGGCCCGCTGGAGGTCTCCGACCAGCTGTGGATCGCGCGCTGGCTGCTCTACCGCACCGCCGAGGACTTCAACGTCTCCGCGACGCTGAACCCGAAGCCGGTCAAGGGCGACTGGAACGGCGCGGGCGCGCACACCAACTTCTCCACGAAGGCGATGCGCGAGGACTACCGCGCGATCATCTCCGCGGCCGAGTCCCTCGGTGAGGGCAGCAAGCCGCTGGACCACGTCAAGAACTACGGCGCCGGCATCGACGAGCGCCTGACGGGCCTGCACGAGACGGCCCCGTGGAACGAGTACAGCTACGGCGTCTCGGACCGCGGCGCCTCCGTCCGCATCCCGTGGCAGGTCGAGAAGGACGGCAAGGGCTACATCGAGGACCGCCGCCCGAACGCGAACGTGGACCCGTACGTGGTGACCCGCCTCATCACGGACACCTGCTGCACCGCCCTGGAGAAGGACGGCCTGGTCTGATCCCGGCCGGCCGCCCCTGACACCACCCCGGCGCCCGCCCTCCCCCTCGGGAGGGCGGGCGCCGCGCTGTCGGTGGCGCCCGCCGGCGATTCCGTGAGACGGATCCGTGGGACGGATCCGCTCACGATGCAATACGGGCGCTGGACACGGACTGGAGGAAGCGGCCGGGCGGGTGACGGTTTGTCGGGATTGCCATGGTGCATTCATGGCATGATCACGGAATATGGGATTCCGCTCCATCAAGTGAGACGGGGTCTGCCCCGGCGCCCGCGCATCTGCTTGAATGGGGCCATGGCCAGCTACCCGCACACCTCGACCGGTCGCAGCGACCTCGAGCCGTTCTGGCCTTCCCGTCAGGATCACGATTTCGACCGGGTGTGTTGCCGCGCGAAGAACGCGCCGGCCCTCTAAAGCCTCCGGGACCTCCAACCGACCTCCCCCGAGGCCTTCGGTCTGCGCGGTACGACACAAGACGACGCCTTTACGTACGTCTCCTGCCGACCACTCCGCGTGAAAGAGCTGACCACTCATGGCGAACACCCGTTCCTTCGCTTCTGCCGCCTCCGCTGCGACCTCTCCCCTGACCTACCCGGCCTTCCCGCCCAGTCCGCGCCACCGCCTGCGGGCCGTGGACCGGGACGAGGTGGGCGCCGTTGCCCGCGTAGCGGACTTCCTGCCGCCCGGCACCACCTGGCTGCCCGCTCCCCCGCACACCCTGCCCACCCTTCCGGGCCAGCCTCCGATGATCGGCTACCTGGTGCTCGTACCGGCCGATCAGCAGCCGCCGACCGCCCTCTCCCCGCGGTCCGTTCCCGCCGCCCCGGCCCCCGCCCCGGCCCCCGGCGCGGCGGCCGTCACCGGCGACCCCCTGGTCCGCATCGACCCCGCGCAGCGCACGGCCGAGGTGGACGGCGAGGTCCTGGACCTGACGTACCTCGAGTTCGAGCTGCTGGCCCACCTGGTCGCGCACCCGCACCGGGTGCACAGCCGCGACCAGCTGGTGACCACCGTCTGGGGCTACGGTCACGTCGGCGACGGCCGCACGGTCGACGTCCACGTCGCGCGGCTGCGCCGCAAGCTGGGCGCCGCCCACCGCGGAGCCATCCAGACCGTACGCCGGGTGGGGTACAAGTACGCGCCCTGACCGGGACGGCGGGCCCGTGCTCACGCGAGGGAGCGGGAGTGCGGGCCCGTCCGGGCGTGGGGTGGACAGGTTGATCAACTCGAGCCGCCACAAAGGGGACTTCCTCGCACATCCGTGCTGATCAGGCCCCGTTCCTGCCGTAGGCTTTTCCGTCGTGACCATCGGAACCGGCAGCGTACTTGCCCCACTTGAGCCCCAGGACCCCCGCGAGACCGCCGGGTACCGGCTGATCGCCCGGATCGGCGAGGGCGGCATGGGCACCGTCTACCTCTCGCACACGCGCGGCGGGCAGCCGGTCGCCCTGAAGCTGATCCGCCGGGAGTTCGGGCAGGACCCGGACTTCCGCAGCCGGTTCGAGCAGGAGGTGCGGGCCGCGCGCCGGGTGCAGGGCTACCACCTCGTACCGGTCCTCGACCACGACACCACGGGCGCCGCGCCCTGGCTCGCCTCGGAGTTCGTACCGGGACTGTCGCTGCACGACACCCTGAGCGCCTACGGTCCGCTCCCGCTGGGCGCCGTCTTCCAGTTGATCGGCTGCACGGCGCGGGCCCTCGGCTCCATCCACGCCGCAGGGGTCGTACACCGCGACCTGAAGCCCGCCAACCTGCTGCTCGGCGCGGCCGGGCCGTACGTCATCGACTTCGGGATCGCCCGGGCCGCCGACAGCACGCAGCTCACCCGTACCGGCGGGGTCATCGGCACCCCGCAGTACATGTCCCCCGAACACGCGCTGGGCGCCGAGGTCACCACCGCGAGCGACTTGTTCGCGGTCGGGCTCATCGCCGCGGTCGCGGCCACCGGGCGGCATCCCTACGGCGAGGGCGGGGCCACGGCCATCGGTGTGCGGATCGCCAACACCGACCGGCTGCCTCCGGACCTGAGCGGCTACCCGGACGGGCTGCGGCACCTGCTGGAGCGCTGCCTGACGGCGGACCCGGCGGAGCGGATCGGCACGGACGAGCTCGCCGCGCTGTGCGAGCTGTCCGCCGGGCGGCCGCTGAACGATTTCGACGGCTGGCTCCCGGTTCCGGTCGGGCAGGAGATCGCCCGCCGGGTGCGGGCCGCGGAGAATCCGCCTGCGGCGACCGTGGCGGACTCGGGCGCGGCTGCTGCTGCGGGCGCGGCGCCTGCGGGCGGGTTCGGTCCGGCCGGTACGGGGACCGGGACGTGGACCGGGACGTCCGGCGCCTTCGGCGGGTTGCACGCCGCGGACACGGCGTTCGCACCGCCCCGGCCCCCGGGGCCGCCGCAGCCGAACCATCCGGCGCCCGCGCCGAGTACGGCTCCGGGCCCCGCTCCGGCCCCGAAGGGGTTCCGCGGCGGGCTCGTCGCCGCCTGCCTCGCCCTGGCCGTCGCCGCGGGAGCCGGCACGGTCTGGCTGCTGGACGGGAACGACTCCAAGGACGACGCGAAGGCGCCCGCCGCCCGGCAGGAGACCCCGGCCGCGCCCGGGTCCGGAGCCCCGGACCCGGCCAAGGCCTCGTCCGCGCCGAAGCCCTCGCCCTCGGCCTCCTCCGCGCCGAAGGCCGCGTACACGGTGGTCTTCCAGGAGAAGCCCCTGACCCTGCGCGCGCCCTCCTCCAGCACCGGAACCCACGTCGACCTGGACGCTCCGAAGGTCGTTCCCAACGGGGAGATCGGCGAGGACCGGGACATAGAGCTCACCTACCACGACTGGAGCGACGCGGGCCTGGTCTTCCAGACGGCCACGGGCAAGAGCACGGGCAGCACCCCGGAGGAGTGCAAAGACGCCGTCGCCACCAACGCCCTGGCCTCCAAGCTGACAAGTGACCAGCTCGAGCAGGGCAAGGAGCTCACGAAGGGCACCGTGCTGTGCACGGTAACCAGCGACGGGAACCTGGCGATGCTCCGCATCACCGAGGTGGTGCCCCACAAGGGGGGCTTCCGCCCTGTGCCCGACTACGTCACCGCACTCACCCTCTGGAAGATCGGCTGACGCCGTGGGGCCCGGGCTCCTCAGGAGGAGGCCCGGGCCCACGGACGGCGATCTAGACCTCGGCGCCGGCCCCGGCCCCGCGCCTCGACGCGACGAAGCCCAGCACCAGGTCCCCCGCCAGGAACACCAGCAGGCTGATGCCCAGCATCGGCAGGAACCAGCCCACGACCGCCGTCGCCGCGGCCAGCGGGAGCAGCACCGTCACCGGCAGCTTCCGCCACGCGCCGCGCGGCTGGGGGCGGCCGGCCGAGAGCGTGCGCTCCTTGGTCGGGCGGCGCAGCCACCACATGCGGTAGCCCCAGACGACCATGAACATCACCAGGACCGCCAGCGCGGCCAGGGCCAGCTGGTTGGCGAGCCCGAAGGTGAGCCCCATGTGCAGGTCGATGCCGAAGCGGGTCAGCTGGGCGAGCAGCGGGTGGTCGGCGAAGCGGAGTTCGTCCATGACCCGGCCGTCGGCGGGGTCCACGGCGACCGCGTCCAGGTGCACCGGCACCTGCTTGTCCTGCTCCTTGACCACGTACCCCTTGCCCTGGGCGGGCAGGGTGATCCGCAGCGACTCGGTGACCCCGGCGGACCGGGCCGCCGCCACCGCTCCGTCGATGCCGATGACATCGACCGGCGCCGCCGGGGCGGGCATCGCCTCCGGGGTTCCGCCGGCCGCGCCGTGCCCGGCGTGCTCGCCGCCCGCGTCGGCGGCCGGGGCTCCGGGGAGCTTGGCGGCCACGGCCGGGGTGCCCCCGCCGAGGCCGTCCTTGAGTTCGCCGATGTTCTCGCCGGCGTACCGCGACCAGGTCAGGCCGGTGGCGGAGAGGCCGACGAGGCCGAGCACGATCCAGACGCCGACGGAGCCGTGCCAGGACAGGGTCTTGCGGCGGCCCGTCGCCGTGCGGTCCGGCACGACGAGGGCGGCCTTACGGGCACGCTTGCGGCCGATCCACAGCGCGAGCCCGCCCAGCGCGACCACCCACAGCCAGCTCGCGGCGAGCTCGCTGTAGTTCCGGCCGAACTCCCCGAGGTGCAGGCTGGCGTGGAACTCGCTCAGCCAGGCCCGCAACGGCAGCGCGTCCCCGACGGTGGTGAGCTTCCCGCGGACCTCGGCCGTATACGGATCGACGAACACGGTGAGGGTCTCGCCCTCGGCGAGTCCCGGGCTCTCCATGATCACCCGGGTGGTGGCATCCGCCTCGGGCGCGGGCCAGACGGCCGTCACCGTGCCCTGGGGGGCGGCGTTCGTGGCCGCGCCGACCTGGGCGCTGAGCGGCTGCGCGCTCGCGCCGACGCGGTCGACCGTCAGCTGGTCGGCGTAGAGGATCTTCTCGGCCTGCCAGGAACCTGCGTAGAGCAGCCCGGTGGTGGCGGCGACGAGCAGGAGCGGGGCGATCAGCACCCCGGCGTAGAAGTGCAGGCGCAGGAGCAGCGGCCGCAGGGCGGCCCAGGTGCCGGGCGTGCGAGCGGGGGCGGGCTCGGCCGCGGCCACGGGGGTTTCGGGTGCGTCGGGTGCATCGGGGTCCGCTGCGCGGAGTTCCCCGACCTCGTCGAGAGACATGGGTGTCCTAGGTGTTGGCGAAGACATGGGTGAGCGGCCCCAGGTCTCGCCCCCTCTCCAGGGGTGCGCCGTTCGGTCAGGCGCGGGCGGGACGGCCGGGGGCCGTGATACGGATCCGTCCGCGCGCGGGCGGCCCGCGCCGCTCGGCGGTGTGCGCGTGCACGGCCCCGCGCAGGGTGCGCGGCCGCTCGTACCCGGCGGGCCGGAACGCCCGCGCCGGGGGTACGGGGATCCCGCGCGCCCGGAGCAGGGCGAGGACCCGGGAGAGCGGCCGGGCGGCGAGCAGGGCCCCGGCCGCGAGGGCGGCGGCGAGCCGGAAGACGGCTGCCTCGCCCCAGGCCAGCCAGAGCGCGCAGAACAGCCCGGCGAGGACGTGCGCGGCGACCATGCCGAGCCCGTCATGGGCGTGACCGGCGGCCATCTCACCCATCCCGGCCATGCCGGCCATGCCGTCCATGCCGCTCATGCCGTCGATGCCGTCCATGGAGTGCATGCCGTGCACCGCGTCGGCGGCCGCGCCCTCCCTACCGGCATCCGCACCGGCACCCGCGCCCGCGCCCATGCCCGCACTCGCACCCGCACCCGCCTGATGGCTGCCGCCGGCCGAGGCGGAGAAGAGGAAGTGCAGGACCGCCTGTACGGCGAGCAGCGCCGCGGCGATGGAAAGTGGTCCGCGCCGGCGCCCGGCGGAGAGCCAGGCGAGCCCTCCGATCAGCCCGAATGCGGACAGAAGCACCAGTGCCGGAAGGTCCGTACCGGACATGTACGAATGCCCCACCGCACCCAGTGCGACGGCCACCGCCGCGAATACCGCGGCCCGCGTGGCGCGCATCGGCGCGGGGCTGTGTGACATGACCTGGGAATGTTGCCACGGCCCCCCGCCTCGCCGAACGGCACCCCCGTGGCCGATCATGGTCCGATGAGCCCCCTGCCGTTGACGGTCCCGTTGAGCGCGGTGTACGCGGGCACGGTCCAGCTCGGGGCGCACGCCCTGGAGCGGCTGGATCCGGCGGTGCGGGAGCGGCTGCTGCGCCGCTGCTCCACCAACGCCGACAACCTGGACGCCGGCCGCTGGGAGACCTTGCCGGCCAGTGCCTTCCTCGTCGAGGAGCCGATGCCGCTGCCGTACGCGCTCCTGCTGGCGGCCGTCCTCGGGTACGCCGAGTACGCCTACGGGGCCTGGTGGACGGCGGCGGCCTTCCTGTTCGGGCACGTCACGGCCACCCTTCTGGTCTACGGGGTGCTCCGCCGGACGGCCGGCCCCCGGACCCGGCGGGCGGTGGACGTGGGCACCAGCTACGGGTTCAACACCGTGCTCGGGGCGCTGACCTCGGCGCTCCCGCGCGGGCCGGTGCGCACCACCGCCCGGGTCGGTCTGCTGGCACTCGCCGTCCGGCCGGTGCTGCGGCGGGAGCGGACCTTCACGGACGCCGGGCACCTGGTGGCCCTGGGGCTCGGCCTCGGGGTCTCGCTGGCCGCCGATTACCTTTCCGGAGCGAAATCTCCGAAAATCATCAGGATGACACGCGTCACCCAGCGCGCTTCGTCCTGATCCGTCCATGTCTCGGATCATTCGATTCTCTGATCACGTTTCTCTGATCACATTTCTCTGATCACGTTGGAGCCGCCACGATGACCGCCACCCCCGCCACGACCGTCGCCAACCTCCGGGACCTCGGCGGCACCGCGCTCGCCGACGGCCGCCGCGTCCGCCCGGGCCTGGCGCTGCGCTCCGGCCAGCTCGACCGGCTCGACCTCGACGTCGACCGGGCGGTGGCCGCGCTGGGCATCGGGACCGTCATCGATTTCCGTTCCGGCGCCGAGCGCGGCGACCACCCCGACCGCATACCGGCCGGCGCCCGGCTGCTCATAGCCGACGCCCTGGCCGACAAGATGTCCGCCGACAGCCCGGGCAACGGCGGCCCGGGGAAGATCCCCGCCGCCCAGCTCAAGGACCTCCTGTCCGACCCGGTGGTCGCCGAGGAGCACCTGGGCGGCGGCAAGGCACAGGCCCTGTTCGCCGGCATCTACCGCTCGCTGGTGAGCTCCGCCTCGGCGCAGGCCGCGTACCGGCTGCTGCTCACCGAGCTCGCCGACCCGCAGTCCGGACCGGTGCTCTTCCACTGCACGGCGGGCAAGGACCGTACGGGCTGGGGCGCGACCGTGGTCCTGTCGCTGCTCGGCGCCGACGACGAGACGCTGATAAGCGAGTACCTGTCGGTCAATCCGGCGGTGCGGATCGCCTTCGCCCCGATGATCGAGGGCTTCACCGCGGCCGGCGGTGACCCGGACATCGCGCTGGCGCTGATCGGCGTCTTCCCCTCCTACCTGGAGGCCGCGCTGGACGAGGTGAACACGCGCTACGGCTCGATGGAGAAGTACGTGCGCGAGGGCCTCGGCGTCCCCGACGAAACGGTCGAGGCGCTGCGCGCCCGCCTGATCGCGTAGGAATTGGTCCGAACGCGCGCGCTGGGACCGGGTGACCATCCGACCATTCGCTCGTTCTGCTGAACGTGACTGCGCCGGATACCGCCACCCGCCCCCTCCCGCCCGATGTCGAGCAGGCCGAGGCCGCCATCGTCGAGCACTACCCACGGCTGGTGCGGCTGGCCTATCTCGTGCTGCCGCCCGCCCTCGGCCGCAATCGGCGGGTGCTCACCGCCCACTCGCTGGCCCAGCGCGCCCTGCCGCGCGGGCGGCGGGACGGCGCGGCCGCCGCGCAGGCGGCGGTGCAGGGCGGGGTTCCGGGGCAGCGGGGCGGCGCGGGGGCCGAGTCCGGGTACGCGTACGTGCGGCTGCGCGTGCTGCGGTCCGCCCTGGAAGCCGGGATCCCGGTGACGTTCCGCGCGCTGCCCCGGCGGGCCCAACTGCCGCCGCTGCTGCCCCAGGTGTGGGGGCTGCGGCTGTTCCCGCGCTCGGGCGGGGCCGAGGAGCTGGCGCTCGACCAGTGGCTGGCCACACTCGACGGGCCGGGCCGGGCCGCGTGCGTCCTGCGGGCGCTGGAGCGGCTGCCCGAGCCGGAGGTGCTGCGGGTGCTGACCGAGGCGGGGGTGGCCAACCCGGCCGCCGCCGTAGCGGAGTCGGGGGATCCGTCGACCGACGAGCTGTTCGCCTCCCCCGAGTTCGACCCCTGTGTGCTGCAGGCCCGGCCCACCGACCTGCTGCGCCGCCGCCGGCTCGTGCGGGGCGGGATCGCCGCCGGGGTCGCCCTGGCCGTGTGCGGGGTGCTGCTCGCGCTGCCCGGCGGCGGGTGGGGGGCCGACGGGGCCGCCGCCCCCCTCTACGCGAGGAACGCGGCGGCGGAGCAGGCCCTGGATCCCGGGCAGCTGGTCCGGGTCGCGCCCACCGTCTGGGGCACCTCCTCGCGGACCGACTACTCCGGCTGGCCCGCGCGCGGGGACCGCGTCGACGATGCCGCGCTGCTGCGGCGGGCGCTGGCCGTCTGGGCCCGGCCGGGCCGCTCGGTCGTGGTCTCGGCCACCCCCGGCACCCCGTCCGGGCCGCCGATGGGGCCCCCGCAGCTGCTGTTCGCCGGGACCGTGGACCAGGCCGTCGTGGTCCTGCTCTACGACGGCCTGCGCGTGGTGCGGTACGCCGAACCGCGCTCCGGCACCGACATCGCCGCCCTGGACTTCGCCCGGACCGACGGCGCCTCGGCGGACACGGCGGCGGCCCTGGTGCTCAGCCGGGTCGACGGCAACGTCCGCTATCTGGCGGCGCCGTGGGTGACGGGCGCGACGCGGCGGGACCTGCTGAAGCCGGCGGACGCCCCGACGGGACTGGAGCTGACGCCGGAGGGGGTCACTCCGCCGGTGCCGAGTCCCGCCCCGGACGGCACCTGTACGAGCTGGAACGCCCTGGCGATGACCGGTGACGGCTCGACCCGGCTGATCACCGACCTGGGCGAGCTGACCCCGGCCCGGCTGACCTCGGGGGCGCCGGGCGCCGAGCGGAACGTGACGGAGGGCGCGGAGCTGGGCGACTGGTCGCGGATCGCGTGCCTGCTGCCTTCGGTGCGCTCGCACGGGGTGCGCACGGTCAACGCGTGGACGTACGCGAAGCAGCCGCTGCCCGAGGGCGACGGCACGGCGACCTGGCTGTGCACCCGGGCGGAGACCTGGCAGGGCACGGCGGACCGGGTGCAGGCGCAGTTCCTGGCCCCGGGTGCGCCGCTGGCGGCGCAGGCGGCGAAGGCCGAGGGTTCGCCGGCGTGCGGGCCGCGGGAGCCGCGGGTGCTGGCCGGGGTGCTGTGGAAGTCGAAGGCCGGGCAGTGGTACGTACTGGCCGCGGGCAGCGCGCAGTTCGCTTCGCTGACGGTGGGCGGCGGCCAGGTGAGCGGGGTCGCGGTGGGCAACCGGCTGGCGGTGAAGGCTCCGGCGGGGGCGCAGGTGGAGCTGACGGGCAAGCTCACGGACGGTTCGAAGGCGGGAGTACTGCGCTAGAAGTCGCCGCAGAGGGGTTTCCCTCCCTCTTACCCATCAGTACATTGACGCCATGTCTAATACGCCGCCCGCGTCGCCCGCCCCCGTGGCGTCGGAACACATAGATCTCAAGGCCCGCAACGTGTCCTTCTCCTGGGAGGACACCCCGCTCCACTGGCTGCCCGGCGACCCCTTCGCCAACCACACCATCAACGTGCTGCACCTGCTGCTCCCGGCGGGCGAGCGCTGGTTCGTGCACGTCTACAAGCAGGTGCTCCCGTACATCACGGACGAGCGGCTGCGCGAGGACGTCGTCGGGTTCATCGGCCAGGAGGCCATGCACGCGAGCGCGCACGACGACGTGCTCCCCCACCTCAAGCGGCTGGGTCTGGACCCGACGCCCTACACGGCGCAGATCGACTGGCTCTTCGAGAAGCTGCTCGGCGACCGGACCCTGCCGCCGGGCGCGGCCCGCAAGTGGTGGCTGATGGAGCGCGTGGCGATGATCGCCGCGATCGAGCACTACACGGCGTTCCTGGGCAACTGGGTGCTCAACGCCGACGAGCTGGACCGGCGCGGCGCGGACCCGGTGATGCTGGACCTGCTGCGCTGGCACGGTGCGGAGGAGGTCGAGCACCGGTCGGTGGCCTTCGACCTGTTCATGCACCTGGACGGCAACTACCGCCGCCGGGCGCGCACCTGGGCCACCGCCTTCACGGCGCTGGTCTTCCTGTGGCAGCGCGGATCGCGCTACTTCATGGAACACGATCCCGGACTCCCGCCCGGGTCCAGGGCGTCGGTGCGCCAGTTCTACCGCTCGGGCCGCAAGGGGACCCTGCCGTCCACGGGCGCGATGCTGAAGTCGATCCCGACGTACCTCTCGCGCACCTACCACCCCTCGCAGGAGGGCTCCACGGCGCAGGCCGTCGCCTACCTGGCCTCCTCCCCCGGCGCGAACGGCGGTGGCCACCGATGAGGCGCGCCCTCACGGTGACCGCGCTCGCGGGCGCCGCGTGGCTGGCGAAGCGGGCGATCGGCCGGCGCATCGACTCCGGATCGCCGCTGTGGCCGCTGCCCGCGCTGGAGACCCCGGTCTCGGGGTACTCGGCGCGCCGGTGGATCCCGGCGCTGATCGTCTCCCGTGCGGAGCCGGCGGACGGGGTGCTGTCCCTGACGCTGGAATCGGCGGAACTCCCGGAGTGGGCCCCCGGTGCGCACCTGGACGTGCAGCTCCCGTCGGGGCTGGTCCGCCAGTACTCCCTGTGCGGCGACCCCGCCGACCGGGGCCGCTACACGATCGCGGTCCGGCTCGTGGAGGACGGCCGCGGCGGCTCGCGCGAGGCGCACGCCCAGCTGGTGGAGGGTGCGGAACTCCCGGTCCGCCCGCCCCGCAACCGCTTCCCCCTCGTCCCGGCGCCGTCCTACGCCTTCGTCGCGGGCGGGATCGGCATCACCCCGGTCCTCCCGATGCTCCGGGCGGCGACGGCGGCCGGCGCGGACTGGACCCTGCTCTACGGGGGCCGCTCGCGGGCCTCGATGCCCTTCCTGGCCGAACTCGCCCGGTACGGGGACCGGGTCACGGTCGTCCCCGAGGACGAGGCGGGCCTCCCCGACCTGAGCGTGCTCGGCGCGCTCGGCCCGCAGACCCCGGTCTACTGCTGCGGCCCGGGCCCCCTGATGGCCGCGGTCGAAGCGGCCGCGCCGGCGGGCACCCCGGTCCACTTGGAGCGGTTCGCCCCGGCGGCCGCGGGCGGGGACGCGAAGCCCTTCACGGTGGAACTGCGCCGATCGGGCCGGGTCGTGGAGGTGGCGGCGACGGAATCCGCCCTGACCGCCGTCCGGCGGGAGCTCCCCAACACCCCGTACTCCTGCGAGCAGGGCTTCTGCGGCACCTGCCAACACCGGGTCCTGGCGGGGGACATCGACCACCGCGACACGCTCCTCACCGACGGCGAACGCGAGGACTCCATGCTGCTGTGCGTCTCCCGCGCGGCCTCGGACCGCCTGGTCCTGGACCTGTAGGGGGCCCCTGCGGGGGTGCGCAGTAGGGTGTCCGCATGACAACCGGGGTGCGGCGCAGGATGGGTGTCGAGGAGCGGCGGCAGCAGCTGATCGGGGTGGCGCTGGAGCTGTTCAGCCACCGGTCGCCCGACGATGTGTCCATCGACGAGATCGCGGCGGCCGCGGGGATATCGCGGCCGCTCGTCTACCACTACTTTCCCGGCAAGCTGAGCCTCTACGAGGCTGCGCTGCGGCGGGCGGCCGACGAGCTCGCGCTGCGCTTCGTCGAGCCGCAGGAGGGGCCGCTCGGGGCGCGGTTGCTCCGGGTGATGGGGCGGTTCTTCGCCTTCGTCGACGAGCACGGGCCCGGTTTCTCGGCGCTGATGCGGGGCGGTCCCGCGGTCGGCAGCAGCCGGGCCAACGCGATGATCGACGAGGTCCGCCAGGCGGCGTACGAGCAGATCCTCTCGCACCTGGGCGTCGACCTGAAGGCTCCGCCCGCCCGCCTGGAGCTCGTGGTGCGCTCGTGGGTGTCGCTGGCCGAGTCGACGGCGCTGATCTGGCTGGACGGCCGGCGGATCCCGCGCGCCGAGCTGGAGTTGCAGCTGGTGCACGATTTCGCGGCGCTGGCCGCGGTGAGCGCCGCCTACGACGCGGAGATGGCGGGCATCCTCGTACGGATCCTGGTGGACGAGCCGGCCGACGGGCCGTTCGGGGAACTGGTGGGGCGGCTGGTGGCCCTCGTCCCCACGGGACCCGGCCCCACGGGATCCGGCCCCTCGGTGCCCGGTCCGCGTTGATGGACCGTCCTTGATCGAATAGCACGCAATAATGCCCGCGTGATCATTGACGACGGGATCGTGTTCCGGCAGGCCGAGGAGAAGGACGCCGGCACGCTGGTGGCGCTGTACGACCAGGCCGCCCGCTGGATGGCCGCGCACGGGATCGAGCAGTGGAAGCCCGGCGACAAGGACGCCGCGCACTTCCGGGCGGTCATGCGCGAGGGCGAGGTGTGGATCGCCTCGGACGGCAACGGGCACGCCGTCGGGGCGTACGAGCTGTGGTGGTCCGACGAGGACGCCTGGGGCATCCAGCCGCCCGTGGCCGGCTACGTGCACCGGCTCATGGTCGAACGCGAAGCCGCGCCCGCCGGGGCCGGCCGGCGGCTGCTCGAACACTCCGAGCGGCGCATCGCCAGGACCGGCCGCGAGCGGGCGCGGCTGGACTGCGTCTCCACGAACCCCCGGCTGCTCGCGTACTACCAGTCCGCGGGCTACCGGGTGGTCGGGGAGTTCCCCCACAAGGAGGGCAAGGACGGGCGGGTGTACGGGGTGATCCTGCTGGAGAAGCGGCTGGACCAGCTCACTCTGGTCAACTCGGCCTGATCCGCGGCCGCGCCTGACGGGTCACCCCCGGGTGACGGGTCGCCCCCGCGTGACGGGTCACCCCCGCTTGAAGACCGCCGCCGTGCGGGCCGGGACGGCGAACTCTCCCTTCGCCGGGTCGTAGGCCGCCTGCCGGACCACCGGGTCCGCGCCCGAGGCCTGCACCGGGTGCAGGGCGTACGCCGTGCCCGCGAGGGCCGGGACCCGCTGGGTCAGGGCGGCGGGAGCTGCGTTGAAGACCACCACCAGGTCGCCCAGGGCCATCGTGATCACGCCCGGGGTCTCCTCGGGCCCCGAGAGGGGGAAGGCCAGCTTCGACTGGACCGCCTCGGTGGTGGTCAGGGCGAAGGCCGGTTCCGTCGTACGGATCTTCAGCAGGTCCCGGTACGCGGCCGAGGCGCCGCCGATCTCGGCGCAGCCCGGTGCGGGCGCGGCCAGCAGGGGCTTCGCGTAGGTCCACTTCGAGCGGTTGTCGGCCGCCGGGGGCAGGCCGCGGCCGAAGCCGTTGCCGTCCTCGCAGTCCCAGTGGATGGCGTTGAACCAGTCCCCGCTGTCGTAGGAGTTGCGGTCCAGGGACTTGGAGCGGAGCAGGTCCGTGCCCGCCTGGGAGAGGGCCGGGCCCTGGGAGAGGGCGGCCACGGACATGGCCAGGACCTGCGTGCGGGACCGGTCGGCCGCCGGGGTGCCCTCCGGGAGCTTGAAGGCCAGGGCGTCGAAGAGCGTCTCGTTGTCGTGGGCGTCGACGTACGCGAGCGCGTCGCCGGGGGCTGCCGCGTACCCGGCCGGGGCCCCGTTGTAGTCCACCTCGGCGCCCTTGACCTTGCGGCCGGTGGAGTCCGTGAAGGCGTACGCGGCGAGGTTGCCGGTCAGCCCGACCTTGATCAGGTCCTGGTCGTGGAGGAGCCGGACGCGCTGCTGCTCCGGAGTGCCGTTCGCCGGGGAGGCGTTGGGGGCGGTGAACAGGCCGGAGGCGAAGCCCTGGACCCGCGGGTCCTCGTCGAAGGGGCCGCCGCCGCGGACCGCGTCGCGGGCGCGGTCGGAGAAGGTGGCGATCCCGGTGCCGGCCATGTTCTGCTGCGTGGCCTGCACGAAGCGGGCGTCGTTGGCGACCTCGCCGAAGTTCCAGCCCTCCCCGTAGAGGACGATCTTCTTCCCGTCGACCCCGTCCTTCTGCGGCGTCAGCGCGTCGAGGGCGGCGCGCACGGCCAGGATGTTGGCCTTCGGGTGGTGGCCCATGAGGTCGAAGCGGAAGCCGTCGACCTTGTACTGCTTGGCCCAGGTGACCACCGAGTCCACGACGAGGCGGCCCATCATGGCGTTCTCGGGGGCGGTGTTGGCGCAGCAGGTGGAGGTGGCGACGGAGCCGTCGGCCAGCAGCCGCTGGTAGTAGCCGGGGACGATGCGGTCGAGCACCGACTTGTCGGACTGGCCGGCGGCCACCGTGTGGTTGTAGACCACGTCCATGACCGTGCGCAGGCCCGCGCCGTTCAGGGACTGCACCATGCGGCGGAACTCCACCGTGCGGGCCGTGCCGTTCGGGTCGCTCGCGTACGAGCCCTCGGGGACCGTGTAGTGCAGCGGGTCGTAGCCCCAGTTGTACGCGTCCTTCGCGGCCGCGGCGGCCACGCAGGCCTGCTGCTCCTCGGAGTCGGGGGCGTAGACCTTCAGGTCGCAGGCGGGTTCGGTGCGATCCCCGGGCTTCTCGGGGATCGTGCCGATGTCGAAGGCGGGCAGGAGGTGGACGTACGAGGTGCCGGCGGCGGCCAGGTCGCGCAGGTGGCCCATGCCCGCCGAGGCGGTGTCCGTGAAGGCCAGGTACTGGCCGGGGTGGGCGGCGGTGCGGTCGGCGACCGAGAAGTCGCGGATGTGCAGCTCCTGGATCTGCGCGGAGGTGAAGGGGACGGGCGCGGGCTTCTTCAGCTCGCGCCAGCCGGGCGGGGCGAGCTTCGGATCGGCGAGGTCCACGGCCAGGCTGTACGCGGAGTCCGTGGTCAGGGCGGTGGAGTACGGGTCGGTGACCAGGTTGCGGACCACCTGGCCGGTGCTCGGGGCCCAGACGGTGACGGCGTAGCGGTAGCGCTTGCCGGCCCAGTCGCGGTCGCCGCGCACCGACCAGACGCCGGTGGCGTCGTCGCGGCGCATCGGGACGGTGCGGCCGCCGTCGAGTTCGAGGGCGACCTGCTGGGCGGTCGGGGCCCATACGGACAGGGTGGGGCGGCCGTCCTTGAAGACGGGGCCGAGCGGGGCATTCGTCGTGTAGAGGTCGTCGAGGACCCCGGCGAGCTGGACTCCGGTGGCGGCGAGGACCGCGCCGTTGGCGGCGCGGGCACTGGCCACGAGCTGGCCGCGCAGGGCTTCGCGGACGCGGTCGCGGTCGCGCGGGTCGACCGTGTAGGCGGCGTACGCGGCCAGGTGCGGGTACTTCTGCTTCTGGGCGGCGCTCAGCTCGGACTTGGCCAGCCGGAGCCACTGGGCCCGGCCGGTCAGGGTGCCGTTCTCGGCCTTGACGGCGCCTTCGCGGGAGGCGAGGAGCTGGAGGGAGGCGGCGGCGGGCGGGGCGTTCCAGGCGACGGTGTCGCGGTCGATCCAGACGGCCTGGGCCTTGGTGAGGTCCAGGGCGGCGGCGCTGCCGGCGGGCTGCGGAAGGAGGTACTTCTCCTTGCCGCCCAGCATCCACACCTCGTGCCCGTTGCTCTTCAGGTCGAGGGACTGGTCGGAGGGGAGGTCCTTCTCGTCGCCCTTGTGGAGGATGTAGCTGAGGCTGGTGGCTCCGGCGGCGAGGGGGACCTCGTACACGGCGCCGTAGGAGTCGGTGCGGGTGGGGAGGATGGGCTTGGACCAGTCGGTGGGCGCGGCCGCTCCGGTCCAGACGTGCAGGCCCCAGCCCTCGTAGGCGCCGTCGGGACGCTGGTAGTGCAGGACGGCCTTCGACTGGTCCTGCGGCGGGTAGGCGGGGCGGTCGGTGCGGGCGGGCTCCTTGCCCTGTTCCAGCCAGATCTCGCCGGTCTTCGACACGTCGATGGTGCGGTCGGCGGCGACGTCCTTGGTGCCGTCCTTGTCGATGACGAGGTAACCGACGCTGCTCGCCCCGGGCTTGAGCTTGACGTGGGCGAAGGCGCCGTAGGCGTCGCGGCCGGTGAAGTCGTGGCCGGCGGGCCAGGGAGTGGTCTCGCCCTCGGCGAGGTCGCCCCAGGCGAACAGGCGCCAGTTGGTGTAGTCGCCGTCGGGGCGGTTGTAGTGGACGATCGCGTAGTCGCGCTGGGTGGCGGTGGGGACCTCGGCGGGCGGCGCCTGGCCGGTGGTGGATGCGGCGAGGGCGCTCGCGGTGCGGCCGGCGGAGTCGACGACCACGGCCTTGTAGCGCAGCGGGGTGCCGGCGGCCACGTCGGCGCCGATGAACTGGGTGACCTTGTACGGGGCGTGGTCGGCGGAGCCGAGGACCTGCCACTTGCCGGTGCCGGTCTGGGCGGCGAAGACGACCCGGCTCAGGGGGTCGCCGGTGACCTCGGCGGAGAGCTCGACGGTGCCGGTGGCGCCGGGGGCCGGGGCCTTGAGGGTGAGGGCGGGCTTGGCGGTGGGCTTGGCGGCGGGGGTGGTCGCCTGGAGGACTACGGAGCCGAGGGCCGGGAGGGTGACGGTCAGCTTGCCGGCCGCGGAGGAGCGGATCAGCGTGGCCGTGCCGCCGTAGAGGGCGGCGTACTGGACGCCTGCCGGGGCGTCGAGCTCGATGGTGCGGGGCTCGGCGGCGTTGTTGGCCGCGACCAGGTACTCGGTGCGCGTGCGGGGGTCGGTGCGGGCGAAGGCGTAGGCCGAGCCGTCGGAGAAGCGTTCACTCTGGACGCCGTCGCGGAGGGCCGGGTGGTCCTTGGTCAGCTTCGCGAGAGCACTGATCTGCTTGTAGAGCGGCTGCTCCGGATCGTAAGCATCGCTCGCGTGTGTGCGCACTGTTCCGAGCTGGTCGTCGTCCAGGTAGTCGGCCGCCCGGGAGGCGAAGAGGGGCTGGCGGGCGTCCTTGTCGCCGCCCGCGCCGGTGAAGCCCTGCTCGTCTCCGGAGTAGATCACCGGATTGCCCCGGGAGAGGAACATCAGCTCGTTGGCCAGCCGGTACCGGTCCAGCAGCTCCTGCTCCCCCGCCCCCGGCCGGTCCTGCTTCAGGAAGGTCCCGAAGCGGCCCATGTCGTGGTTCCCGAGGAAGGTGACCTGCTCGTAGGCGTTCGCCTTGTCGGTGGTGTAGCGGTAGTCGTCGCCGAAGACGGAGGCCAGCCGCCCGGCCTCCGCGCCCTGGGCGGCGTACGAACGGATCGCCTCCTGGAGCGGGAAGTCGAGGGTGGCGTCCAGGCGGCCCCGCGTCACGTACGGGGAGGTGATCGCGGTGTCGGCGGAGTAGACCTCGCCGAACATGAAGAAGTCCTTGCGGCCCTGCCGGGCGGCGTACGCGTCGAGGGCGGTGGCCCACTGGGTCCAGAAGCCGGTGTCGACGTGCTTCACGGTGTCGATCCGGAAGCCGTCGACGTCGAACTCCTCGACCCACTTCTCGTAGATCTTCTCCATCCCCTCCACGACCTCGGGACGCTCGGTCCACAGGTCGTCGAGGCCGAAGAAGTCCCCCTGGTCGGAGGATTCGCCGGCGAAGGTGGAGTCGCCCCGGTTGTGGTACATCGTCGGGTCGTTGAGCCAGGCGGGGACCTTCAGGTTCTTCTTCGCCGCCGGGACGAAGGGGGTGCGGGGGAAGGAGTCGCCGTCGGTCTTCGGGAACTTCCCCTTCCCCCCGGAGGCCGCTCCTGAATTGAACGCAGTCGAGTCCTCGAACGGCTCCCCGTCCTTGGTCAGGTACGGGAAGGCGCCCTTCGACAGGTAGCCGTAGGACGCCTCCCGGTAGTCGACGACGTCGGCGGTGTGGTTGGTGATGACGTCGAAGAAGACCTTCATCCCCTTCCCGTGCGCCTTGTCGATCAGCCGCTCCAGATCGGCATTGGTCCCGAAGTGCGGGTCGACCTGGGTGAAGTCGGTGATCCAGTAGCCGTGGTAGCCGGCCGAGACGTCCTTGCCCGTCCCCTGCACCGGCTGGTTCTTGAAGATCGGCGCCATCCAGATGGCGGTGGTGCCGAGCCCCTTGATGTAGTCCAGCCGGTCGGTGATCCCCTTGAGGTCGCCGCCCTGGTAGAAGCCCTTGTCCGTCGGGTCCAGGCCGGTCTCCAGCCGGGAGCCGGTCAGCCCGCCCCGGTCGTTGCGCGGGTCGCCGTTCGCGAACCGGTCCGGGAGCACGAAGTAGAACTGCTCCCGGGTGAGGTCGTGCCGCGCGGACTCGGCGGCCAGTCCGGCGTCCGAGGGCGGGGCCGGTGGCGCCTTGGCGGCGGCCGCCGCGGCGGCGGGAAGGGCGGGCAGGAGCGTCACAGCCAGGGTGGCTGCGAGCACTCCCGCCGCGCCGGCGAGGGCGGGGCGTATCACGGAGGATCTCCTCGGGTGCGGGACGGGGTGGGGCGGGAGGGTCAGTTGCGCCAGGTGTCGGTCAGCGTGACCTTGCCGTTGGCGGGGACCGTGGCGGAGCGGTTGGCTCCGCTCTCCCAGGTGACGTTCCCGGCGGCGTCCTTGCGGACGTACTTGTACGCGAAGACCGTGCCGGGCGGGAGCGTGACGTCGAGCTTCCAGACGGGATAGGCGGCCGGGTCGAGCTTGAGCGCGGCGCCGGTGTTCCAGCTGCCGAGCTCGGCGCGGTCGCCGGTGACGTAGATGTTCTGGCCGACGACGGTGGTGGCGTTGACGGCGAAGGAAGCACCGGCGGTGGCGGTGGGGGTCGGGGTGGGCGTCGGGGTCGGAGTCGGGCTCGGGGTGGAGGTGGCGCCGCACCCTCGGGCGCCGACGTGCAGGGCGACGGCCGTCCCGGCTCCGACGGTGGTGGTGAACCGCCCTGCGGAGTCCACGCTCACCGTGCGGCCGCTCTGCACGTCGCAGTAGTCGCCGCCCGCGAGGGAGGTCTGGAACGTCCGGGTCAGCGCCGAGCCCTCGTGGTTGATCGCCACGTACGCCTTGGCCCCCCGGCCGAAGGCGACTTGGTCCGCGCCGTTGTCCCACCAGTCGGTGACGGCCTGGCCGCGCGCGGAGTTGCGGAAGCCGACCATGGAGGAGATCTCCCGCCAGGCGTGCTGGCACTTCCAGCCGTCGGCGTAACAGGCGTTCACCGCGCCGCCGTTGGGCGGGCCTGCATCGCGGTCGGTCCACTCGTAGCCGGAGTGCACGTCGGGCGAACCGTAGGGCCAGGCGAGCATGAAGACGTTTGCGAGCGTGTAGGCGGACCCGTCCTTGTAGCTGAGGGTGTCACCGCCGCGCTCCGTGTCGTGGTTGTCGACGAAGACGGCGGACTGCCCGGAGGGCATGTGCCCCCACGCCTCCCCGAAGTTCTTCAGGTAGGCGAGGTTCTCGCTCTGGAAGACCCGCTTGAGGTCGCGCGCGTACCGGAACTCCTGCACGTCGCCGTTCCCGAGGTACTCGCTCGGCGAGACCGCTTCCCCGGCGCCGTGGATCGCCTCCTGCTTCCAGTAGGCGTTCGGGTTCGACATCCGCGACTTGATGTTGGCGAGGTCGGCGGCGGGCATGTGCTTGGCGGCGTCGATCCGGAAGCCGTCGACGCCGAGGGAGAGCAGGTCGTTGAGGTAGCCGGCGATGCGGCCACGCACGTAGTCCTCGCCGGTGTCCAGGTCGGCGAGCTGGACGAGCTCGCAGTTCTGGACGTTCCCGCGATCGCCGTAGTTCGATATCGAGGACCGGCAGTCGTCCATGTCGCCGCCGGAGTAGATGCCGGGGTAGTTGTACTTCGTGTACGAACTGCCCCCCGTCCCCACCCCGTCCCCCGCCGCCATGTGGTTGATGACGGAGTCGGCGACGACCTTCACGCCGGCCGCGTGACAGGCGTCGATCATGGCCTTGAAGGCGGTACGGTCGCCCAGCCGCCCGGCGATCTTGTAGCTGACGGGCTGGTACGAGGTCCACCACTGGGCCCCCTGGATGTGCTCCTGCGGGGGCGACACCTGAACGTAGCCGTACCCGGCGGGCCCGAGGCTCTCCCCGCAGGCCTTGCCCACGGCATCGAACCGCCACTCGAACATGACGGCGGTGACGTCCTTCTCACCTGGGGCGGCGGCCAGAGCCTGCGGCGCGGACCCCCCGACGACGGCGAGGGCGGCCACGGCGGTGACGGCGGATACGGAGAGCAGCGCGGCGGCGGCTCTGGCGGCGCGGGCACGGGTTGGCATGCGGTGTTCCTCCTGGCGGAGAGGCACACGACCGGGTGGGGACCGGTCACGGCCGAGTTGGGGATTGCAGCGACCGTAGGTGCCGGGCGGAGCCTCTGCAAGACCTTGCGCAAGAGATTGCAGAATTGTTTCCGGGTCGAGTCGGATGGGGCGGGCACGGGCGGGCACGGGCGTGAGAACGCCCACCAGCCCCTCGGGGTTGGTGGGCGCGGGGCGGAGGACGGGTCTACCTGTGCGGGATGACGAAGTCGTAGTCGGGCCTGGACTGGCGGCTGTGGGCGCCGCCGGCGGCGCAGCGGCCGTTGTCCTGGTAGCCGTAGAAGAACATGCCGTAGCACTTCACGCAGAAGCGCCAGTTCGGCTGGTTCGCCAGGGCATGGGATTCCCGCGCCGAAGCCGGGGCGGCGAAGGTGCCCGCCGCCGCCGCTCCGACCAGACCGGCCGTCACACCGAGCGCCCTGGTCAGGAACGCCCGCCGGTCCGGGCCCTCGGTTTCGGAATGCTGGTTTCGCTCGTTCTTCATCGCCTGAAAGGACATGCGCCACCCTCTTTTCTGATGATTCGATTCGAAACGGGGGGCCCGGTCCGGCACGTGCGGTGCCGGACCGGGCCGGCGTTCAGAAGTCCCAGCTCTGGCTGCGTGCGCCGTTGCAGCCCCAGCTCACCAGGAGCTGCCCGTTGTCGGGCCGGCCGGCCAGGATGTCCAGGCACTTTCCGTTCACCCTGTTACGGATCTCACTGCCGTTGCGGAACCACTTCTGGTGGCGGCCGCCGTTGCAGTCCCACATGCTCACCGAGCCCTGGTCGCCCAGGTGGGGGCCGTAGATCTCCAGGCACTTTCCGTTCAGATTGGAACGGATCTGCTCGCCGTCCCAGTACCACTGCTGGTTGGTGCCGCCGTGGCAGTCCCACGTCACCGTGGAGGCGCCGTTCTCCTGATGGAACATGAAGATGTCGGCGCACCTTCCGTTCAGGTTGGACTTGAGCAGCGGCGCCGCGGCGGACGCGGGCGAGCCCGCCAAGGTGGCGCCGGCCAGCAGCCCGGTGGCCGCCGCCAGCAGCATCAGTCGTCGCACGGTCCTCATGGTTTCTCCTTCGTGTCGCCGGTGCGCGGGTTGCGCTGGGCCTTGTGTAGCCGCCGGTCGATGTCCGGCGCCGGAACGTGGGTTCCGGACATCAAAAGCTGGACAAACACCACCCATCGCGACTGCGCAGAGGCGCAGGAAGGAAGGTCATGCCCCGCCCCGAACGGCCGCTCGACCCGGACATCGGTCCGCTGACACAGTTCGCCGCCGACCTTCGAAAGCTGCGCGAGGCGGCGGGGCGGCCGCCCTATCGGGCGCTGGCCAAGAGGGCGCACTATTCGTCCACGACGCTGTCGGACGCCGCGGGCGGGCACACGTTTCCGAGCCTTGGTGTCACGCTCGCGTATGTCGAGGCGTGCCAGGGTGACCGGTGCGCATGGGAAGCCCGATGGCATGCGGTCGCCGCCGAGATCGCCGCGAGCGCTCAGGGCGGCGAGCCCGGGGAATCCAGCGGGCAGGGCGCACCGTACGCGGGGCTGTCGGCGTTCCAGCCGGAGGACGCCGACCGGTTCTTCGGGCGCGAACGGCTGACCGGCGAGGTCCTCGCGAAGGTGCGCGAGCGCCGGTTCCTGGCGGTCTTCGGGCCGTCGGGTTCGGGGAAGTCCTCGGTGCTGCGGGCGGGGCTCGTGGCCCGTGCGCGGGCATCGGGGTGGCCGGTGATGCTGTTCACGCCGGGCGCGCGTCCCGTGGAGGAGTGCGCCGTCCACCTGGCCGCCGAGACGGGCGCGGCTCCCGGCGCACTGGTGGCCGAGCTGCTGGAGGATCCCGGGGCGCTGCACCTGAGGATCCGGCAGACCGTGATCGACCGCGCACCGGACATCGACGCGCTGATCGTGGTCGACCAGTTCGAAGAGGTCTTCACCCTCTGCGGGGACCCGGCCGAACGGGACGCGTTCATCGCCCTGTTGACCGCGGCCACCACGGCGGCGACCAGCCGGACCCGGGTGGTGATCGGCGTGCGCGCCGATTTCTACGGGCACTGCGTCAAGGACCCCCGGCTGGTCGAGGCGATGCGCGACGCGCAGATCGCGGTCGGCCCGATGAGCAGCCAGGAGCTGCGCGAGGCCGTCACCCGGCCGGCCATGCTCGCCGACTGCTCGGTGACCGGACCGCTGCTGGCGGCCGTCATCGCGGACGCCACCGGCCAGCCGGGTGCGCTGCCCCTGGTTTCGCACGCGATGGTCGAGACCTGGCGCCGCCGCAGCGGCAACCGCCTGACCCTGGACGGGTATCTGGCGGCCGGCGGCATCCAGCACGCGCTCGCGCAGACCGCGGAGGCCGCCTACCGGGGGCTGTCGCCCGTGCAGCAGGACCTCGCCCGGTCGCTGTTCCTCCGGCTGACCGCGCTGGGTGACGGTACGGAGGACACCAGGCGCCGCATCACCAGGGACGAGCTGGACCAGAACCCCGATACGGCCTTCGTGCTCGAATCCCTCGCCCGGCAGCGGCTGGTGACGCTGGACGAGGGGTGCGTCGAGATCACCCACGAGGCGATCATCCGGTGCTGGCCGAGGCTGCGCGGCTGGCTGACCGAGGACCGGGACCGGCTGCTCCTGCACCGGCAGCTCACCGACGCGACGGCCGGCTGGGAGCTGCGCGACCGTGACCCGCACGCCCTCTACCGGGGGGCCCGCCTGGCCGCGGCACTGGACCTGGCCGCCGCGGACGGCAGCCGGCTGACCTCCAGGGAACGGCGCTTCCTCGACGCGAGCCGGGAAGCGCAGGCCGGCGAGATGGCGGCGGCCAGGCGGCGGACGGTCCGCCTGCGGCAGCTGGTCACGCTGCTCACGGTGCTGGTGGTCATCGCTGCGACAGCGGGCGGGCTGGCCGTCGACTCGCGCGACTCCGCCCTCCAGCAGCGCAACGTGGCCATCGCGCGGAAGACCGCCGCGGACGCGGCCGAGGTGCGGCCGCAGGACCCCTCGCTCGCCGCGCAGCTGAACCTGGCCGCGTACCGGCTGGCACCCACCGGCGACGTCCGCGACCAGCTCATGAGTGCGTTCGCCACGCCGTACACGAGCCGGGTCACCGGCCACACCTCCGACGTGGTCTCGGTCTCCTTCGCCCCCGGGAGCCGGGTCCTGGCCACCGCGAGCTGGGACCGCACGGTCCGGCTGTGGGATGTCCGGGACGCCCACCACCCCGTTCAGCTGGCCGTCGTGAACCAGCCGGAGCGGCTGATGTCGGTGGCGTTCGGCGAAGGCGGCCGTGTCCTGGCCACGGCGAGCGAACGCTCGGTACGGCTGTGGGACGTGACGGACCGGCGTGCGCCCGCCGAGCTGAGCACGCTGCCGGACCAGCGGTCCGGGCCGACGTGGGTGGCGTACGGGCCGGGCGCCGTCCTGGCCACCGGCCACGCCGACGGCTCGGCGCGGCTGTGGAGGGTGAGCGATCCCCGCCACCCGCGATTGCTGGCCACCCTGCCGGGCCACACCCACGCGGTCACTTCGGCGACGTTCAGCCCGGACGGCCGCACCCTGGCGACCACCGGCGACACCACCGTCAGGCTGTGGAACGTCACCGACCCCGCCGATCCCCTCCTCCTCGACGTCCTGCGCGGACACACCGACACGGTGACCTCGGCGGCGTTCAGCCCCGACGGCGCTCTGGTGGCGACCGGGAGCTGGGATCGCACCGCACGGGTCTGGGACACCGGCCCGCGAAGGAAGCCACCGGCCGTGCTGCCCGGCCATCCCGCGATCGTCTGGTCGGTGGCGTTCGGCCCGGACGGCAGCACGCTCGTCTCGGTCGGGGGGTCCGTCCAGTTCTGGGATGTCGCCGCCCCGGCGAAGCCGAAGCGGACCAGCACGATCCAGGGCGGGTTCTACCAGGCCGCGTTCAGCCCGGACGGCCAGATGCTCGCCATCTCCGACCGGCTCCTGGACCTGCGGGACCTGTCGCTCGCGACCCACGACGACGTGGTCACGTCCCTGGCGTACGCCCCGGGCGGCCACGTGCTCGCGAGCGCCAGCTGGGACGGCACCGCACGGCTGTGGCAGGTCACCGGTGGCCGTGCCCTGTGGCCGCTCTCGGTCCTGCACGGCCACACCAGGTTCGTGCGGTGCGTGGCCTTCAGCCCGGACGGGCGCACCCTCGTCACGGCCAGCGAGGACACCACCGTCCGCGTGTGGGACGTGACCGATCCGCGCAGACCGCGACTGGCTTCGGTCCTCAGGCCCGGCGCCGGCGAAGTCGGCGGCGTCGCCTTCGGTGCGGGCGGCCGCCTGCTGGCCGTCTGGGCCCTGGGCAGAGCAGGCCTGTGGGACCTGACCGATCCCGGCAGTCCCAAGCCCCTGAGCCGGATCGCCGAGGACGGGCCGGACGTCACCCTGGCATCCTTCCGGCCGGACGGGCGCACCCTGCTGACGAGCAGCGGAGAGTCCGGTCCGCTGCGGTGGTGGGACATCAGCGATCCGCGCAGCCCCAGGGAACTTCCGTCCCCCCTCCGCTCCGACCCCCTGACCGGCGGCGTATTCAGCCCCGACAACCGGCAACTGGCCGCGTTCCACCGCAGGGACAAGACGGTATGGCTGATGGAAGTCGACGCCATCGGCCGCCCGACCAAGGTGAGGCGACTGCCGGGGTCCGGCTCCTGGATCTACAGGCTGACCTTCGACGTCGGCGGCCACCGCCTGGCAGCCGCCGCCGCGGACGGCAAGGCCCTCCTGTGGGACGTGAACGGTACGGCCACCCCCACCACCCTCACCGGCCACACGAACCCCGTCCCGGCCGTGGCCTTCAGCCCGGACGGCAACACCCTGTCCACCGGCGGCAACGACTTCACGATCCGCCTGTGGGACACCACCCTGGCCAGGGTCACGGCCCGCATCTGCAACAGCGCGCACCCCCGGATCACCCGACCCCAATGGTCCCAGCACTTCACAGCAGTCACCTTCAGCCCACCATGCCCGCGGCACTGACATCCGTACCCGACGCGTCGTCGAGCCGGCAGGTCGGCAACAAGAGCCACGCCTCGACCAGCGGGCCGAAGCCGACCGCCTCAAGGGCTGGTTGGCAGATGAGGGCGGTCGGCGACAGCCACGTCGTGCTGGGGCGCCCTCAAACAGTAGGGTTGCCCGGGTGGACATTCCCTCTCACCCGCGTTCCTTCCGGCTGCTCGTGACGGGCGGGGGGACTGGCGGTCACACCTACCCGGCGCTGACGGCGATCCGTACGTTGCAGGGCCGCCTCGCAGCCTCGGGCGGCACACTGGACGTCCTGTGGATCGGTACCGAGGACGGCCTTGAGGCGCGTGTCGCCCCGGCGGAGGGCATCGCGTTCAGGACGGTGGCCACGGGGAAGATCCGCCGCTCCTCGAACCCGCTCAAGATGCTGTCCGCGGCGAACGTGAAGGACATGGCCCGGGTGCCGCTCGGCGTGGCTCAGGCCAGGTCGATCGTCTCCGGCTTCCAGCCGGACGTCGTCCTCGCGACGGGCGGGTACGTCGCCGTCCCGGCCGGGCTGGCCGCGCGGCTGTGCCGGCGTCCGCTGGTCCTGCACGAGCAGACGGTCCGGCTCGGACTGGCCAACCGGAAACTCGCGAGCTCGGCGACGCGGATCGCGGTGTCCTCGGAGTCCTCGCTACCGCTGCTGCCCGCCGAGGTGCGCGAGCGCGCGGTCGTCACCGGAAACCCGGTACGGCCGGAAGTACTGGGCGGCCACGGGGACAAGGCGGTCGAGGCGCTGGCCCTGTACGGGTTCGACCGGCGTCTGCCGACGGTCTACGTCACCGGCGGCGCGCAGGGCGCCCAGCAGATCAACACCGTGGTTCGCGAAGTACTGCCCTGGCTCCTGGCTCACGCGAACGTGATCCACCAGTGCGGTCCCGCGAACGTGGACGGGATCCGGTCCGCCGCCGCGGGTCTGGACCCGGTTCTCGCCGGCCGATACCACCTGGCCGGGTTCGTCGGGCCGGAGTTGCCGGACGTACTGGCGCTGGCCGATGTCGTGGTGTCCCGAAGCGGGGCCGGAACGCTGGCGGAACTGACAGCGCTGGGCAAGCCGGCGGTGTTCGTCCCTCTCGCTACGTCGGCCGGGAACGAGCAAGCGCACAACGCCCGGCACCTGGCCGACGCGGGTGCGGCGCTCGCCCTGCTCGGCGAGGTCACCGGCGAGCACCTGCGGAACGCGGTCGGTCCGCTGCTCACCGACCCCGCCCGCCGGACGGCGATGGCCGAACGGGCTCGGGCGTACGGACGGCCGGATGCTGCGGACAGGCTCGTGGACGTACTCCTGGCCGCGGCGTCCGGCTGACCCCTCCCGGGAGGGGCTACCGCAGAAGTGCGGCGGTGGCGCGCTCGACGAGTTCGACTACCGCCGTGAAGGCCTGCGGATCCTTCCCGAACGGGTCGGGGACATCCCGGCCGCCCTCACCGAGGTACAGGCTGAGCTTGCGGCAGGTTCGCTCGTCTCGGGCCAGCTCCTGAAGGGCTGCCAGGTTGGTGACGTCCATGGCGAGGATGCTGTCGGCCCAGTCCATGAGGTCTGCGGTGACCTGCGCCGCGCGGTGAGTCGTGAGGTCGTAGCCGTGTGCTGCCGCGGCGGCCACCATCTGCGGGTGTGCGGGCTCGCCCGTCCACTTGTCCCGGATTCCGGCCGAGCGGACCTCGACGGCAGGTCCTCCGTGCCGGGCCAGGACGGCGGCGGCCAGAAGTGAGCGGCAGATGTTTCCGAGACAAACGGTGAGGATGCGGCGGGGGCGGCTCATCGGTCCGCCTCTGCCTCGACGATGGCCTTGCCGAGTTCCATGCCAACGTGCTCGGCGTCGGCGTGCGTCATGTGCTGGTGGAAGGGGAGTGTCAGGATCTCCCGGCCGACGCCCTCGGTGACCGGCAGTGGCCTGGACCAGGTGGCGAAGGCGGGTTGCTGGTGGTTGGGCGGGTAGTGCGTGCCGACTCCGATGCCACGCCGGCGAAGGGTGCGGAAGACGTGGTCTCGGTCGCGGGCGGCGACGAGGACGGCGCACAGGTGGGGGACCGACTGCTCGATGTCGACGTCGATGAGGGTCGCTCCGCCGACGTCGTGGAGGGCGTCGGCGTAGGTGCGCCACAGGGCCTTGCGTGCGGTCTGCGTTTCGGTGAAGTGGTCGAGCTGGGCGAGGCCGACGGCCGCGTTGAGGGAGGACATCTGGGCGCGCAGGCCGAAGCCGTCGACCGTATAGCTGGTTGCTTCGGCCCTCTGTGCCGGGGACTCGACGATGCCGAGACCGCGCAACAGGCGGCACTTCTCGGCTTCCTCCGGGCTGCGGGGGACGATCATGCCGCCCTGGCCGCAGGTGAGGTTCTTGATGGGGCCGAAGCTGAAGCAGGTCAGTTTCCCGGTGGCGCCGACGCGGCGGGTACCGGCGTACGAGCCGAAGGCGTGGGCGGCGTCCTCGATGACGGTGATGCCCCGTTCGGCGAGGGCGGGCTCGGCGTCGGCGAGGTCGACGGCCCGGCCGCCGTAGAGCACGGGCACGACGGCTCGGGTGCTCGGGGTGAGTGCGTCGAGGACGTGGTGGCTGTCTACGCAGAGGGTCCGGGGGCTGACGTCGGCGAAGCGCGGGGCGGCCCCGGTCGCGAGGATGGCCTGAACGCTTGCGCAGAACGTGAGGGAGGGGACGATCACCTCGTCGCCGGGGCCGATGCCTGCGGCGAGGAGGGCGACGTGGAGGGCGGAAGTGCCGGAGGCGACGGCAACAGCGTCGGGGACGTCGAGGAACGCGGCGATGGCCGCCTCGAAGGCGTCGGTGGTGTCGGTGTGGCCGTACTGTCCGCTGCGCAGGGCGGCGGTGATCGCGGACGCCTCCTGCCCATAGAGGAAGGGGCGTGCGTTGGGGATGGCGGCTGCCGCCGTGGAGGTTTTCATCGTTGCTGCTCCTGGGTCGTGGTGGCCGGCGTCTCGGTGTACTTGGTCAGGCACACACCCGGCTGGTAGGCCAGGCGACTGTGGTCGACGGGGCGGTGGAAGAGGCCGGCGAGGAGCTGGCCGGCAAGGTCGGCGTCGGCTGCCTCCGCGGTGAGGAAGCCGCCGCCGACGCGGGCGTTCACCTCCGTCATCAGCACCCGCTCGGGGCCGGCGGCACGCAGGAAGCCCTGTGCGCAGCAGGCCCCGGCCGCGCCGACGGCGGCCAGGGTCCGGCGGACGCAGCCCTCGGCCTCCTGGTCGTGGAAAGTGCGGGAGACCACGGCCAGACCGCCTTTGACGAGGAGGCGGTACCGCAGGATGACCGAGGCGCGGCCGGAGCGGTCGACGAGGCAGTCCGCTGTGAACTCCCGCCCGGTCACCCGTTCCTGCACGATCGGATCGGGGACGACCTCGCACAGGATCCGGGCCTGTTCGCGGGTCTGGCAGAAGACGACGTTCTGCGCTCCCTGTCCCCACCGGGGCTTGACGACGAGGGGCCGGTCCTCGGGGAGGTCGCCGAGGGAGTCCGGCATGACGGTGCGGGGCGTGGGGACCTCGTACTCGGTCAGCGCCGCGTGGAAGGCGGCCTTGTCGACGCAGGCTTCGACGCCCTGGGCGTCGGGCAGCCACGTGGTGACGCCGAGGTCGGCCAGCGGGCGGCGGAGTATGACGAGCTTGGGGAGTTCCCGCTCGACGGTGGAGATGATCGCGTCCGGGCGGAGCTCGGCGCACAGGCGCAGGAGATCGGCCCGGTAGCGCTCGTCGGCGGCGGCCGTGGTGACGCGGGGGGTGACGGTCGGTAGGAGCAGGCCGGGGGCGAGCGGGTCGGAGTCGGTGGCGATGACGTCGCAGCCGAGGCGGAGCAGGGCGCGGGCCAGGTCGAAGCCGGGGGCCCCGCCGACGCCGGTCACCAGAATGCGCCGCTGAATGCGCTGATCAGTGGACATGCGTGGCCTCCGCTGCGGTGGCGGTGACGCGGGTCGTGGGCGGGAGGCTCGCGCGCGCGGAGCGCAGGAGCGGGGCCCATCGGTCCGGGTGCCTGCGGTACCAGTCGACGGTTTCGGCCAGGCCCTCGTCGAGGTCGCGGGCCGGCCGGAAGCCGAGGGCGGCGATCTTGTCCCAGACCATCGAGTACCGCAGGTCGTTGGCCTGCCGGTCGGGAATGTAGGCCACCGAGTCCCAGCCCTTGCCGCACAGGGCCAGGAGCTTGGCGGCCAGCTCCCGGCCGGTGAGGTCCGTGCCGCCGGCCAGGTTGTAGACCTCGCCGGGGTTCCCATCGCGCAGGACCAGCTCGATGCCGGCGCAATTGTCCGCGACGTGCAGCCAGTTCCGTACGTGCTGCCCCTGGCCGTGCAGGGTCAGCTTCTCGCCCGTGAGGAGGCGGGTGGTGAAGAGGGGGATGACCTTCTCCGGGAACTGGTGGGGTCCGTAGTTGTTCGAGCTACGGGTCACGCACACGGGCAGGCCGTAGGTCTGGAAGTGGCTCAGGGCCACGAGGTCGCTCGCGGCCTTCGACGCGGCGTACGGGACGCCGGGCCGTACTGGGTCCTCCTCGGTCGCGGAGCCTTCGGCGAGTGACCCGTACACCTCGTCCGTCGAGACGTGCACGAATTTCGCGATCCCGTGGCGGCCGGCGGAGGCGGCGAGGGTCTGCGTGCCCAGGACGTTCGTCGTGAGGAAGTTGTCGGCCGTCGTGAGGGAGCGGTCGACGTGGGACTCGGCGGCGAAGTGGACGACAGCCGTGTGCCGGGCCATGAGCTCGTCCACGAGCGGTCCGTCGAGGATGTTGCCGTGGACGAACGTCAGCCTCGGGTCCAGGAAGGCCTCCCCCAAGTTCTCGGGGTGGCCCGCGTAGGTGAGCGCGTCCAGCACGGTCACCCGGGACATGTCGTCCCGGCGCAGGATCCGCCGGATGAAACGCGAACCGATGAAGCCAGCACCGCCGGTGACGAGGACTTCGTACATCTGACACCCACCTTGGTCGTGGACCGGGAAGGGACTGCGGATCCCCCGGAAGTCCGGAGTGCGGGTCTTTCGGCGAGCCGCCGTCTGCGTCCAGAGAACCGCCGCTGCCGATGCGCGCGGGAGGCGAACTAGGGGGGCGAACAACGCACATCCGGTTCCCTCGCGTCCTGCCCGCGTCCTAGGCTCGGATCCCACACCCGCGGCATCCATGTCGCAGGACACCGGCTGGCAAGAGGGGGCTCGGTGGCGCGTACGAAGGACCGCCAGGGCGATCCCAACGAGAATCTGGCCCGGCTCGTCAAACAGGCGGGCGCGAGCCACAAGTCCCTGGCCGCCCAGGTCAACCGGATCGGAGCCGCAGCCGGTGTACCACTCCGGTACGAGCACACCAGTGTCGCCAGATGGGTGAATCTCGGAATGATCCCGCGCGGCCGTGTGCCCGAGTTCCTGGCCGCTGCGCTGGGCGAACGTCTCGGCAGGCACGTGAGCGTGGACGAGATCGGCATGTACAGCAGGTCGGGCGGAAACCCCGACATGGGGTTGGATTTCGCCCGCGACCCCGTCGATGCCATCCGCGTCGCCGCGACCTACTGGAGAACCGTGGACCGCTCCCGCCGCCAGCTCATCAGCAACGGCTTCGCCATCGCCGCCTTCGCCACCCCTGTCACCCGCTGGCTGGCCAAGCCGACCGACGCTCCCGTCGCCCACGAAGGCGGACGGCAGGTCGGCCGGAGCGACCTCGACGAGCTGTGGAGGGCCGCCGATGAAGCCCGCCTGTGGGACTCCCGGTTCGGCGGCGGGAACTGGAAGGCTAGCTCCGTCACCGAATGCCTCCGCCTCAGCGCCGCGCCCCTGCTGACCGGCACCTACACGGAGGCCATCGGGCGCGAGCTGTTCGCGGCGACCGCCGAGCTGTCCCGGGTAGTGGGATGGTCAGCGGTCGACACCGGCCACCACGACATCGCCCAGCGCCACTTCGTCCAGGCCCTGCGCCTGGCCCGGGCCGCGGGCAACGTGGAGAGCGGATGCTACGTACTGGCCACCATGGCCCTGCAGGCCTTCCTGCGCGGCTGCCCCGAGCAGGCGGCGGACATGGCCGAAGGAGCCTACGAGCGCGGCCTCGGGCACGCCGCACCCCGGGTCCTGGCCTTCGCCAAACTGGCCGAGGCCCGTGCCCATGGCCGCACCGGAAACGCGCGGGCCGCGAAGGCCGCGCTCGGCCGGACCCAGGAGCTCCTCGACTCCATCCGCCCGGGCAGCCACGACCCGGAGCAGCTCGCCTACATGACCCACGCCCGGCTCGCTGCCGACGCGACCGAAGTACACCGCGATCTCGCCGACCCCAAGGGCGCCTTCGCCTGGAACGGGCTGGCCGAACCTATGCCGGCCGACCGCTTCACCCGGGCCACCGGCATCCGTATGGCCGTCCTCGCCACCAGCCACCTCCAGAACCGCGAACTCGAACCCGGCCTCACCGCCGCGAACACCTCACTCACCATCCTCAGTAACGTCCAGTCCGCCCGCGCCCACAGCTACCTCCACGAGGTGACCCGCACCCTCAGCCCCTGGAAAGACCGCCCCGAGGTGGCCGACCTCATCCAACGCACCCGCACCGAACTGCCCGCCGCAGCCTGAACCGGAAAGCCAGCGCGGGTGGATCAGCGCCCTTGCCCGTCGACGACGGCTTTCGCGCCGGGACCGGGCCAGGGCCCGGCTGTGGGTGGGAACACCCCTGAGCAAGGACGGCAACCACGGCTATGCCTCCCGCGTCCTGCTCGCCGCGACCCGGGAGTTCGAAGACCTCGCCGAGCCCGAGAACTGGCCGGTCGCTCATCGAGGGCATCAGGGCCATGAACGAGGGGGCCTCCGGCCCCCGACGACGGTGACCAGGGAGAAGATCGCGTGACGGACATCCAGCAGACGATCACCGAGGAACAGTGGCGCCAGGCCAAGCTGATCTGGGACTACCACCAGATGGGCCACGACCTGGCATCGGTGGACGTGGCGATCGGACTGGGCAGCCACGACCTCGGAGTCGCTGCGGCCTCCGCTGGCCTCTATCGAACCGGCCTGTTCCCCATCCTCGTGTTCACCGGCGGCAACAGCCCGACCACCCGGGCCCGGTTCCCCCGCGGCGAGGCAGTCCACTTCCGCGAGCACGCCCTCGAACTCGGCGTCCCCGACGAAGCGATCCTCGTAGAGCCGAACGCCGCGAACACCGGCCAGAACATCACCCTCAGCCGTGAGCTCCTTGCCGCGAACGGCATCACACCGAAGTCCGTCCTGCTGGTCTCCATCCGTACATGGAGCGACGGTCCTTCGCCACCGCCCGCAAGCTGTGGCCCCAGATCGAGATCATCTGCGCCTCGGAGCCGCTCGAGCTGGACGACTACCTCAAGAGCATCGGCGACGAAAAACTCGTCCTCGACATGCTCGTCGGTGATCTCCAGCGGGTGATCGAATATCCGAAGAACGGGTTCGCCATCGCCCAGGATGTCCCGGAGGACGTGCATGACGCGTACGAATCCCTCATCCGCGACGGCTCCACCAGCCGCCTCATCTCCTGATTCCCCTGCGCGGGGCGGGCTGTGCGCGATTCATCAGCCCAATCCTCTTCCCGAGGCAGGCGACGCTGGCCAAACGCTTAGCGGCGAAGACGCACCGCACCCGACTCGCGGCCCTGGGGGCGACCTCGAGCCCGCCTGCGATCAGCCACAATCGCGGCGCAGACGCTAAGCCGAGCGAGAGTGCGTAGCGATCAGTCGCGCCCCCCGACCCTGACGGGCTCGTGAGCGTCCTTGCGCTCGTGGTGGCGGTCGACGTCGCGGGAAGGGTGTCCAGGCGCCCGGCCCTGGATGCTCTGATCGCCCCGCGCGTCTGTTCCGGCAGAGGTCACGGTCCTGCCGGGGGCGTGTGCGGAGGGCCCTCGGCCGGAGAGAGCACAGGCATCTCCAGCCTGCCCGCCCCTCCCTCTGTCTCCCCCCGGCCATTCCCCGGGGGAATCCCGGGAGTCTTGTGTTTTTCCGTGGTGGGACGGCCCGTCAAGGGTGGCCGAAGGCCATCGCGTAGCGACGCGACGAAGGAGCGCCCTTGACGGGCCGTCCCACCACGGAAGGACGCTCGACTGCCGGGACGCCGCCCGGCACCCCCGCAGCCACCGCCCGGCCCGCAGCACAGCCCACCCCCGACCCCGCCCCGCAGCGCTCCGCGCCTGCACCTCACCACCGAAGGGGGCGGGTGGGCAACCACCGGCTGAGGGTGGTGGTGAGAGGGGGGAAGAAGCCCCGCCCCCGCGAAGCCCCTACCCCCCAGGCCCCTGCCCCGTAGACCCCCGGACCACCAGCTCCGGCTGGAAGACGTACTCCGTGCGCTGGACCGGGGTGCCGGCCACCGCCTCCAGGAGGGCGCCCACCGCTGCCGTGGCCATGGCGCGGACCGGCTGGCGGACCGTCGTCAGCGGGGGGTCCGTGAAGGCGATCAGCGGGGAGTCGTCGAAGCCGACGACCGAGATGTCCTCCGGGACGCGCAGGCCGCGCTCGCGGGCCGCCCGTATGACGCCGAGCGCCATCGGGTCGCTGCCGCAGACGATGCCCGTGCAGCCCCGGTCCAGGAGGGCTCCGCCCGCCGCGTGGCCGCCCTCGACCGTGAAGAGGGTGCGTTGGATCAGGCCGTCGGCCGCCGCCGAGGGGAGGGCGGCGACGAAGCCCGCCTCCTTGCGCGCCGACGGGACGTAGCGCGTCGGCCCGATGGCCAGGCCGATCCTGCGGTGGCCCAGGTCCTCCAGGTGGCGGACCGCCATCTCGGCCGCCGCGCGGTCGTCGGGGGAGATGAAGGGTGCCTGGACCTGTTCGTTGAAACCGTTGATGAGGACGAAGGGGACTCCCCGCGCCGCGAGCCGCTGGTAGCGCGACGGGTCGGCGGAGGAATCCGCGTGCAGGCCGGACAGGAACACGATGCCGGTGACACCGCGCTCCTCCAGCTGCTCCACCAATTCGTCCTCGGTGGCCCCGCCCGGGGTCTGCGTGCACAGCACCGGGGTGTAGCCGTGGCCCGCGAGGGTCTGCTCGATGACCTGGGCGAACGCCGGGAAGATGGGGTTGGTGAGCTCCGGGGTGAGGAGACCTACCAGCCCGTTGCTGCGCCGGCGCAGCCGGACCGGGCGTTCGTAGCCCAGCAGGTCCATGGCGGCCAGCACCTTGTGCCGGGTGCCGGACGCCACGCCCGCCTTGCCGTTGAGCACGCGGCTGACGGTCGCCTCGCTGACCGCGGCCTGCGCGGCGATGTCCGTCAGCCGCAGCGGGGAGGTCATCCCCGCCACCACACCGCCGTGTCGGCCGGCAGCTCCGACGGGTCGGGCAGGGGCCCGCTCGCCAGCAGTACGGCGCCCGGCGCGGGCATCCGTACCGGCTCCGCCGTGGTGTTGACCGTGCAGGTGAAGTCGCCCCGGCGGAAGGCCAGGACGCCCGCCGGGGCGTCCAGCCACTGGACAGCGTCGCCCGCGCCCAGCTCCGGGTGCGAGCGGCGCAGGCGCAGCGCGGCGCGGTAGAGCTCCAGGGTGGAGGCCGGGTCGCCGGTCTGCGCGGCCACGCTCAGGCCCGCCCAGCCGGCCGGCTGCGGCAGCCAGCTGCCGCCCTCGCCGAAGCCGTACGGGGCTTCGGTGCCCGACCACGGGATCGGTACGCGGCAGCCGTCGCGCAGCCCGTCCTGCCCGGCGCCGCGGGCGAAGGCCGGGTCCTGGCGGACGGCGTCCGGGAGGTCGACGACCTCGGGCAGGCCGAGCTCCTCGCCCTGGTAGACGTACGCCGATCCGGGCAGGGCCAGCATCAGCAGCGCGGCCGCCCGCGCCCGGGCCAGGCCCTCCGCCCCTCCCCCGTAGCGCGTGACGTGGCGTACGACGTCGTGGTTGGACAGCACCCACGTCGTCGGCGCACCCACCGGGCGCATCGCGTCCAGGGACTCGTCGATGGTGGCGCGCAGTGCCTGCGCGTCCCATCCGGTGTTCAGGTAGTGGAAGTTGAAGGCCTGGTGCAGTTCGTCGGGCCGCAGGTACATGGCCGTCCGGTCGGCGCTCGGCGTCCAGGCTTCGGCGACGCCGATGCGGTCGCCCGCGTACTCGTCGAGGACCCGGCGCCAGGAGCGGTAGATCTCGTGGACGCCGTCCTGGTCGAAGAAGGGGAGCACCTGGTTGCCGAGCAGCTTGAGCTGTTCGCCGCGGCCGAGGTCGGGCAGGCCGGGGGCCTTGACCAGGCCGTGCGCCACGTCGATGCGGAAGCCGTCGGCGCCCAGGTCGAGCCAGAAGCGCAGGATCGAGCGGAACTCGTCCTGGACGGCCGGGTGTTCCCAGTTGAAGTCGGGCTGCTCGGGTGCGAAGAGGTGCAGGTACCACTCCCCGTCGGCGACCCGGGTCCAGGCGGGTCCGCCGAAGATGGACTCCCAGTCGTTCGGGGGCTCCGCCCCGTCCTCGCCCCGCCCCGCGCGGAAGTGGAACCGTTCGCGCAGCGGCGTACCCGGCCCTTCGCGCAGTGCCTGCTTGAACCATTCGTGCTGGTCGGAGCAGTGGTTGGGAACGAGGTCCACGATGATCCGCAGGTCCAGCGCGTGCGCTTCGCGGATCACGGCGTCGGCGTCGTGGAGGCTGCCGAACATCGGGTCGATGGCCCGGTAGTCGGCGACGTCGTAGCCCGCGTCGGCCTGCGGGGAGGCGTAGAAGGGGCTGAGCCACACGGCGTCGACGCCGAGTTCCTTCAGGTAGGGCAGTCGGCTGCGGATGCCTTCGAGGTCCCCCATGCCGTCTCCGTTGGAGTCGGCGAAGCTGCGCGGATAGACCTGGTAGATCACCGCTTCTCTCCACCAGCCGGGCTGGGTGCCGGTGGAGGTGGGGAGGCCGTCCAGGGAGGGTTCGGCGGCGAGGTGCTGGGTCATGTCGTCCTTGGAGAGGTCGGGCCGGGTGGTACGAGGGCGGGGCGCGGGGTGGTCAGCCCTTGGTCGCGCCCGCCGTCATCCCGGCGACGAGGTGACGCTGGGCGAAGAGGAAGAAGAAGGCCGCGGGGATGGCGATGAGGATGGAAGCGGCGCTCATCGCACCCCAGTTGGAGGTGTATTGGGTGACGAAGGTCTGCAGGCCGCCGGCCAGCGTGAGGTTCTCGTCGCCGACCATGAAGGCGGAGGCGTACGCGACCTCGCCCCAGGCGGTGATGAAGGCGTAGAAGCCGGTGACGGCGAGGCCGGGCTTGGCGAGCGGCAGGATGAGGCGCCAGAAGGTGCCGAAGGGGTTGAGCCCGTCGACGCGGCCGGATTCGTCGATCTCGACCGGGATGGTGTCGAAGAAGCCCTTCATCATCCAGGCGCAGAACGGCACGGCGATGGTGAGGTACGTGATCACCAGGCCGAGCGGCTGGTTCAGCAGCCCCAGGTCTCCCATGAGGTTGTAGAGCGGGACGATGAGGATGGCCATCGGGAACATCTGCGTGATGAGCAGGGTCCACATCAGCGGCTTCATTCCGGGGAACTTGAAGCGGCTGACGGCGTATCCGGTGGTGGCGGCGATGAACACCCCGAGGACGGTGGTGATGCCGGCGACCAGGACGGAGTTGCCGAACCAGGCCAGGAAGGAGGTCGACTCCACCAGGTAGCGGTAGTTGTCGAGGGTCGGTTCCTTGACGAAGTCCGTGGAGATGGCGTGCTTCGCCGGCTTGAGGGAGGTCAGCAGGATCCACAGCACCGGGAAGACGGCGATCATCGCGGCGACGGCCAGGGTGGCGTGCAGCCCGGCGGAGGCGAGCGGGGAGCGCTTGCCGCGGGGGCGGACGGGGGCCGCCTTCGCGACGGTCTCGGAGTTGGTCGTCACGGTCACCACACCTCTCCCTGCTTGCGCAGCGAGCGCCGGTAGACCAGCGCGAACATCGTGAGCAGCAGGAGGATCAGTACGCCCCAGGTCGCCGAGACCGCGAAGTCGCGCGGGCTCGTCACGAACGCCTCGCGGAAGGCCTGGGTCACCAGGATCTCGGTGGAGTCGCCCGGGCCTCCCCGGGTGAGCAGGAAGATCACCGGGAACATGTTGAAGGTCCAGATGGTGGAGAGCAGGATCACGGTCATGCTGACCGTGCGCAGTCCCGGCAGGGTGATGTGGCGGAACCGCTGCCAGGGGCTCGCCCCGTCCATCTCGGCCGCCTCGTAGAGCTCGCCGGGGATGGACTGCATGCCGCCGAGCAGGGCGACCATCATGAAGGGGATGCCGAGCCAGACGTTGACGGCGATGACCGCGATCTTGGCCCAGGTCGGGTCGTCGAGCCACGGGACGGCGGAGATGCCGCCGCCTTCGAGGATCTTGTTGAGGATGCCGTTGTCGCGGTTGAAGAGGAACCGCCAGGCGAAGACGGAGACGAATCCGGGGACGGCCCAGGGCAGGATGAGCGCCATCCGGTAGGCGGCGCGCCCCTTGAACTCGCGGTTGAGCACGGTGGCGAGGCCGAGGCCGAGCGCGAAGGTGACCGACACGCAGGCGACGGTCCACAGCACCGTCCACACCAGCCGCTGCAGGAACACCGGGTCGGCCAGGACGTCGGCGTAGTTGTCGAGTCCGATGAACTCGTACGTCGCCTCGATGTGGTTGGCGCCGATGGTGCGGCCGACGTTGCGCTCGGTGGCGTCGGTCAGCGACAGGTAGACGCCGCGGACGAGCGGCCAGCCGATGATCACGCCGAGCACGAGCACCACGGGGGTGATCATGGCCCAGGCGTACCAGTGGGTGGCCAGGGCCCGCTTCAGCCCCGGGCGGTTGCTCCCGCCGGTCCTGTTGTCGGTCTTGCCACCGGCCCTGCTGTCAGTCCTGCGGCTCCGGCCGCGGGCGGCGGGACCGGCGTCAGGACCGGTCTCGCTGCCCGCGGCCTTCGCCACCGACTGGCTGGTGTGAGCAGCCATCTTTTCGTTACTTCCAGCCCTTGAGGATCTTGCGGAATTCGGCGCCGGCCGCCTTGGCCGCGTCCTCCGGGCTCGACGCTCCGGTGACCGCCTTGGTGTATTCGACCTTGAGCGGCTCGAAGAGGGATCCGTTCTCCGGGATCCAGGCGCGCTCGACGGCCTTGTCCACGGCCGGCTTGAAGAAGGTGACCATCTCGTTGGACTTGACGTCGGGCTGCTCGTAGGCGGCGATCCGGGTCGGGAGCAGGCTCAGCTCCTTGGCGGACTGGACCTGCACCTCCTGCGAGGTCATGTAGTCGACGAAGGCGTTCGCCGCGGCGATGTTCTTGGAGCCCGCGTAGACGGCGAGGTCGTGGCCGCCCTGCGGGGCGCCCGCCTTGACGGAGCCGGCCGGGACCGCGGCGATGCCGAGGTTGGCCTTGTCCTTGAACTGGTCGCCCGCGTAGGCGTCGGCCACGGCCCAGGGGCCGTTGATCATCATCGCGGCCTCGCCCGTCTTGAAGGCGGTCTGCATGTTGGTCCAGCCGTCGGTGGCGTTGGTGATCGCCGCACCCGAGGTGACCAGGTCGCGGGCGGCCTTGAAGGCCTTGACGCCCGCCGCGTTGTCGACGGTGACCGTCTTGGTCTTCGCGTCGACGAGGTCGCCGCCCTCTCCGTAGATGAGCGGGAGGAACCAGTAGGAGTCGTCGCCGCGCAGGTAGAGGCCGGCCTTGCCGGTCTTGGCCTTGATGGCCGCGGCGGCGGTCTTCACCTCTTCCAGCGTCTTGGGGGGCTGGACGCCGGCGTCGGCGAGCATCTTCTTGTTGTAGAAGAGGCCCATGGTGTCGATGACCTGCGGGACGGCGTAGGTCTTGCCCTCGTACTTGCCACTGGCCGCGGCCTGGGGCAGGAACTCGCCCTCGACCTTCTTGGCCGTGTCGGCCGGGACCTCGGCGAGGTAGCCGAGGGAGGCGAAGTCGGCGACCCAGCCCACGTCGGCGCGGATCACGTCGGGGGCCTCGGAGCCGCTGCTGAAGGCGTTCTTGACCTTGTTCTGCGCGTCGCCGTACGGGACGTTGACGTACTTGACGGTCACCTTGGGGTGCTTGGCGGTGAACGCCTCGGCGATCTTCTGGAAGGACGCCTTCTCGGCGTCGTTCGAGGTGTCCCACCACGTGACCGTGCCGGAGAGCTCCCCGTCGGCCTTGGCGCCGCTGCTGCCGCCGTCCTTGGTGTCACCGCCGCAAGCCGTCGCCGCGAGCGCCAGAGCCGCGACCAGCGCGGTGGCCGCTATGCCACGCCGCATATGAACTCCTTCGATGATCCCGGCCGCGCCTCGCGGTCCCGAGTTGCCGAGAACGTAACAAGCCTGAAAGCCGACCGAAAGACCTTGCGGGAACTTTCTGCAAGAAGAGGTGATCGTTACATCCGTGTGTCCGTACGGTTGCCGCAGCTTGCTGTTAGTTCGAACCCTCTTCGACTGTCCGGGCCCGCAACCAGGGGGTGCGTACACGCGTTGACCCGATATGACCCACGAGTTGACCGCCTCCCGGCTTGCAAGCGCTTCCAGCAACGCCACCGCGAGCGGCGGCTGGTGGCGCGATGCCGTCATCTACCAGGTGTACGTACGGTCCTTCGCGGACAGCGACGGCGACGGAATCGGGGACCTGCGCGGGGTCCGCGAGCACCTGCCCCACCTGGCCCGGCTCGGGGTCGACGCGGTGTGGCTGACCCCCTTCTACCTCTCCCCGCAGGCCGACGGCGGCTACGACGTCGCCGACTACCGGACCGTCGACCCGCTCTTCGGGGACCTCTCCGACGCCGACGACCTCATCCGCGCCGCCCACGCGCTGGGGCTGCGGGTCATCGTGGACGTGGTCCCGAACCACACCTCCGAGGAGCACGCCTGGTTCCGGGCGGCGCTGGCCGGGGAGCCGGGAGCCCGCGACCGCTACCACTTCCGGCCCGGCCGGGGGGCCGCCGGGGAGCTCCCGCCCAACGACTGGGAGTCGGTCTTCGGCGGGCCCGCCTGGAGCCGGACCCCGGACGGCGCCTGGTACCTGCACCTCTTCGCCCCCGAGCAGCCCGACCTGAACTGGGAGAACCCGGAGGTCGCCGAGGAGTTCTCCGCCGTCCTGCGGTTCTGGCTCGACCTCGGCGTCGACGGGTTCCGGGTGGACGTGGCGCACGGCATGGTCAAGGCCCCGGGCATGCCGGACATCGGCCGCGGCGCGCAGGCCACCCTGATCGGCACCGAGCCGCTCCCCTTCTTCGACCAGGACGGCGTCCACGAGATCCACCGCTCCTGGCGGCGGCTCCTCGATTCCTACGAGGTCCCGCGGATCGGGGTCGCCGAGGCCTGGGCGCCCACCTCCGAGCGGCTCGCGCTGTACGTCCGCCCCGACGAACTGCACCAGGCCTTCAATTTCCGCTTCCTGGAATGCCCGTGGGACACCCTCGCGCTGCGCACCGTCATCGACGAGTCCCTCGCCGCCACCGCCTCCGTCGGCGCCCCGACCACCTGGGTGCTGTCGAACCACGACGTCGTACGGCACCGCACCCGCTACGGCAGCCTGGCCCGGGCGCGGGCGGCCGCGCTGCTGATGCTGGCGCTGCCCGGTTCGGCGTACGTCTACCAGGGCGAGGAGCTCGGGCTCCCCGAGGTGACCGACCTCCCGGATGCCGCCCGCCGGGACCCGGCGTACCGCCGCGGGCGCCGGGAGCCGGACGTGAGGGCCGCGGCCGCCGGGGCCGGGGCCGCGCCCGGCGCCGCCTCCGAGGCAGCCGGGCAGGAGGGGCTGCGCGACGGGTGCCGGGTGCCGATCCCCTGGTCCGGGCAGGAGCCCCCGTACGACTTCGGGCCGGCCGGCAGCTGGCTCCCGCAGCCGGCCGGCTGGGGCGGGCTCAGCGTCGCCGCCCAGACGGGCGACCCCCACTCCACCCTGGAGCTCTACCGCGCCGCCCTGGAACTGCGCCACGCCCTGCCGGGCCTCGGGGCGCCGGAGGCCGGGGCCGACGCCTCCGGCGGAGCCACCGGCATGCAGTGGCTGCCCGCGCCCGAGGGGGTGCTGCTCTTCACCCGGCCCGGGTTCGTCTGCACCCTCAACACCCGGCCCTCCGCGGTCGAACTGCCCGCGCCCGGGCGCCCCGTCCTGTCCAGCGCCCCGGTGGAGACGGACGGCCGCACCGTCCGGCTTCCCCCGGATTCGTGCACGTGGTGGTCATTGTGAACGTCCGACCGGTACAGTCCAATCCCGTGACCGCACGGCTAGCCGACATCGCAGCCCAGGCGGGGGTCAGCGAAGCCACAGTCAGCCGCGTGCTCAACGGCAAGCCCGGTGTGGCCGCAGGCACCCGTGAATCCGTGCTGGCCGCCCTCGACGTGCTCGGCTACGAACGCCCCGTACGCCTGCGCCAGCGCAGCGCGGGGCTCGTCGGCCTGATAACCCCCGAGCTCGACAACCCCATCTTCCCGGCGCTCGCCCAGGTCATCGGCCAGGCGCTGACCCGGCAGGGCTACACCCCGGTGCTGGCCACGCAGACGCCCGGCGGGTCCACCGAGGACGAGCTCGTGGAGATGCTCGTCGAGCGCGGGGTCTCCGGGATCATCTTCGTCTCCGGGCTGCACGCGGACACCACGGCCGACATGGGCCGCTACGACCAACTCCGCGGGCAGGGCGTCCCGTACGTCCTCATCAACGGCTTCTCCGACAAGGTGCAGGCGCCGTTCGTCTCCCCCGACGACCGGGCCGCGATGCAGCTCGCGGTGACCCACCTGACCGCGCTCGGGCACACCCGGATCGGGCTGGCCGTCGGGCCCAAGCGGTTCGTGCCGGTGCTCCGCAAGATCGAGGGCTTCCGCCTCGGCATGAAGGAGCGGCTCGGGCTCGGCGAGGAGGAGGTCGAGGAGCTGATCCAGCACTCCCTCTACACGCTGGAGGGCGGCCAGGCCGCCGCGGCCGCGCTGATCTCGCGCGGCTGCACGGCGGTGGTGTGCGCGAGCGACATGATGGCGCTCGGCGCGATCCGGGCGGCCCGGCAGCAGGGGCTCAAGGTCCCCCAGGACGTCTCCGTCGTGGGCTTCGACGACTCCCCGCTCATAGCGTTCACGGATCCGCCGCTGACCACCATCCGCCAGCCCGTGCAGGCCATGGGCCAGGCCGCGGTACGGACCCTGCTGGAGGAGATCGGCGGTACGCCGGCCCCGCACAGCGAGTTCGTGTTCCTGCCCGAGCTCGTCGTCCGCGGTTCGACCGCTTCGGGCCCGCAGCAGGGCCGGTCCGCCGCGCGCCCCTGAGGCGCGCCCCTGCCGTTTCCCTTAGGGGCGTACGGCCTCTGCTCGTCCCGGAGGCGGAGGGGCTGCGGCCAAGACCGTCCCAAGGGATGATCGAAGGAGAGTCCGCATCTGGCAGACTCTTTTCCTATGGGTGAAGCGAGCGTGAAGACACTGGATACCCGGACGGACGTCTCGTCACCCCCCGTGACCGAGAGCAAGGACCGTCCGGAGTCGTCCGAGCGCGCACTGCTCTCCAGGCTGCGCGCCCCCCGGCGACCCCGGATCTGGTTCGAGGTCCTGCTGATCGCGGTCAGCTACTGGACGTACTCGCTGATCCGCAACGCCGTGCCCGAGCAGAAGGCGGCCGCGCTCGCGAACGCCGACTGGATCTGGAAGGCGGAGCAGGCGCTCGGCATCGCCGTGGAGGAGAAGGTCAACCACGCCGTCAATTCGGTGACCTGGCTCGTGGTGGGCATGAACTACTACTACGCCACGCTCCACTTCGTCATGACCATCGGCGTGCTGGTCTGGATCTACCGCTTTCATCCCGGGCGTTACGCGGCCACGCGGCTCGTCCTCTTCGCCACCACGGGCGTGGCCCTCGTCGGCTACTACTTCTACCCGCTCGCGCCGCCCCGGCTGATGAACGGGCAGAACTTCGTCGACACCGTGCTGGTCCACCACACCTGGGGCTCGATGGCCTCGGGCAACCTCAAGCACATGTCGAACCAGTACGCGGCCATGCCGTCCATGCACATAGGGTGGTCGCTCTGGTGCGGGCTGACGATCTTCGCGGTCGCCTCCGCTCCCTGGGCCCGGATCCTGGGCCTGCTCTACCCGACGGCGACACTGGTCGTGATCGTGGCCACCGCCAACCACTTCTGGCTCGACGCCGTCGGCGGCCTGCTCTGCCTGGCCTTCGGCTACGCCGTCTCCCGCGCCTGGTACGGATCCCTCCCGCACCGGCTGCCGCGCCGGCCCGAGGAGACCGGCCGCCACCCGGTGACGGCGGCCGTCCTGAACCATCCGGCGCTGGCCCGCTTCCAGCGCTGAGCGGGGCCCCTCTCACCCCTCCCTGTGGGTACACCCCTCTCTGTGGGTAATGCGGCCTCCCGACATGGTGAGCCGGACCGGCGCCCCGCCCAGCTCGTCCGCCGGAGCGTCCACCGGGTCCAGGCCGAAGGCGGTCAGGTCCGCCCGGAAGCCGGCCGCGATCCGGCCCGCCACCGCTCCCTCCCCCGCCGCGAGCGCGGCGTGCGAGGTCATGCCTTCCAGGGCCATCAGCCCGGTCAGGGCGGCCCCGGTCCAGGCCCCCGTACCGGCCGAGGCCGCGCCCCGCGGGTCGCGGGCGGTGGCCAGGACCTGGCGGGCGTCGTAGTGGGCGATGGGCCAGTCCGAGCCGAGGGCGAGGACCGCGCCGGCTTCGCGCAGGTCCCGGCAGCGCCAGGCGTGGCCGGCCCGCTCCTCCCCCAGCCGCTTGGACCACTCGTCGCTGTGGTCGGCCCGGGTGTACGCGGTGTGCGGCGGCTGCATCGAGGCGATCACCCCGAGCTCCGCGAACCGCTTCAGCTGGCCGTCCGGGACCGTCTCGATGTGCTCGATCCGGTGCCGCATCCGGCCCCGCAGGCCCAGGGACTCCACGGTGTCCAGGACGTGCCGGACCGCCGCGTCGCCGATGGCGTGGGTCGCGGTGCGCACCCCGGCGGCGTCGAGGACCCGTACGGCCTCGGCGTAGGCCTGCGGGTCGGGCCAGAAGGCCTCGGTGCCGCGGCCGTGGCAGTCGGCGTGTTCCAGCCAGGCGGTGCCGCCCTCGACGGTGCCGTCCATGAAGAACTTCACCCCGCCGACCTTCCAGTGGCGGCCCGTGAGCCGCTGGAGCTCGATCAGCTCCTCCAGGTCCTCGCCGGTGGCGCCGGGCATGCACCAGGGCGAGAGGTTCAGGCGCAGCGGCAGGTCGCCCTCGTACTCGGCGGTCGCGAGCAGGGCGGGTACGTCCCCGTCCCCGAGGTCCATGACGTGGGCGCCGGTCAGGCCGGTGGCGGCCATGTCCGAGAGCAGCCGGGTGAGGCGTTCGCGGCGTTCGGTGTACGTGGGCTTCGGCGCGAGCGAGCCGACCAGGGCCATGGCGGCGTGCTCGACGAGGTGGCCGGTGGGCCGCCCGTCGGGGTCGCAGACGATCTCGGAGCGCTGGGCGAAGGCGCGCGGTCCGGTGATCCCGGCGGCGGCCAGGGCCGCGCCGGAGGCGAGGGCGGAGTGGCCGTCGTAGAGGCGCAGGAAGGCGGGGGCTCCGGCGAGGGCCTCCTCGATCAGGGCCTTGTCGACGGGGCGGCCGCCGAAGGCGTTGTGGTCGAGGCCGAAGCCGGTGACCCAGCCGCCGGGGCCCCGGTCGGCGGTGCGCAGGGCGGCGCGGAGCTGGTCGAGGTCGGTGACGGCGGAGAGGTCGGTGCCGGTTGCCATCTCGATGCCCCAGACGGGGTGGCTGTGGGCGTCGGTGAGGCCGGGCGTGAGGGTGGCTCCGCCGAGGTCGACGGTCTCGGTGCCGGGTCCGCGCCAGTCGCGGACGTCGGCCTCGTCCCCGACGGCGACGATCTCGCCGCCGAGGACGGCCACCGCGCGGGCCTCGGGGCGGGCGGGGTCGAGGGTGCGGACGCGGGCTCCGGTGAGGACGGTGTCGGCAGCGGGCACGGCTCTGCTCCTTGTGGGGCGTCGGGCTGTCGGGCTGGTGTGGCGGGTCGGGCTGGTGTGGCTGTACGGGTGCTGCGGGCCATGCGGGCTATGCGGGCTATGCGGACGCTACGGGTGCCTGGGACTCCCCGTGCGCTGCGGGCGCTGCGGGTACTGCGGGTGCCGAAGGTGCCGCTGCCCCGGCCGGCTCCTCCGCGAAGCGGGCGTAGACCTCGGGGCGGCGGGTCTTCAGGCGCTGGGCGAGGGCGAGCCCCACGAGGAAGACGGCGGGGACGAGGGCCACGAGGAGGGTGTTGACGGTGGTGGAGGCCATGGTGAAGAGGGCCACCTTGGAGACGACCAGGCAGATCGCGACGGCCAGCAGCACCGCCGCGATGACGGGCGCGATCAGGGTCCGCCAGGGCCCCTCGTCGTGCCGGACGCGGCGGAAGTAGACGGGTACGGCGATGGCGGCGAGCAGCATCAGGGCCATGAGGCCGATCATGCCGGGAGTGTTCACCCAGAGCAGGAGCTGCTGGTACGGGTCGGCTCCGGCGAGGGCGAAGCCGAGGACGATGACGGCCCCGAGGGCGGTCTGCGCCGCGCCCGCGACGTACGGGGAGCCGTGGCGCGGGTGGATCCGTCCGAGGGCGGCGGGCAGGACGCCTTCCTCGGCGAGGGCGAGCGCGTACCGGTTGATGGCGTTGTGGAAGGCGAGCAGGGAGGCGATGACGCTGGTGACGATGAAGACGTGCATCAGGTCGGCCGCCCAGGGGCCCACGTAGGTGGTGATGGCGGTGAAGAAGAGGCCGGCGGGGTCGTCGGCGGCCGCGGCGAGGACTTCCTCGGATCCGAAGGCCTGGATGACGGTCCAGACGACGAAGGCGTAGAAGAGGCCGAGGAAGGCGACGGCGATGTAGGTGGCGCGCGGGATGGTCCGGTCGGGGTCGCGGGCCTCGCGGCGGTAGATGACGGTGGACTCGAAGCCGGTGAACGCGGCGAACGCGAAGGCCAGGACGGCGGCGGTGCCGGGGACGAGCACCGCGCCGGGGGCGAAGGAACCGAGGGAGAGGCCGTGGGCGCCGCCCTCCAGCAGGACGCCGCCCGCGAGCAGGACGAGGATCCCGGTCTCGGCGACGAGCAGGACGCCGAGCAGTTTCGCGCCGAAGTCGATGGAGCGGAAGCCGCCGTACCAGACGAGGAGGAGGCCGGCGAGGGAGACGGGCAGCCAGGGGATGTCCAGGCCCGCGAGGGCCCGCCCGGTGTCGGCGGTGGTGGTGCCGAGGAGCCCGTAAACGCCGATCTCCATGCCGTTGTAGCCGATGAGCGCGAGCAGGGCGGCGCCGATGCCGACGCGCTTGCCGAGGCCGCGGGCGATGTAGGCGTAGAAGGCGCCGCCGCTGCGGACGTGGCGGCTCATGGTGGTGAAGCCGACGGCGAAGACGGCGAGGGTGAGGCCGGCGAGGAGGTAGCCGGCGGGGGCGCCGATGCCGCCGAGGAGGATCGCGACGGGGGCGACGCCGGCCATGACGGTGAGCGGGGCGGCGGCGGAGACGACGAAGAAGGAGATGTCGGCGGTACCGAGCGCGCCGCGGCGCAGGTCGGTGTTCGTTCTTGGCGGCTCGGGCGTTTCGGGCATGCGGGAGCACCCTTCTGCGAACGGCGGGCGGCGGGGAGCCGAAAACCTAAAGGCTTTCGGTTTGCGGCAATGTAGCCTCCGGTTTTGACGTACGGGAAGACCTGACGGCGGGAGAAATACGATGGCGCGGCCGCGCACTCCACTGCTCGACCGGGAGCGGATCGGCGCTGCCGGCCTGCAACTGCTGGCCGAGCAAGGCGAGTTCAGCGTCCCTCAGATCGCCCGGGCGCTCGGGGTGCAGACCGGGTCGCTGTATCACCATGTGGACGGCCGGGCCGGGGTGATCGAGCTGATCCGCGAGCGGGTGTGCGCCGGGATCGACGGCGGCACGCTGTCCTCCCTGGAGCCCTGGGACCGGTCGCTGGAGGCCTGGGCCCGCTCGTACCGGGCCGCCTTCGCCGCCTATCCGCGGGCCATCCCGCTGCTGATGACGACCCCGGTACGGGCGCCCGCAGTGCTCGCGCAGTACGAACGGGCGGTCGCCCTCCTGCTCCGGGCCGGCTTCGCCGCGGAGCAGGTGATGCCGCTGCTCACGGGCCTGGAGAACCTGGTCCTGGGCTCGGCCCTGGACCTCGCGGCCCCGGACGCCATGTGGGAGCCGACCCCGGGCACCCCGCTGCTCGCCCGCGCCCTGGCCGCGCAGGGCCCGGGCCGCGCGGAGGCCGCCTTCGAAGTGGGCTTGACGGCGTTCCTGGCGTACGCGAGGGGGCTGCGCGACGGGGCCGCCGTGACCGGCCCGTGCACGCCCTGAGCTTGAGCAAGTACCCCCGGCCCAGGTGAGTACGCGTACTCACGCGCCGGGCTCGGCGTGATCACAGACTGGGCGCATGACCCGAACCCATGGCTCCACCAGCACGTTCGCCCGCTCCGCGCGCCGGCCGCGGCTCACCCTGGCCCTGACGGCCCTCGCCGTGCTGGCACTCGGCGCGTGCGGCACCGCGAAGGCGACCGGCGGCGGCGAGCCCGCCGCCCCGGCCGCGCCGGCAGCTGCCGCGAAGCCCATGGGAAGCCTGTCCTCTCCGGCCCTCGCGGAGATACAGGCACACATCGCGCAATCCTGCCCGGCTCCGGGCACCCTCCAGGGGGGACCGCCGAGCCCGCAGCCGGCACCGCCCGGCGCGGAGTCGCAGGACACGGGGGTCACGCCGATCGCGCCCACGGCGGGCCCCATGGTGGAGTTGGACACCCGCGACTGGTGCGCGGGCGTCAGCCACGAGCAGCAGGTCTACCTGGCCGTCGAAAAGATCGCGGAGCCCACCGCGGCCAAGGTCAGGGCGGCCCTGAACGCCGCCGGCTATCCCGACGAGCGCATCCACGACCTCAAGCAGTCCGGCGCGACCACGCAGTTCTCGCTCGACCTCCGCGAGAACGGCGGACGGCTCTGCGTGGAGGCTTCGGTGGGCGGCGGCGAGGAGCCCGTCACGGACAAGTGCGTGGCCCCCGCGACCGGCCCGTTCACGGCCAGGGGCACGGAGTACTGACCACCGGAGCCGCGGACACGCGCCGCTCGCCCGGCGGCGGGACAATGGTGGCGACGAGGGAAGGACACATCTGCGTCGCGGAGAGGCGGGACCTCGTGGTGGAGTACATAGCCGTGACCGCCCTGAGTCATGTCGGGCTGGTCCGCGAGCACAACGAGGACAGCCTGGTCGTCGGGCCCTGGACGCTGTGCGGGACCACGACCCGGAGCCCGCAGACGCTCCTCTTCCCCCTCGGCAGACCGCTCGTCGTCGCCGTGGCCGACGGGCTCGGCGGGCAGCCGGCCGGCGAGGTCGCCAGCGAGCTGGTCGTCCGCGAACTCGCGCTGCTCGGCCCCACGCTGGACGGCGCCGAGGCCATCGAGGACGCGCTGAACCTCTGCAACCGTGCGGTGCACTCCGCCACCGACGGCCGTCCGGAGCTGACCGCCATGGGGACCACGGTCGCCGGCACCCTGGTCCTGCCGGAGTCGCTGCTGTCGTTCAACGTCGGCGACAGCAAGGTGTTCCAGGCGGCCGATAGCGGGCTGCGCCAGGTCAGCGTGGACGACAGCCCGCCGCCGCTGCCCGGGCACCGCACCACGTCGGCCGTCACGCAGACCCTCGGCGGGAGCCGCGCCGAGCACGTCCTCACCCCGCACGTGGCGGCCTTCCCGCTGTCCCCGGGTGACCGCTACCTGGTGTGCACCGACGGACTGACCGACCCGGTGCCCGAAGAGGCCATCGACGAGGTGCTGCGGACGCACGACGACGGCAAGGCCGCGTTCGAGCTGTGGAGGGCCGCCATCGAGGCCGGGGGCCCCGACAACATCTCGCTCGCGCTGGTACGCATCGGCGCGTGAGGTCGCGCTACGCGAGGTCCCGCTACTTCAGGGCCGCCTCCAGCCGCTTCGACTCGTCGTACGCCTCGCGCGCCCGCTGCACGTCTTCCATGCGCACACCCGTCCAGTGGGCGAGGGCGCGGACCCGCTCGGCGGCCTCGCGGCCCAGCGGGGTGAGCGAGTAGTCGACGCGGGGCGGGATGACGGGCTTGGCGTCGCGGTGCACGAAGCCGTCGCGCTCCAGCGTCTGGAGGGTCTGGGTCAGCATCTTCTCGCTGACCTTGGCGACCGCCGCGATCCCCCGGCGCAGTTCGCTGAACCGGTACGAGCGGTCGAGCAGGGCGTCCAGCACGAGGACGCCCCAGCGGCTGGTGACGTGCTCCAGGACGAGCCGCTGCGGGCACATGCCCTCGACCATGGTCCACTTCTCACTTACTCCCATGCCGGTACCTTACTTCAAAGTGGGTACTGTCGTTTGGTTAGCGCCCGCCGTACGGTGAGTGCACAGCCCGGAAACGGGGAACAAGGTCCAGACCCAGGAGTGAATCCGCCATGAGCATCGTCGTCACCGGAGCCACCGGAGCCCTCGGCCGTCTCGTCATCGACGAGCTGCTCGCCCAGGGCGTCCCCGCCGCCGGGATCGCCGCCGTCGTCCGCGACAAGGAGAAGGCCGCCCCGCTCGCCGCGCTGGGTGTCGAACTGCGCATCGCCGACTACAGCGCGCCCGAGACCCTCGCCGGGGCCTTCCGCTCCGGCGACCGCGTCCTGATGATCTCCGGGAGCGAGGTCGGACGGCGGGTGCCCCAGCACTCCGCCGCGATCGACGCGGCGAAGGCGGCCGGGGTGGCGCAGTTCGCGTACACCGGCATCCTGGGCGGGCCCGACGCGGACTTCGACCTGGCCGCCGAGCACCGGGCGACCGAGGAGCTGATCCTCGCCTCGGGCCTGCCGTACACCTTCCTGCGCAACGGCTGGTACACCGAGAACCACACCGGCAACCTGGCTCCGGTGCTCGCGCACGGAGCGGTCCTCTCCAACGCGGGCGAGGGCCGGGTGGCCTCGGCGGCGCGGGCCGACTACGCGGCGGCGGCCGCGGCCGTGCTGACCGGGGAAGGGCACCTCGACGCGGCGTACGAGCTGAGCGGCGACACGGCCTGGTCCTTCACGGAGTACGCGGCGGCGGTGGCGGAGGCCTCCGGGCAGGAGATCGCGTACCACGCCCTGACTCCCGAGGCCCACCTCTCCGTCCTGACCGGTGCGGGGGTCCCCGCCCCCTTCGCCGAGATCCTGGTCGACGTGGACCTGGCCGTCGAGCGCGGCCGCCTGGCCGGCACCTCCGGCGACCTCGCCCGGCTGATCGGCCGCCCCACGACGCCGCTGGCGGTGACGGTCGCGGAGGCCGTGGCCTCGGCGCGCAGCGCGGGCTGAGGAAACTCGCGAGACGCAACGAATCGGCTCGCGTTATCCTGCCCCCATGGGTTTGTACTCGTACTACTTCTTCCGCTGATCAGCGGCTCGGACGCGGCGTGAGGGCATGCACATTGCCCCTCCGCCGCGTGTCCGCGCTGCCCGCGCCCAGAAGGAGAAGTGGAAGAAGAACGAGTACCCCGAGGGGATCCCCCATGCGCCCGCGCGCCCATCACCCGTCCCAGTCCCAGTCCCAGCTGACGCTGTCCGGAGTCACCAAGGCCTACGGCGACCGGGTCGTGCTCGACCAGGTGTCGCTGACCGTACGGCCCGGCGAGAAGGCCGCCGTCATCGGCGAGAACGGCTCCGGCAAGTCCACCTTGCTCCGGCTGCTCGCCGGGGCCGAGGAGCCGGACGGCGGCGAGGTCACCACCGTCTTCCCCGGCGGCACCGGACACCTCGCCCAGACCCTCGACCTCGCGCCCGGGCTGACCGTCCAGGACGCCGTCGACCTCGCCCTCGCCGGCCTGCGGGAGCTGGCGGCCCGCATCAGCGCCGCCGAGACCGCCCTCGGCGGCGCCGGCGGCGAGCCCGATCCCGCGCTCCTCGACGCGTACGGCGAACTCCTGACCGCCTACGAGGAACGCGGCGGCTACCAGGCCGACGCCCGCACCGACGCCGCGCTGCACGGGCTCGGCCTCGGGCACGTCACCCGGGACCGCACCCTCGGCTCGCTCTCCGGCGGCGAGTGTTCCCGGCTCGCGCTGGCCTGCGTACTGGCCGCCGCGCCCGAACTCCTGCTCCTGGACGAGCCGACCAACCACCTGGACCGGCGGGCCGTCGACTGGCTCGCGGAGCGGCTGCGCGCCCACCGGGGCACGCTCGTCGTCGTCACCCACGACCGGGACTTCCTGGAGCGGATCACCAGCACGGTCCTGGAGGTCGACCGGGACCTGTGCACGGTCGTGCGGTACGGGGACGGCTGGGCGGGATACCTCGCGGCGAAGGCCGCCGCGCGCGCCCGCTGGGCGCAGCGGTACGCGGAGTGGCGGGGGGATCTGGCGCGCACCGAGGCCCTGGTCGCGGCGTCGGGCCGGCGGCTCGACCGCACCGGCAGGGACCCCGGGCAGGGCTTCGGGAAGCACCGCCGCTCCTCGGAAGCCAAGCTGTCCGGGCAGGTCAGGGCCGCCCGGACGCACCTCGAACGGCTGCACGCGGAGCCGGTGGCGCCGCCGCCGGTGCCGCTGCGCTTCGGCGCCGGGATCGCGGCCCCCGAAACCATCCCCGGAACCGCCCACGAGGCCGCCCCCGAAGGGCCGTTGCTCGAACTCTCCGGGATCCGGGTCGGCGACCGGCTCCACCTCCCCGCCCTCACCGTGCGGCCGGGGCAGCGGCTGCTGGTCTCGGGCCCGAACGGAGCCGGGAAGACCACCCTCCTACGGGTCCTGGCCGGCGACCTGGCCCCGGACGCGGGCACGGTGCGCCGCGCGGAGCACGTCCGACTCGGCTATCTGGCACAGGAGTTGCCTCACTCCCCCGTCCGGCTCCCACTGCTCGCCGCGTTCGCGGCGGGGCTCCCCGGGCTGCCCGAGGAGCACGCGCAGGAGCTGCTGACGCTCGGGCTGTTCCGTGAGGAGGACCTGCCGGTACCGGTCGCGGCGCTGTCCGCCGGGCAGCGGCAGCGCCTCGAACTGGCCCGCCTGGTGACCCGGCCCGCCGACGTCCTCGTGCTGGACGAGCCGACCAACCACGTGTCCCTCGCGCTGGTCGAGGAGGTGGAGCAGGCACTCGCCGGCTACCCGGGAGCGGTGGTCGCGGTCTCCCACGACCCCCGCTTCCGCGCCGCGTTCGCCGGTGACCGGCTGGAACTGCGGGACGGGACGCCGCAGCCGGTCAGCTGACCGGGTCAGCCCGCCGCGTACCGCACGAAACCGGCCCACGCGGCGGGCGCCACGGCCAGGTGATCGCGGCTGAGTCCGCGCCGTTCGGGCCTGAAGGTCACTCAGCGAGGGTGAGCGAACGAAGGTCAGCGTCAAGCATGCGGATCAACTCACCAACCCGTCCGCCGCCACTCGGCGCCGCCGGGAAGCGTTTGAGCACGTCAACGACGACCGGTGTCGCACGACGCACCGTCTGCTCAAGGTTTTCGGAACCAACGCTCAGATCGTCGCCGGCGACGAGTTCGGCCGCTCTGGCCGCGTGAGCGCCGGCTCCGAGAATGTGCTTGACCTGGGTTGCCTTGGCCAGCGGATGCAGGTAGGCGGAGCCTGCCGCAGACATCGCCGCCCACGCCGCCTCACGCGCAGCCGCAGTGTCCGCGCCCTTGGCCGCCTTGAGGGCTGCCCACGCCGTGTCGCGCAGAGATCTCCCGCGTTCGCCGCCCCGAGCGAACTCCCACGCGGCGCTGACAGCGTCTCGAGGCCGCAAGTCGTCCGGCTGATCGGCCTCGAATATCTCGAGCACCGCCTCCGCACACGCCGCAGTGAACGCGGCGACCTCGCGAAGGTCCTGCGTGCTCAGAACGATCTCGCTCGCGTCCCCTGTCATGGTTCCATCTTCCACGATTGCACTGGACAGCTGGACAGCTGGACAGCTCGATGAGGGACTGCCGGGCGGACACTCGGACCGACACCGCCGACGGGCCTTAGGAGATCTTCGTGTAGTCCCAGATCGGCTCGGTGCCGATGGCGGTCCGGTTGCCGAAGCCGCCGGCGCCGTTGCCCGGGTTCAGCCACGGCCGTCCCGCCGTGTCGCGGGAGAGGAGGTCGGCCTTGCCGTCGCCGTTCAGGTCCCCGGCGCCGACGACGTCCTTGTAGCTGCCGCCCCAGTCCTTGAAGACCAGGACGCGGCTCTTGAAGACGCCGGTGCCGGTGCCGTTTCCGGTGCCGTTGTAGCGCCACAGCTCGCCGGAGGCGTCGAGGCCGAGCAGGTCGGCCTTGCCGTCACCGGTGAGGTCACCCGCACCGATGATCTTCTTGTACCCGTTCCAGCCCGTGCCGACCTTGACCCGCGCCGCGAAGCCGCCCGCGCCGTTGTCGGCGTAGAGGTAGAGGCTGCCGGTGGCGGCATCGCGGGCCAGCAGGTCGGTGCGGCCGTCACCGGTGAGGTCCCCGGGAGCGGAGAAGGAGTTGTAGGCCTTCCAGTCCGAGGCGATCTTCTTGTAGGCCGATCCGGGCGACGGGAGTCCGCCGCACACCGGGGTGTACATGCGGGCCTCGCCGCCCGGCAGGCGGACGAACACGTCGTTGCAGCGGTCGCCGTTCAGGTCCCCGAAGGGCAGCACCTCGGCGGCCGGGTCCCAGCCGGGCACCGTGAACGGGGCCGCGGTGAGACCGGCGCCCGAGTAGGCCTTGAGGTTGCCCGCGGTCGAGAGCCCGAGGACGTCGGACTTGCCGTCGCCCGTGATGTCGCGCCGTACGGGGAGCTTGCGCGTGGTGGTGGTCGCGAGGTAGCCGACCGTGTGGTACACGCCGTCGGCGTCCTGCTCGTTCTGACCGAACGCCACGAGCGGCCGACCCTGACCGTCGACGGTCATCTCGAAGTTCCAGTTGTGCGCCTCGCTGAGCAGCGTGGGGGCCGACCAGGTGCCGCCCGCGTACGTGGACGCCCAGGCGCGGTCACGCCCGTCGCTGACCCGGGTCCAGACGGCTGCCACGGTGCCGTTGGCGGCCAGCACACTGTGCACCGTGTGGTAGACGGCGCGGGGGGACGGGAAACGCTGCTCTGCCGCCCAGGTGCCCTTGGCCTCCGAGCGCACGCTGTACCAGGGCACGCGGTTCGAACCCACCAGGACGACATCGCCGTTCGGCAGAATCATCGGTGCGTTGATGCGGTAGGCGGTCCCGGTGCCTACGAGCTCGGCGGGGCTCCAGGACGTGGTGCCGGCCGCCCGCCGCGCGTAGGACAGTGCGACGTCCGGCGACTGTGCGCTCTCCGCCCGGCCGTTCCACACCATGTGGAACCCGCCCTTGGGGTGTGCGAAGAGCTGCAGGTCGTGGGGCGAGCCTGCCAGGGCGAGACCACGCGGCGCGCCCCACTGCGCGGCGCCGGCGGCCTTCTCCATGGTCTGGTACTGGCGTGCTTCCCCCCACACGAGCACGCCGCCCCAGGACACCAGCGCCGTACCGTCGTTGGCGACGGCGAGGGACACCTCTCCGGCGTCACGGGGCTGGGCGGCGGTGGCCAGGACGGCCGGAGCCGACCAGGCTCCCTGGGCCGTCCGCTCGGAGGCGTAGACCTTGCCGGACGCGTACCAGGCGGCGACGACGTGTCCCGAGACGCTGCCCGCGACGCGGGCTTCGTAGGACCCGATGAAGTGCTGCGCTGCCGAGAACTCGGTGGCGCCCGGTGCGAGCATCGCGGTCCAGGCCTTCGTGTCCGTATTCAGGTTCCCGTCCCGCCACATCAGTTGGACGGAGCCGTCGGGCAGTGCGGTGAGGTGTACGGCGCTGGTGTCCAACAGCTTGAAGCCCGTCGGGAGCCAGCCCGTCGCCCCCGCGGGACGCCGCAGGACCGTATCGCCCGACACCGCCAGCACGGTGCCGTTCTTGGCCGTCACCATGCTCTTGATCGGCTGGTCCAGCCGGGTGGGCTTGGCCCACGGACCGAGCTGCACCGGGGCGGCGGTGGTGGCGGTGGCGGACGCGTCCTGGGCGGGGCCCTGCGCGGCCGAGGCCGCCGTCGGCGCGGCGAGCGCGAGCGCGAGGACAGGAGTGAGCGCGACGCCGAGCGTCGTGCGGGCATGCAGAGTCATATGGAAAGGCCCCCCCGGGCATGAGATGCATGAGATGCATGCAAGTACGCGCGCAGCGTATATCAGGCCATGATCACGGACGAGGGCGCCCGTTTCGGCCGTCAACGGCCGCTGGGGGGTGCGGGGATCGGTTGGATCCACAGGGCAACCATCGGGGCTCGTGGCGAGTCGGATATCCGGAAGTCATGCACGTGTCTGAGGGGGACCCTGTTTTGAGAAGGTTTACGGCAGCGCTGACCACGGCGCTCGCCCTCGCAGCCACTTCGGTGGCCGTTGCACCCACGGCACACGCCGCTCCTTACATGGAGTCACATACGACGACGACCATCAAGGACGGGAAGGTCTACGTGACCTTCCACGACTGGGACAACATGCGCCCAGAGGACGTCCAGATCCGGATCCGGCGCTGGGGTTCGAACGAGGTGGTCGCCACGGTCGGTATCGCCGGTGCCCGTGACCGGGACTTGTGCGCGCCCTCGAGCTGCGACGGCGGGCGGTTCCTGTCCGATCCGGTGGTGCTCCCCGAGGTACGCGGCTACACCACGGACGTGGTGTACCGGGAAGGCCTCCCGGACGAGCGCATCGGCTATGACAGGGGGGATCTGAGCTACGGGCTCAACCCTCGCCTGGCTCTCACCACGAACTACCCGACGGACTCCTGGGAGCACCCGCAACAGATCATCGGGAGCCTGACGGCCGAGGACCCGGTGACCCACGAGGTCAAGCCGATGCCCGAGGGCACGGCCTGGTACCACCACTACAGCTACATGCCTCAGCGGGCGGATGGGCAGGGCCGGTTCACACATCGCCCCGACTTCGGCGAGGGCACCGAGTTCTCGCGCACCTATAGGTTCGAGGGCCCCGAACAGTCGATCACGGTGAAGCGCCTGCGACACGATCTGAAGCTGACGGTCGACGGCGGCAGCACGATCACCGCCCCGGCCGGGAGCGACATCCCCGTCCGCGGCACGGTCCGCGCCACCAGCGAGTCCGGTGTGGACAAGCCCGTGGACGACCACTACGTCCAGGCGGACAACCAGGTCAGGACGTCCACCGCGAAGGACGGCAGCTTCGCGTTCATGCAGAACGTCGGGCGCAACACGTCGTTGACGGTCGGCCCGCAGTGGAACTACTGGTTCAACAACGAGGCCCAGAAGAAGTTCACCCTGCACCTCGTGCCGACCAAGTTCGTGTCGCTGAAGGCTGCCGTGGACAAGTACCGCAAGGTCACGATCACCGGTAAGCCCGAGGTGGCCGAGGGTTCGTACCCGACGGGGACGACTGCTCCGATGGCGGTCCAGTACTCCTCCGACGGGCAGACGTGGAAGACGGTCGACTCCTTCACCGGCCGGTACGGCCAGGCCTTCTCACGGACGCCGCAGCAGCGGGCCCCGCTCACCGGCACCGGCTACTGGCGGGTGCGCGTGACCAAGGCCGCCCAGAACAGCCCCACGCTCAAGACCACCCGCAAGGCCACGCAGCTCTCCAACGACGACCTCACCCCCGAGGGCGTCAAGGCCGGCACGCAGATCACCGCGAAGGGCGGCCTGCGCCAGCAGTCCGGCACGTCGTGGAAGGCCTTCGCGGGCCAGAAGGTCCGGGTCTACTTCAAGGCCTCGGCCAAGGGCTCGGCCTGGGAGGCGATCGCGAGCACCACCACCAGGACCGACGGCACCTTCAGCACGAAGGTCACCGCCCGCCAGGACGGCACCTGGCAGATCCGGTACACCGACACCCCCGCCACCCACTACGCGGTCTACGGCCGCCAGGACTACGTAGACGTCCGCTGAACGGACTGACCGCGTGAGGCGCCCCGGCAGCAGCGGACACCCCGCCGCTGCCGGGTCGCCCGTTCCGGGTGGCGCAGGATGCTCTCCGAGCGGTCAGCCGGCGGCGTACCGGACGAACCCGCTCCAGGTGGCGGGAGCCACGGCGAGGTGGTCCCGGGACACGTCCTTGGAGTCCCGGATCAGGATCGCTTCGGGGAGCATGGCGACCTCGACGCACTCCGGTCCGTCGTTGGTGCTGTAGCTGCTCTTCGCCCAGGCGACTTCGACGCACTCGTTGCTGTCGCTGGCGCTGTAGCTGCTCTTGACCCAGGTCAGTGCGGAAGGACCGCCGATCGAGGGCTTGATGCTCATGTATCCCCCAGCAATTTCTCGATGAAGGCCCTCGACTGCCGTGGGCTGAGTGCCTGTGAACGGATGATCCCATACCGGAGTTCAAGGATCTGGATCTCCTTGACGTCGGTGATCAAACGGGTCGGCAGCTGCGCTTCGATGTAACCGATCGTCGACCCGTCCCGGAGTTTCAGCACCTGGATGTGCCCACCCATGCCAGCGTGGTCTTCACAGTCAGTCGGCATCACTTGGATCTCGACGTTGCGCAGCTGGCCGAGGTCCAGTACGTGCTCCAGCTGCCTGCGGAGCACCTCCCGCCCGCCGATGGTCCGCTCCAGCGTGACCTGCTCCAGCACGAAAGTCAGGGCAGGGGGCGGCTGCCGATGGAACATCTCCTGCCGGGCCATGCGTGCGGCGACGTACCGCTCCACCACGTCCGGGGCGAACGCCGGCCGCCGGATCTCGTACAGCGCCCGCGCGTACTCCTCGGTCTGGAGCAGGCCGTGCAGGTTGTGGTTGCCGTACGCACCCAGCTCCACCGCGTCGGACTCCAGCTTCGCCAGGTCCCGGACCTTCTTCGGGTAGCGGGCCCGCTCCACATCGGCCTTCATCGCGGCGATCTTGCCGCTCGCGCCGAGGATCTCGTCCGCCTTGTCCAAGTACTCCGGGCGCGGAATTCGGGCGCCGCGTTCGATCTTGTAGATGAGGTTCGGCCCGTATCCCATCCGCGTACCGAATTGCATTCGGTCGAGACCGGCCGCCTCCCGCCACATTTTCAGCTGGCGGCCCACGGTGGCGATTACCGCCCCTGCTTCGTCCTCCGGGTCGAGTTCCCAACTGGATTCGCTCGACTCATCGGTGCTGTCTGCGTTCACTCCACCCCCAGGGGACAGGCGGGACAGGGTTGGACACCCCGGGACAACGGCCGTACACGACGGGCGCTTCCCTGTTCAGGTTACGCACGGCTCGCCACGCTCAGTCACGTGAATCAGGAAATCACCTTCATCGCCACGCTCCCCGCCACCCCGCACGGCGCCCGCTCCGCGCGGCAGCTCGCCGCCGCGCAACTCGCGGACTGGGGGCTTCCGTTCCCTGACGCGGCCCAGGTCGTCGCCGAACTCGCCGCCAATGCCGTCACGCACGGCCGGCTCCCGGGAAGGAGGTTCCGGCTCGCACTGACCGCCGCCGGGGCCACGCTCCGTATCGAGGTGAGCGACACCCGGGCCGAGCACGTACCTCCACCCTCTCCCGAACTCCCGCCCACCGACGCGGAGTCCGGCCGGGGGCTGGCGCTCGTCGCGGCGCTGGCGGACCGGTGGGGTGTCTGCGTCGGTCCCGTTCCCCTGAAAACGGTGTGGGCGGAAATGGGTCCACCGGGGTCCGATTCACCGGATCCGGGTTTCCGGGATCCGGTGGGCGGTGGGTCGGCGACTCGGAACGTAAACCCCTAAAGAACCCAGGGAAATAACCCAACCCAACCAAACCCCGCGCGAACTCACTCGGTCGGGTGAATACACCCAACTCGGCTGGCGCATATGCCAATTCATGGTGCAGGCTCAGCCCGACACAACTCCAGACATGCGAACGGCCCCCGACGGGACTGGCATCCCGGCCGAGGGCCTCACCGCTCAGGAAGAAACACAGGTCTTCCCGTGGCTGTTCAGCAGCTTAGCGCGCCGTCGCGCGCTCCGTACGGCAACCAGAGGCCCGGCGTCATGCAGAAGAAGCGACCCCGGGCCGAGCGCTACGTCAAGATCTGCAACGAGCTCGCCCAGCACAGCACGTTGAGCCTGACGGCGATCGGCCTGTCCGTGTACATCCAGTCCCTTCCCGACGGCACGGATGTGTCCATCAGGGCCCTGAAGAGGCATTTTCCCGAGGGCGGGACCCGTATCGCCGCCGCTCTGCGCGAGCTGGAAGCAGCGGGCTACCTCGCCAGGACCCGGGTGCGGCTCCCCTCGGGACACATCGTCACCCAGACCGTGTCCTACAACGTCCCGCTCGACCAGTGGGAGCAGCAGCCGCCCCAGCAGGCCCAGGAGCAAGACCGGGAGCAGGTCCCGCCGCCCGTCCTGGCCTTGGTGCCGGTCCCGGCCGAGGAGCCCGACCCGGAGCCCGATCCTGACCCCGACCCGGCGCCCTGCCCCAGCCCGGAGCCCGCTCCCGCCGCGGCCCCCGCAGCAGGTGGCGAAGCCGTACCGCTGTCGACACCTCCGGCCGAGGCCCCGCCCCAGCAGGCGAGCGCGCCGGAGCCCCGCCAAGCCCCCGCCCCCGTCGGCCCCCTCCCGGAACGCCACCGCGAATCCGCCGACCTGCTCGCCCGGCTGCGGCTGCGCGATCCGCGGCTGACGCTGTCGGAGCGGGACGTGGCGCGGCTCGCCCCCGCGCTCACCGGCTGGCTGGAGCTCGGACTGAACCGGGCCGCCGTCAGCGCCACGCTGGCGGGCGGCCTTCCCGACGGGCCGATCCAGTCGGCCGCGGGCCTGCTGGCGTACCGGCTCAGGGAGCTGCGGCCGCCCCGCCTGCCGCAGCGCCCGGCCGGCGGAGTCCGGCCCCCGGACATGGTCATCCACCCGTTCCAGACCTGCGACGACTGCGAGCGCGTCTTCCGCGCCCCCGCCCCGGGCCACTGCAACTCCTGCAGCGCCACCAGAGCCGCCAACGCGGCTTGACCTCGGTCGACTGACCGCAAGCGGTCCGGCCGATGTCAGCAGGCGGGATCCTGGGGGTGTTCGGTGCAGTAGATGCTGCCGTCGTCCGCCAGTTTCAGGGTGAGGTCGACCCGGGGCGCGCTGTCGGGGAGGGCGCCCGCGACCTTGAAGGGCTTCCCACCGTCGGAGACCGTGACCTTCATGGGCTCGCCCCCCACGAGCAGCTCGAGGTCGGCGGTCCACTCGTACACCGCCCCCGGGGTTTCGGCCTCGGCCGAGAGGTGGAACTCCGCCGCTTCGCCCTTCCCCAGGTTGATTCCGATGCGCTCGATCGGCTGGCCGTTCTCGTCGTTGAGCCGGAACTTGGGCGGCTGGGAGTCCACGACCAGATCGGCGGAGCGTCCCCAGTAGCCGGAGCCCGCCACGCAGTCCACGACGGTGGTCCGCATGGGCGGTGTCGGCAGTTTGCGCACGTGCGGCTTGAGGCCGAGCACGACGACCGATTCGGATCGCTCGGTGGTCAGCACGAAGTCGACGGAGATCCGGTTCGGTACGCCACCGAGCGACTTGACCCAGTCGCTCATCCCCCGTCTGCAGGGGAATCTGGCGTGATGAGGCGGCTTGTCGAACACCCCGGCCGGGTGGGGGACCACGTACCCGCCCCATTCCGTCACGCCTTTCACGTACACCTCGGGCTCGGGCGGGTGGCGCGGCCACCAGTCGGCCGGCCAGGCCACCACGACTCCGATAGTGGTCGCGACGATCCCGACCAGCCCGCCGACGAAGGCCACGATCCGCGCCGGCCCTTCCAGTCGACGCCTGGGAGGATCCGCAGGGCTCGCCATACCGTCACGATGCGCCACCGGTGCCGTCGCCGCCAGCAGACGACGGCCGGATGGGGTGCGCCCGCCGGAGCCAGGCTTCCGGACAGGGTGATCCACCCGTTCCAGAACTGCGAGGGCTGCTGCAACCGCGTCTTCCGCGCCCCCGAACCGGGCAACTGCGCCTCCTGCACGGCGGCCGAAGCCGCCTGACCTCCCCGTCGGACCCGATCCGACCGCCCGCGAAAATTCGTTCGCCCGTCCGGGCAACCGAATCGGGGCGGGCGGTGGTCAAGGGGGCGAGGAGGTGCCGATGCAGGCCGAGGAAGAAGCTCAGTTCCAGTCGTTCGTCGCCGCGCGCTGGAACCATCTGGTGCGCACGGCGTACCTGTTGACGGGCGATCCGCACGACGCGGAGGACGTGACCCAGGCCGCGCTGGCGAAGGCGTACCGGTCGTGGCGGCGCGTGGCGCGCATGGACAGCCCGGAGGCGTACGTCCGCCGGATGCTGGTCACGTGCAACAGCGACCGGTTCCGCAAGCGCCGGGTCGCCGAGCGCCTGACGGACAGCGTGCCGGACGCCTCGGTGGGCGACCGGGCCGCGGAATGGGCCGACGAGCGCGGCGCGCTGATGGAGGCGCTGGCCCAACTGCCCGCCCGTCAGCGGGCGGTGGTGGTGATGCGGTACTGGGAGGACCTCTCCGAGGCCGAGACCGCCGATGTCCTCGGGTGCTCCCAGGGCACCGTCAAGAGCCAGGCCTCCAAGGCGCTGGCGAAACTGCGCACCTGGCCCGGACTGGGCCGGATCGCGACGAGGAGCGAGGGGGCGGTCCTGTGAACGGGCCGGACAACGGCAGGCAGGGCGACGAGTTCGAGCTTGACCTGCGGGACTGGATGGCCCGGGGCGCCGAGGCGGTGCGGCCCGCCGCCGTGCCGTATCCGGAGATCGTCCGGCAGGGCCGCGCGGAACTGCGCAACCGCAGGCTCGCGGCGGCGGGGGCGGCCCTGGTCGCGCTGGCCGTCGTCCCGGTCACGGCCCTGGTCTTCGCCGGGAACGGCCCCGGCGGCGGTTTGGCGGTCGTGCCGGTGGCCGGCGGCGGCCCGACGCCGAGCGCGGCGCCGCCCACCCCCCAAGCGCCCCCGGGACCGGCCGCACCCGCGACGCCCGGGCAGCTCGCCGACGGGATCACCCTCCAGGAGGCGGCCGACGGGCTCGGACTGTGCCTCGCCTACGACCGGGCGAACGCGAAGTCCGCCGCGTACGAACACCCCGACCTCGGCAAAGCCTCCGAGTACCGGATCCTGCTCGCGCACCGCAGCACCGGCAACAACAACTCCCCCGGGGACGGCCGGTACATCGTCGCCGTCAAGGAGGCCCCGCGGCAGACCCGGCTCATCTGCCTGATCAAGGACGGCACGGCCCAGGGCCTCAACACCTCCGTCGGCGGGGGCGCGGACCCCGGGAGCGGATCCGTCCGCCCCGACATGAACGGGGGCAAGCTCTACCTCCAGAAGCTGAGCTCCGAAGGCCCCTGGAAGCTGCCCTACCGCTGGGGCAGCATCGGCACGGTCGACCCCGGTGTCACCCGGGTCACCGTCAGCTACGGCGGCGCCACCTTCGAAGGCGCCGTGGACCACGGCTGGTTCGCCGCCACCGGCCTCCTGGACCGGTCCGTCACCAAGGCCCCGCGCGTCAAGGGCTACGACGCCCAGGGCAAGCAGGTCTACGACTCCGACCAGGACAAGGGGTACGAGAAGTCCCTCCCGTAGCCGGGAAGGGGACCGTGGAACGTGGGATCCCGCCGCCGTACAGGGGTCGGCGGCGGGGCCCCGCCACGCACCGGCGTACCGGCGTACCGGGTACGCGGCCGGTCCGGCCGGCACCGCGGCCGGTCAGCCCCCGTAGAACAGCTCGTCCACCACGCCCCGCGCGCGGCGGGTGATGCGGCGGTAGTCCTCCAGCATGTCGCCGACCGTGCCCTCCGCGTAGCCGAGGTAGCGGCCGACCGCCGCCAGTTCGCGGGCCGCCGAGGGGAAGGTGTCGCCCGCCCGGCCGCGGACCAGCATCACGGCGTTGCGGACCCGGGTGGCCAGGACCCAGGCCTCGTCCAGGATCTGCGCCTCCTCCGTCGGGATCAGCCCGGCCGCGTGCGCGGCGGCCAGGGCCTCGCGGGTCCGGGTCGTGCGCAGGCCCGGCTCCACCCAGGCGTGCCGCATCTGGATCAGCTGGACGGTCCACTCGACGTCGCTGAGGCCGCCGCGGCCCAGCTTGGTGTGCAGGGTCGGGTCGGCGCCCCTGGGCAGGCGTTCGGATTCCATCCGGGCCTTGAGGCGCCGGATCTCGCGGACGGCGTCCTCGCCGAGGCCTTCCACCGGGTAGCGCAGCGGGTCGATCAGGTCGATGAAGCGCTGACCGAGCTCGAGGTCGCCGGCCACCGGTTCGGCGCGCAGCAGGGCCTGGGACTCCCAGGTCAGGGACCAGCGGCGGTAGTAGGCGGCGTAGGAGGGCAGGGTGCGGACGAGGGGGCCGGAGCGGCCTTCGGGGCGCAGGTCCGCGTCGATGAGCAGCGGCGGGTCCGCGGTGGGGAGCTGGAGGAGCCTGCGCATCTCGGCGATGACGTTCTGGGCGGCCTTGGCGGCGACCTGTTCGTCGACGCCCTCGCGCGGCTCGTGGACGAAGAGGACGTCGGCGTCGGATCCGTAGCCGAGTTCGTGACCGCCGAAGCGGCCCACGCCGATGATCGCGAAGCGGGTGGGCAGGGTGTCGCCCCAGTGGCCCTGGACGGCGGCGCGCAGGGCTCCGGCGACGGTGGCGGCGGTGAGTTCGGAGACGGCCCGGCCGACCCGGTCGACCAGGGCTCCGTGGTCCTCCTCGGCCGGGCTGTCCTCCGTACCGTAGGAGCCGATGATGTCGGCGGCGGTGGTGCGGAACAGCTCGCGGCGGCGGACTCCGCGGGCGGCGGCCACGGCGGCTTCCGGGTTCTCGGCGCGGCCGACGGCGGCGAGCACCTCCTGTTCCAGGGCCTCGTGGGTACGGGGAACCAGGCCCTCGGGGTCGCCCAGCAGGGCCACCGCCTCGGGGGCGCGCAGGAGGAGGTCGGGGGCGAGGCGTCCGGCGGAGAGCACGCGGGCGAGGTTCTCCGCGGCGGCTCCCTCGTCGCGCAGGAGGCGCAGGTACCAGGGGGTCTTGCCGAGGGCGTCGGAGACCTTGCGGAAGTTCAGCAGGCCCGCGTCCGGGTCGGCGGAGTCGGCGAACCAGCCGAGGAGCACCGGCAGCAGGGTGCGCTGGATGGCGGCGGCGCGGGTGACTCCGGAGGCGAGGGCTTCGAGGTGGCGCAGGGCGGCGGCCGGATCGGCGTACCCGAGGGCTTCGAGGCGCTGGCCGGCGGCGCGCGGGGAGAGCCGGGTCTCGCCGGGGGCGAGCTGGGCCACGGCGTCGAGGAGCGGCCGGTAGAAGATCTTCTCGTGCAGGCGGCGGACCACGGAGGCGTGCCGGCGCCAGGCCTTGTTGAGCTCGGCGACCGGTTCGGTGCGCAGGCCGAGCGAGCGGCCCAGGCGCCGCAGGTCGGCCTCGTCCTCGGGGACGAGGTGGGTGCGGCGCAGCCGGTAGAGCTGGATGCGGTGCTCCATGGCCCGCAGGAAGCGGTACGCGTCGTGCAGTTGGGCGGCGTCGGCGCGCCCGACGTAGCCGCCGGCGGCGAGGGCGGTGAGTGCGTCGAGGGTGGTGCCGGAGCGCAGGGTGGCGTCGGAGCGGCCGTGCACGAGCTGGAGGAGCTGGACGGCGAACTCGACGTCGCGCAGGCCGCCGGGGCCGAGCTTCAGCTCGCGCTCGACCTGGGCGGCGGGGATGTTGTCGACGACGCGGCGGCGCATCTTCTGGACGTCGGGGACGAAGTTCTCGCGCTCGGCGGCCTGCCAGACGAGGGGAGTTATGGCGGCGATGTACTCGGCGCCGAGCGTCTCGTCGCCCGCGACGGCGCGGGCCTTGAGGAGGGCCTGGAACTCCCAGGTCTTGGCCCAGCGCTGGTAGTAGGCGAGGTGGGAGGCGAGGGTGCGGACGAGCGGACCGTTTCTGCCCTCGGGGCGGAGGTTGGCGTCGACGGGCCAGATGGTGCCTTCGACGGTGGTCTCGGAGCAGATCCGCATGAGGTGGGAGGCGAGGCGGGCGGCGGCCTGGACGGCCTTGCCCTCGTCGGCGCCGGGGGCCGCGTCGCCGACGAAGATGACGTCGACGTCGGAGACGTAGTTCAGCTCGTTGCCGCCGCACTTGCCCATGGCGATGACGGCGAGCCGGCAGAGCGCCGCGTCCTCGGGGGCGGCGGCGGTCGCGATGCGCAGGGCCGCGCGGAGGGTGGCGGTGGCCAGGTCGGCGAGTTCGGCGGCGGTCTGGGCGACGTCTATGGTCCCGCACACGTCGCGGGCGGCGATGGAGAGCAGGCAGCGGCGGTAGGCGACGCGCAGGGTGACGGGGTCGTGGGCGCCGGACAGTCCGTTCTCGAACTCGCGTAGCCCGGGGTGCAGGTCGACGGCTTCGTAGGTGACGAGGGCCTGCCAGTCCCGGGGGTGGCGGGCGAGGTGGTCGCCGAGGGCCTCGGAGGCGCCGAGGACGCCGAGGAGGCGGTCGCGCAGGGGTTTGGCGCTGACGAGGGTGTCGAGGAGGACGGGCAGCTCCTCGGGTGCCTGCGCCTCGGCGATCCGGACCAGCCCGAGGAGGGCGAGGTCGGGATCGGCGGTGGCCCCGAGGGCGTCGAGGAGCACCGGATCGGCGCGTACGGCGGCCAGCGCGTCGGTGTCGAGCAGCCGGGCCGCGGCCGAGGGGTCGGTGAACCCGCTGCGCAGCAGCCGGCTGAAGGTACTGCTCCTGCGTCCCGGGACTGTCATCCCGCCGCCTCCCGCGTGCGTCTGCCCTGGCCGGGCGGTTACGCGGGATGTCGCCTTCGGCGGTGTCGCCGTCGGGAGGGTCCGCGCGTCTGCCCGGGGAGAGCCTAGCCGGAGCAGGCGTTCGACTCACCGCGAGCAGGGTGGGATGCATGGCCGGATGGCCGGCACATTCCCGCGGCGGGATCCGGCAGCCGCTGCGCGGGGCTGTCCCCTACCCGCCCTTCCACCATCCCCCAGACTCCGTCCGGGGGGACCCCCAGCTGGGGCTCCGCCCCAGACCCCGCTCCTCAAACGCCGGAGGGGCTGGATTTACTCAGCCGCGCCGGGCGGTCGGCGGGTGCGTGGCGTGACCGGGGACACGTGCGAAACGCCCACAAGAGGGCGACGCGGGCGGGCATTTCACCAAATCGGAAGTCATCGGCGCATCGGGTGAACCAACGCGCCCGGATCGGACTCTCACTGACCGACCGACAGTTTCACGCGGCCCTTCCTGCCGGAACGACCCCAAGGCGTAGCCGATGCCCGTATCCCGCCGACGATTCCTCCTCGCGACCGTGGTCCCGATGCTGACCATCGGGGTCACCGGTGCGCTCGCCGTTGCCTCCGGCCAGCAGACCGCGGCCGAGGCCGTCCCGGGAACCGACTCCCCGGCCGCTCTCCCCGTGAGCGCCACCGCCGGTTCGGTCGTCCAGATCGTCGCCCACCCGGACGACGACCTGTTCTTCATGAACCCGGACATCAGCCGCTCCCTCGCGTCCGGCACCCCGCTCACCACCCTGTACCTCACCTCGGGCGAGGCCGACGGCCGCAACCAGGCCAACGGCCCCGAGGCCAAGGACCCCGAGCAGCCCACCGACCGGAGCCACTACGCGGAAGCCCGCCAGAACGGCATACGCGCCGCGTACGCGCAGATGGCCACCGGCGACCGCACCAGCCCGTGGCGTCGTACGGCCATACCCACCGCGGGCGGCGGCCACCTCGAGCTCAACGTCCTGATCGCGAAGCCCCAGATCAACCTGGTCTGGCTGCAGATGCGCGAGGCCCGCTCCGCCCGCTCCGACAGCCCCCACAGCCTGCGCGGCCTGTGGAACGGCCGGATACCGGCGCTCGCCCCGCAGCTCACCGCCGGCACCCCGGTCACACAGCAGCCCACCTTCACCAAGGACCAGGTGATAGCGGCGATATCGGGGGTCCTGGAGCGGTACAAGCCGACGACGATACGGATGCAGGACCCGACGCCGGGCCGGTACGCCGGCTCCGGCAGCCTCACCGACCATCAGGACCACATGTACGCGGCGCGGTTCGCGCAGGCCGGGGCCGCCGCGTACGCCGCGCGGGTCCCGGTCGGGCAGCGGCCCCACTTCACGGTCCAGAGCTACCTGGGCTATCTCAACGGCGCGCTGCCGCACACGCTGGACCCGCAGACGGTCCGGACGAAGATCGGCTACCTGAAGACGTACGGCTGGCACGACAAGGGGAACTACTGCGGCTCGCCCTCCGGCTGCGGCGACCGCAAGGTGGGGGGAAACCCGACCGTCAGCAACTGGGCCCAGTCGCTGCGCTACGCGCGCGGCGACCACTCCTCCTGGCTGGTGCCGGGCCCGCCCGGCCGGCTGTACGCCTTCGCCGTCCTCGACGGCCAGATGGCCTTCTGGAACCGCGGGGCCGGCACCGGCCCCGGCGCCGCCTGGCAGGGCCCGGTCCTGCTGCCGGGCACCGGCATCGACCCGGGCGCGACCACCGCCCGCCTCCCCGACGGGCGCGTCGTCGTCCTCGCCACCCGCACCGTCTTCGGCGACCGGCCGGGGGACTACCGGCGCGAGATCGTCTACGCCGCCCAGTCCGTGCCCGGTGGCCCGTTCGGGGCGTGGGTCACGCTCGGCACCCCGGAGACCGGGGACGGTCCCGGCACCTCCTGGATCAGCGCGCCCTCGGCCGTCTGCGACCCGGACGGGCGGCTGACGGTGTACGTCCGCGACTCCCGGCGCGCCCTGCTCGCCCGCACCCAGGAGCCCTCGGGTGCCTTCGGCGGCTGGCAGCACCTGGGGGGCGCCGACCTCCTGTCCGACCCGGTGGTGGCCACCGACTCCGCCGGGCGGCGCCACGTCTACGCCGCCACCACCAAGTCGGTGGTGGCCTGGATCCAGCCCGCCCCGGGCGCCCCGCTGGCCGGCCCCTTCCCGACCGGGCTCCCGGCCACCACCGTCCCCCTCACCGCCGCCCCGGAGGCGGCGGGCGTCCGCCTCTACTTCCGGCGCCCCGATTCGGGGGTCGTCCGCACCGCCGTGGTCACGGCCGCGGCCGGCGGCGCGCTGCCGACGGTCTCCAGCGTCACGGAGGCCGGCGGCCGGTCGGGCTACGGCGCGGTGGGCGTGGCGGGCCGCCTGATAGCGGGCCGCGCCGACTCGGGCACGGTCGCCGCGACGGGCCTCGGCGGCCCGCCGGCGTGGACGGAGTCCCGGATCCTCTACGCGGGGGCCCCCGCGGCCATCCAGGAATCGGACGGCGCCCTGACGACGGTCGTCCTGGGCCTGGACGCCGAACTCCACGCGGCCACCTCCCTCCCGACCGCCACCCCCACCCCCACCCGTCCCACCTGGCACCGCGCGGTCCCGCAGGCGTAGCCCGACAGCGGGCGGCGCGGACCCCCGGTGCGAAGATGACCTCCGGTTGCCCGCATACCACCACGTGCGGGTACATCAAGGAGGGAGCACCCATGTCGGCCGACCTGCCGGACGACACCCCCGGACGGGACCGGAGTTCCCGCGGCGGGCCACAGCCGCACACGTCGCTGCTCCGTCGGCCGGCGGCAGCCCCGCTCGCTTCGCTCGCGGTGCTGGGCGCGGGAGCCGCGTACCTCTGGGGCACCAATCCGCACGAGCCCGGCCACTGGCTTCCCCGCTGCCCCTTCAACTGGCTGACGGGCCAGCTCTGCCCGGCCTGCGGTGCCACCCGGATGTGTTACGACATCCTGCACGGCGACTTCGTCGCGGCCTTCCACGACAACGCGGTGCTGTTCCTGCTGGGGCTGCCGCTCACCCTCTTCCTCTACGGACGCTGGGTCACCGAAGGCCTACGCGGGCGGAAGTACCACCCGGCGATCGGACTCCGGGGACAGGCAGCCATCATTGGGGTGGCCCTGACCTGGGCGGTTGTTCGCAATGCGGCCATGTGATCACAGGTTGATCACGTTGCGGTCCACAGGGCAACCATGCACAGCCGTCGCAGGTCAGTGTTTGCGTCGCGACTCGCAATCGCGGCACACGTCCCCACCATGAGCAGTTCACAAGGAGCTTTTGCATGTCTCAGAACATCGCCCCGAACGGTCAGCAGTACTCCGACAAGTCCAAGCTGACTGCCGGTCTGCTGCAGATCTTCCTCGGCGGTCTCGGCATCGGCCGTTTCTACACCGGCCACACCGGCATGGCCATCGCCCAGCTGGTCACCTGCGGCGGCCTCGGCGTCTGGGCCCTGATCGACGGCATCCTGTTCCTGGTCAAGGATGACCGCACCGACAAGCAGGGTCGCGTGCTGCGCGGCTGACGTGCACCGTACGGCCGTACGGCCGGCTCCCTCATGACTGAGGGGGCCGGCCGTACGTGTATGCGCCTGTGCGCCCTGAGCCGTGGTTACAGGACCGGCATCATCTTGCGGAGTTCGAAGGCCGTGACCTCGCTGCGGTACTCCTCCCACTCCTGCTTCTTGTTGCGGAGGAAGAAGTCGAAGACGTGCTCGCCGAGGGTTTCGGCGACCAGTTCGCTGCGCTCCATCAGGGCGATGGCCTCGCCGAGGTTCTGCGGGAGGGGTTCGATGCCCATCGCGCGGCGTTCCGCGTCGGAGAGCGCCCAGACGTCGTCGTCGGCGCCGGCCGGGAGTTCGTAGCCCTCCTCGATGCCCTTGAGGCCCGCCGCCAGGAGGACGGCGTACGTGAGGTAGGGGTTGGCGCCCGAGTCGATCGAGCGGACCTCCACGCGCGAGGAGCCCGTCTTGCCCGGCTTGTACATCGGGACGCGGATCAGGGCCGAACGGTTGTTGTGGCCCCAGCAGATGTACGAGGGGGCCTCGCCGCCGGAGCCCGCGGTGCGGGAGGAGCCGCCCCAGATGCGCTTGTAGGAGTTGACCCACTGGTTGGTGACCGCTGCCGTTTCGGCCGCGTGCTTCAGGAGGCCCGCGATGAAGGAGCGGCCGACCTTGGAGAGCTGGTACTCGGCGCCCGACTCGTAGAAGGCGTTGCGGTCGCCCTCGAAGAGGGAGAGGTGGGTGTGCATGCCCGAACCGGGGTACTCCGAGAACGGCTTCGGCATGAAGGTGGCCTGGACGCCCTGTTCCAGGGCGACCTGCTTCATGACCAGGCGGAAGGTCATGATGTTGTCGGCCGTCGAGAGGGCGTCGGCGTAGCGCAGGTCGATCTCCTGCTGGCCGGGGGCGCCCTCGTGGTGGCTGAACTCGACCGAGATGCCCATGGATTCGAGCATCGTGATCGCCTGGCGGCGGAAGTCCATGCCGACGTTCTGCGGGGTGTGGTCGAAATAGCCCGAGTTGTCGGCCGGGGTGGGCCGCGTGCCGTCCAGCGGCTTGTCCTTCAGCAGGAAGAACTCGATCTCCGGGTGGGTGTAGAAGGTGAAGCCCAGGTCGGAGGTCTTGTTCAGGATGCGCTTGAGGACGTACCGCGGGTCCGCGTAGGAGGGCGAGCCGTCCGGCATCAGGATGTCGCAGAACATCCGCGCCGTTCCGGGGGCCTCCGCGCGCCACGGCAGTATCTGGAAGGTGCTCGGGTCCGGCTTGGCGATCATGTCGGACTCGTAGACCCGTGCGAAGCCCTCGATCGCCGAGCCGTCGAATCCGATGCCCTCGTCAAAGGCCTGTTCCAGCTCCGCCGGCGCGACCGCTACGGACTTCAGGAAGCCCAGTACGTCGGTGAACCACAGGCGCACGAAGCGGATGTCGCGCTCCTCGAGCGTCCGGAGGACGAATTCCTGCTGCTTGTCCATGGCTTCATCCTCGCAGTTCAGGCGGCCTGTGCACCACTGCCGCGAGGGCGCGGGCACAGTCGGGCCGCCCCAGTATCGCCAGCGGTGGTTTCCGCCAGATTACGCACCCCGGAAAGCCGGTGGCACCCCCGCACTGACCTTGGGCAGGTCATGAGCATTACCATCGGCGCCCATGGGGGGCCATGCGCAGGACGAGCAGGGACGTCGGAGACGTCCGGTGCTCCGCCATGCCGTCCTCCTGATGGCCTTCGGGGTGCTGGCAGGGGCGGCGTTCCTGTGCCGGACGGCCGGGGTGGGGGCCGGGGCCGGGCAGCCGCCCGCTTCGGGGACGGTCGCGCGGGCCGGGCACACCGCCCACGCGCCGGGCGCGCAGCGCGTCGTCTGCGTGGCGCCCTACGACCGGCCCGGCTGCTCGCCGCTCTCGCACGTCCTCCCCGGACTCCTGCCCCCGGCGCCGCCCGCGGCCCTGGTGGCCGGCGGGGCTCCCGCACCCGCCGTGCGCCCCGCGCCCGCGGCGGGGATCCGGCCCCCTTCGGCGCTCGCGCGCGGCCCCGACCTGTACGCCCTCCAGGTGCTGCGGACCTGACCGGTCCCGGTCCGGCGGCGCTCAGGCAGCGCGTTCTCCACTCCACCCCCCTCAGCAAGAAGGATTCAGGGCCATGGCCAGCAGGAACTCCGAAACCAACAACTCCCGCCAGGCGCGGATAGCCGAGATGCGGCGCGCCGACCAGTCGCGCGACCGGCGCAACAAGGCCATCGCGATCACCACGTCGGCCGCCATCGTCACCGCGCTCATCGGCTTCGGCGCGTGGGTGATGATCGACCAGCAGAACAAGAAGGAAGCCAAGGAGGCGGCCCTCAAGGCGCCGGTCGCCGGCGAGCAGACCTGGGACGCCAAGAACCTCGGCCGCAACCACGTCGAGACCCCGGTGAAGTACGAGATGAACCCGCCGGTCGGCGGGGACCACCACCCCCGCTGGATGAACTGCAACGGCGACGTCTACACGAACCCCGTCCCCGAGACCAACGCCGTCCACTCGCTGGAGCACGGCGCCGTGTGGGTGACGTACACCGACAAGGCCGCCAAGGCCGACGTGGAGAAGCTCGCCGCCAAGGTGGCCAAGACCCCGTTCACGCTGATGAGCCCCGTCAAGGAGCAGTCCGGCGCGATCATGCTCAGCGCGTGGGGCAAGCAGCTGACCGTGGACAAGGCGGACGACGCCCGGGTGGCCGCGTTCCTCACCAAGTACGTGCAGGGCACGCAGACCCCCGAGCCGGGCGCTCCCTGCACGAACGGGCTGGCCGACAAGTGACCCGTACGTCCGGTCGCGGCTCCGTGACCCGTACGTACTGGGCCGCGGGCTCGGCCGTGGGCCTGGCGCTGCTCTTCGCGGTGGGGGCCACGGTCGCCACCGCCGGGGGAACCGATTCCGCTCCCGCGTCCTCCCGTACGCCGGGGCTCTACTCCGCGGACGCGGGCTTCGCCCGGGACATGGCGGTGCACCACCAGCAGGCGGTGGAGATGTCCTTCATCGTGCGCGACCGCACGAAGGACGAGCCGGTACGCACCCTCGCCTACGACATCGCCAGCACGCAGGCCAACCAGCGCGGCATGATGCTGGGCTGGCTGGACATGTGGGGCCTGCCCAAGACTGTGGCGGACGAGCCGCCGATGTCCTGGATGGGGAGCGGTGGGGGCGGCGACCACGGCGCCGGCCACGCCATGGGCGGGGTCGTCACCAAGCCCGGCGCGCTGATGCCCGGCATGGCCACCAAGGAGGAGCTGGTGCAGCTCGGCTCCGCCGAGGGCCGGGACGCCGAGGTGCTCTACCTGCGGCTGATGACCGACCACCACAAGGGCGGCGTCGGGATGGCCCAGGGCTGCGCCACCCAGTGCGTGAACCCGGCCGAGCGGGCGCTGGCCCAGGGCATGGTGGAGGCCCAGCAGGCGGAGCTCCAGCTGATGGCCGACATGCTGAAGCAGCGCGGAGCGGATCCGCTGGCCGCGGGGTAACCCGTTTGCCGCGTGCGGCACCGTCGCCCGGGCCTCCGCCCCCGGACCCCCGCGCCTCAAACGCCGGCCAAATCCAGCCTCGCCGGCGTTTGAGGCGCGGGGTCTGGGGCGGAGCCCCAGGGGGGTCCGGGCAGAGCCCGGGGAACGGGCGAAGGGCGGGTAGGGGACTCCGCCCCGCAGGGCCCCGCACCGCGTGACCGCACCCGCGCGGGGTCACCCGAACGGCCCCCTCCCGCCCCCGCCGGGTCGCGGGGGCCGAACGGGCGAATGAGGATGAGGACGCCGAGGCCGGCGCACCCGCGCCCGGCCGCTACGGCTCGCTCAGGAGGTTTACGCGATGACCACCGCCGGAGAGATCATGCACCCCGGGGCCCAGTGGATCCCCGCCACCGAGACCCTGGACCGGGCCGCTCAGCTGATGAGCCGGCTCAATGTGGGCGCGCTGCCCATCAGCGACTCCAATGAACGCCTCTGCGGCATCCTGACCGACCGCGACATCGTCATCGGGTGTGTGGCCAAGGGGCACGACCCGTCGAAGACCACGGCCGGCGACATGGCCCAGGGCACCCCGCGCTGGATCGACGCGGGCGCCGACGTCTCCGAGGTGCTGGAGGAGATGCAGAGCCACCAGATCCGCCGGCTCCCCGTCATCGAGAACAAGCGGCTGGTCGGGATGATCAGCGAGGCCGACCTGGCCAAGCACCTCTCGGAACAGCAGATAGCAGGCTGGGCGGAAGCGGTCTACGCCCGGGGCTAGGCCTCCCCCGGAGCCCCCGGCTCCGCCGCGTACAGGACCGCCCGCGCCACTTGGTGCGGGCGGTCCAGCATGACCAGGTGCCCGGCCGGCTCCGCGACCACGAACCGGGCGCCCAGCGCGTCGGCCAGCGCCGCCTGGCGGCCCAGCCAGCCCAGGTCCGGGCGGCGTGCGCCGGGGTCGTGGCCGGCCAGGACGGTGGCGGGCACGGTCAGCGGCAGCGCCGCGCGCAGCGCCAGCACCTCGGCGGCCGTGTCGGGGTAGCGGGCGTTCTCCAGCAGGGCTCCGCGCCAGACCCGGCCGGTCCGGTAGCAGCGGCGTACGAGGTCCCGCGCGGCCGGGTCCGCGCCGCCCGCGCGGGATGCCCGTACGGCGGTCCGCCGGGCCAGGGGGCCCAGCGCGGCCGGCAGCCCGGCGGCGGTCACGGCCCGGCCGAGCACCCGGGCGGCCCCGGTGCGCAGCCCGGCGGGCAGGACCGTACGGGGCGGCCGCTCCTCCACGCTGCCGTCGACCAGCACCAGGGCCGCGGTGCGCCCGGGGTACAGCCGGGCGAAGGCCTCGGCGTGGAACCCGGCGATGGAGTGCCCGGCCACGGTGACGCGCTCGGCGCCCAGCCCCAGCGCGTCCAGCAGCCCGGCGATCCGGTGCGCCTCCCCGGCCGCGCACGGCGGACGTACGGCGGGGGCACTCAGCCCGTGCCCGGGACGGTCGAACCGGACGACGGTACGGCCGGCGGCGACGAGCAGCTCCGCGACGGCGTCCCAGTCGAACCAGGCCATGGCGAGCCCGGCGCTGAGGACGACGGGAGGTCCGGAACCCTCCACGAGGACGTGCAGCGGTACTCCGTCGGCGGCGGGTCCTGCGGGGCCGGCTGGGAGGCGTACGAACCTTCCGGGAGTTGCCCCGGCCCCGGGTCCGCTCACGTGCGGCGATCCCGGTGGACGGAGTACGCGAGCAGGCCCAGCCAGACCGCCACCAACAGCACCTGGAGCCGCTGCCCGGCGCCGAGCGCCCAGGTGCCGTGCCCGGCGGTGAACAGGGCGATGGAGACCAGGGTCCAGGCTGTGGCGAGCAGTTCGAGTACGACGAGCGCGGGCCCGAATCGCGCGAGGGGGGCGAGGCGGCCGTAGCGGCGGGCGGCGAGCGTGAGGGCCACGATCCCGACGAGCGCTCCGGTCATGGCCAGACTGCTGCTGACGGCGTGCGCCTGATGGGTGGCGGGGACCAGGCCGGCGGTCTCCCGCGCCGCGCATTCGGGGTCCACGGTCGGCGTGCAGCTCAGCGGCAGCCAGGCGTCCGCCGCGGTGGAGGCTCCGAAGAGGGTGATCCCGGACCAGCCGGCGACGGACCAGAGGCGGCGGGGTTCGACGCGCCTGGCGAGGCGGACCAGGGCCAGGACGCCGCCGAAGAAGACGAGGAGGCCGGCGGTGAAGTCGGTGGCCCGGAACAGGCCGCCGAGCGGCTGGTCCTGGGCCGCGAGCTCGCTGACGTACGTCTCGATGGGGTTCAGGCCGGTGGAGAGGACGACTTCGAGGACCCACGCGGTGTAGGCGGCGGCGCCGAGCCCTATGAGGAGGGCCACGGAGCGGGCACCGGCCCCGGCCGTGGCGGCGGGACCCGTCGCGGTGGAGGGGCTGTTCACGGACTTCCAGGATCTCCGGGACTTGACGGGTTTCACGTGCTTGATCGGGTCCCCGGGTTTCCGGGGGCTCAGCGGCGGGACTTTTATGGACATAGTGTGACTAATCCTAAACGCGGCCGGGTCCGGTCCTCCGATCGGATACCCACCCCGGGTAGGGTTCCGCCCATGACCCGCCCAACCTTGCGCACGCAGCGACCAGCAGTCCGGTGGCCCCGGCTGCTGCTCTTCGCCGCGCTGCTGCTGGGCATCGCGGGCATGCACACGCTGGGCCATCCGACTCCGGCCCACGCCATGGAGGACGTGCCGTCGGTCCGTTTCGTTCCCCGGGGCGGCCATCCGCCGTCCGGGGAGGCGCACGGCGGCCGACCGGCCGACGCTCCGGACCTGACGGGCCGGTCGCACACGGTGGCCTCCCCGGACACGGCGGCCGCTGCCGTCGCCGCGGTCGCCACCACCGTCACCACCACCACCACGGCCGCCACCTTCGAGGCCCCGCGCCCTCAGCACTCCGGCATGGACCCCATGTCCGTGTGCCTCGCCGTGCTCGGCGCCCTCACCCTGCTGGTCCTCGGAGCCGGGCTGGCCGGCCCGCGCCGTGCCGCGCCGCTCGGGGGCGCGGCACGCGCGCCGGGCCGGTCCGGCGGTCCGGACCCGCCGCCGCCCCGCGAACTCCTCACCCTGCTGACGGTGCTGCGCGTATAGGCCGGGCTCCGTCGTCGCCCCCGCATGCCTTCGGGGCGGCGGCAGACGGTGCCCATCTGCCTGCCTCACACCATCACGAGGTGTTCCACCATGCGCTCTTCCGTTTCCCCCTCTCCCGCTCCCTCTCCCTCTCCCTCCTCGCCGTCCCGCCGCGCCGTCCTCGGTGCCGGCGCCGCACTCGCAGGCACCGGGCTGCTCGCCGCCTGCTCGGGCTCCGGCATGGCCGGCATGGACCACGGCGCCGGCGCCACGGGCAAGGGGTCCGCCTCCCCCGCCCCCGGCGGCTACGTGGACCCGGCCGGCGCGGAGGTGCAGGCCGCCGAGGCCGCCCGCAAGGCCACGGGCCCGCTCACCGAGGTCCGGCTGACGGCCACCGCCACCCCGCTCGACCTCGGCGCCGGCCGCTCCGTCCGCTCGTGGGCGTACGGGGACAAGCTCCCGGGCCAGGAGGTACGGGTCACCGCGGGCGGCACCCTCGCCCTGACCCTGGCCAACAACCTCCCCGAGGCCACCTCCCTGCACTGGCACGGCCTGGCGCTGCGCAACGACATGGACGGGGTGCCGGGGCTGACCCAGCGGGACATCGCCCCGGGCGGCTCGTTCACGTACAAGTTCGCCGTCCCGCACCCCGGGACGTACTGGTTCCACCCGCACTCCGGCGTCCAGCAGGACCGCGGCCTGTACGCGCCGCTGATCGTCGAGGACCCCAAGGAGCCCCTCTCCTACGACAAGGAGTGGGTGGTCGTACTCGACGACTGGCTCGACGGGGTGGACGGCTCCACCCCCGAGGCCGTGCTCGCCGAACTCCGCAAGGGCATGGACATGAGCTCGAGCGGCGGCGGCCATTCGGGCCACGGCTCCGGTTCCGGCTCAGGCTCAGGTTCCGGTGCCGGCGCCACGGGCACGCCCGCACCCGCCGCGAGCAGCGGTCCGTCGCGGCTCCTCATGGGCGGGGTCAGCGAGGTCCTCGGCAGGGACCCGGGCGATGTCGCGTACCCGCACTACCTGGTCAACGGCCGCACCCCCGAGGACCCTTCGGTCTTCACCGCCCGCCCCGGCGACCGGATCCGGCTCCGGATCATCAACGCGGGCGGGGACACCGCCTTCCGGATCGCCCTGGGCGGCCACGAGTTCACGGTCACCCACACCGACGGCTTCCCCGTGGAGCACGCGGCCGCCCGCTCCCTGCTGCTGGGCATGGGCGAGCGCTACGACGTCCTGGTGACGGCGGGCGACGGGGTGTTCCCGCTGACCGCGCTCGCCGAGGGCAAGGGGGACTCGGCGTCGGCGCTCGCGGTGCTGCGCACCGGTACGGGGGCGGCGCCGACCGCGGCGACCCGGCCCGCCGAGCTGACCGGACGGCCCCTGACGGCGGACGCCCTGAAGGCGGCCGAGCCGGTGGCGCTGGCCGCGCGCGAACCGGACCGCACGGTGCGGATCAAGCTGACCGGCGGGATGGCGAAGTACGACTGGGCCTTCGACGGCAAGCCGTACGCCCCGGACCAGCGGCACCCGGTGAAGGCGGGGGAACGGGTCCGGCTGGAGTTCGACAACTCCACGACGATGTGGCACCCGCTCCACCTGCACGGGCACACCTTCGGCCTCGCCGGCCGGGCGGGCGGGGCCCGCAAGGACACGGCGGTGGTCCTTCCCAACGGCAGGCTGACGGTGGACTTCGACGCCGACAATCCCGGCCTGTGGATGGTCCATTGCCACAACGTCTTCCACGCGGAGGCAGGGATGATGACCGTGCTCGGCTACCAGCGGTAGCCGGATCCCGCCCCGGACCGGGCCGGCGGCGCGCGGTCGTCAGCGCGGCACCGGGCCGGGGCGTTCGGGGCCGAAATGCCCGGCGGGGAGCCGTCCGTCCATGACGGGGGCGCGCACAGTTCACGGATTGGTCTGGTTTCCCTGGGTGTTGCGCGGGATCTCGTCGTGTTGCGTGACCTTGCCGGGGTTGGGCTCGTTCCGTATGTGGGTCCGATGATCGGACTGTAGATCGCCATGGGGGCGGGGGTGTGGGGGTGCGCCGGAAGATCGCGCTGGGTGAGGGGGAGGCCGGGCGGGTGGCGTGCGTGTCCGCCACCGCGTTCCGGGGTCTGGACACCGTCAGCGGTGAGGTCCTGAACACTGCCGCACTCGGTGAGCGGGTGGGCTGGCTGACGACGCTGGTGGAGTCAATGGCCGCCGGGGTGATCGGCGGGCACTGGTCTCGGGCCGAGCTGGCTTTGCTCGCTTCGGGTGTTGCCCGGTCGGGTGAGCGGTTGCCGTCGAACGCGTGGATGGCGATGCGGACGCTGGGCTGGACGGCTGTCGTTCCGGCAGCGCTGTATGTGCCCGACCGGGTCCGCAGGGTCGCTGAGGAGCAGGCCGGGCGGGTCCTGCGGTCGGCTGAATGGCGGGCCGGGCTGGTGGACGCGGTCCTGACCACCTGGCCGGCCGGCGGGGATCCGATGCAACGCACCGTGGAGGAGTGGGCGGCGTTGTGGGCGGCCTGTCCGCAGGGGACTGTGGTGCCCGCGTCCGTCTTCCGTTCCCGCACCCGTCAGGTCCTGCGATTCCTTGCGGTACACCGGCGTCTGCCCGCCGGTCTGTGTGAGCTGGAGGCGGCGCCGGGCGGCGGCCGGCAGGTGGTGCTGGCCGCCGCCGACAAACAGCTCGCCACCCTGACCCGGTGCGAGGACGACCCGGCGCACCATGCGGTGTTGACCGTGCGGCTCCCGGTACGCCACGACCCGCGCACCCGTGCCGACTGGCATCCGGTACGGATCCGTTTCCGCCTGCCACCCACCATCGACAGCGCCGCCGCCCTGCACGCCCCCACCCTGCGCCCGCACGGCGGACGGCTGCGCCTGGATGTCGCCCACACCACCGCCGTCCCCAAGACCCGCCGTGACGGACATGGTCGGGCGGTGGCCTTCGACTACGGGCTCAACACTCTCCTCACCGGCGGCACCCTCACCGTGACCGGCGGCATCCAACCGGCCGTCGTCACGGACGGACAGCCCGTCTTCCTCCGCGTCAACGGGGTACTGGCCAAAGCCGACCGGCTCCGCATCCACGCCGAACACCTGTGGACAAAAGCCGCCCACCTGCAACGCCTCATGGACGGCTGGCGCGCCCCCGGCCGGTGCCCCGACCCCGCAACGGCCGCAAAACTCGACGTGCTGCGCACCGAACACTCACGGGTCAGTAAGCGGCGCCGGCGCCTGAACGCGGAGATCGCCAAGGCGGCCGCCCGGTTCATGGTGGATCACGCCCGTGCCGCACGGGCGTCGGTGATCTATCTGGAGGACCTGCGGGACATGGAGGCCCGCGGCAAGGGCCGCACCCTCAACACCCGCCTCTCCAGCTCGGTACGTGGGCAGATCGTGGCGGACGTGCTCCATCAGGCGGCCCGGCACGGGATCGCCGTGGTCATCGTCCCCGCGCGCGGCACCTCCAGATTCTGTCCCCGCTGCCTGACCGCTTTCCGTCACCACGCCGCCCCCGACAGCACCCGACCGGGCTGGAAATGGGCCACCTGCCCCAATGCACGGTGTGGATACAGCGCGGACCGGGACACCGCCGCCTGGCAGCGCATCGGCGCACGCGGACTGCAAGACCAACACCTGACCGTCCTGGACCCCGCGAGTGGCACGTATGTGATCCGCCGCACGGTTCAGGAGCTGGACCAACCCGTCCAGCACACCAAACCCACCCACCCGGACTCGCCAGAGCCCGGTCCGCAGCGATCCGCTGTGGACCGGACGAAGTCGGGCCCGACGAGAGACCGCCCTGTGCCCAGGCAGCGACGCAGGGTCCCCGCCCCACCCGGAGCACCAGCATCAACTGGCCCGGGTGGAAAGCGTCCGGCGGGGCGGCAGCCCCAGTCACCCACCCACCGCACCCAGCGGCGAGGTGGGCGACAGGCACCGCACACGATGAGCACCCCCAACCGGCACCAGCCGACCGGGGCCAGACTCGGCGCAGGCTTCCACCTGCACACCCACGCCACCCCCACCCGACAACGGGCACGGCGAGACCCGAGACACTTTTCCCAAGGGGCAGAACAACCAACCCCACCCAGGAAAACCTAAGCTCATCTGAGACGCTGGTGATCGTCACGCGCCGATTGCGACCTGAAGGACTATCCGCCGGTATGAGCACCCCGCCGAACCCGCCCAGCACCCCGTCCGGCCCGCCGACGGAGCCCGCGGGGACCCCCGTACCCGAGGCGGCTCCCATACCGGCGCCCATGGTTCCGGCGCAGCCCTCAGACGCGGCACCGGCGGGCGTCGGAGCAGGCGTACCGGCCGCGGCCCCGGAGGCGGCCTCCGCGCCGCAGCCCGCTGCCGCGGCCCCCGCCCCCGCCGGTTCCTTCGCTCCGGTCACCCCCGCCCCGGTGGCCGCCACCGCTCCCCCGGCGCCCGCGTGGGGAGCCCCGTACGGCGCCCCTGGCGCCCCCGCACCCGCCAACCCCTGGGCCACGCCCCCCGGCGGATACGCCGGCGGTTACCCCGGCGGCCCGCAGGGGCCCGGCTTCCCGCCGCCCCCGGCCGCCGCGAACGGCCTGGCCGTCGCCGCCCTGCTCCTCGGGCTGTTCGGCATCTTCGTCGGCCTCATCCCCTTCTTCTTCTGGGCCGGCGCCCTGCTCGCGGTGACCGGCGTCGGCATCGGCATCGCGGCGATCCTCAAGGCCCGCCGCGGCGCCCCGCGCCGCACCATGGCCGCGGTCGGCACCGCCCTGAGCCTCCTCGGCCTCGGCGCCTCGGTCGGCGGCTGGTTCATCACCACGACCGTCATCGACAAGCTCGACAAGAAGGCCTCCGAGGACCGCGTCTACGGCGAGTACTACTACGACGACGAGCCCAGCTCCCCCCGCACCCCGGCGAGCCCGACGCCCAAGCCCTCGCCCTCCGACATCCCGGGCATCACCTCGGCCCTGGCCTGGGGCAAGCCCTACACCTACGAGGACGGCGTCCAGGTCACCGTGCAGCGCGCGGTCCCGTACGAGCCGTCCTCGACGGCCTACCCGCCCGAAGCCCGCAACGGCAACGCGGTCAAGGTGACGGTGAAGATCGTCAACAAGACGGAGACGGCGCTCGACGTCAGCCTGGCCCTGCCGCACGCCCGCGACGACCAGGGCACCGAGGCCGAGATGGCCTTCGACGGCTCCGTGCCGAAGATGTTCAACGGCTCGGTCATGGCCGGCGAGTCGATGACGGGCACCTTCGCCTTCGTCGTCCCCGAGGGCACCAAGAGCCTGCATTTCGAGATCTCGCCCGGCACCGAGTACGACGACGCGATCTGGAGCGGCCCGATCGGCTGAACCGGCGACTCCCAGGACATCGCGTCAGAAAGACGATTAGACTGGGCCGCGTGCCTCAACTACGCCTCGCTCTGAATCAGATCGACTCGCAGGTCGGCAACATCGCCGCCAACGCCGACTCGGTCGTCCACTGGACCCGGCACTCCGCCGAACAGGGCGCCCACCTGGTGGCGTTTCCGGAAATGGTGCTGACCGGGTACCCCGTCGAGGACCTCGCCCTGCGCGGCTCCTTCGTCGAAGCGTCCCGCCGGGCGCTGCAGGCCCTCGCGCGGCGCCTGGCGGACGAGGGCTTCGGGGACCTCCCGGTCGTCGTCGGCTACCTCGACCGTACGGAGAAGGCCGCGCCCCGGCTCGGCCGCCCGGCGGGCTCCCCGGAGAACGCGGCCGCCGTGCTGTACGGCGGGCAGGTCGTCCTGCGCTTCGGCAAGCACCACCTCCCCAACTACGGAGTCTTCGACGAGTTCCGGTACTTCGTGCCGGGCGACACCCAGCCGGTGATCCGGGTGCGGGGCGTGGACGTGGCCCTGGCCATCTGCGAGGACCTCTGGCAGGAGGGCGGGCGCGTCCCCGCCACCCGCTCCGCCGGGGCCGGGCTGCTGATCTCCATCAACGCCTCCCCGTACGAGCGCAACAAGGACGACCTCCGCCTGGAGCTGGTGCGCAAACGCGCCCAGGAAGCCGGCTGCACCCTCGCCTACCTGGCGATGATCGGCGGCCAGGACGAGCTGGTCTTCGACGGGGACTCGATCGTCGTCGACTCCGCGGGCGAGGTCATCGCCCGCGCCCCGCAGTTCTCCGAGGGCTGTGTCCTGGTCGACCTGGAGCTGCCGGCCGCCTCGGCCACCCCCGTCGGGGGCACCGTCGACGACGGTCTGCGCATCGACCGCGTGATCCTCACCGAGGAGCCGGTGGAGCCGTACGAACCGGTCGTGACGGGCGGCTACGCCGACCGGCTGGACGACGACGAGGAGATCTACGACGCGCTGGTCGTGGGTCTGCGCGCGTACGTACGGAAGAACGGCTTCCGCTCGGTCCTGGTCGGCCTCTCCGGCGGCATCGACTCCGCGCTCGTCGCCGCCATCGCGTGCGACGCGATCGGCGCGCAGAACGTGCACGGCGTCTCGATGCCCTCCAAGTACTCCTCGGAGCACTCCCGGGGCGACGCGGCCGAGCTGGCGGCGCGGACCGGCCTGAACTTCCGGACCGTGTCGATCGAGCCGATGTTCGACGCGTACATGGGTGCGCTGGGCCTGACCGGACTCGCCGAGGAGAACCTCCAGTCCCGGCTGCGCGGCACCCTGCTGATGGCGCTCTCCAACCAGGAGGGCCACATCGTGCTGGCCCCGGGCAACAAGTCGGAGCTGGCCGTCGGCTACTCCACCCTGTACGGGGACTCCGTGGGCGCCTACGGCCCGATCAAGGACGTCTACAAGACGGACGTCTTCCGCCTCGCCGAGTACCGCAACCGGGCGGCGGCCGAGCGCGGCGAGGCCCCGCCGATCCCGGAGAACTCCATCGTCAAGCCGCCGAGCGCCGAGCTGCGCCCGGGGCAGGTGGACACGGACTCGCTGCCGGACTACCCCGTGCTCGACGGGATCCTGGAGCTGTACGTGGACCGCGACCAGGGCCTGGAGGCGGTCGTCGCGGCCGGTTACGACCGCGAGCTCGTCGCGAAGACCCTGCGCATGGTGGACACCGCCGAGTACAAGCGCCGTCAGTACCCGCCGGGCACGAAGATCTCCGCGAAGGGCTTCGGCAAGGACCGCCGGCTGCCCATCACGAACGGCTGGCGCGAGCAGGCGTAACGCCCGCGCGGTGACGTGGTGCCGGGCCCCCGGCACCACGTCACGCTGTCGGCCTACTGGTCGGCGGGACTCCGGAGTCGGGCGACCACCATCAGGGCCCCGGCCGTCACCAGCAACGCCAGCCCCCCGATCGGCGAGGACGCCAGGTTCCGGTCGACGGCGCCGGTCAGCACCCGTTGCAGGCCCAAGAAGAGCACCGTCACCACCGCCGCCTGTACGAACTGGGGCAGGGGCTGACGCGCCAGCCGGTGCAGCACGGACGTGCCCGCCATGGACATGAGCGGCAGCATGATGCACAGGATGAACAGGGCGGCCGCGCCCAGCCACGCCCACGAGGTGACCGTCCACCCCCAGCGGTCGTCCAGGTACTTCGACACGCCGAACCGGGGGTCCGCGAACCCGCCGAGTTCCGGTGCCGACGGCGCCCAGAGCACCTCGTACGTCTTCCCTGTGTGCGGTTCCGCGAGGGTCTCGACGTCACGGGCGGTGATCCTGGTCCCGTCCGGGGTCCGCAGGAGCAGCGTCGAGCGGTATCCCTTCGGCTTCTTGCGTTCGTAGCGGGCACGCACCTGCGCGACCTCGACCACGGTCCCGCTGGTGACCACCGGGCCCGCCTCTTTCACGGCGCGGACCGTGCCGTCGCCGCTCGCCGTACCGATCACCGTGAGCGCCGCCGTCGCCACGATCAGCGCGAGCAGCGCTGCCGAATGGCGCATCCACACCGCGGCCGCGCCCGCGGACTCGGCCGGCGCCGGCTCCTCGGCCGCCCGGCCCGTCCCGCGCCGCAACGCCGGCAACGTCAGCGCCCGCCCCCAGAGGGCGGCCACGCCGGTCCAGCCGAGCACGAGCACGCCCGTGTACGGCGGCAGCGCACCTCGGTGCAGCCCGAGCGCCCAGACCCCGGCCGCCGTGAAGGCCAGCCAGGCGAGCACGGTGAACGAACGGAACACCCAGGTCAGCACTACGATCCCGCCCCCGATTCAAAAAACGTCAGGAGAGTATCGCAGGGGCTGCCTTACGGCTTGACGGTGACCCGGGCCGCGATGGGCAGGTGGTCGCTGCCCGTGCGGGGCAGGGTCCAGGAGGCCTCGGGGGTGACCCCGCGGACCAGGATCTGGTCGATGCGGGCCATCGGGAACTGCGCGGGCCAGCTGAAGCCGAAGCCGTCGCCGGACGCGCCCTGGGTGGAACGCAGCTGCGAGGTGACCTCGGACAGGGCCCGGTCGTTGACGGTTCCGTTGAGGTCGCCGAGCAGGATGACCCGATGCAACGGTTCGGAGGCGAGCGCGGCGCCGAGGGCGTCGGCGCTGTTGTCGCGCTGGTTGGCGGTGAAGCCGGCGTTGAGCTTGACGCGGACCGAGGGGAGGTGGGCCACGAAGGCGGCTACCTCTCCGTGGGGGGTCTTGACGGTGGCGCGCATGGCCCGGGTCCAGCCCATCTTGATGTCGACGGGCCTGCTGGAGACCACCGGGTACTTGCTCCAGAGCCCGACGGTGCCTTCGACGGAGTGGTACTTGTACGTACCCGCGAGGGCCTTCTCGTAGACGGGGACGGCGCTGCCCTTGAGCTCGGTCAGGGCCAGGACGTCGGCCCCGGCCCCGGCGACCGAGGCGGCGGTGCCGGCGGGGTCGGCGTTGTCGGCGTCGACGTTGTGGGTGGCGACCGTGAGGTTGCCGCCGGCCTGCGCCTTGTCGGTGACCAGGCCGCCGAAGAGGTTCACCCAGACCGCGGCGGTCAGCAGTATCGCGATCAGCGCGGTCGCGGACCTGCGGAAGAGCGCGGCGGCGAACAGCACCGGGACGGCCAGGCCCAGCCAGGGCAGGAAGGTCTCGGTGAGGCTGCCGAGGTTGCCGATGTCGTTGGGCAGCTCGGCGTGGAAGATCATGACGAGCGAGATCAGCACGGCGAGCGCGGCGAGCACGATCCCCCGGCGCCAGATGCCCGGATCCCGGCGCAGCTCGGCCAGCCGGCGCCGGAGACCCGCCCGGGAGGGCTCGGGCTCCGAACCGTCGCTCCCCGTCTCCGTCATGTACGCCTGTGCCATGCCACTGCCCTCACTGCCGTGCTCGCGCTCCGTCCCCGCCTCTTGACCCTAGGCGATGCACGGAGCGTTCCGTGCCGATTGTCTCGGCCGTACGTCCGGGAGGACGAACTACCGAGCGGCCGGGGTTCCGCTTGTCACCAAACGCGCACATTGCCCGTGGCGCGGCCGCCGTGACGAACCGGACCTCGTGCCACTTCCCGCCGCGGCCCGGAGAGTGCCACCATGGTGGTGAGTCCGGGGACGCCGTAAGGGCGCCTCGAGATGAACATCAAGGAGCAGTTGCAATGACGCATGCCGTTTCGCCTGCCCGCGAAGCCTCCTCCCCCACCCTGTACGGAGGCTCGGGCACCCGGCGCATCACCGTCCGCGACCTCACCCTCGCCAAGGAACGCGGCGAGAAGTGGCCCATGCTCACCGCCTACGACGCCATGACGGCGTCCGTGTTCGACGAGGCCGGCATCCCGGTCATGCTCGTCGGCGACTCGATGGGCAACTGCCACCTCGGCTACGAGACCACCGTCCCGGTGACGATGGACGAGATGACCCTGCTGTCGGCAGCCGTCGTGCGCGGCACCAGCCGGGCCCTGATCATCGGGGACCTCCCCTTCGGCTCCTACCAGGAGGGCCCCGTACAGGCGCTGCGCAGCGCCACCCGGCTCGTCAAGGAGGCCGGGGTCGGAGCGGTGAAGCTGGAGGGCGGCGAGCGCTCGCTGCGCCAGACCGAGCTGATCGTGCAGTCGGGCATTCCGGTCATGTCCCACCTGGGCCTGACCCCGCAGTCCGTGAACGCCATGGGCTACCGGGTGCAGGGCCGCGGCGACGAGGCCGCCCACCAGCTGCTGCGCGACGCGAAGGCGGCGCAGGACGCGGGCGCCTTCGCGGTGGTGCTGGAGCTGGTCCCGGCCGAGCTGGCCGCCGAGGTCACCCGGTCCCTGCACATTCCGACGGTCGGCATCGGCGCGGGCGCGGAGTGCGACGCGCAGGTGCTGGTGTGGACGGACATGATGGGGCTGACCGGCGGGAAGATGCCGAAGTTCGTCAAGCAGTACGCGAACCTCCGCGCGACCATGGGCGACGCGGCGAAGGCCTTCGCCGAGGACGTGGTCGGCGGAACGTTCCCGCAGGAAGAGCACGCCTTCCACTAAGCGGATGGCCGGCCGACGGCCTGCCCGCGGATCGCGCCGATGTCCTGTCGGTGCTCCGCGGGCGGGCTGTCGGTGCTCCGCGGGCGGGCTGTCGGTGGCTTGTCGGTGGGTTGTCAGTGCCGTCTGTTCCCATGGTGGACATGACGCGAAACGACAAGAATCCCCTGAACGGCTCGCACGCCGTAGAGGTCCGGGGGCTGGTCAAGCACTACGGCGAGACCAAAGCCCTCGATGGTGTGGACCTCGATGTCCGCGAGGGAACCGTCCTCGGGGTCCTCGGCCCCAACGGCGCGGGCAAGACCACCCTGGTCCGCATCCTCTCCACCCTGATCACCCCCGACGCCGGCACCGCCCGGGTCGCCGGCTTCGACGTGGTCCGCCAGCCGCGGCAGCTGCGCCGGACCATAGGCCTGACCGGCCAGTACGCCTCGGTCGACGAGAAGCTCTCCGGCTGGGAGAACCTCTACATGATCGGCCGGCTGCTGGACCTGTCCCGCAAGGACTCCCGCAGCCGCGCCGACGAGCTGCTGGAGCGGTTCTCCCTCACGGACGCCGCCAAGAAGGCCGTGATGACCTACTCCGGCGGCATGCGGCGCCGACTCGACCTGGCCGCCTCGATGATCGGCAGCCCGGCCGTGCTGTACCTGGACGAGCCGACCACCGGTCTGGACCCCCGTACCCGCAACGAGGTGTGGGACGAGGTGCAGCGGATGGTCGCAGAGGGGGCCACCGTCCTGCTCACCACCCAGTACATGGAGGAGGCCGAGCAGCTCGCCAACGAGCTGACGGTCATCGACAAGGGCAAGGTCATCGCCAAGGGCAAGGTCGACGAGCTGAAGGCCCGCGTCGGCGGCCGGACCCTGCGGATCCGCCCCACCGACCCGTCCGACCTGCCGGGCATGGCCCGCTCGCTGGCGGAGGCCGGTCTGGACGGGGTGGCCGGTTCCCAGGCCGTCCCGGACGAGGGTGCCCTGCTGGTGCCGATCCTGGCCGACGAGCAGCTGACCGCGGTGGTGGGCCTGCTGGCGGCCCGCGGGTACGGGATCTCCGACATCAGCACCTACCTGCCCAGCCTGGACGAGGTGTTCCTGTCCATCACCGGGCAGAAGCCCACCGCCGAGGACTCCATCCCCCACCAGCAGACCGAGGAGGTCGCGGCATGAGCACCGTAACCACGACGAAGCCCAGCCCCACCGCGGCCGCCCCGGCCGCCGGGCCCGTCCCCCCGGACGAGGGCCGGATCGGCCTGCGGGGCAACCTGCGCCACATCGGCGCCCTGGCCCGGCGCAACATCCTGCAGATCAAGCAGGACCCGGAGTCGATGTTCGACGTCCTGTTCATGCCGATCATCTTCACGCTGCTGTTCGTCTTCGTCTTCGGCGGCGCGATCTCCGGCAAGGGCAACCAGGGCGACTACGTCAACTACGTGGTACCGGGCCTGATGGCGATGATGGGCATGAACATCGCCATGGGTGTGGGAACCGGAGTCAACGACGACTTCAAGAAGGGCGTGATGGACCGCTTCCGGTCCATGCCGATCGCCCGTTCCTCGGTGCTCATCGCCAAGATCGTGGTCGAGCTCGGCCGGATGATGGTGGCCATCGCGATCCTGCTCGGCATGGGCTTCCTGCTCGGCCTGTCCATCGAGTCCTCGGTGCTCGACCTGTTCCTCGCCATCGGGCTGTCGGCGGTCTTCGGCGCCTCGCTGATGTGGATCTTCATCCTGCTGGGTCTCACCATGAAGACCCCCCAGGCCGTCCAGGGCGTGGCGATGCTGGTCCTGATGCCGCTGCAGTTCGGCAGCTCGATCTTCGCCCCGCCGACGACGATGCCCGGCTGGCTGCAGAGCTTCACCGACGTCAACCCGCTGTCCAACCTGGCCGACGCGGCCCGGTCCCTGATCAACGGGACCCCGCTCGGCAACTCCGTGTGGATCACGCTGGCCTGGTCGGTCGGCATCACGCTGGTGACGATGCCGCTCGCCGTGCGGAAGTTCCGCCAGAAGACCTGATCCGCGGACCGGTCCGTTCCGGATCGCGTCCCGGGCGGACCCACGTCGTCGATGCGGGCGACCACCGGGTCAGACGAGGGCGGTGGCCTCCTCCAGGGTGAGGCCGCCGCCTTCGGCGTACGCCGCCTCGTACGCGGCGTCGCCGAGCGCGGCCCGGGCCAGGCGCTCGGCCAGTTCGGCGTCCGCGCGCTCGAGGGTGACCGGGAAGTGGGCGGGCGGCAGCAGCGCGTGGTAGGCGCCGATGAGCCGCGCGGCGTCGTACGCCCGGACCTGGCCGCCGAGTTGCGCGAGGGAGCGGGCTCCGGTGATCAGGTACGCGGCCGGGAGGTGGGGGGCGAGCATCATGGAGAGCGGGTCCCGGACGGCTTCCATCGCCTGGCGGAGCCGGGCGACGGCGTCCTCGTACCGGCCCTCCTCGTTGTCGATCCAGGCCAGCAGGCCGAGCAGGAAGCCGTCGAACATGGCGAACGCGCCGACGGCGAACTCCTCGCGCAGGGACTGGAGCTGGGCGCGCGCCTCGGAGAGGCGGCCGGTGCGGCCGTAGATGCAGGCGAGGAACATCTGGGCCGCGGGCACGGCCTCGTTGCCGAACTGGTGGATGGCGCCGGCGAGCAGGCCGGTGAGGATCTCCTCGGCCTCCTCCAGGAGACCGTCCTCGGCGAGGGTCCCGGCCATCCGCACCTGCAACACCGTGACCTGGGCCTTGGCCCCGAGCCGCCGGGCGTACTCGATCGCGGCGCGGTAGTCCTGGGCGGCCAGGACGTACTCCCCGCGCTTCTCCCGGGCCTCGGCGCGGGCGGAGAGGGCTTCGGCGCAGCCCCAGTCGTCGCCGAGGGACGCGTAGAGGGCGAGGCTCTCCTCGGCGTCGCGCGACGCGCTGCCGGCCCCGTCGGCGCGGTTGGCGAGGACGTTGGCCCGGAGCTGGAGGGCGGAGGCCAGCTCCCAGCGGTAGCCGAGCGCGCGGGCCGTCTCGACGGTCTCCTCGGTGGCGCGGTGGAGCAGTTCGGCGTCCCCGGAGATCATGACGGCGTAGATCCACAGGAAGGAAGGGGCCCGGCAGGTCTGTGGCAGCCCCGGGCGGTAGGCGGCGACCACGCCCTCGGCCTGGGCGCGGACCTCCGGGGTGGACCAGGTGGCGCTGATCTGGTCGCGGGCGACCAGACACAGCAGCTGGATGCCGCGCCAGGCCTCGGTGAGCAGCTCGCCCTCGTAGGGCGGGGGCGTGTCGACGATCTGCTCGTACACGGGCTCGGCGGGGACGACGGGCGCGGCGAAGGGGTCCGGGCCGAGGGCTGCGGCGGCACCCGCCCAGTGGCGGGTCTCGGCGCGCAGATCGTGCATGTGCCAGTACCAGCCGAGGGAGTGCACGAGGCAGAGCACCTCGCCCACGTCCTTGGCGGCGACGGCGCGGCGCAGGGCGGTGCGCAGGTTCTCGTACTCGGTGGCCAGCCGGTCCGCGGCGGCACGCTGGCCGTGGCCGCGCAGCAGCGGCTCGGTGGTGCGGGCGAGTTCGCGGTAGTGGGTGAGGTGGCGGTGCTCGGTCTCCGCCCGGTCCTCGCCGGCCTCGGCGAGGCGGTCGGCCGCGTACTCGGCGACGGTCTCCAGGAGGCGGAAGCGCATGCCGGCGGGGCCGTCGGGGGCGGCGACGACGAGGGACTTGTCCACGAGGGATCCGAGCAGGTCGGCGACGTCCCCGCCGTCGAGGTATCCCCCGTCCGCGCAGACGGCCTCGGCGGCGTCGAGGTCGCAGCCGCCGGCGAAGACGGACAGCCGTCGCAGGACGGCCCGTTCGGGCTCGTCGAGGAGGTCCCAGGACCAGTCGACCACCGCGCGCAGGGTCTGCTGGCGGGGCAGGTGGGTGCGCGAGCCGCCGGTCAGCAGCCTGAACCGGTCGTCCAGCCGGTCGGCGATCTGACGGGGGGTGAGCAGCCGCAGCCGGGCGGCGGCCAGCTCGATGGCGAGCGGCATCCCGTCGAGCCGGCGGCAGATCTCCGCGGCGGCGTCCGGGTCCTCGTCCACGGTGAACCCCGCCCGGGCGGCGGCCCCGCGGTCGCCGAGCAGCCGGAGCGCGACGGGGTCGGGCAGCGGCTCCACCGGGCGCAGCGTCTCGCCGGGCACGCCGAGGGGTTCACGGCTGGTGGCCAGGATCTGTACGCCGGGGCAGCGTGCGAGCACTTCTTCGGCGAGGCGGGCGGCGGCGTCGACGACGTGCTCGCAGTTGTCGAGGATCAGCAGCATCCGGCGCCGCCCGCAATGCTCTGCGAGGCGGTCGAGGGGGTGGTCGCCGCCGCGCTCGGTCAGGACCCGCATCTCTTCGGCGGAGCCGCCGCGCAGCTTGGTCTCCCGCGCCCCGAGCGCGGCGAGCACGGCCTCGGCGACGTCCTCCGGGTCGTCCACGGGAGCCAGCTCCACGAACCACACCCCGTCGGCCCAGGCGGGGGCGGATCCTCCCGGGAGCGTGCCGAGGGCGGGGGGCGCGTCCGGCGTGCCGCGGCCGGCCCGAGCGTGTGCCTCGGCGGCCTCCTGCGACAGCCGGGTCTTGCCGGCGCCGCCGGGGCCGAGCAGGGTGACGAGCCGCGACCGGGCGAGGTCGTCCCCGATGACCCGGATGTCCTCCTCCCGCCCGACGAAGGTGGTCAGCCGCATCCGCAGGTTGCCCGCGCCCGGTCCGGTCGGCACCTGACCGGCCCCGGGCACCGCGGCGGCCCCGTGGGGGTCCCGGCTGCCCGGCCCGCCCGTGTGGGGGTCGCCGCTGCCCGGCCCGCCCGTGTACGCGTGCCCGCTGTCCGGCCCGCCCGCGTAGGGGTCCCCACTGTCCGGGCCGCCGGAACCGGAGCCACCCGGCCCGGCGGTACGGCCGGAGATGGATCCGGCAGGTCCGGCCGGGGAGCCGGAGCCGGAGCCCGATCCCGCAGGTCCAGCCGGGTAGCCGGCTCCGTCCGGTGCGGCCGGGGAGCCGGAGCCCGCCCGGTCGGGACCGGTGGTCCCGGGCGGCGCCGAGGAGGGTCGGTGCGGCTCGGCCGGGGTGCCGGGCCGGCCGTCCTGGCCGGGGCCCGGCACGGGCCCGCCGGGTCCGGCCGGGGCGGCCGAGGGGCCCTGTCCGGTCCCGGCGGGCACACCGGACCCGGCCGGCTCCGTCCGGCCTGTCGAGTCCTCGGCGGGGTGGCCGGGCCCCCGGTCGGGAGCGGATCCGCCCCGCCCCGTCCGGGCGGGCAGGTCGGTCCGGCCGGTCCCGGCCGTCGGCGCCGGAGGAAGCGGCCCGGGTCCGGCCGCGGGGTCGGAGTGACCCTGTACGGCCGGCGTCCCGGGAAGCGGCCCGGGGCCCGCCGTCGGGTCGGTCAGCAAGACCGTGTGGAGGGCGCGGAGGGCGGGGCCGGGGGTGGTGCCCAGGCGGGTGGCGAGGTCCCGGCGGACTTCGTCGTAAGCGGCCAGCGCCTCCGCCGGGCGGCCCGCGTCGCGCAGCGCCCGGATGCGCAGGGCCTGCAGGAGTTCGTCCAGCGGCAGCCCCGCGCACAGCGCGGTCAGCTCCGGCAGGACCCGCTCCGCCTCCCCCAGCGCCAGCGCCGCGTGCAGGCGGCCCCGGCGCGCGTCGAGCCGTAGCGCCTCCCAGCGGGCGGCCTCCGGCCCGGAACCCGGCAGGGAGCTCAGCGGCTCGCCCCGCCACAGGGCGAGGGCCTCGTCGTACAGGGCGGCCGCCTCCGCCGGGGAGGCCTGCGCCGCCGCCCGCGCGAGCCGCTCGAAGCGGTAGAGGTCGATGTCGTCCCGGGCGGCGACGAGCCAGTAGCCGCCTTCCCCGGACCCCACCGCCTCGCGCCCCAGCGCCCTGCGCAGCCGCCCCACCAACGCCTGGAGCGCCGCGGGGCCGTCCGCGGGCGGGTCGCCGTCCCACACCTCGTCGACGAGCGAGGCCACCGGCACCGCCCGCCCCGGCCGCAGCGCGAGCGCGGTCAGGAGCGCGCGCAGCCGCGCTCCGCCGACGGGTACGGTGCTCCCGTCGTCGCGGATGGCCTGGGTGGTGCCGAGCATCGCGTAACGCACCGGCCCATTGTCTCCGGCCCGGAGCTCCCCCGGGCGCCGCCTCCGGGATAGGTTCGCCGTATGGGTCCCCAGGGCAGTACGAACCGTAGCCACCACCGCAGCACTCACGACCGCGGCGACCGGCAGATCAGTCCCGTGTTCCTCGGCATCTTCGCCGTGATGGCGGTGACCGGCTGGGCCGTGTGGACGGGGTACTCCACCAGCACCGGGCTGGCCGTCTTCCTCTTCGTCACGGCGGCGTGGATCGTCTCGCTGTGCCTGCACGAGTACGCGCACGCCCGCACCGCCCTGCACAGCGGCGACCTCAGCGTCGGCGCGAAGGGCTACCTGACGCTGAACCCCCTCAAGTACACGCACGCGCTGCTCAGCATCATCCTCCCCGTCCTCTTCGTGATCATGGGCGGCCTGGGCCTGCCCGGCGGGGCGGTGTACATCGAGCGCGACCGGATCGAGGGCCGCTGGCGGCACAGCCTCATCTCGGCGGCCGGCCCGCTGACGAACGTCGCCTTCGCGGCCGTCTGCACGGCCCCGTTCTGGCTGAACGCCCTGGACGGGGTCCCGATCCCGTTCCGCTTCGCGCTCGGTTTCCTGGCGCTGCTCCAGGTCTCGGCGGCGATCCTGAACTTCCTGCCGGTCCCGGGCCTGGACGGCTACGGCATCATCGAGCCCTGGCTCTCCCACAAGGTCCGCCGCCAGGTGGCGCCGCTGGCACCGTTCGGCCTGCTGGCCGTCTTCGCGCTGCTGTGGATCCCGGAGATCAACGCGTACTTCTTCGACGCGGTGTACGGCGTGCTGTCGTCCCTGGGCGTCACGGAGCTGGAGGCCTACTGCGGCCGCGACCTCTACCAGTTCTGGCAGGACACCAACGGCTTCTGCCAGGCGCCCTAGCCCGCGGTGCGGTCCGCTGCCGCGGCCTTCTCGATCTTCGCCTTGCGCACGTAGAACCACGCCATGTTCGACGTGATGCCCGCCATCAGCACCCACACGATCCCGAGCAGACTGCCCTCGACGAAGGAGACCACGGCGGCGGCAGTGGCGAGGACGCAGAGAACGACGGCGAACACGGCAAGGCGGGGCATGGTGGGGGCTCCTCGAAGACACTGAAGCGGTTCAAGCCCCTCCAGTGTCCCCCATGCCCCGGCGTGCTCCCGTCCGGCTGATGTCCGCCGTCCCGCCGAGGGGACGCGGGGCCACCCGTCCTGTCGACCCCGGCGAAGGAGGCCGGACGGGTGGACACCCTGCGGGCCCGCAGGGCCCGGCCGGGTCAGACGTCCGTGATGCGCAGGCCCGCGTGGGCCTTGTAGCGGCGGTTGGTGGAGATGAGGTTGGCCACCAGGGATTCGACCTGGTGGGCATTGCGCAGGCGGCCCGCGAAGACGCCCCGCATGCCCGGGATCCGGCCGGCGAGGGCCTGGACGATGTCGGTGTCGGCGCGGACCTCGCCGAGGACCATCACGTCGGTGTCGATCTCGTCGATCGACTCGTCCTGGAGGAGCACCGCCGAGAGGTGGTGGAAGGCGGCCGTGACCCGGGAGTCCGGGAGGAGGGCGGCGGCCTGCTGGGCCGCGCTGCCCTCTTCGACCTGGAGGGCGTACGCGCCCTGCTTGTCGAAGCCGAGCGGGTTGACGCAGTCGACCACGAGCTTGCCGGCGAGGTCCTCGCGCAGCGATTCCAGGGTTTTGGCGTGGCCCTCCCACGGCACCGCGATGATCACGATGTCGCTGCGGCGCGCGCACTCGGCGTTGTCCGCGCCCTCCACCCCGAGGCCGAGCTCGTCGGCGGCGGTCTGCGCGCGGTCGGCGGCACGGGAGCCGATGATCACCTTCTGGCCGGCGCGGGCGAGCCGGTAGGCGAGGCCCCGCCCCTGGTCGCCGGTGCCGCCGAGGACGCCTACGACGAGGCCGGAGACGTCGGGAAGGTCCCACGGGTCCTTGGCGGGGGCCTTCGCGGGCTGCTGCGTGCTGTCTGTGGAGGTCATGGGGGCGAGGGTAGCCGCGAGATCGTCAGAGTCGAATGCGCGGACGGTGTGAGATCCCCGAGCAGGAAGAGGAGGAGGTAGGGGGAGGAGGAGGTAGGAACAGGTGGGAGGTGACACCGTTTCATCGGTGTCCCGAGGTGCCTGGGGCGGGAGATGGGGGAACAGCTCCCGTTTGTCCCTTCCATGCGGCAGGATGCCGGTATGGACGCCGTGAGAGTCGCGCTGCTGCGCGAGGTGCTCGCCGGCACGGAGTGGCCCGGTGCCGCGCGCCGGTTCGCCGGGACGTTGCGGCGGTCGGTCGTGCCGGCCGGCGGGAACCTGCTGCTGGTCGGGACCGAGCAGTACGAGCCCTGGCACCTGGCGGCGCACCTGGTCGACGAGGCCGCCTGGTCGGGGCTGCCGGAGCTGGCGCCCACGCTCGTACGCCACCGGGTGCTGCCCGGCGACGCCCCGCACCTGTCGGTCGGGCTGAGCCGGCTGGAGGCGGCCCGGCGCGGTCACACCCTGCTGGTGGTGGCTCCGGAGCGGCCCGGGGACGGGCTGCTGGAGCGGGTGCACGACGCCCGGCGCGCGGGGGCGACCGTACTGTCCATGGACGGCGGGGACTCGGATCTCGGGACGCTCGCGCACGAGGCGCTGTCCGTACCGGACGGGGCCGCCGAGCTGGACCTGGACACCGTGCAGCACCTGGTCAGCGCGGCGGCCGGGGAGAACAGCCTGCCGGTGCAGCGCGGGCCGAGGCGGTTCCGGGACCGGCTGGCGCGGCTGGCCGACCAGTTGGCCGCGCCGCCGCCCAGCCGCTGGTAGCCGAAGCCGCAGGCGTGACTACGGGGTACCCGTGCCCTCTTCGGTCTCGCGGGTCTTGTCGTTCCATTTGGGGTCGTTCTGCCATTCGAGATTGCGCTCCTGCGCCGTCTCCATGGCGTGGTTCGCCTCTTCGGGTGTCGCGTAGGGGCCGAAACGGTCCTTCGCCGGGCACTCGGGGCCTTCCTCGACCTTCTTGTGGACCAGGCAGTAGTACCACTCGCCGGGTTTGCCCACCTGGCGCTTCTTGAACAGGGCCATCGTCAGGCTCCTCTCTCTGTCGCCATGCTGCCCCATACCCGCTCGATACACTCGCTCGTATGTCTGGCCAGTCGCTGCTCGTACCAGGCGAGCTCACTCCCGTCCGTTCCGTTCCCGGAAACATCCGCCGGCCCGAGTACGTGGGCAAGCCCGCGCCCACTCCGTACACCGGACCGGAGGTGCAGACGCCCGAGACCATCGAGGCCATGCGCATCGCCGGCCGGATCGCCGCCCAGGCGATGGAAGAGGCCGCCATGCTGATCGCGCCGGGGGTGACCACCGACGAGCTGGACCGTGTCGCCCACGAGTACATGTGCGATCACGGCGCCTATCCCTCGACGCTGGGCTACCGCGGCTTCCCGAAGTCCCTGTGTTCCTCGCTCAACGAGGTCATCTGCCACGGGATCCCCGACTCGACCGTCCTGCGGGACGGCGACATCGTCAACCTCGACGTGACCGCGTACATCGGCGGGGTGCACGGCGACAACAACGCCACGTACCTGTGCGGGGACGTGGACGAGGAGTCGCGGCTGCTCGTGGAGCGCACCCGCGAGGCCCTGAACCGGGCCATCAAGGCCGTCAGGCCGGGCCGGCAGATCAACATCATCGGCCGGGTCATCGAGTCGTACGCGAAGCGCTTCGGGTACGGCGTCGTCCGGGACTTCACCGGTCACGGGATCAACTCGTCCTTCCACTCCGGCCTGATCGTCCCGCACTACGACAGCCCGCACGCCACCACCGTCATCGAGCCCGGGATGACCTTCACCATCGAGCCGATGCTGACCCTGGGCACCCACGAGTACGACATGTGGGAGGACGGCTGGACGGTGGTCACGAAGGACCGCAAGCGGACCGCGCAGTTCGAGCACACACTGGTGGTCACGGACACCGGAGCAGAGATCCTCACGCTGCCCTGATCCGGGGAGAAGTGCCTCGCGGAGGTTTTTACCGACAAGGCGTCGGGAACATATTGACTTAGGTAAGCCTAAGAAGGAGGATCAGGTGTGGCGGCACGGCCGTCACGCCTGCTCCCCCTTTTCTTCCGATTCCTCGGAGGTCCGCCTTGGACGCCTTCTCGACCGTCATCCGTGTCGCCTCGCACGAGCAGCACACCGAGGCGGAGACCTCGACCTTCATGAGCGACCTGCTGGGCGGCCGTCTCGGTGTGGACGCCTACACCCGCTACACCGAGCAGCTGTGGTTCGTGTACAAGGCCCTGGAGGACGCCGCCGAGGCCCTCCGGGACGACGCCGTCGCCGGGCCGTTCATACAGCCCGAGCTGATGCGCCTCGCCGAGATCGAGCGGGACCTGGCCCACCTGCGGGGTCCCGAATGGCGCGAGACCCTGGTCGCACTGCCCGCCACCGAGGCCTACGCGGCCCGCGTGGCCGAGTGCGCCGCGTCCTGGCCGGGCGGGTACGTGGCCCACCACTACACCCGCTACCTGGGCGACCTCTCCGGTGGCCAGATCATCCGCGACAAGGCGGAGCGGACCTGGGGCTTCGAGCGCAAGGGCGACGGCGTCCGCTTCTACGTCTTCGCGGACATCTCCAACCCGGCCGCCTTCAAGCGGACCTACCGCGAGCTGCTGGACGCGATCGCCGCGGACGACCTGGAGAAGCAGCGCATCATCGACGAGTGCAAGCGCGCCTTCGACTTCAACGGCGCGGTATTCCGCGAGCTGGGCGAGCAGTTCCCGCTCAGCGCGTGACGCCTGCGGCGGGCTGAACGGGGAAGGGGGTGGGCCCATCGGGCCCACCCCCTTCCGGGCTTCGCCCCCGGGGCACGGCGGCGTGCGGCGCGGACGGCTGCCACCTAGGCTCCTGGGGCTCCGCCCTGGGCTCACGGGGCTCCGCCCCGGACCCCGCGCCTCAAACTCCCCCAGCTACCGCTGGGAGGTGCCCCCGGGCGAGGCTGGATGTGGCGCCGGCGGGGCTGGATTCGGCGAAGCGGACGCGGCCGCCGATTTCTACGGTGCCGTCCGGGCCCGGGGCGGTGAGGATCTGGGAGCCGGCGCCCTGGGTGATGTTCAGGGCGCGGTTCAGCTCGGCCGTCAGCAGCATCGCCGCCGAGCCGGTGGCCTCGTCCTCGACGATCGCCCGGTCGGGGCGGCGCGGGAAACCGCGGGCCCGGATCCGGCCCGCGGCCTCGTCCTCCCAGGCCCAGGCGTACAGCCAGCCCTCGCCCGGCGGCGGGCCGGGCAGCGCCTCGACCGCGGCGGCATCGGCGTACTGCTCGGTGCGCTTGCCCTCGACCCACTCGGGGCGGGCGGTGATCCAGGTGAACTCCCCGTCGTCGCGCGCCCACACGGCTCCCGCCGGGGGCTGGAGCTCCTCGATGTCGAGCAGCCACGCGACTCCGACCAGCGGGTGCCCCGCGAAGGACATCCGGGTGCCGGGGGTGCGGATGTCGACGATCCCGCGCTCGGGATCGTCGACGAACACCGTCTCGCTGTAGCCCAGTTCGGCGGCCAGTGCCTGCCGCGACGTGTCGTCGGGGCAGGACCGGCCGTCGCGTACGACGCCCAGCAGGTTGCCGTGGCTGCCGTCACCCGCGCAGAAGACCCTCAGGACGTCGAGATCGTTCACGCGGGAATTGAAGCACGGGTCAGTTCTGGGCCGTGCGGCGCCTGCGCGCGACGAAGACCGCGCCCGCGCCCGCGGCGATGATGGCGGCGGAGGAGCCGAGCAGCGCGCCGGCCGGGATCTCGGCGCCGGTGGCGGCGAGGCCGCCTCCGACGGTGCCGCCGCCTCCGGTGGCGCCGGTGCCGCCCGTGGTGCCGGTGCCGCCGGTGCCGGCCGGGGGCAGGACGGCGTCCTTGTCCACGGAGACGGTCAGGTTGACGTCGTCCGCGCGGGTCCCCACCGGGTACATCGAGCCGGTGGTGTCGTTGGCGAAGGCCGCGGAGCCCTCGGCCGTGAGCGCGGTGCGCACCGCGTTCAGGGCGAGTACGCCGTCCTTGGTCTTGTAGTCGGCCTTCGAGAGGTCGAGCGTGGCGAAGGGGATGTTCGCCTTGACCCCGGCGGCCGTCTTGACGTCCAGGACCAGGGTGCCCTTGTCGCCCTCGGCGTTGATGCGGACGTTGCCGAAGGTCATGTCGATGCCGTGGGCCGCGTACTGGAAGCGCAGGTTGCCCGCGAAGGTGGCGTTCAGCTTCCGCGCCTTGGCGTCGAGGGTGCCCTTGCCGCCGCCGAAGGCGAAGCTGTCGCCGTTCGCGACCGCGCCGTCGGTGGGGGTGACGGTGCCGCCCGCGCTCTGGACGTACTTGCGGAAGGACTCCTTGATGCCCCAGGCCAGCTTGCCGCTGAGGATCTGCTGCGGGCCGCCGGTGGCCGGGGAGCTGGTGGAGGCGGAGGGCGAGGGGGAGGCCGGCTTCGACGGGGAGGGGGACGCGGAGACCGAGGCGGACGGGGACGCGCTCTGCGAGGGCGAAGCGGAGGCCGAGGCGGAGGCGGAGGCGGAGGCCGAGGCGGACGGGGAGGGACTGTGGGAGGGCGGCGGCGGGAACTCCAGTACGGCCGTCAGCGGGTCACCCGGCTTGTCCTTGTAGGTGTCCGAGCCCAGGAGCTTGGCGGCGTCGGCGGTCAGCATGGTGCCCAGGTTGGCCATCGACTGCCCACCGAAGGCGACCTTCGCGAAGGCGACGTCCTTCGTGAGCACGCCGTCCCGGGTGACGTCGATGAGCAGCAGCTTCTTGCCGGTGTCGATGCGCAGGTTCGCGAGCTTCACCTCGAAGCGGTGCGCGGCCGACTTGAAGGTGACGCTGCCCTTGAAGGCGGCGGTCACGAGGTGAGTGGCCGGGTCGTACTTGCCGGTGGCGGAGCCGAAGGTGAAGCCCTTGGCGGTCTTCTTCGCGCCGTCCGCGACGGTGATCTCGCCCTGGGCGATGGTCGTGACGTAGGTGCGGTAGCTCTCCAGGACGCCCCAGTCGAGGGTGCCGCCGACGACCGGGATCGCCGCGCGGGCGCCCTGCGCCGCGGGGGCGGCCGGTGCGTTGCCGGCCGCGGTGGCGGGCAGGACGAACGCGGTGGCGGCTATCGCGGCGGCGGTGGCCACGGCGGCTGCGAGGGCGATGGGACGGCGGATCGATGCCATGTCGGGGTTCTCCTGAAACGGGGGTCGAGGAGGCGGAATGAACGGAACGGGGCGCCTGCCGGGGCAGGATGGAGCCGAGCCGGGCCCCGGAGGTCCGGGGCCCTGTCGTGCGCGGCCCCGGGGTGCGGGGCCCTGCGGGGCCTGGCGCGTGTGGCGCGCTGCGTACGGGTGGTGCGGTTGCGCGCCGGCCGACGGGCGGTCCGGGCTGCACGGGTGGTGCGGGCAGTGCGGGTCGTGCGGGTGGTGCGGGTGGTGCAGGTGGACGGGCCGCACGAGCGGACGGGCCGTGCGGGTCGTGCAGGTGGACGGGCCGTGCGGGCCGTGCGGGTGGTGCGGGCAGCGCGAGCGGACGGGCCGTGCGGGTCGTGCGGGTCGTGCGGTGGTGCGGGTGGTGCGGGTGGTGCGTGGTGCAGGTGGTGCGGATTCGGGGCGCGGGGTCAGTCCCGCGGACCGGCACCGGCAGGCCCGGTGGAGTCCGGGGAGTCGGAGGGGACGGCGGAGCCGGCGGCGGCCGGGGTCGCGGCGGCTTCCTTGCGGCGGTTGCGCAGGACCAGGAAGGCCGCTCCGCCCGCGAGGACGAGGACGGCCACCGCGAGGGCGGCGTACAGGCCGGTGTTCGAGGACTCGTCCGCCTTCGCGGCGTCGGCCGGAGCCGGGGCCGGCGGGGCTGCGGGGGTGGCCGTCGAGCCGAGGTTCGGGAGGGCCGGGAGCTTCGCGGCTCCGTCGAGGGCGACCGCGAGGGAGACGGGGTCCATCTCGGTGCCGGCCGCATACATAGAAAACGCGGCCATGGAGTTGAAGGCCTGGGCTCCGCCCTCGGTCAGGGTGGCCGGGGCTTCGGTGAGGGTGGCGAGGCCGCCCTCGGTCTTGAGGCCCTTGGCGTCGAACTCCACGAGCGGGACGGCGGGCTTGGTGTCCGTGCCGGTGGTGACGTCGGCGAAGAGCACGCCCTTGCCGTTCTCCACCTTGGCGGTGACCTTCGCCAGCTTCAGGTCGAGGTGAGCCCCGGTGAAGTGCACGGAGCCGGCGAAAGCGGCGTCAAGGGTGCCCTTCGCGCCGTCGTACGCGCCCTTGCCCTGCGGGAAGCGGAACAGCGCGCCGCCGTCCTGGGCGCCTTCGGCCAGCTCCCACTTGCCCTGGCCGATGGAGCCGGAGACATACTCGCGGAAGGTGCGCCGCACCCCCCAGTCCACGGCGGCGTCGGTGAACTGCCCGGCGGCCTGCGGGGACTGGGAGGCGGCCGGAGTGCTCGGCGAGGGCGCCGGCGACGCGGACTGTCCGGCCGCGGGAGCCGCGGCCTTGACGTCCACGGAGAGCGAGACCGGGTCGAGCTGGGCGCCCGCCGCGTAGTAGCCGGCGAAGGCCTTGGCGCCCTGGTCGGTGAGGGTGGCCGGGATGTTGGCGAGGGCGATCGGGCTGCCGCCGCCCTTCATGTTCACCCCGCCCAGGCCCAGCTTGGCGAAGGGGACCTGGGAGGCGGTGGTGACCGCTCCGCCCTCCTTGGCCTTGCTGGAGACGTCCACGTAGAGGGTGCCGCTGCCGCCGCTGATCTTGACGGTGGGGCGGCTGACGCTCATGTCCAGCTCGTACGTGCCGTCCGGCTTCTGGTGGCCCTGGAAGGTGACGCCGCCGCTGAAGGAGGCCTGCAGGGCGCCGCTGTCCGGGTCGTAGGAGCCGTTCGCGGAGTGGAAGCGGAACAGGCTGCCGCCGGCGGTGGCGGCTCCGCCCTTCAGCTTGAACCCGCCTTTTGCCACCGGGCCGGTGACGTAACTCTGGAAGGAGGATTTAATGCCCCAGTCGAGCCGCCCGCCCTCCACGGTGCGGTCCGCCGCCTGGGCGGCGGTCGCCGGAAGCAGGACGGCTCCCAGCAGGGCCGCCAGGGTCGCCAGCAGGGCGACGGCGGAAGCACGGGCGGGTCTTGCGGACATGAATGTCCCCTCCAGGGTCTAGCAGACGAGGTTAGGCTAACCTAAGCTACATCCGGCCAGGCGGGAAACCCCCCGGCACCCGGAACTTGAACTGTGAACCGGGACCCCTCTCCAGCCACTCCCGCTTCCAGTCGGACGATCAGGACGGTGCCTTCGTGCCTACGCCCGCCGCGTCAACCCGCATGTCCCGCTTCGCCGTCGCCCTGACCTCCGTGGTCCTGGCACTCGGCGTGAGCGCCTGCGGAGGTACGGCCACCCCCTCCCCCGCCACCGGAGCGGGCGCCCCGGCCGTCCCGGACCGGGTGGACCCGCTCGCCCCGGCGCCCGTACCCGTCCTTCCGGCGACCGTGGCCTCGGCGGACGGCGCCCGGGTGACCGTCACCTCGGCGGATCGGGTGGTGCCGCTGACGGGCGGCCTCAACGAGATCGTGTACACCCTCGGACTCGGCCCCAAGGTCGTCGCCAAGGACATCACCGCCACCTTCGAACAGGCGGCGGACCTCCCGGTGGTGACGCGGGGCCACGACGTCTCCGCCGAGAGCGTGCTGTCGCTGCGTCCGACCCTGGTGCTGGCCGAGACCACGACCGGCCCCGCCGAGGCGATCCAGCAGATCCGGGACGCGGGCATCCCCCTCCTGGTGGTGGCCCCGGCCAAGTCCCTGGACGACGTGGCGAAGCGGACCGATGCCGTCGCCGCCGCACTGGGCGTCAAGGAGGCCGGCGCGCAGCTGAACCAGCGCACCGCCGCCCGCATCGCCGCCGCCCGCAAGGCCCTGCCCGCCTCGGGCAAGAAGCCGCGCGTGGCCTTCCTCTACCTGCGCGGCACGGCCTCCGTGTACCTGATGGGCGGCTCCGACTCCGGCGCCGGTTCCCTGCTGGAGGCGGCCGGCGCGCTGGACACGGGCCCGGAGTCGGGGCTCGGCAAGGACTTCACCCCGATCACCAGCGAGGCCCTGGCGGCCGCCGCGCCCGACGCGATCCTCGTCATGTCCAAGGGCCTGGAGTCCGTCGGCGGCGTCGACGGGCTGGTCAAGATCCCGGGCGTGGCCCAGACCCCGGCCGGCATGGACCGGCGGGTGATCACCGTCGACGACGGGGTGCTGCTCAACTACGGCCCGCGCACCGACCAGGTCCTGACCTCCCTCATCACCCAGCTCTACGGCAAGGCCTCCTGACGTGTCCCTCTCCTACGAAGCCCCCGGGACGCCGCCCGGAGCGGACCCCCTTCCCGCTCCCGAGCCGGCGGCGTCCCGGGCCGCCCCCACCGCCGCCGGCGCACCGCCCCGGCGGCGGTGGGGTTCCGCCTGGCTCACCGGCGCCCTGGCCGCGGTACTCGTGCTGCTCGCGCTGGTCTCCGCCGGGGTGGGTGCCTACGAGATCCCGCTCGGGGAAGTGATCGGGTCGGTGCAGCACCGCCTCGGGCTCGGGGGCGCCGCCCTCGACCGGGTCGGGGAGAGCGTGCTGTGGAACGTACGGCTGCCGCGCGTGGTGCTCGCCCTGCTCGTCGGGGCCAGCCTCGGCTGCGCCGGGGCGCTGATGCAGGGGGTGTTCGGCAACCCCCTGGCCGAGCCCGGAGTCATCGGGATCTCGGCGGGCGCGGCCGTCGGGGCGGTCGCCGCGATCGGGCTGGGCCTGAGCTTCTTCGGCAACTGGACCATCACCGCCTGCGCGTTCGTCGCGGGGCTGATCACCGTCGGCGCCGTCTACCTGCTCTCCCGCAACGGCGGGAAGACCGAGGTCGTCACCCTCATCCTGACGGGCATCGCCGTCAACGCCTTCGCGGGCGCCCTGATCGGCCTGTTCATCTTCTTCGCGGACAGCGGCCAGGTGAACCAGATCACCTTCTGGCAGCTCGGCTCCCTCGCCCAGGCCACCTGGCCCAAGGTGCTCGCCGTCCTGCCCTGCGCGCTGGCCGGCCTGGCCCTCGCCCCCTTCTACTCCCGCAAGCTGGACCTGCTGTCCCTCGGCGAGCGCCCCGCCCGCCACCTCGGCGTCGACGTGGAGCGGCTGCGGCTCGCGCTGATCCTGCTCGTCGCGCTGCTCACCGCGGCGGCCGTCGCGGTGGCCGGGATCATCAGCTTCGTCGGGCTGCTCGTGCCGCACCTGCTGCGCATGGCCAACGGTCCGGGCCACCGGTTCCTGGTGCCGGGCAGCGCGCTCGCCGGAGCCGTGGTGCTGGTCGCCGGAGACCTGGCCGCGCGGACCCTCGCCCAGCCCGCCGAGCTGCCGCTCGGTGTCCTGACCGCCCTGCTCGGCAGCCCGTTCTTCTTCTGGCTGCTGCGCCGCACCCGTCGCAAGCAAGGAGGCTGGGCATGAGCGTCCGGCTGCGTTCCGGTCTCGCCGCACTCCGCCTTCGCGGGAACAAGCGCGCCGTTCCGGCCCGGCCGGCCCCCGGTGCGCCGCTCGCCGAGGTCACGGACCTGCGCGTACGGCTCGGTGGGCGCGAGGTGCTCGCCGGGATCGGGCTGACCGTGCGGGCCGGTGAGGTGCTGGCCCTGGTCGGGCCGAACGGCGCGGGCAAGTCCACCCTCCTGGCGGCCCTCTCCGCGGACCTGCCGGCCGCCGCCGGCGAAGTGCGGATCGACGGGCGCCCGGTGGGCGACTGGCCGGCCCCCGAGCTGGCCCTGCGCCGGGCGGTGCTCCCCCAATCGGCGGCACTGGCCTTCCCTTTCCCTGTGGAGGACGTCGTACGGATGGGCCGCGCCCCCTGGGCGGCCACCGAACTGGCCGACTCCGACGAGGAGGCGGTGGCCTCCGCCATGGCCGCCACCGAGGTGACGGGCTTCGCGGCCCGCCCGTTCTCGGCGCTCTCCGGCGGGGAGCGGGCCCGGGTCGCGCTGGCCCGCGTACTGGCGCAGCGGGCCCCGCTGCTGCTGCTCGACGAGCCGACGGCGGCCCTGGACCTGCGCCACCAGGAGCTGGTGCTGCGGATCTGCCGGGAGCGGGCGGCGGCCGGGGACGGGGTCGTGGTGGTCCTGCACGACCTGGGCCTGGCGGCGGCGTACGCGGACCGGGTCGCCGTGCTGCACGAGGGCCGGATCGCGGTGGACGGCCCGCCCGCGGAGGTGTTCGAGGACGGGCTGCTGAGCCGGGTCTACCGCCAGTCGGTGGAAGTCCTCCCGCACCCGCGGACCGGGGCGCCCCTGGTGGTCCCCGTACGGGACGGCGAGCCGCGGACACCGGGAGCCGGCCGTTCCGCCGTACGGAACGGCCACGGGGGTTTGACCTCGGCTTGACCCGGTCATGGGGGCGGCGTGGGGCGTCCGTAACAGCCCCGTGTCCGGCCCCCGCATGTGTGGGCCGAATCACTGGACGTGCGGGTATGGGTGAGGTAAGCCTCGGCTAAGTTAGGTCCGCCTCACCGGCCGCCTCACCCGATCGGGGCGGCCGTCTGCCGAACGCCAGACTGCCAGGAGCCCCCTATGCGCCCCGCCCGCCTCACCGTCGTCACCGCGGCAGCCGTCGTGGCCGCCCTCACCGCGGTCACCGGCTGCTCCGAGAAGAGCGACGCGTCCGGCGACGGCACCATCAAGGTGGCGGCCTCCGACTCGGCCTGCGAGGTCTCCGCGAAGGAGTTCCCGGCGGGCAAGGTCACCATCGAGGTCGAGAACAAGGGCTCCAAGGTCACCGAGCTCTACGTCCTGTTCCCCGACGACCGCATCGTCACCGAGCGCGAGAACATCGGCCCGGGCACCAAGGCCACCATCACCGCCGAGCTCAAGGCGGGCGACTACGAGATCGCCTGCAAGCCCGGCATGAAGGGCGACGGCATCCGCCAGCAGGTCAAGGCCACCGGCACGGGCACCGCCCTGAAGCGCAGCCCCGAGGCGGACGCCGCGGTCGCCGCGTACCGCAAGTACGTGCAGGAGCAGGCCGACGGGACCATTCCCAAGGCGCAGGCCTTCGCGGACGCGGTCAAGGCCGGCGACGTCGAGGCCGCGAAGAAGGCGTACGCCCCCTCGCGGATCGGCTGGGAGCGCACGGAGCCGGTCGCCGAGTCCTTCGGTGACATCGACCCGAAGGTCGACGTCCGCGAGGACGGCCTGGAGCCGGGCCAGGAGTGGACCGGCTGGCACAAGCTGGAGAAGTCCCTCTTCGCCGAGAACAAGATCGACGACGCGGACAAGAAGCTCGCCGACACCCTGATGGCCGACCTGGCCGTGTGGCAGAAGAAGGTCGGCCAGGCGGAGATCACCCCCACCTCGATGGCGAACGGCGCCAAGGAGCTCCTCGACGAGGTCGCCACCGGCAAGGTGACGGGCGAGGAAGAGCGCTACAGCCACACCGACCTGGTCGACTTCAAGGCCAACGTCGAGGGCGCGCAGAAGGCGTACGAGCTGCTCAAGCCGGTCACCTCGAAGACCGACCCCGCGCTCACCGCCGAGCTGGACAAGCAGTTCGCCGCGATGAACACCCTGCTGGACAAGTACCGCGCCGACAAGACCTCCTACGAGTTCACGTCGTACGACAAGGTCGGCGAGGCCGAGCGCAAGGAGCTCTCCGACGGCGTGAGCGCGCTGGGCGAGCCGCTCTCCATGCTGGCCGCCGCGGTCGCGAAGTAACTCCGGAACAGCAGAGCAGGCGGGAGATCCTCACATGAGCGAGTCGGTGTCCGGGCAGGAGTCCGCACAGGACGACGCGCACGGCGCGCCCGAAGGCGCGCCGGAGCAGGCGGGCTCGGCTTCGGGTGCGCCCTCGCGCCGGGCCGTCCTGGGCTGGGGCGGCGCGGGCCTCGCGCTCGGCGCGGCGGCGGCCGGCGGTACGGCTATCGCTCTGAACTCGGGCCCCGACATGGTCTCGGCGGCCGCGGCGGGGGCGGCCGTGCCGTTCCACGGTGAGCACCAGGCCGGTATCGCCAGTGCCGTCCAGGACCGCCTGCACTTCGCGGCCTTCGACGTGAAGACGAAGGACCGCGGCGAGCTGGTCCAGCTCCTCAAGGACTGGACCGAGGCGGCCCGCCTGATGACGGCCGGTCAGCCCGTCGGCGAGGGCGGCTTCGGCGGCCTGCCCCAGGCCCCGCCGGACGACACGGGCGAGGCACTGGGCCTCAAGCCCTCCCGCCTCACCCTCACCATCGGTTTCGGCCCCGGACTCTTCGCCAACGGCCGCTTCGGCCTGGAAGGCAAGCGCCCGGGCGCCCTGATCGACCTGGAGCTGTTCCCCGGCGACAACCTCGACTCGGCCCGCTCCGGCGGCGACCTGTGCGTCCAGGCCTGCGCCGACGACCCCCAGGTCGCCGTGCACGCCATCCGCCAGCTCGCCCGCATCGGCTTCGGCAAGACGGTGGTGCGCTGGTCGCAGCTGGGCTTCGGCAAGACCTCCTCGACCACCCCCGAGGAGCAGACCCCGCGCAACATGATGGGCTTCAAGGACGGCACCCGGAACATCTCGGGCACCGACAAGGCCGCCCTGGACAAGCACGTGTGGGTCGGCGCCGGCGACGGCAGCGACTGGCTGACCGGCGGCTCCTACCTCGTGGCGCGCCGGATCCGGATGAACATCGAGATCTGGGACCGCACCTCCCTGGGCGAGCAGGAGGACATCTTCGGCCGCGACAAGGGCGAGGGCGCCCCCGTCGGCAAGTCCAAGGAACGCGACGAGCCGTTCCTGAAGGCGATGAAGCCCGAGGCGCACGTCCGCCTCGCGCACCCCGACACCAACAACGGCGCGATGATGCTGCGCCGCGGCTACTCCTTCACCGACGGCACCGACGGACTGGGCCGCCTCGACGCGGGCCTGTTCTTCCTCGCCTACCAACGCGACGTCCGCACCGGCTTCGTCCCGGTCCAGCGCAGCCTGGCCAAGGCCGACGTCCTCAACGAATACATCCAGCACGTGGGTTCGGCCGTCTTCGCCGTCCCGCCGGGCGTCCGCGACAAGGACGACTGGTGGGGCCGGACGCTGTTCGCGTAGGGACGGGGAGAACCGAAGTGTTCAGCAACTATCTGATCGGACTGCGCGAGGGGCTGGAAGCCAGCCTCGTCGTCTGCATCCTCATCGCCTACCTGGTGAAGACCGGGAACAAGGACAAGCTGGGGCCGCTGTGGCTGGGTGTCGGCCTGGCCGCCGCCCTGTCCCTGGCCTTCGGCGCGGGCCTCGAATTCGGCACGCAGGAGTTGACCTTCACGGCGCAGGAGGCCATCGGCGGCACCCTGTCGATCGTCGCGGTCGGCCTGGTGACGTGGATGGTCTTCTGGATGAAGCGCACCGCGCGGCACCTGAAGGCCGAGCTCCAGGGCAAGCTCGACGCGGCGCTCGCGATGGGCACCGGCGCCCTGGTGGCGACGGCGTTCCTGGCCGTCGGCCGGGAGGGCCTGGAGACCTCGCTGTTCGTGTGGCGCTCGGTGCACGCGGCCGGAGACGGCGCGGGCCCGCTGATCGGCGTGCTGCTCGGCATCGGGTCCTCGATCGCCCTGGGCTGGCTGTTCTACCGGGGCGCGCTGAAGATCAACCTGTCGAAGTTCTTCACGTGGACCGGCGGCATGCTGGTCGTGGTCGCCGCGGGCGTCCTCGCGTACGGGGTCCACGACCTCCAGGAAGCCGACTTCCTGCCGGGTCTGACCAACAAGGCCTTCGACATCAGCTCGACGATCCCGCCGGACAGCTGGTACGGGACCCTGCTGAAGGGCACCTTCAACTTCCAGCCGGACCCGACCGTGCTCCAGGTCGTCGTGTGGACCCTGTACCTGGTCCCGGTGCTCGCCCTGTTCCTGGCGCCGTCGCAGGCCAAGCGCAGCAAGCCGGAACCGAAGCCGGAGTCCGCGGCGCCGGCGTCGGCGTCGGAGCCGAGCGGCTCCTGACTCACCACAATCTGTCGATCGTCCCCGGGTAGAGGGGGACTCGAATGCCGGTGAAGGCCGCGCGGACCTGGTCCGCGCGGCCTTCGCCGTCCGCGGAGCCGGCCGGGAACGCCGCGAGCACCGTCTTGTCGAGGCCCGGGGCGTCCGTGGCGAGAGGCTCCGCCGGGGTGCCGCCGACCAGGACCGTGCCGGGCAGCACCTCGAAGCCGGCCGCCTCGTAGAACGGGACCAGCTCCCGGTCGCAGCTGAACAGCGCCAGGTCCACCGCCGGATCGGCGGCGAGCCCGGCGCGGGCCGCCGCCACCAGCCGGCTCCCGTACCCGCGCCCCCGCAGGTCGGCCCGAGTGACCACGCCGCTCAGCCCGGCCGCTCGGTACGTACGCCCGTCCGCGAGCCGGACCGGCTTGTGGAGGAGCGCCAGGCAGGCGGCGACCCGTCCGCCGGCGTCCAGGAGCAGTACCGCGCGCGGGCGGAGCGCCGGGTCGTGCCCGGAGGACGACCCGGGCCACGCCTGCGCCTCCAGGGCCGCCACCTGTTCGGCGAGCCCGGCGGGCAGGTCTTCGTACGCCTCGATGGGCCCCTCGATCCGCACTACGGGATCAGCGCCCCCGCGCCGCCCACCCGGACCCGGGGGTCCCCGGAGCGGAGCTCCACCGTCAGGACGCCGGGGCGGCCCATGTCCTCGCCCTGGTGGAGGGTCAGGACGGCGTCGGCCGGGACCAGGCCGAGCTCGCGGGCGTACGCGCCGAAGGCGGCCGCGGCCGCGCCGGTCGCCGGGTCCTCGACGACGCCGCCGACCGGGAAGGGGTTGCGCACGTGGAACTCCGCCGGGCCCGCCCGGTACACGAGCTGCGCGGTGACCAGGTCGAGGCGGCGCATCAGCGCCTCCAGCCGGGCGAAGTCGTAGTCGAGGTCCGCGAGCCGGGCCCGGGTGGCGGCGCCGAGCACCAGGTGGCGGGCGCCGCCGTAGGCGATCCGCGGCGGGAACGCCGGGTCCAGGTCGGCGGCCGGCCAGTCCAGCGCGGCCAGGGCCTCGGCGAGGTCGGCCGGGTCCAGGTCCTCGGTGTGCGGTTCGACGCTGGTCAGGGTGGCGCGCAGGCCGCCGCCCTCCCGGGTCACCGACACCGGCACGGTGCCCGCCTTGGTCGCGAACAGCAGCTCGCCGGGGCCGACCCGCTCGCCGAGCGCGACGGCGGTGGCCACGGTGGCGTGCCCGCAGAACGGGACCTCCACCTTCGGGCTGAAGTAGCGCACGGAGAAGGCCCTCCCCGGCTCACCGCCGAGGCCCTCGGGCGGTGCGGTGAGGAAGGCCGTCTCGCTGTAGCCCGCCTCGGCGGCGATCTCCAGCATGGCGGCGTCGTCCAGACCGCTCGCGTCGAGCACGACTCCGGCCGGGTTTCCGCCCTCCGGATCGTCGGAGAAGGCGGTGTAGCGCAGTACTTCGATCGTCATGATCACCACAACCCCGGCCCCCGGGCGGGCATTCCCCCGGAGCCGAACAAGATCAGCCGCGCCCGGCGTACGGGATCAGCCGCGCCCGATGTACGGCATCGCGGTCGCCATCACCGTCGCGAACTGCACGTTGGCACCCAGCGGGAGCTCCGCCATGTGCAGCACCGTGCGCGCCACGTCGGCCGCGTCCATGACGGGCTCCACCGCGAGCTGTCCGTTGGCCTGCATGATCCCGGTCTGCATCCGCTCGGTCATCTCGGTGGCCGCGTTGCCGATGTCGATCTGCCCGCACGCGATCCCGTACGGGCGTCCGTCCAGCGACAGGGACTTCGTCAGGCCGGTCATGGCGTGCTTGGTCGCGGTGTACGCGATCGAGTTCGGCCGGGGCACGTGCGCGGAGATGGAGCCGTTGTTGATGATGCGGCCGCCCTGCGGGTCCTGGGCCTTCATCACCCGGAAGGCCGCCTGCGCGCAGAGGAAGGAGCCGGTGAGGTTGACGTCGACCACCGAGCGCCAGGCCTCGTACGAGATGTCCTCCAGCGGGACTCCGGCCGGGCCGAAGGTGCCCGCGTTGTTGAAGAGCAGGTCGACCCGCCCGTAGCGCTCCCGCACGGTCTCGAACAGCACGGCGACGTCGTCCGGATTGCTCACGTCGGCCCGGACGCAGAGCACGTCGGCTTCGGCATCGGCCGCCCGCGCGGCCCCCGCGGTCTCCTCCAGGGGCTCGGTCCGGCGGCCCGCCACGGCCACCGACCATCCGGCGGCGGCCAGGGTCAGGGCCACGGAGCGGCCGATTCCGGAGCCGGCCCCGGTCACTACGGCGATCTTCTTCACACGTGCGTTCATGGGGCCGCAGGCTACGTCACACGGGACATCGCCCCCGGGACGTTCCGATTGCTGAGAACATGGGGCGATCCGGGGGTGTGAAGACACGATAAGAAGACTGGAGTTCCGTATGTCGGAGCGAGGCCCCGCGACAGCGCCCTCGAAGGATTCGTCCCCCACGACTCCCTTCCCTCTCAGCACCCCTCCCCAGACGGCCGCCCGCCGGACGGGACTGCTCGTCACCTTCATCCTCGGCGGACTCAGCGCGCTCACCCCGCTGTCCATGGACATGTACCTGCCCGCGCTGCCGGCGGTGACCACGGATCTGAACAGCCCGGCCTCGACCATCCAGCTCACCCTCACCGCCTGCCTCGCCGGCATGGCCCTGGGCCAGCTGGTGATCGGTCCGATGAGCGACAAATGGGGCCGCCGGCGCCCCCTGCTCGTCGGCATGGTCGTCTACGTCCTCGCCACCGCCATCTGCGCCTTCGCCCCGACCGTCGAGCTGCTGATCGCCTTCCGGCTGCTCCAGGGCCTGGCCGGCGCTGCCGCGATCGTCATCGCGCGGGCCGTCGTGCGCGATCTGTACGACGGGGTCGAGATGGCCCGGTTCTTCTCCACCCTGATGCTCATATCCGGCGTGGCGCCGATCATCGCCCCGCTCATCGGCGGCCAGGTGATGCGCTTCGCCGACTGGCGCGGGGTCTTCGGCGTCCTCACCGTCGTGGGAGCCCTCCTGACCCTCCTGGTCTGGCGGAAGCTCGGCGAGACGCTGCCGCCCGAGCGGCGCCAGACCGGCGGCGTCGGCGCCGCGCTGCGGACCATGCGCGGACTGCTCGCCGACCGGGTCTTCGCCGGGTACACGCTGGCCGGCGGCTTCGCCTTCGCGACGCTGTTCGCGTACATCTCCGCCTCGCCGTTCGTCGTGCAGGAGATCTACGGTGCTTCGCCGCAGACCTTCAGCCTGCTGTTCGGCGTCAACTCCCTCGGCCTGATCACGGTGGGCCAGATCAACGGCAAGCTGCTGGTCGGCCGGGTCCGCCTGGACAAGGTGCTGGGGTACGGACTCGCGGTCGTCATGGCGGCCTCGGCCGCCCTGCTCCTCATGACCGCGGGGGTCTTCGGCGAGGTCGGGCTCTTCGCCATCTGCGCCGGACTGTTCGTCCTGATGTCCGCGATGGGCCTGGTGCTGCCGAACACGAACGCGCAGGCCCTGATGCGCGCCCCGCACGCGGCCGGCTCGGCCTCCGCCCTGCTCGGCACCTCCTCCTTCCTGGTCGGAGCCGTGGCCTCCCCCCTGGTCGGCATCGCGGGCGAGGACACGGCGGTACCGATGGCCGTGGTCCAGGCGACCTGCGCCCTCATGGCGGTCCTCTGCTTCGTCGTCCTGTGCCGCCCCTGGCGGACCAGCCCCCCGACGACGGCGACGGCGACGGCGACGGCGAGCTGATCGTCCGGGGCCGGGTCCGGGCTGCGGACCCGGCCCGGCCCCGGCCCCGTAAACTTGGCGGGTGAACGACACCGCCACCACCACCGCCGAAACCCTGCGCAGCGCCCTCGCCGGACTGCTCGAAGGCCTCCCGCAGAAGCAGGCCACGGCCGCCGTGGAGCGGCTGATCGCCAACTACCGCGGCCAGATCCCGACCCACACCCCCGTCCTGCGCAACCGCTCCGACGTGGCCGCCTACGCGGCGTACCGGATGCCCGCCACCTTCGAGGCCGTACGGTCCGCCCTGGACGGGCTCGCCGAGGCGGCCCCGGGCTGGTCCCCGGCCTCGCACGTGGACGTGGGCGGCGGCACCGGCGCGGCGGCCTGGGCCGCGGACTCGATCTGGGGCGGGCCGCGCGAGACGGCGGTACTGGACTGGGCGGATCCGGCCCTGGACCTCGGCAAGGAGCTGGCCGCGGCCTCCTCCTCCCCCACGCTGCGGGCCGCCGAGTGGCGGCGGACCGTCATCGGGGCCGGCCTGACGCTCCCGGGGGCGGACCTGGTGACGGTCTCGTACGTCCTGGGCGAACTGACCCCGGAAGCCCGCCGCGAGGTGGTCGCCGAGGCGGCGCGGGCCGGTCAGGCGGTGGCGGTGATCGAGCCGGGCACGCCGGAGGGGTACCTGCGCATCCGCGAGGCCCGCGACCAGCTGATCGAGGCCGGGCTGCGGGTCGCGGCCCCGTGCCCGCACGACGGGACCTGCCCCATCGAGGTCGGCAAGGACTGGTGCCACTTCTCGGCCCGGGTCAGCCGGTCCTCCCTGCACCGGCAGGTCAAGGGCGGCTCCCTCTCCTACGAGGACGAGAAGTTCAGCTACGTGGCCGCCACCCGCTTCCCGGTGGAGCCGGCCGCCTCCCGGATCACGCGCAGGCCGCAGATCCGCAAGGGGCTGGTCCTGCTGGAGCTGTGCGGACCCGAGTCCGAGGGGCAGACCCACGTCAACGTGACCAAGCGCCACGGCGACCTGTACAAGGCCGCGCGGAACGCCGACTGGGGCCAGGAGTGGCCGCCTCCGCAGGGGGCCTGAGCCCGGGAAGGCCTGAGCCCGCGAGGGCTGAGCCTGCGGAGGCCTGGGCCCGCGAGGACTGAGCCCGCGAGGACTGAGCCTGCGGAGGCCTGAGCCCGCGAGGACTGAGCCCGCGAAGGCCCGGGCCGTCGAAGGCTTGAGCCCGCGAAGACCTCGGCCCGCGGAGGCTGAACCCCCGCGGGCCCGGGCCCGTCGGGACCCGCGGACGGCTAGGGCCTCAGCTCCTGCGTGCAGCACTTCACGCTGCCGCCGCCCTTGAGCAGCTCTCCCAGGTCCATCGGGACCGGCTCGAACCCCCGCGCCCGCAGGGGTGCGAAGAGTCCGGTCGCCTCCTGCGGGAGCAGCACGTGCCGGCCGTCCGAGACCGCGTTGAGCCCGAGGGCGGCCGCGTCCTCGGCCCGCGCGATCAGCGCGTCCGGGAAGAGCCGGCGCAGGACCGCCCGGCTGCCCTCGGAGAAGGCGTCCGGGTAGTACATGACCTCGTCGCCGTCGAGCACGGACAGGGCCGTGTCCAGGTGGTAGTAGCGCGGGTCGACCAGGTCGAGCCCGATGACCGGGCGGCCGAAGAACTCCTGCGCCTCGTCGTGCGAGAGCGGGCTGGAGCGGAAGCCCCGGCCGGCCAGGATGTAGGTGGCGGTGACGGCGAAATCACCCTCGCCCTCGTTGACGTGGGACGGCTCGTGCACTTCCTGGAAGCCGTGGCCGCGGAACCAGTCGAGGTGGATCTCCGCCTCGGCGGCCCGCTCGGGGTAGGCGAACCGCGCGCCCAGCACCCGGCCGTCGACGACGAGGGCGCCGTTGGCCGCGAAGACCATGTCGGGCAGACCGCGTTCGGGGACGAGGGTCTCGACGGTGTGGCCGAGGGCCACGTAGCGGTCGCGGAGGTCCTCCCACTGGGCCATGGCCAGGGGCAGGTCCACCGGTTTCGTGGGGTCCATCCAGGGGTTGATGGAGTACGTGACCTTGAAGTGCGCCGGTGGGCACATCAGGTAGCGCCGGGGTGTGGCGTCTCTGCGCAATGAAGGCTCCTCACGGTGATGAGAAGAGAATCGTCTCTCCTCGGCGGGAACGGCGCAGTGAACTGATTGGGTGGTTTCCCGAACGGCTGAAAAACGAGTGGTTCGGTGTTGATAAGTTGCCGAAATGAGCTCCAGCCCCCTCCCTGCTCCCGACTCCGACCCCAACCCCGACTCCGGTCCCGGCCCCTCCTCCGCCCCCCGGTCCCCGGACGCCACGCGCCGCAGCGACCGCTCGCGGCGGGCCATCCTGGACGCGGCGCTCGACCTGGTGGGGGAGGTCGGCTACAACAAGCTGACCATCGAGGCCATCGCCGCCCGCGCCGGAGTCGGCAAGCAGACCATCTACCGCTGGTGGCCGTCCAAGGCCGCGGTCCTGCTGGACGCCTCGGTCGCGCTCGCCGGGGACGCGCAGTCCGAGGGGGCGTGGACCGGCTTCCCCGACACCGGGGATCTGGCCGCCGACCTGAAGTACGTACTGCGGGCGACGGTGGACGAGTTCGCCGACGAGCGGTACGCGGCCCCCGCGCGCGCCCTGACGGCGGCCGGCGCCACCGACCCCGAGCTCGGGGCGCGCTTCACCGAGCAGCTGCTGGAGCCCCAGCTCGCGCTGTACGAGGAGCGGTTGCGGTCGGCCCGCGAGGCCGGGCAGCTCCCGCCGGACACCGATCTGCGGCTCACCGTGGAGATGCTGCTCGGACCTCTGACCTACCGCTGGCTGCTGCGCACGGCGCCGCTCACGCACGCGTACGCGGATGCGCTGGTGGACGCGGTGCTGGGCGGGGCCGGGGTGGGGTGGGATAAGTCATGACCCCCTGATGGCCGAGAACATATGGCCGATTTCTATGGTTATGCGGGAGTCCTGGTCGGGGGGTGCGGTCACCCGGCGCCCAGGATGGTGGGAACATGTGAGGGTCTGCCGGGGCAACGGTGTAGGTGAGGGGATAGATGGGGTCTGAGTCGGGCCGCGTCAAACGCGGCGAGCAGAGCAGGATTTCCCAGTGGCTGCGCCGCAAGCCGAAACCCGACGCCGCGGACCCCGCACGAGAACGCGAAGCCCTGCTGCTGGCCGTCGCCGCGGCGGGTCTGCCGATCTCGCCCGCCGCGCACCCCGCCGGCTACCGGTGCTCGTGCGACCGGATCGGCTGTCCGACGCCCGCACGCCACCCCGTCTCCTTCGCCTGGCAGACGCAGTCCACGACGGACCGCGCGCAGGTCGAACGCTGGGCGCGCAACCAGCCCGCGGCCAACTTCATCACCGCGACGGGCATGGTCCACGACGTCCTGGACGTCCCCCTGGAAGCCGGGCACAGCGCGCTGGAACGCCTGCTGGCCGCCGGCATCGAGGTCGGTCCGGTCGCCGAATCGGGCGGTACGGGCGACCAGGCCCGGATGCTCTTCTTCACCGCGACCCGGGGTACGCCCGAGGACGAGGACGAGTGGTGGCCCTGCGAACTGGACTGCCACCCCGAGACGATGGACGAACACCCCGGGCTGCGCTGGCACTGCCGGGGCAGCTACGTACTGGTGCCGCCGGCCGCACTGCCGGGGGACCTCTCGGTGACCTGGCTCCGCGGGATGGAGCATCCGCTCGTCGATCCGCTGACCCTACTGGAAACCCTCACGGACGCGTGCGCCACCTACGCCGGCACGTCCGACCACACCCCCGCCACCGTCGCCTGGCCCCTGGGCCGCTGACCGGCCCCATTCAGCCTCGCCGGCGTTTGAGGCGCGGGGGTCCCGGGGCCGGCCCCCGGCAGCGACGCCGCACCGTGCCCTGGCCGCTGCGCGGGGCCGGGTCCCCTACCCGCCCTTCGCCCGTTCCCCGGGCTCTGCCCGGACCCCGGTCCTCACACGCCGGACGGGCTGGGAGGGGTACCGGGCTGCGCCCGGACCCCCTGGGGCTCCGCCCCAGACCCCGGTCCTCAAACGCCGGACGGCTGAAAAGTCTCCGGGATTGCCCCGCCGTGGCATGCGCGTGTGGGCTGACCGCAGCGAAATCCAGCCCCGCCGGCGTTTGAGGCGCGGGTCCGGGCAGCGCCCGGGAAGCCCCGCGCAGCGGCTCCCCCGCCCCGGACGCACCGGTCAGTGGATCTGGGTGACGACCACGTCGAGGGACCATGACTTGCCCGGCTTCGCGGGGGCCTCGGCCTCCACCGTGAAGCCCAGGTCACGCAGGGCCGTCACCAGCTCCGCCGGAGCCGCGGGGGCCGCGCCCGCCGACAGGAGGTCGCGGACCAGGCGGCCCTTGGTGGCCTTGTTGAAGTGGCTCACCACCGACCGCTTCTCCACCCCGTCCACCATCTGGGAGTGCAGGACCCGGACCGTGGCCGTACGGCCCGCCACCTCGCCCTTCGGCTTCCACGCGGAGGCGTACGCCGAGGACCGCAGGTCCAGGACCAAGCCCTCCCCCGCCGCCTCCGGCATCACCGAGGCCATCGGTTCGCGCCAGAACGCGCCCAGCGCCCCCAGCCCCGGCAGCTTCACGCCCATCGAGCAGCGGTAGGAGGGGATGCGGTCCGCGACCCCGACCGCACCCCACAGGCCCGAGAAGACCAGCAGGGAATCCGCGGCCAGGGAGGCCGCGGCGGGCGACAGGGTCGACAGGCCCAGCGCGTCGTACAGGACGCCCGTGTAGATCTCCCCGGCCGGGCGGGCGACCGCCGTCAGCAGTTCCGCGTTCTTGGCGACCTCACCGCGCAAGCCCTCGCTCAGGCCGAGCACCTCGCGGGCCTTCAGCTCGTCGCCCACGCACAGCTCGACCAGCTCCTCCAGCACCGCCGCGCGGGCCTCGGCCAGCCCCGGCAGCGAGAGCGTCTGCGGCTTCAGCGGTGCGCCGGAGCCGCCGGCGGCCTTTCCTTCGGACGGCGGCAGCAGCACGAGCACGGTGGTTCTCCTTCGACGGGCACGGCACAGCGGCGGGGGTGCGGCCCCCGACCAGGGTAGACGGCTCGCCGTGCCGCCCGGGCCCACCGGCCATAGGCTCGGCACATGCCACGCCGTCATATGATCATGACCGGCGCAGACGGGGCTGCTCTGCGGGCCGCGCTGCGTGAACTGCGGACGAAGCTGGAGGTGCCGGAAGAGTTCCCGGCGCCCGTACTCGCCGAGGCCGAGCGGGCGGTACGACACCCCCTCCTGCCGGACTTCGACGCCACCGACATCCCCTTCTTCACGATCGATCCGCCGGCCTCGCGCGACCTGGACCAGGCCATGCACCTGGCGAAGCGCGCCACCGGCGGCTACCGCGTCCACTACGCCATCGCCGACGTCGCCGCCTACGTCACTCCCGGCGGCGCCCTCGACAGCGAGGCCCACCGCCGGGTCACCACCCTCTACTTCCCCGACGAGAAGATCCCCCTGCACCCGGCCGTGCTCTCGGAGGGCGCCGCCAGCCTGCTCCCCGACCAGACCTGCCCCGCCCTGCTGTGGCGGCTCGACCTGGACGCCGAGGGGCGGGTCGAGAGCACCGACGTGCGCCGCGCACTCGTGCGCAGCCGGGCCAAACTCGACTACGACGGCGTCCAGAAGGCCATCGACGCGGGCACGGCCGAGGAGCCGCTGGCCCTGCTGAAGGACATCGGGCGGCTGCGCGAGGCCTTGGAGACGGAGCGCGGGGGCATCTCGCTGAACGTGCCCGAGCAGGAGATCATCGAGCACGGGGGCTCGTACAGCCTGGCCTACCGGGCTCCGCTCCCGGCCGACGGCTGGAACGCGCAGATCTCCCTGATGACCGGCATGGCGGCCGCCGAGCTGATGCTCGCCGCCGGGACCGGGATCCTACGGACCCTGCCGACCGCCCCCGACGGAGCGGTCGGGCGGCTGCGCCGGGCGGCGAAGGCCCTGCGGATCGACTGGCCGCACCACGTCCCGTACGCGGAGCTCGTGCGCGGGCTCGATCCGCACCGGCCCGCCCACGCCGCCTTCCTCCAGGAGTGCACCGCTCTGCTGCGCGGCGCCGGCTACACGGTCTTCACCGGCGGCGAGACCCCGGACCCCGTCCTGCACGCCGCGGTCGCCGCCCCGTACGCCCATTGCACCGCGCCGCTGCGCCGGCTCGTCGACCGGTACACGGGCGAGCTGTGCGTGGCGGCCGTGGCCGGGGCCGAACCCCCCGGGTGGGCGCTGGAGGCGCTCGACGCCCTCCCGAAAGAGATGTCGGACGGAACCCGGCTGGCGAACTCGGCGGAGCGGGAGTCCGTGGACCTGGTGGAGGCGGCGCTGCTCAAGGACCGCGTCGGGGAGACCTTCGAGGCGACGGTCATCGACGTCAAGGACCGCGAGCCGCTGGTCGGCACGGTCCACCTGGCGGAGCCGGCGGTGATCGGCCGCGTGGAGTCCACGTCGGCGGAGCTGCCGCTGGGCGACCGCATCAGGGTCCGGCTGACGGAGGCGGACCCGGGCCGGGCGAAGGTGCTCTTCGCACCGGTCTAGCGGACGCGGAGCCCGGGGCGGGGCGTCGCCGGCGGACGCCCCGCCCCGTCCCGGGCCCGGGAGCGGGTCAGCGGTGGCGGAGCCAGAAGCTGACGGCGTTCAGCTCGGCGGGCTGCAGGCAGAGGTCCTCGACCTCCCCGAAGGTCCCGCCGTCACAGGAGGCCGCGACCACGATCCGCTCGACGGAGGGCTCGACGCGGCCGGGGTCGATCTCCAGCCAGTCCGCGGTCACCCCGCCCTCCCCCTGGGCGCTCCCCAACAGCCGCACCGCGCTCCCCGCGTGCTCGGGCTGGTTGTAGTACACGAGGTCTCCCCGGTCCCTGACCTTGCCGCCCGCATCGGCGAGCAGCGCGGCCGCGTCGACCGCGGGAGCGTCCGGCCCGCCGTCGCGGCGTACGACGGCCACGCGCATCGGCTCGCCGCCGCCGAGCGGAAGGTTCCCCCCTTGATGATCTCTGTCATGCACGCATCCTCACATCACTTTCCGGCCTGCCGGCAGGGGCGACGGCCCGGATCCGCCGCCGGACCACTCTGGTCATCGCCCCCTGTGACCTGGCATCATCGGCCGACCGCGCGGTACCACCGGCCGCGCAACAGCGGGGGGAGGGCCCGGACATGGGCTCGGTCGACGCCTTCGACGTACGCACGATGCCCGCCGCCGCCCCGGGCAGACGATCAGCGCGCCGGCGCGCGCCGGCCGCCGCACTGCGGCCGCTCATCATCAACTACACGGGGTTCCACACCGAGTTCATGGCCCCGAGGCGCCGCCTGGAGCTGCCCACCGGCTGCGTGACGCTGGTCTTCAGCTTCTCCGACGGCTTGTGGGTCTCCCGTACGGAAGACCTCGCCACGGCCCAACTGCGCCCCGCGGCCCGGGCCATGATCAGCGGCCCGCGCACGGTGCCGGCGGTCGGGTTGCACGCGGGAGTCGTGCACGGGCTGGAGGTGAACATGACCCCGCAGGGCTGCTACCGGCTGTTCGGCATCCCGATGTGGCACTTCGAGGACGCCCACATAGATCTGGTGGACGTGCTCGGAGCGCAGGGCCGCTACCTCACCGAACGGCTCCAGGCGCTCCCCTCGTGGACGGAGCGCTTCGCCCTGCTCGACGAGCTGTTCTGCGCCCGCCTCGACCGCGGCCCCCACCCCGCGCCCGAGATCGGCGGAGCCCTCTTCGAGCTCTGGGCGAACACCCGCTCCCTGGCCCGGGTGAGCGCCTCGACGGGGTGGAGCGCCCGTACCGTACGGGCCCGGTTCCGCGAGCAGGTGGGCCTGTCGCCCAAGGCCATGGCCCGGGTGTTCCGGCTGCAGCACGCGCTGCGGATGCTGGCGGCCGGAACGGCGGCAGCGCAGGTGGCGACAGCCTGCGGCTACCACGACCAGGCGCACCTGAGCCGCGAGGTGAAGGCGATGACGGGGCTGCCCCCGTCCCGGTTCGTCCTGCTGCGGGGCGGCCTGGCGCCCGGTTCGGTACTGGACCGCATGGCGGGCCGGGTCAGCAGCGTGATGCTGTCCGGCTAGACAGCTGGGCAGCTAGTGCCGCATCAGGCAACGTTTGCCCTGTCGACGACGGCGCGTAGGCGCCGGTCGTCGGCGTGGCGGTTTCGCCAGATGATGTAGCGGCGGATCATGCTGCCCTGCTCTTTGTGGCCGGCGTGGTCGGTGCCGTCGAGGGTGACGTAGCGCAGGGCAGTGAACTGGGCCTCGATGCGGTTCAGCCACGAGGAGTTGGTCGGGGTGTAGGCGATCTCGACGTTGTTGGCCTCTGCCCAGTCCGCCACCCGGCGGCACCGCTTGGTGGTCAGGTGCGGGGAGTAGGTGTCACACACGATCGCCAGGCGGACTGTCGGCAGGTAGAGGGTGCGCAGGTAGCGGCAGAGTTCCAGGAACTTCGATCGGTTCTTGGTCTTCTTGATGTCGCCGTAGAGCTTGTCCTTGGCCAGGTCGTAGGCGGCGAACAGGTGCCGCACCCCGTGTGGGCGGTTGTAGGTCGCCCGCCGCCTGCGGCGTGGTTCACGGTCGGGGTCTTTGTGCCTGCCGCCGCGTTCGGCCCACTGCCGGCCCGGGTGCGGTTACAGGTTCAGCGGGCCGAACTCGTCCAAGCAGAACACCACCTCCGGCTCGCCGTCCTCGGGTATGACCTCGCCGTCGGCGATGGCGTACAGGTGCTCGACGCGGGCCTTCTTGGCGGCGTAGTCCGGATCGCGGGAGGTCTTCCAGGTCTTCAGGCGTTGAAACGAGACGCCCTCCTCGCGGAGCAGGACCCGCAGGCCCTCGTGGCTGATGTCGTCGACGACCCCCTCGGCGACCAGGAAGTCGGCCAGCTTGGCCAGGCTCCAGGTCGAGAACGGCAGGCCGTGCTCGGCCGGCTTGGACTTGGCGATCTTCTTGATCTCCCGGCGCTCGGGCAGGGTGAAGGTCCTCGGCCGCCCGCCCGCGTACTTCGGATAGAGCGAGTCGAAGCCGTCAGCGTTGAAGTTGTGGATCACATCCCGGACCCGGTCCGCGCTGGTGAACGTCACCCCGGCCATCTTCGCCACGGGCATGCCCTGCGCGGATAACAGCACCATCTGCGCCCGGCGCCAGGTCACCACCGACCCGGTGCCCCTACGGATGATCAGCAGCGGCCGCCTGCCCTCGTCGTCACCGATCTCACGGACCCGCACTCGCTCTGCCACCGGCACAGCTTGCCGGACGCGTGCGCCGGAGTGGAATCCGGACGGCGCGTCACCTCACCACAGCACAAGGGTCGCTGATGCGGCGCTAGCCGAGATTCAGAACCTCATCGTCCGCGTGCGTGCCGAACTCGGCGACGCGCACCTCCGCGATGCGCTCGTACCGGCTGATCCGGTCGGTCCACTCCGCGTCGACGCCGAACGCCACCTGCGCGAAGCCCACCCGCCCGACGGCCTCGGCCAGGCCCGGATCGCCAGGGGCCAGCAGCCGCACCGGCGCGTCAAGCGCCACGGTGTGCGGCGGCACGAAGTACTCGTCCGGCAAAACGGTGCGCGCATGGACGAGCGCGCCGACAGCGACAACCGAGCCGGCCCCCAACCGTGCGCACTGCAGGACCGTCGCCGCGGTCGCCACATAGACGCACCTGCCGACCTCGCAGCCCAACAGCGTGGCATGCGGCCCCACGAAGACATGGTCGCCGACAAGCACCGGCTGATCGCCGGCGACCGCAGACCCGCGCAACACCGCGTTCTCGCAGATCACCGCCGCCTCCCCGACCTCGATCCGAGACCCCTCGGCATCGAGCACCGCACCGTACATCACCCGCGCCCTCGGCCCCACGCGGACATCACCGACGAGCGTGGCCGTCGGGGCGACATAGGCGGTGGGATGGACCTGCGGTTCATGCCCGCGGTGCCGGATGCGGATTCCCTGCGCTTCAGCGATCATGAGCGGATTCTCGCCCGACCGACCGCGAGCATGCTGGCGGATTTCCGACGTCGCGTTCGCCGAGACATGCGCCATCCGCGATCTGAGGCACTACAGGGCGAACGTTGGCTGATACGGCACTAGGAGCGTGGGTCAGTAACGGGCACATGGCCAGTCGGCCGTGATCGATGTGATCGGTCGCGGCCGTCCCGTCGGCGCTTGGAGGCTGTGGGTGGGGCCGCTTGTCCACCACCGCCGGACGCCCCTGCGGCTGCCTCTTCCTGACCGGCTCGACCTCGAACAGCCCATTCCCATCATGCATACCGCCATCATCCCGCGTGAATGATCATGAAACGCAGGCAGGTTGCCGATTGATGGGACACGAGCATGGGGTTTCAGTACTGCCGGGTCTCGACCACCTCGACGATCTGGCTCTGCGGGTCGACCGCCACGGTCACCCTGGTCCACATCTCCCGGAGGGCGGCCTCCAGAGCCTCGGCCTCGGCGGCGGTGTCGAAGTCCAAGTCGATCATGACGTGGCCCGGGTCGTCCGCGGGCCGCAGGATGCGGTAGCTCTTAACCCCGGACTTCTCCCGGCCGAGCGGGTCACTGTCGAAGGCCGCCTTCCAGGCCGCGTAGTCCGGTACGGAGTGCTGGACGCGCAGGACGTACATCTCGGCTCCTCTCCTTCCGGCCTCCTTTCAGTGGACCACCGGCAGACGCCGGGTGCCCACCCGGGCGGAGCGCGACGAGTGCCACACCACCGCGGACTTCCCTCTGGTCGCCTTCACCGTGCCGGCGGACGCGGACTTCGCCGGGATCAAGGCACTGCTGGCTCAAGGGCAGGAGGAAGGCTGGTGGCACTACGAAGTCGGCTGTGGCACGGCCGAGTGGTGGAACGCCTGACTCCGATGGGAACTCGGTTCCGGGCGCAGGGTGATCGAGCTCAGGCTCCGTGATCGTGATCGTGCTCGGAGTCGTGCAGCCGCTGGTCGAGGTCGTCCGTCCAGCGGCGGGCCCAGGTACGCAGCTCGGCGGTCTCGTCCTCGGTGAGGCCGTACGCGGCGAACTCGTCGTCGTCCGCCCAGTCGGCGCCGGCGAGGCGGTCGCGCAGGTCCTGGAGCCGGAACTCGTCGCGGCCGTGCCGCTCGCCGAGGCGTTCGAGGTCGGAGGTGGTGCGGTGGCGGGAGGCGGCGTGGACGTCGATGAAGTCGCGGACGGCTCCGCGGTCGGCGAGTGCGCGGACCTTCGTACCGATGACGGAGTCGAAGGCGAGTACCGGCCCGTACTCGGTCTGGGCCGGCGGGTTCCAGAAGTGCTCCTTGAGGACGTCGACCTCGCACTCCTCGCCGGTGTCCGGGTCGACGACCATCAGCCTGGCCGACAGCGGGTCGACGGCGATCACCCGCACCTGCCAGCCCCGGGCGGCCAATCCCTGCTCCAGGCCCGTGACGATCTCCGCCATCGGGGCGGGGTTCTCGGTGGCGACGTCGAGGTCCTGGCTGATGCGCTCGACGAGGCCGTGGGCCTGGACGGCGTACCCGCCGGTGATCACGAGGGGGTACGGGGCGCCGATGTCGATCACGGCGGCGAGGAGCCGGCGGTGCAGGTCGGTCAGCTTCACGCGGCGGCGGATCCCGTCGCCGCGAGCAGCTCGGGGAAGGCGTCTTCCCAGACCTCGCGCAGGTGCCGGCTGACCAGGGTGCGCAGGACGGGCCACTGCGTGAGGAGGAGGTCGCGGTTCAGGAGGGTGACGAGGTCCTCGTGAAGCCCCTCGGCCAGGACCGTGCGGTAGAGCCCCATGCGCAGGCGCGGCCGGTCCAGGTCGTAGGAACGCAAGCCCGACCAGGCCACGTGCAGCGGCAGCTCGACCACACCATGCCGGGGCCCGGCGAGCTCATCCAGGGAGACGGGCAGCCGGCCCGCGTACCGGGCGTGGAGCACCTCGGCCGCCGAGGGCGCCGCACTGCTGGAGGAGAGCATGACCATGAACCCGATTATCCCGCGTACCGCCCCTCCCCGGTACCGCAGACGCGCGTACGGTCCCCACCGGCCGCATGGGGCGTCGTGCGTGGGGCCTACGCGGGCTACGCCTCCCGCGGATCCCGCGTAGGCGCCCTGGGGCCGGCTGGCTCCGCCAGTCTTACCAGCGGCCCCGGGAGAGCTGAGTCCAGGAGGGCCCAGACGCGGCGCTGGCATCGCCCTTCGGCGTGGGCATCGTGACGGGCCGAGGTTGGTGTCGATTTCGGTGAAAGCTGCAGAACGTACGGTTGCCAACTTAAAGTGGCAGGTCAGTGAGTCTGCTCCCCGCGCACGCGGGGATGACCCCGATCACGAGTCTTACTGTTGATGTGATGCTGGTGCCGCGTCAGGCAACGTTCGCCCTGTTGGCGCGGGCTTGCCTGTCAAGACAGACTGCATCGCATGGAGTTGATCGCGCGGGGTCGGGACGCTGATGTGTATGCCCTGGATGAGTCCAGGGTACTGCGGCGATACCGGCACGGGGGTCCCACCGGTCTCGAGTCGCGTCTGATGACGCACCTGGCGGCATACGGGTATCCGGTGCCCCAGGTGTACGAGGCCACCGGGACTGACATGGTTCTAGAGCGGCTGACCGGGCCGACGATGCTGGACGTGATGGCCCGGCGCCCGTGGCAGGTGGGTTCCCTCGGCCGGGTGCTGGGCGGCCTCCACGACCGCTTGCACATGCTGCCGGCACCGGAGTGGCTGCCCAAGCGGTTCAGCACGGCAGATGATGACCGGGTGCTGCATCTGGACCTGCATCCGGGCAATGTCATGCTGACCCAGCGGGGCCCGGTGGTGATTGACTGGTGCAACGCGAGCGCTGGTGATCCCGCTGCCGATGTGGCGATGACCATGGTGACCATCGGCAGCGCGGACGTCCCCGGACTCGCCGCCCGCCTGGGACGGAGCCTGTTGCTGCGCGGCATACGCCACGGCTCTCGGACCGACCCCACGGGACGGCTCCAGGAGGCGGTCAGGGCCAAGCTGGCCGACCCGAACCTGATGCCCGCGGAAGCAGCGTGGTTGCGGAGCCGTGTTGCCGAGGCCGCTTTCTGACACTCGGGTGGTGGCCTGGCCGGGGCCGTGGGGATCTGCCAGTGTGCTGGTCCGTGGCTGTGCGGGTGCGGGTGCGCGAGATCGACGACGAGGGCAGACGGCTGCTGCGGATCATCCGCAGAGGCATCGGGTCGGTGGTCACCTGGCGGCGAGCCCAGATGATCCTGCTGTCCGCGCAGGGCATGCCGGTGGCAAAGATCGCCGAAGTGTCGTTCACCAGCGATGACCGGGTCCGCGACGTGATCCACAACTTCAACATCGACGGCTTCGACTCGCTCTACCCGAAGTGCAAGGGTGGACGGCCGAAGACCTTCACCCTGCCCGAACGCCGCGAGATCAAGAAGATCGCCAAGTCCAAACCGACCGAACACGACCTGCCGTTCTCGACCTGGAGCCTGACCAAGCCGGCCGATTTCCTGTTCGCCGAGAGGGTGGTCGACGACATCAGCCACGAGGGCCTGCGCATCCTGCTCCGCGAGGTAGGCGTCTCCTTTCAACGCCTGAAGACCTGGAAGACCTCCCGCGGCCCGGACTACGCGGCCAAGAAGGCTCGCGTTGAGCACCTCTACGCGATCGCCGACGGCGAGGTCATACACGAGGAGGGCGAGCCCGAAGATGTCGAGATCGCCTATACACCCACCAACAGCTCCTGGCGCAGCCGCATTGAGGGCCAGTTCACCGCCCTGCGTTACTTCACCCTCGACGGCACTGACCACGTCAGCCACAAGGAACAAGGAACAAGGAACAAGGAACAAGGAAGCATGATCCGCCGCTACATCATCTGGCGAAACCGCCATGCCGACGACCGACGCCTACGCGCCGTCGTCGACAGGGCAAACGTTGCCTGATGCGGCACTAGACAGCTAGACAGCTAGGCGGCTGAACCACCAGGCCGCGTGGCACCGGCCATCCAGGGCGCCGGCCGACCTGACGCCCCGCCGGATCGCGGCCCGGGACGCGCCTCGGATCGCGTCCCGGGCGGCGGCCGGACCGTGCCGTCCGGCGGCGGCTCCCCCGTTGGATTCCGCCGGACCCCGCCGACGGGCGTCGGCTCCCGTCGGCGGGCGGTTCGCCCGCCCCGGGCTGAGGACCCCCGTACCTCAGCCCACGGGCGAGCGCGCCGACCCCCCTGGTCCTGCACCTGGAGCCCGCCGCCGTGACGGCAGCGCGGCTCCTCCCCCTTCCCGCCCCGCCCACCGGCTCCGAAGCTCAGTCGGCTAGACGCATCGCGTCGAGCGGTTGAGCGCCGAACCATCTAGTGGGCTAGACGGCTGGACGAAGATACGCCGCGGCACACATGGCCTGTCAAGGTCCTGCGGGGCGCCCCGGGGGCAATATGGCATGGGTCACATTCCCCGGGGTCCGCTAGCTGGGTAGACGCAGTTCGTTGCACTGTGTGGCGAAAGCCATCTAGGCAGGTAGATAATGTCGACGATGATTTAGTACTGGACCATGAGGTCCAGCCGTAGACGGGAGCAGTGACGGTGATGGGTGAGGAGACCCCCACCGGCCGGCGGGACACCATGGGTGACCGCCTCGGCTTCTTGATCGAGACGATCCACCCGGCGGGCCGCGGTCCGTACACGTACCAGGAGATCGCCGAGGGCACCAAGAAGCTGTCGGGACCCTCCGTCTCGCACGGCACCGTCCAGACCATCCGCCTGAACAACAACCCGAACCCGGGCATCGACTCGATCCGCGCCATCGCCAATTTCTTCGGCGTCACCGTCGGGTACCTGGCCGACGGCGAGAACGCCCAGGCGATCGAGCAGCGGATCGAGGAGCGGATCGCGCGGCTGCGCGAGGAGATGGGCAAGGCCGCCGCGGCCGACGAGTTCGCCCAGGTCCTCGAGGACGAGCAGGTCAAGGCCGCGGCCTTCCGCCTCAGCGGGCTGTCCGCCGGTTCCATGCGGTCCGTCACCGGCCTGATCAAGCAGCTCCGGAAGGCCGAAGGGCTTCCGGATGTGAAGCCCCGCCGCCGCCGCGGCAAGGAGTCCTGAGGCGCGAATCAGCCACGCGCCTCACCCCATCAGCCATATTCCGGCCACCGACACGTCCTCAGTCAGCCCCTGCTGCGCTTCCGGTTACTCTCAGACCCGATCAGGTGTGCGGACTGGGCGATGACGGGCGGGGAGGGCGACCATGCGCTGGTGGAAGCGCGCCGACGCGGAGTGCGCCGCCGTCGCGGACCGGCTCGTCATCCCCCGGCCGTTCGACCTGGAAGCCTTCTGCGAGGGCATAGCCGCGCAGCGCGGCCGGCCGCTGATCCTGCTGCCCCTCGACGGACCCTCCGACCCGGCCCTGCCCTGCGGGATCTGGCTCGGACTGGACGTCGCCGACCTCGTCTTCTACGACGCCGTCGCCGCCGAGATCCTCAAGGTGCAGATCGTCCTCCACGAGATCTCGCACATGCTGCTCGGCCATGTCGCTCCCGAACTCGACATGCCCGAACAGCCCTCGGACCGGGAGCTCGCCCGGGCCTCCGAGCACTTCCAGCGCCTGCTGACGCGTACGCACACGGCCGTCTCCGGACTCGACCGCCCCGAGCTGCCCGTGGCCTCGATCATCCGCACCGAGGCGGCCCGGATCAGGAACGTCGCACGCAGGACCGAAACGATCGACGAGGAACTCGGCCTCGACATCGACCGCCTGGCCCACCTGATGGGGCGGAGCAAGTTCGCCAGCCCGCAGGAACGGCAGGCCGAGACCCTGGCCACGCTCATCCACGAGCGGGCCGGCCGCTACAACACGACGCAGTCGACCTCCAGTGACAGTGAGGCCGAGGACCGTCTCGTACGCCTCCATGACGCCCTCGGGCACCCCGTTCGAAACACGTGGTCGTGAAGTGAAACACCTCGAAATCGCCATCCTGGCCATGCTGTGGACGGTGACGGTCTGGCGCGCCCCCTCAGCCGTCCGGTCGGTCAAACAGCGGGCCCTGTGGACGGCGTTCGCCGCCCTGACCGTCTCCATGACGCTCCGCCTCCCCGGCGTGATGCGCACCCTGGACGACGGGGCGGGAGTCAACAACCTCTCCACCCTCGTCAAGCACTGGCTCGGCATGATCGCGGCCGGCGCGGTCGTCGACTTCGTCGTCGCCATCGCCCGCCCGGAGACCGGCCGCCGGCTGCGGGCCCGGCACTACGCCGCGCTCACCGCGATGACGGCCATGGCGGTGCTCTTCGTCTTCTTCGTCCCGCGGCCCCACGAGATGACCGACTTCTTCGAGGAGACCGCGGGCAACGGCTGGGCCACGCTCTACTACCTCCTCTTCGTCGTCTACCTCGGCATCGCCATGGCCACCGCCACCTGGCTCTTCTGGGGCAGCGCCCGGCACGCCAGCGCCCTGTGGCTGCGGACCGGCGTCCGGCTCATGGGCATCGGAACCGCCGTCGGCGTGCTCTACACCCTGCTGCGGGCCGGGTACATCGCGAGCCGTCTGGCGGGCCTCACGGACGACACCAGCGACGTCGCGGTCGACAACGTCACCGACGCCCTGAAGTACCTGGCGATCGGCTTCATCCTCATCGGGAGCAGCATCCCCGCCTTCGGCGTGGCCTGGCGCACCGTCCAGGACGGCCGGCACCACCGGCAGCTCCAGCCGCTCTGGCAGGACCTGACCGCGGTCACCCCCGACATCGTCCTGAAGACCGGGCTCCTGCGCAGCCCGCGCCTGCGGCTGTACCGGCGGGTGATCGAGATCCGCGACGCCGCCCTGACCCTGGACGCGTACACCGCCCCCGAGGTCCGCGAGCGCGCGCACCGCGCCGCCCTGGAGGCCGGGTTCGACCCGGCGACGAGCCCGGCGGCCGAGGCCCTGTGGATGCGGGCGGCCCGCGAGGGCAAGGCCCGCGGGATCCAGCCGCTCCACGGCACCCAGGAGCCGCCGGCCACCGCCGGCATCGACGAACTCGACTTCTCCGCCGAAGTACTGCGACTGATCCAGCTCGCCCGGATCTACCACTCCGCCGTGGCCGACGCATTCCTCACCACCAGCAGCGCTACCAGCGCCACCAGCCAGGAGGCCACGGCGTGACCGCCACGCTCACCCAGCCCGCCGAGTCCCGGTCCGCCCGCCTGATCACCGACGGGCTCGATCCCAAGACCTGGATCATCGCCGACACCCTCCTGATCGGCTGGCACACCGCCGGCCTCGCCGGGATCGGCTGGGGACTCCTGGGCTGCCTGTTCAGCGCCGTCATCCCGCTGGCCTTCATCAAGTACGGCATCCGGCGCGGCCGCTGGGCCGACCGGCACGTCGGTCAGCGCCGACAGCGCATCACCGTGATGGTGTTCATCATCGGCTCGGTCGCCACCGGCATCCTGCTGATGGCGCTGCTCGGCTCGCCCCGCACGATGATCGCGCTGATCGCGGCCATGCTGGCCACCCTCGCGGCCCTGCTCGCCGTGACCCCCGTCTGGAAGATCAGCGTGCACGCGGCCGTCTCCTCCGGGAGCGTGGCCATGCTCGCCCTGACCTACGGGCCCTGGCTGCTGCTCGCCTACCCGCTGGTCGCCGTCGTCGGCTGGTCCCGGGTCGAGCTGAAGGACCACACCCTCGCCCAGGTCCTCGCGGGCACCGCGGTGGGCGCGGCCGTCGCGGCCACCACCTTCGCGCTGGTCCGCTAGGGCCTGTCTTCGGGGCAGCCCGTTTTCGAGCCGTGCCGTTTTCGGGCCGTGCCGTTTTCGAGCCGTGCCGTTTTCGACAAGACAGGCGCGCCCCGGCTTGTCACGCTCGGCGCACACAGTCGCCACTGTGGCAGCCCGTCACGGGGGTGTGGGCTGCCGCAGTGCGTCGACCAGTGCGCGGGGCTCGTCGGCGTGGAAGCGGACGACGCGGGCCTCGGCGCGGGCGCCGAGCGGACGGCGGAAGGCGAGCGGCCGGACCAGCTCCACGGTGACCGTGGTCTGGCTGCCGACGATCAGGTCGAGCACCCCGTCCTCGGAGAGGGTGACGAGCCGTCCCTCGGGGTAGCGGCGGTCCACCCGGACCGAGGCCACCGCGTCCGGCGGGACGGCCAGGTCGAAGAGGGCCCCGTAGCGGATCCGCAGGGTCCCGTCGGGGCTCACGACGTGCGGCCGGGTGACGCAGGCGGCGTGCAGCCCGAGCATCAACAGCACCCCGTACACGTCGAGGACGAGCACCACCCGGTGGACGGCCGGCCAGGGGATCAGGAAGGCCAGCGCCACCGTCTCGATCAGCGACACGAACACCAGCCCGTACATCATGGCCGTCTGCGGTCCGGTGTACGCGGCGGCGTGGTCTCCGGGGCGCACCCCGTGCGGCGGCCGCCGCAGCGCCCACCGGGCCAGCGAGGCGGACGCGCGCAGCTCGTGGAGCACGAGGCGGCGTACGGTCGCGGGCACCACGGCCCGTACGGCCTCTCGGCGGGCCGTGCCCGGGTCGGCGCCGCGGGCACGGGCGGCGGCGTACAGGGAGTAGAGGACGCCGGCCTCCAGGAGGAGGACCCCCAGCACCACCACCTCGGCGACGGCGAGGACCCAGCCGGGCGGGCGCACCCCGGCCGCCACGCACACCACCAGTGCCAGCTCCATGGGGAGCACGGCGGCCACCCCGGTCCGTGCCGCGCGTATCGCGTTCATTCCCCGCCCCTTTTCGTGTGCGTGGCCCACGTGTCCGTGAAGGCTTCCATCACCCGGCGGACGACCTCCGCCTGCGCCGGGGCGTACTCGGCGAGCAGGGCCTCCAGGAAGCCCGGCACCGCCTGCGGCCCGCCGGCCCCCTCCGGCGTCGCCGTCGCCATCGCCGCGAACGCCTCGGCGGGCACCGCGGCCACCAGGTCCGCGGCGAGCGGCCCGATCCGGGGGTCGTCCCCGTCCGCGTCGGCGAGCTCGTCGAGCCGCTCGTACAGCGCGAGCACGGCCGGATCGGCGGCGACCGTCCCGAGCAGGGCGTAGAGCTCCTCCCCCACGGCGCCCGAGGCGTCCAGCAGGCTCAGGTGCTCGCGGTCGAGCGCGGCGGACGGCGAGGCCGTCGCGGGCGCCTTGGCGAGCAGCTCCGCGAGCGCGGGCGAGACCGGCTCGGCCTCCCCGGGCGGGGCGGCGAGCAGGACGGCCAGGCGCCGTCTGCGCTCGGCCAGTTCGGCCTGCTGGCGGGCGAGGTCGGCATCGAGCTCGGCCAGTACCTCGGCCAGCTCGCGCCCCGCGTCGTCCGCGAGCACGTCGCGCACCTCATCGAGGCTCAGCCCGAGCTCGGTCAGCCGGCGTACCCGGGCCAGCCGGACGGCGTCGCGCACGCTGTAGGCGCGATAGCCGTTGGGGCGCCGGTCCGGCTCGGGGAGCAGGCCGACGTGGTGGTAGTGCCGGATCGCCCGGGTGGTGACCCCGACGAGCGCGGCGATCTCTCCGATCCGCATGGGCCCAGTAGAAACCTTGCCGCTGCGTCAAGGTCAAGTGCTTACACGTTGCAGGTACCATGGTCGACACGGCAGACGAGTCGGCCGGGCGGCCGCGTCGGGATCCCCGGATCCCGCCGAGGAACGTCCGGGCTCCACAGGGCAGGGTGGTGGCTAACGGCCACCCGGGGTGACCCGCGGGACAGTGCCACAGAAAACAGACCGCCTGGGGCTTCGGCCCCCGGTAAGGGTGAAACGGTGGTGTAAGAGACCACCAGCGCCTGAGGCGACTCAGGCGGCTAGGTAAACCCCACCCGGAGCAAGGTCAAGAGGGTCCGGCCGTTTTCGGATGGCAGGACCTGCGCGAACGCTTGAGGGCTGCCCGCCCGAGTTCGCGGGTAGACCGCACGAGGCCGGCGGCAACGCCGGTCCTAGATGGATGGCCGTCTCCCCGGCGACCGCGAGGTCACCGGGTGACAGAACCCGGCGTACAGGCCGGCTCGTCTGCCGACGAACAGCCCCCGCTTTCCCGTTCGTTCGGGGCGGGGGCTTCGTCGTACCGGGTGGCGGTCAGGCCTCCCAGTGGGCCCCGTAGCGGGGCCGGTAGGGCTCGATGACCGTCTCGGGGTCGTGGAGCGCGGCGCGGCAGGCTGTACGGGCCCGTGCGCGCGAGGCGCGCTCCGCGAGGTTCGCGGCCACGGACGGGGACGCCGCGAAGGCGCAGCAGTACCGCCAGCTGTCGAAGGCGCGCCGGACCTCCCGCGGCCGCGGGCGCCTGCCTTCCTTCGCCGCGGTACGGAGCTCGGCGGCGGAGTAGCGCAGGGTGCGCAGGTCGACGCGGCGCCAGGGGCCGCTGTACGAACGCCGGCCCGGGGTGTCGCGCTCCGCGCGCCGCTGAACGGCGAACGGGGTGTGCGGGGCGGGAATGTGGTGGGCGGTGCGGGACAAGGAGAGCCTCCAGCCGCACCCCAGGGCCTTCCTGGGGGTGCTACCGGAAGCCGGACGGGTACGGCGGCACGGGCGGTCCCTCCTGCTGTCCTCGCGTGACCCCTTACTACCAGCCGGCGGTGCGCCGCGGCTCGGGGATTACGGCGAGGCCCCCCGCCCGGTCGGGGCGGGGGGCCTCGCCGTGCGGCCGGGCGCGGTGGCTCAGCGCAGGTGGGAGGTGTCGTTCAGGAGGCGGACCGAGGCGTTGCCGTCGGCGTAGTAGGCGACCGCCGACAGGGAGGCCGCCGAGAGCTCCATGCGGAACAGGGCCTCCGGCGGGGCGCCCAGCGCCAGCCGGACCAGGATCTTGACCGGGGTCACGTGCGAGACGAGGAGCACCGTGCGGCCCGCGTGTTCGGCGAGCAGCCGGTCCCTGGTCGCCGAAATGCGGCGGGTGGCCGAAGCGAAGCTTTCGCCGCCGCCCGTGGGGGCGGCCCTCGGGGAGTCCAGCCACGCCTGGAGGTCCTCGGGGTGGCGCTCGCGCGCCTCCGCGAAGGTCAGCCCCTCCCACGCGCCGAAGTCGACCTCGCGCAGGCCCTCTTCGACGGTGACGGTGAGCCCGAGCCGGTCGGCGACGGCCTGCGCGGTCTCCCGGCAGCGCCGCAGCGGGGAACTGATCACCGTCTCGATGGTGCCGCGCGCAGCGAGCGACTCCGCGACGGCGGCGGCCTGGCGGCGGCCCGCCTCGGAGAGCTCCGGATCGCTGCCGCCGCTGCCGGAGAACCGCTTCTGCGGGGTCAGCGCGGTCTCGCCGTGGCGGAGCAGCACGAAGGTGGCCGGGGTCCCCATGTCGGGTCCCCAGCCCTGTCCCGCCGCGGGGACGGGAGCGGCGCCGGTGGACGCAGCGGTGGCGGGCACGGCCGCGGCAGCCGTGTCCGGCCCGGAAGCCGGGGCCGGGGCCGGGGCTGCCGCCGGGTCGACGAGGTCGGCCGGGTCCCCGAACAGGGTGTCGGCGCCGGCCGGTGCGGAGCCGGCCCGCACACCCGCAGCCGAAGCCGCACGGGTCCGCGTACCACCGCCGGAGGCCAGCGCGGCCCGGACGGCCGCGGCACCCTTCGCTGCGTCACCCGGAGGGCCCTGCGGGGTCGCCAGAGTACGGGCCGCCGAGGCGTCCAGCACGGCCGATGAGTGGGACGGCTCCCACTGCTTGCCGCGCTTGCCCGCGTCCATCGCCTCGTTCGCGAGCCGGTCCGCGTGCTTGTTCCGCTCGCGCGGGATCCACTCGTACGTCACCTGGGCGCGCGGCATGACCTTCGCCGCCTGGGCCGCGAGCGGCTTCATGTCCGGGTGCTTGATCTTCCAGCGGCCCGACATCTGCTCGACGACGAGCTTGGAGTCCATGCGTACGAGGACCACCGCGTCCGGGTCCAGCTCGCGGGCGGCCTTCAGCCCGGCGATGAGGCCCTTGTACTCGGCCACGTTGTTCGTCGCGACGCCGATGTACTCCGCGCGCTCGGCCAGCGTCTCGCCCGTCACCGGGTCGAGGACGACGGAGCCGTATCCGGCGGGCCCCGGGTTGCCCCGGGAGCCGCCGTCGGCTTCCACAACGAACCGCGGCATCAGATGCCCGAGTCGGCCATGCGGACCAGGATGCGGCCGCAGCTCTCGTGCCGGACGATCTGGTCGCGGGCGGCGGCCTTGATCTCGTTGACCTCGGCGAGGTCGAGCTCCAGGCGGCAGCCCTCGCAGCGGCGCTGCGACAGGCGGGCGGCGCCGACGCCGCCCTGCTTCACGCGGATCTTCTCGTACAGGGCGATCAGCGCGGCCGGCATCGTGGTGACGATGACCTCGCGGTCCTTGGCGATGCCCGCGACCTCGGCGTCGATCTCGCCGGTGGCGGCGTCGCGGCGCGCGGTGGCGTCGACGAGCTTGGCCTCCAGGGAGGCGACCCGGTCGGTGAGCTCGGTGACGCGCTCCTGCGCACCCTCCAGGCGCTCCATGACCTCCAGGACCACGTCCTCCAGGTCGCCCTGGCGCTTGGCGAGGGAGACGACCTCGCTCTGCAAGTTGGCCAGGTCGCGGGCGGAGATGCCCACGCCGGTGTCCAGGCGGGCCTGGTCGCGGGCGGCGCGCTGGCGCACCTGGTCCACGTCCTGCTCGGCCTTGGTCTGCTCGCGGGCGGCGTCGGTGGCCTGCGTCTGGGCGGCGACGAGGAAGTCGCGCTGCTGGGCCAGGTCGCTGGTCAGCGAGTCGACCTCGGCGTGCTCGGGGAGCATCTTGCGCTTGTGGGTCAGCTGAGACAGCCGGACGTCCAGGGCCTGGACGTCGAGAAGTCGGATCTGGTCGGCGGGCTCGGCGTTCAGTTGGGGGCTCCAGGGAGAGAAGGGGAGATCGAAGGGGATGTCACGGACGGCGCGTGCGCCGTCCACGGGTCGGTGGCCGTGCGCGAGACGTGGGTCCGCAGACCCCAGCCGTTGCGCTCGGAGATGGCGTCGAGCTGGGCCGCGGCCTGCTCGCACCAGGGCCATTCGGTGGCCCAGTGGGCGGCGTCGACGAGGGCGAGCGGGCTCTGCTCGCGGGCCTCGGACACCGGGTGGTGGCGCAGGTCGGAGGTGACGTACGCGTCGACGTCGGCGGCCCGGACCTGCGCGAAGAGGCTGTCGCCGGAGCCGCCGCTGACGGCGACCCGGCGGATCATCGCGTCGGGGTCACCGGCCACCCGGATGCCCTGGGCGGTCGGCTGGAGCCAGGCGGCGACGCGCGCGGTGAACTCGCGCAGCGTCTCGGGGCGGTCCAGCTCGCAGAGCCGGCCCAGGCCCCGGCGGCCGGCGGGGTCGCTCGGGTCGGGGACCAGCGGGCCGGTGACGCGCAGGTCGAGGGCGCCGGCGAGGGCGTCGGAGACGCCCGGGTCGGCGGTGTCGGCGTTGGTGTGGGCGACGTGCAGCGCGATGTCGTTCTTGATCAGCGTGTGCACGGCCCGGCCCTTGAAGGTGCCGGCGGCGACGGTGGTGGTGCCCCGCAGGTAGAGGGGGTGGTGGGTGACGAGCAGGTCGGCGCCCAGCTTCACCGCTTCGTCGACGATCTCCTGGACGGGGTCGACGGCGAACAGGACCCGGGAGACCTCGGCGTCGGGGTCGCCGCAGACGGTGCCGACGGCGTCCCACTCCTCGGCCCGCGAGGGGGGCCACAGAGCGTCCAGCGCGGCGATGACTTCAGAGAGACGGGGCACAGGCCAAGGCTACCGTCCGGGCCGACCATCCTGGTCAGGACTGCCCCCCCTATGAACCAAGCCCATCCCGGACCACGGAGCGCACCCCACCCCTGCGTCACCACCCATGTGCGCGAGTGCGGCATCCGACCGGTCGGGGAGCCGCCGCCCTGGAGCGCAGCCGAGGTCCGCCTCCACACAGAAGGCGAGCATCATCAATTGACCAGGAAGCCGCGCAGGTCGTCGAGGACCTTGTCGGCGGCGGTCACGCCGAGGCCCAGGTACCAGGTCTCGTCCGGGACGTCCTTGGCCTGACCCTGCTTCACGGCCTCCAGGCCCTTCCACAGCGGGTTGGCTTCAGCGGAGTCGCGCTTGGTCTTGTCCTTGGCCCCGTAGACGCCGGTGAAGATCCAGTCGGCGGCGGCCTCGTCCATGCGCTCCGGGCTGACCTCCACCGCGAGGTCCTCGGCCTGCTGGTTCTGCGGGCGCGGGATGCCGGAGTCCTTCAGGATCGTGCCGATGAAGGAGGCGCCGGCGTACAGCCGGGTCTTGCCCGGCATGTAGCGCAGCATCGTGACGGTCGGCTTCTTCTCGCCGAGGTCCGCGCCGAGCTTCGCCGCCTTGGCCTGGTAGGCGTCGAGCTTGGCCTTGGCCTCGGCGGTCTTGTCGAGGGCGGCGGCGTTCAGGAGGTAGTTCTCCTTCCACGGGAAGCCCGGGCGGATGGAGAAGACGGTCGGGGCGATCTTCGAGAGCGCGGCGTACTTGTCCGCGGAGCGGAGCTGGCTGCCGAGGATCAGGTCGGGCTTCAGGGCGTTGATCGCCTCGAGGTTGAGGTTGTTGATGGTGCCGACGGACTTCGGCTCTCCCGCGTCCTTCTTCAGGTACGCGGGGATGCCCTCGTCGCCCTCGGTGGGCGCGTAGCCGACGGGCCGCATGCCGAGCGAGACGACGTTGTCGAGCTCGCCGACGTCGAGGACGACGACCCGCTTGGGCGCGGCCTTGAGCTCGGTGGAGCCCATGGCGTGGGTGACCGTGCGCGGGAACTGCCCCGCCGCCGCGGTGGTCCCGAAGGCCGCCGTCTTCTTCGCCGCGTCGGAGAAGTCCTTGCCGCCCTGGGCGGCGGCCTTCTTCTCGGTGCCTCCGGCCGGGGCCTCCTTGCCCGTCTTCGCGGCCTTGTCGTCCTGGCCTGCGCAGGCGGTGAGGACGAGTGCGGCGGCAGCGGCCAGGGCGACGGCGGCGACGGAGCCACCTCGGGGCGTGCGGCGTCGGAGGGACATGGGACGTCTCCTGAGGATGGGGAACGGGCGAAAGGCTGAAAGATCTGCAAAAGCGGGTTAGGTGTACCTAACCCGCCCCCTCACCCTAAACGCCCCGATATCGCACAGCACAATCGCCTCCCCCTCCTCAGCCGAATCGTCACTCCGCCACCCGTACGTGTGAAGCGGGGATTGTCCCGTTGTCCGGCGGGGAGCGGGATCACTACGTTCCTCGGCGGAGGAAACGGGATCCTCTACCTTCCTCGGCGGAGGTAACGGGATCTTCCTCCTGAGGGAGGGGGCTGTCAGCAGCTGCCGTTACCAGCACCAGCCAACAACGCACATTGGAGGTGAACGAAGTTGGCTACGTTCCACGTAGGCGAGAAGACCCACCAGTCCGTGCTTCCTCAGCGGGCTGCTCTGGAATTCGAGTCAGTAGACACCCCCCGGATCGGGGACGAAACGGGACTCGAACACCGTGCTCGTGCGGTAACCGGCGTGGAACATGTGCGAGGGGAGACCACCGATGCTTCACCTGGCATCGATGGCGTCACCCCCAACCATCAGGTTGGGGAGAAGGCCCGTGAGGGCCACCCTTTCGTCTTCGTTCTGGACACGAACAGCACACCGCTCCAACCCACCACACCCGCAAGGGCGCGCAAGCTCCTCCATCAGGACCGGGCCGTCGTGGCCCGACACACCCCGTTCGCGATCCGGCTGAAGGACCGCACCGTCGGCCAGTCGCAGGTGGACGGTGTGGAACTCGGGATCGATCCGGGTGCGAAGCACACCGGTATCGCTGTCTTCACCACGAAGGACGGTGAGCGCCGTGGCCTGTACGCGGTCGAGCTCACCCACCGGGGCTGCCGGATCCGGGACAAACTCACCGCTCGTTCCGCCTACCGGCGTGGCAGGCGATCACGCAACCTGCGCTACCGCGCGCCCCGCTTCTCCAACCGCACCCGCCCCAAGGGGTGGCTCGCCCCGTCGTTGCGTCACCGTGTGGACACCACCATGTCGTGGACCGCCCGGCTCGCACGCTGGGCACCCGTCCGCGCGGTGCACGTCGAGCGCGTCGCGTTCGACGTGCACACCATGTCCCACGGCGGACCGTTGGAGGGGACCGAGTACCAACACGGCACCCTGCACGGCACAGAAGCCCGCCAATACCTCCTCGCCAAGTGGGAGAGGGCCTGCGCCTACTGCGGTGCCACAGGGGTCCCCCTCAACATCGACCACATCCAGCCCCGCTCGCGCGGCGGCAGCGACCGCGTCTCCAACCTGTGCACCGCCTGCGTCCCCTGCAACGAGAAGAAGTCCAACCGGGAGGTCGAAGAGTTCCTCAAGGACTCCCCGCACCTGTTGACCCAGATCCTTGCCCAGGCCAAAACCCCCTTGCGGGACGGGGCGGCCGTCAACACCACCCGCTGGGCCCTGTGGCATGCACTCGATGGCGCTTTCCCCTCGGTGCGTGCTGCATCAGGTGGCCGTACGAAATGGAACCGGCAGCGAACCGGCCTGCCCAAAACCCACACCCTCGACGCACTGTGCGTTGGTGAACTCGACACCGTCACCCGTACGCCGGTCACGGTCCTCGCGGTCGCCGCGACCGGGCGCGGCACCTACACGCGCACCTGCCCCGACAAGTACGGCTTCCCCCGCCTCCGCCTGCCCAGGCAGAAGCAGTTCTTCGGCTACCAGACCGGAGACCTCGCCCGCGCCGTCGTCCCCACAGGCAAGTGGACCGGCACCCACACTGGTCGCGTCGCCGTCCGCGCCAGCGGCAAGTTCAACATCAAAACCGCCTACGGCCTCATCCAGAGCATCCGCCACAAACACTTCCGCCTCCTCCAACGAGCCGACGGCTACGCCTACACCACCCGGCTCGAAGGGCCCACCGGCACCACATGACCGTCACCGACAAACCGAAGAGACCTCCGGCGCTCCTCGCTTCTGCCCCCAAGGATTCGCTTCCTCCCCCAGCCAAAGCAGGGGTATCCACGAAAGAAGTCCGATGACTGCTGGCTGTGTCCTCGAGACGACCGCAACCCCGTTCACCATCGCCGCGGACGGGTCCTACGCCGCCCGGCTGGCCGGGGAGGGCGAAGCCCGCTATCCGGAGCGCTGGACGCTGACCGGTCCCGAGCCGTACGCGGTGCCCCTGCCCCTCGCGCAGCCCGAGGAGGCCGACAGCGAGGTGCTGCCGCTGGCCGACGGGCGGGTGCTGATCCACCGTCGGGTCGCGGAGCGGCACGGCTTCGCGCTGCTGTACCCGACGGGCGGGGGCGATGGGGGCGCCGGGCCCCGGACCGGGGAGCTGCAGCTCGGCGCGATCCCGGCGGCCGACGGCGTACGGGTCACCCTGCTGCCCCCGTCCCCGGACGGGCACGGGGCCTTCGCCCTGGCCGTGGAGGCCACCTCGACCACGGTCTGGCAGGTGGCCGGGGTCCCCTTCGGGCCGGAGCGGGTCGCCCGGATCCCGGGGCGCTGCTCGGGCGGGGTCTGGCTGGACCGGACGGGCCGGCTGCTGGCGCTGGACCGCGAACTGGACGGCCCGGGCGGGCCGGTGACCAAGGCGGTGGCCGTGGACCTGCGGCGCGCCGGGGAGGTCTCGCCGCTGCTCCAGATCGCGGAGGCCAGCAACGACCGGCTGCTGCTGGCCGACCCCGACAGCGGGCTGCTGCTGATCCGCTCGGACGCGCCGGGCGAACCCCGGCTCGGCTGGGGGGTCCTGGGCAGCGCCCGCCCCGTGCGCTTCCCGGAGTGCCTGCGGGCCGTCGGGGCCACGGCGACGCCCTTCGCGGTGCAGCCGGGGCAGGTGCTGATGCCGGAGAGCTGCGGGGTCGCCCTGCGGGTGGACGAGGCCGGCGACGGTTACGGCGGCTCCGTGGCCGGGCTGGCCCTGTGGCGCCCCGTCGACCGGCACGTGTTCCGGCTCGGCGCCCCGGCCGGCTGGCTCGGCGGAACGGGCCGCTGGACCCCGGAGGGCCGCCTGCACCTCCCGTACGCCACCCCCGAGGTCCCGTGCGGCCTCCTGGGCATGACCCTCCCGGTCTCCCCGCCCCCGCCGATCCGCCTGGACCCCATCCCCCTCCCCCCGGCCCCCGCCCGGCCGGTCCCCTTGCAGCAGGCTCCGCTGGGGTGAACGACGACGCCGGGCCCGGGGTGGGAACCCCGGGCCCGGCGTCTGCGTGCGTGCGTATGTGCGTGCGGGCGTGCGTGCGGATCCCTCGTACCCGTCAGCCGTCGTGCTTCAGGCCGAGGACTTCCGCTGCCGCGAAGGTTTCGTTCGGGGGGCGGGAGTCGTAGTGGGGGGTGAGGAGCCCGTCGAGTTCCTCGTAGGAGAAGGACTCCTTGGTGGTGTCGAACTTCGCCGCCACCTTGGGGCGTTCCATGACGACCACGATGCCGCCGTGGACCACGAACAGCTGCCCGTTGGCCTTCGCCGAGGCCGGGGAGGCCAGGTAGCCGACCAGCGGGGAGACGTGCTCGGGGGCGAGGGCGTCGAGCTTGCCCTCCTCCGGGACCTGGAAGCCCGCGAAGACGTCCTCCGTCATCCGGGTACGGGCGCGCGGGCAGATGGCGTTGGCCGTCACCCCGTACTTGGCCAGGGCCAGGGCGGTGGACGTGGTCAGGCCCACGATGCCGCCCTTGGCCGCCGCGTAGTTGGGCTGACCGGCCGAGCCGCCGAGGAAGGCCTCGGAGGAGGTGTTGATGATCCGGCCGTAGACCGGTCCGCCGGCGGCCTTGGAGCGTTCGCGCCAGTGCACGGACGCGAAGTGGGTCGTGTTGAAGTGGCCCTTGAGGTGCACCCGGATGACCGAGTCCCACTCCGGCTCCGACATCGAGAAGACCATCCGGTCGCGCAGGATGCCCGCGTTGTTGACCAGGATGTCGAGCTTGCCGAAGCTGCGAGTCGCCAGCTCGACCAGCTCGCGCGCCTGCTCGAAGTCGGCCACGTCGCCCAGGTGCGCCACCGCCTGTCCGCCCGCGGCCCGGATCTCCGCCGCGACCTCCTCCGCCGGGGCGGCCGAGGCCTCGCCGGAGCCGTCGCGGCCGGGCTGCCCGAAGTCGTTGACGACCACGCTCGCGCCGAGCCGGGCGAGTTCGATCGCCTCGGACCGGCCGAGGCCGCGGCCCGCCCCGGTGACGATGGCGACGAGTCCCTCAAGTGGCAGTGACATCCGTACGGTTCCTCTCGAAACGGGTCAGAGTTCGATGCAGGTGCGCAGGGCCACGCCCGTACGCATCTGGTCGAGCGCGTCGTTGATCTCGGCGAGCTGCACGCGGTGCGTGATCAGGCCCGCCAGGTCCACCCGGCCGGCCCGCCACAGCGCGATGGTGCGCTCGTAGGAGCGGAGCACGTCGCCGCCTCCGTACATCGACGGCAGGATCTTCTTCTCGTCGAAGAAGAGGGAGAACATGTTGATCGAGTAGTTGTCGTCGAGCGCGCCGGCGCCGACCACGACGACGGAGCCGCCGCGGCGGGTCATGTCGTAGGCGGTCTTGGTGGTGGCGGACTTGCCGACGACCTCGAAGACGTAGTCGAAGCCCTCGCCCGCGGTGATCCGGTTCTTGGCGTCGGCGAACTCCTCCGGGGAGACCGCCTCGGTGGCGCCGAAGCGCAGTGCGGCCTCGCGCCGGGAGGCGACCGGGTCGACGGCGATGATCTGGGCAGCGCCCTGGACCTTCGCGCCCTGGATGACGGAGATGCCGACGCCGCCGCAGCCGATGACGGCGACCGAGGAACCGGCCTCCACCTTGGCGGTGTTGATGGCGGCGCCGAGTCCGGTGGTGACTCCGCAGCCGATGAGGGCGGCGATGTCGAAGGGCACGTCGTCGGGGATCGGTACGGCGCAGCCCGCCGGGACCACCATCTCCTCGGCGAAGGTGCCGGTGCCGGCGAAGCCGAAGATGCTGCTGTCGCCGCGCTGGAAGTTGGGGGTGGCCACGTTGCCGAAGGCCTCCAGGCACAGGTGGCCCTGGCCGCGCTTGCAGGAGGGACAGTGCCCGCAGGGCGGGAGCCAGCAGACCAGGACCCGGTCGCCGATCTTGTGGCTGGTGACCCCGTCACCGACGTCGGTGATCACGCCGGAGCCCTCGTGGCCCGGGATGAAGGGGGCGGGCTGCGGGAGGACGCCGCTCATCGCGGAGAGGTCGGAGTGGCACAGGCCGGTGGCCTTGACGCGGATCTTGACCTTGCCGGGGCCGAAGCCCACGGCCTGCATGTCCTCGACGACTTCGAGCTTGTCCTGGCCTATCTCGCTCTGGAGTGCTGCGCGCACGGTGCGGCTCCTTCTGTGGGTGTGCGGGGCTTCTCGCGTACTTCGGCTGCGGCGGCGGCTGGGGCTGCTGCGGCTGCTGCGGCTGCTGCGGCTGCTCAGCCGTGTTCGACGACGGTGTCGGCGAGGACCGGGGCGTCGTCCCGGTCTGCGGCGCTCACCGTGACGAGGACCCGGCCGGGCTCCTGCCACATCCGGATCCGCAGGGTCTCGCCGGGGAAGACGATCCCGGCGAAGCGGGTGCGGTAGGCGCGGACGCGGGACACGTCGCCGTCGAGGACGGTGTCGACCACGGCCTTCAGGGTCATCCCGTACGAGCACAGGCCGTGCAGGATCGGCTGGTCGAAGCCGGCCATCTTGGCGAACTCGGGGTCCGCGTGGAGCGGGTTCCAGTCTCCGGAGAGGCGGTACAGCAGGGCCTGCTCCTCGCGGATCTTGCGCTCCTCCACCCGGTCGGGCGCCCGCTCGGGCTGCTCGGCCTTGACGGACGGGCCGCGGTCGCCGCCGAAGCCGCCCTCGCCGCGTACGAAGATCGACGCGTCGGAGGTCCACAGCGGCCCGTCGGCGTCCGCGACCTCGGTGCGCAGGACGATCACCGCCGCCTTGCCCTTGTCGTAGACCGCGGCGACCTTGGCGGTGGAGGCGGCCTGCCCCTTGACCGGGATGGGCCGGTGCAGCTCGATGGACTGGCTGCCGTGCAGCACGTTGGCGAGGTTGACCTCGATGCCGGGGGCGGCGAGGCCGCCCATCATGGCCATGCCGGCGCCCGCGACGGTCGCGAAGCTGGGGAGCACGTGGAGCTTGGACTCCAGGGTGTAGCGCAGCTCGTCGGGGTCGGTGGCGGCCCCGGGGTTGTTCGGGGAGGTCCCCGCGCCGAGTCCGAGGTGGTAGAGCTGGATGTCCTTGTGGTCCCAGGCGATGTTCCCCCGGCGGGGTTCTGCGGCGAGGGCCTTGGCGGCATCGATCGGCATGGGCGTGCTGCTCCCTGTGTTGGAAACACCGTCTTTGGGGCACCGGCTGTGTGGCGGGCACCGGCTTGTGAGGCACCGGTCGTAGGGCACCGACTGCGCAAGCGCGGTGCCCTGGAAGACCTCGGCGCGGCCGTCCGCACCGTCGGCCGCACCGAGGTCGTATGCGGGACCGGCGCTCTAGAACGCGTTCTAGGTTGCCGGTGAAGGAATGTATAACGCACGCCCCAGCACTTGGGAAGACTCCTGACTCTCTGTCAGACACACTTCTCCCGCGGCGCGTTACGCTGGTACGGGACACTTCGCCCCTACCCTGACCGGGTGGACGATATGCCCGTTTCCCAGCGCCCTGCCCGATCCCTGCGGGTACTCCTGGACCCGCCGAACCCGGCCCTGGCGGTCCTCCTCGGCCTCCAGCCGGACATCGAGGTCGTGGCTTCGGCGCTGGCCCGCCCGGCGGTGGCGCTGACGGAGTCGGTGGACCGCGTCCGCGTGCTCCTGGCGGAGGATCCGGAATGCCGGATCCTGGTGATGACGGGCTCCGCCCATCCCGGCCTGGCGGAGGCCGCACTCGCCGCCGGCGCGGCGGGCCTGGTCCTGCGGGACGGCCCGGTCGAGGACCTCGCGGACGCCATCCGCCGCGCCTCCCGGGGGGAGTCGGTGGTCGACCCGGCGCTGGAGGCCCCACAGGCGCCGCACGCCCCGTAGGCCCCGTAGGCCCCGTAGGCCCCGTAGGCCCCACCGGGCATGCGTCCGCCCTGCGGATCCTTCCGGAGGATCCGCAGGGCGGGCGGGGTGCGGCAGCGGTGCGAAGGGCCGGCTCAGCCGGAGGCGGCCGCCGTCCAGTCGTCGACCGTCCGCGACGGGTCCAGCGCGATCGGAAGCCGCTCCAACCCGCGGAACGCGGGGAACGGCCCCTTGAGCCACTCCTCCTCGCCCGCCCCCGGCGTCGCCAGGACCATGTCGGGGAACCGGTCGAACAGGCTCGTCAGAGCGGTCTCCAGCTCCATGCGGGCGAGCGGGGCGCCGAGGCAGTAGTGGGGTCCGTGGCCGAAGCCGAGGTGGGTGCTCTGCAGTCCCTCCCGCGTCACGTCCAGGGTGTCCGGTGCGGGGAACTTCTCCGGATCGCGGTTCGCCGAGGCGATCGCGATCTGTACGAGAGAACCCTTGGGGATGAGGGTTCCCCCGATTTCCATGTCCTCGATGGCGTACCGGAACGTGGAGGTCTCCACCGAGCCTTCGAACCGGACGAGCTCATCGATCGCGTGGGGCAGGAGGTCCCGGTCCTCCTTGAGGAGGTGGAGCTGATCGGGGTGCGTCAGCAGGTCGAAGACGGCGTTCCCGATCTGGTAGGTGGTGGTCTTGTGCCCGGCGAAGAGCAGCACCCAGATCATCGACACGAGTTCCTCGTCGGTCAGGGACCCCCCGTCGTGATCCGCTTCGATCAGCACACTGAGGAAGTCCTCCGAGGGGCGCGCGCGCTCGCGGGCGATGAGGCCGGTGAAGTAGGTCCGCAGCCAATTCTCGGCCGCGGCCAGGTCACTCGCCATGTCCTTGCTGAACCGGGCGCGCGTCACGTTGCCGAACCACTTCAGGACGTCCGTGCGCTCGTCTCCGACGATTCCGAGCAGTTCACAGATGACCATGATGGGAAGCGGAAGGGCGAACGACGCCATCAGGTCGACGGGAGAGTCCGTCGGGCACCGGTCCAGCAGTTCGTCGGCGATCTCCTGGATGCGCGGGCGCAGGTCTTTGACGTGGCGCGGCGTGAAGGCCTTGTTGGCGATCTGGCGCAGCCGGGTGTGCCGAGCGCCGTCGGCGAAGAGCAGGTTGTCGTCGAGCGCCTCGCAGGTGTCCCCGAAGACGGCGTGGTAAAGGTCGGGGCGCTCGTGCATGTCCTTTCCGATGCGTGGATCCGAAAGCACCCGCAGGGCATCGTCGTACCGGGTGATCAGGTACGTCGCCACCCCGTTCCGCGTCGTCAACCGGGCGACGGGGGCCTGCTCGCGCAGTGACTGATAGACCGGATAAGGGCACGTTCGGTACTCCGGCGTGCCCATGGACACGGCTGCCACGGCTTTGTCGACCGGGAGGCCGTCACTCACTGCCACTGCGGGTTCGGTCGTCACGGGCTCAGACCTCTCGTGGGGCTCGACTGTCCAGCCACCTCACTCCCTCGGCCCGTGGACCAAAAAACGCCGAAAAACACGGATTACCCCGTTCGGGCCCGAAACTACGCCCGCCTGAGCGGATCGGCCGGGTCCCCGACCTGTCCCGCGAACACCCGCGCGGACCCGCCATAAGGTCCCCCCATGCCGGACATCGCAGACCTCACCCCGCCGGACGACGGCAGTCGCCACCGGATCGACGTCCACCACCACTTCTGCGCCCCCCAGTGGCTGGAATGGGCCGAGGGCCAGGGCCTGGTGAACCGGAAGGCCCTGCCGCCGTGGGCGCACTGGGACTCCGCGGCGGCCCTGGACCTGATGGACCGGACGGGGATCGCCACCGCCGTCCTCAAGCCGATGCTGCCGGCGCGCTACGCGACGTCCGCGCAGCTGCGCGAGGCCACGGCCATCACCCTGCGGGCGGCGGCGGAGGTGGCGGACGCGCATCCGGGCCGCTTCGCGTTCCACGCCCCGCTGTTCCTCGACGACCCGGAGGTCTCGCGCTGGGCGCTGCGGCGCGGGCTCGACGAGCTGGGGGCGGTGGGGGTGAACATCACGGCGAACTACGGGGGCGTCTACCTGGGCGACCCCTCCTACGACCCGCTCTTCGCCGAACTCGACGAGCGGTCCGCCGTCGTGGACACCCATCCGCACAACCTGCCGGGCCCTGGCGGGGGCGCGGGGGCAGGCGGGGGGCCGGGGCCGGGTGCGGGCGGCGGGGCGGACGCAGTCCGCGGGCAGGGCACGGGCGGCGGGCCGCGGGCAGGCGGCGGGCCGGGGGCCGTGGCTGTGCCGGGGATCCCGAACTTCCTGTGCGACTTCCTGCTGGACACGACGCGGGCAGCGGTGAACATGATCCACAAGCGCACCCTGGACCGGTTCCCGAACCTGTCGGTGATCCTGCCGCACGCGGGCGGCTTCCTCCCGCACATCGCCACCCGCGTACAGGCCTTCGCGGGTGCGCTGACGCCGCCCGTCGACCCGGCGATGGTCCGCGACCACCTGCGCCGCTTCTACTACGACACGGCCGGGCCCATGTCCCCTGCGGGCACCCTGCTGGCGATGGCGGCGCCCGACCGGATCCTCTTCGGCAGCGACTGGCCGGCGTGCCCTGCGGAGATGGTCACGGACATCGCCCTGCCTGCGCTGGCGGGCGACCCGGCGCTGACGCCGGCGCACCACCGGGCGATCAACCGCGACAACGCGCTGCGCCTGATGCCGGCCCTGGCCGCCCCCTTGAGCCCGGCACCGGCCCCGGCACCGGCTCGCGCCTGAGGCAACCCGTACCGGGGAGCGGGGAACCCGCTCCCCGGTACGTCGCGGCTACTTCGGCACGACTACGACGGCATTGCTGACCCTGCGTTGGGTGGGGCCGCTCGCGGTCCAGCTGTCCATGGGACGGTTGTAGAGGACGTCGTCTCGGCGCTCGGTGCCGATCCCGCCGCAGCCGCGGTTCCGGCCGGGCACGCGGTTGATGCCGTCAATCTGGTGGATCTGGCCGTCGGCCGCGGTCACCTGGGTCTTGGAGGAGACCTCGTCGACGCGGACGCGGGCTCCCGGGCCCTCCAGGAGCAGGGCGGTGCGGCCGTTGTTGGGCTCGCTCACGAGGTCGCCGTCATTGACGTGCAGGCCCTCGGGATCGCCGTCGAAGAGCAAGGCGTCCTTGTTGTCCAACGGTTCGACTTCGAACTCGGAGGCGTTGACCGCGACCAGGGCGCCGGCCGCCGCGGCCATGTCGCGGACCGTCTCCCCCTTCCTGACGTCCTGTCCGTGTACGGCCTTGAAGGCGACGTTCGCGGTGGGATCCACCTTGACGACCCGCACCTCCCACGGCCCGGTGGTGTCGGCGCCGTCCTGGCCCGTGTAGACGGTGCGGGCGGAGTAACCGGCGGACTGCAGGAAGCCCTTCAGCTGGGTCGCACCGGCCTGCTCCTCGGGGCCGAACCGCCCGACGCGCACTTTGTGCTCGGACATGGTTCTGCCGACCGGCCAGGTGTCGTCGAACTGCTTCAGGACGGGAACCTGCCGGGAGTCGACGCGGCCCGCGAACCCCTTCTTCTCCAGGCCCACGAGCACGTTGGCGGCGTTCGACCTTTCGACGACCTGCCACTTCATCGTGTCGTCTTCCTTGATCTGCACCTCGACCGACCACAGGTCGGACGACACGTGGCCCTGGCTGTACTTCTGGTACGTGACCCCGGGCGCCAGGGTTTGGAGCTCACCCGGCGTGGCCTCCAGCTCGGCGGGGCCCAGCGGCATGTGCACCGCGGGGAGGGTCACGTCCTCTGCGACGGATTCTGGACAAGATGCTCCTCAGATGGGTGAAACCGTTCTGAGGAGGGGGGCGGACGCACCGGTGCGGCCCTCGGAACTGGCCAGGTCGGAGTACGAGGGCCGCACCGGAGCACCCGCCGGGGGGCTACTTGCGCAGGAGGGTCACCACCGCCGCGCCGCCCAGGCCGATGTTGTGGGCGAGGCCGACCCTGGCTCCGGGGACCTGGCGGGGGCCCGCGGTGCCGCGGAGCTGCCAGACGAGTTCGGCCGCCTGCGCCAGGCCCGTCGCGCCCAGGGGGTGGCCCTTGGAGATGAGGCCGCCCGAGGGGTTCACCACCCAGCGGCCGCCGTACGTCGTCGCGCCCGACTCCACCAGTTCCCCGGCGCCGCCGTCCTCGCACATGCCCAGCGCCTCGTACGTCAGCAGCTCGTTGATCGAGAAGCAGTCGTGCAGCTCGATGACGTCCACGTCCCCGATCGCGAGCCCGGACGCCGCGAACACCGCCCGGCCCGCCGCCGCCGTCATCGGCTTGCCGACCACGTCGATGCAGGAGCCGGAGGCGAAGGACGCCTCCGTGTCCGTGGTCATGGACTGGGCGACGATCTCCACCGCCCGGTCGCCGAGGCCGTGCTGTTCCACGAAGCGTTCCGATACGACGACCGCGGCCGCCGCCCCGTCCGAGGTCGGCGAGCACTGGAGCTTCGTCAGCGGCTCGTGGATCGTCTTGGCGGCGAGGATCTCCTCCACCGTGTACACGTCCTGGAACTGCGCGTTCGGATTGTTCGCCGAGTGCCGGTGGTTCTTCGCCCCGACCGCCGCCAGCTGCGCGGCCGTGGTCCCGTAGAGCTTCATGTGCTCCCGCGCCGCGTTCCCGAAGATCTGTGCGGTCGGCGGGGACATCTCGAAGCCGTGGCCGGAGGCCATGATCGTGTAGTGGCGGGCGACCGGGGAAATCTTGAAGTCCCCGCCGTCCGCGCCCCCGCCCAGCGCGCCGCGCTTCATCTTCTCGAAGCCCAGCGCCAGCACGCAGTCGTTGATCCCGCCCTCCACGAACTGCCGCGCCATCATCAGCGCCGTCGAGCCCGTCGCGCAGTTGTTGTTGACGTTGTAGACGGGGACCCCGCTCAGTCCCAGCTCGTACGCGGCCCGCTGGCCGGCCGTGGAGGCCTGGAAGCAGTAGCCCACCGGCACCTGCTCGACCAGCCCGTAGTCGATGCCCGCGTCCGCCAGCGCCGCGTCGCCGGCCTCCTTCGCCATGTCCCAGTACTGCCAGTCCCTCGACTCCGGCTTCTCGAACTTGGTCATGCCGACGCCCACGATGTACGACTTCATGTGTGTCCCCACTGCCCTTCAGTCCTTCAGTCAGTCCCTGGGAAGGCCGAGAATCCGCTCGGCGACGACGTTGAGCTGGACCTGCGTGGTGCCCCCGGCGATGGTCAGGCAGCGGGACATGAGCATGCCGTGCACCGCCCGCTTCCCCGCCCCCTCGCTCACCGCGCCCGCCGGGCCCAGCAGTTCGAGCGTGAGCTCGGCGGTCCGCTGCTGGTGCGGGGTCTGGACGAGCTTGCGTACGGACGCGCCCGCGCCCGGCTCCAGTCCGGAGACCTGCTGGAGCGTGGTGCGCAGCCCGATGCAGGCCAGGGCGTGCGCCTCGGCCGCCAGGGCCCCGATCCGGACCCGGTAGCCGCCTTCGAGTTCGGCGGAGCGGGCGAGCAGCGCCTCCAGGCCGGTATCGAAGGTCATCTGGTCGGCCATGTGGACGCGTTCGTTGCCCAGCGTGTTGCGGGCGACCTTCCAGCCCCCGTCCTCGGCGCCCACCAGGGCGTCCGGCGGCAGCGGCACGTCGTCGAAGTAGACCTCGTTGAACAGGGCCTCGCCGGTGATCTCCTTGAGCGGCCGGATGTCGATCCCGGGGGTCTTCATGTCCACGATGAAGTAGCCGAGCCCCTTGTGCTTGGGGGCGTCCGGGTCGGTGCGGGCCAGCAGGATCCCGTAGTCGGCGCTGTGCGCGGAACTCGTCCACACCTTCTGCCCGTTGACCAGCCAGGAGCCGTCCCCGGAAGCCGACCGCTCCGCCTTCGTCCGCAGCGAGGCGAGGTCGGAGCCCGCGCCGGGCTCGGAGAAGAGCTGGCACCAGGTGACGTCCCCGCGCAGGGTGGGCAGCAGGTAGCGCTCCTGCTGTTCGGGGGTCCCGTAGGCGAGGAGGGACGGCACGACCCACGTGGCGATCCCGAGGTCGGCGACCTTGACCCCGGCGGCCGCCAGTTCCTGCTGGACGACGAGCTGTTCGACGGGACCGGCGCCGAGCCCGTACGGGGCCGGCAGGTAGGGGGCCGCGTACCCGGTGGGCGCCAGCACGCGGCGGGCGGTGGCGGGGTCGAGCCCGGCCGCGTCCGCGATGGCGCTACGGGCCTTCGCGCGGTGGGTCTCGGCCCGCGCGGGCAGCTCCAGGCGCAGCTCGCGCCGCGCTCCGGCGGCGGCGAGGCGTACGGCCCGGACCCGGTGGCCGTCGCCGGAGCCGAGGAGCTGGCGGGCGACGAGGGCCCGGCGGAGGTAGATGTGGGCGTCGTGCTCCCAGGTGAAGCCGATGCCGCCGAGCACCTGGACGCAGTCCTTGGCGCAGGAGTACGCGGCGTCGAGCGCGGTGCCCGCGGCCAGCGCGGCCACCAGCGAGCGCACCTCGGCCGGTTCCTCCATGGCCTGCGCGGCGTCCCAGGCGAGCGCCCGGGCCTGCTCCACGCGCACCAGCATGTCGGCGCACAGGTGCTTGATCCCCTGGAACTGCCCGATGGGCCGCCCGAACTGCTCGCGCACCTTCGCGTACTCGGCGGCGGTGTGCAGCGCCCAGGCGGCGGTGCCGCAGGCGTCGGCGGCGAACAGCACGCAGGCGAGGTCCCGTACGAGGGCGGCGTCGAGTTCCAGCAGGGCCCCCGGCCCGGCGGTGACCCCGCGGGCGCGGACCTCGGCGGTGGGCCGGGTCGGGTCGGCGCTGTCCTGCGTACGGATGTCCAGCGCGGCGGCGCCGACGGCGAACCAGCGGGTCCCGTGCGCGGTCTCGGCGGCGAGCAGCACGAGGTCGGCCTCGCCCGCGCCCAGCACCGGCGGCGCGGTCCCGTCGAGGAGGTACCCGCCCTCCACGGCCACGGCGGTCAGGTCCCCGGGCCCGAGCGCCACGGCCCCGACCCGCCCGCCGAGGGGCTCGGACCCGGCCCGGTCCAGGAGTACGGAGGCCAGCACGCTCGGCAGGTAGGCCCCCGGCAGCGCCGCCCGGGCGGCCTCCTCCACCGCGACGGCGAGGTCGAGCAGGCTCCCGCCCTCCAGGTGCGGCTCCAGCAGCCCGGAGGCGAGCAGCCCGTCCCAGTAGGCGGGCCTCGAGCCCGTCTGCGGCGGGGTGTCGAGGAGTTTGCGCACCTCCTCGGGCGGCACGGCCCGCGCGACCCAGCCGCGTACGGCTTCGGCCAACTCCCGCTGTTCCTGTGTGATTCCGATGCCCATGCGCGGCAGAGTAGAACACGTTGCATTCTGACGGAAGGTCAGAACTGAAACGTGTTCTCACTCTGGGGCCGGCCGCCGTCGCCCGGACCGGAGCGTGAGGCAATGACGAGCCGGCGGCCGGGTGCCGCGGTCCTCCGGCGGCGGTGGTAGGCCACGGTGACGACCGCCAGCAGCGGCCCCCAGGCCACCAGCGGCAGGTAGCAGGCCGTCATCACCCAGTACGCCGCGCCCGTCGGGGATCCGGGGGCGCCCATGTTCCCCGGGTCGTTCCAGCCGATGGCCCCCAGGACTCCCAGCAGGGTCAGCGCGGCAGCCCCCACGCCGGCGGGGATCACGGCGGCGAGCGGCGGTACGCGCCTGCCGCCGACCAACGGAAGCCAGTGCGGGGTGACTTCGCCCCAGCGCTGCACGAGGCCCAGGGCGAGGAATCCCAGTACCTCGGCGAACACGCTCAGGCCGATCAGGTAGAGCGAGAAGCCGCTGCCGAAGCTGACGTCCGCCAGCGGGTCGCCCCCGGAGAAGCCGAGCGGCACTCCGACCGCTCCGGCGATCCGCCAGAGCCCCGTGGGCAGCGGGGCGAGCGCGGCGAGGCGGGCGAGGCGCACCACTCGACGGCTCGGCGGGTACTCCATGGCGGCCCTCATTCGCTGATCTCCGCGTTCTCCGTGCTCTCCGTGCTCTCCGCCGGGGGCGTCGGGGGCGCCGGCAACACGTGCACGACCTTGAAGTCGCCGCTTTCGACGGTCTCGTACGGAGCGGCACTCAGGCACTTCGGAACCTCCAGCCCGTCGAACCCGGCCACGGCCCAGCTGTAGCCGACCCGGTCCTTCTTCCCGTCGCCCTTCCCGTCGTAGACGGTGAAGCCGATGCGCGTGCCGATGGCGCCGGGGGGCAGGTCGGAACGCGTGATGATGCCGGTGACGGTCGCGACCGGACCGCCGGTCAGCAGGCAGTCGATACGGCCTTCGGCGTACGCACCCCCCGTTCCGTCGGGAGCGTGGTGAGTGAACCGGAAGGTGCCGCGCGAGGTACCGGCCGGGGCGCCCGGCTCGTCGGGCTCGACCGGTGCGAAGCCGTGTGCGTCGAAGGAGAAGTGGACCTGCTGGCCGTCCTCCCGGTACAGCTTGGCGGAGCCGGTGAGACTCGATTCCTTCAGCGCCTTCTTCGCCCCGCCCGAGACGGAAGCCGAGCCGGAGGCAGAGGCCGAGGCGGAGGCCGAGGCGGAGGCCGAGGCGGAGGCCGAGGCGGAGGCCGAGGCGGAGGCCGAGGCGGAGACAGCGAGGCCGCCGATGACCGCCAGCGCGGCGATTCCGACGACGGACGTACGAAGCGTGGTACTGCGCAGCATGGTGAACTCCTTGATCCCTGCGACCGGTTGAGCCGCTGTTCGGTGTGGCATCAGCCTCCGCCACCGCGCCGATCCGCGACCATCGGCCGATGGGGAGATCCGCTCGGGGGCTCGGTGGACCCCTCTATGCCGTTCGGCAGAGGCCGCCGGCCCGCACAGCCCCTAAGGTCGTGGAGGTGAAGATCACGGGCATGGCACACCGGGACCGTGCCGTCGTCGGCGTCCTTACCGCCGCCTGCTGCGCCGCCACCCTCTTCCTGGGCGTACGGCCGCTGCCGGCGCTCGCTGCCGCCGGAATCGCCCTCGCCGCTTTCGGCTGCCTGCCGCGGTCGCGCGGATGGACCGGGACCGCCACGGGCGGCGCCGGCGCCCTGCTCCTGGTGGCCGCGTTCGGCTGGCCGGGACGCGGAACGGCCGAAGGAGCGCCGTGGCACATGGTGGCCGTAGGAGCGGTGCTGCTGCTCCTGACGGCGGCGGTGCGCTGGGCGCCCCGGCGGCAGCTCCTGACGGGCGGCGGGCTCGGCGCCGTGGCCGTCGCCGCATGGACCCTCCCGCTCGTCCCGGACGCCTCCTTCTTCGAGCGCCTCGGCCTGATGTCCTTCTGGTCGGCGCCGATCGCCGTCTCGGTCGTCGTCGGCGGCTATCCCCGCCTGATGGAGGACCGCCGCCGGCAGGCGGTCCTTGCCGCGCGCCGCGCCCAACAGCTCGAACTCGCCCACGATCTGCACGACTTCGTCGCCCACGACGTGAGCGGCATCGTCGTGCAGGCCCAGGCGGCCCGGTTCGTGGCCCAGCACGATCCGGCGGCGGCGGCCCGGGCGCTGGAACGGATCGAGCGGGCCGGACTCGCGGCACTGGCCTCGATCGACCGTACGGTCCGGATGCTGCACGCGGCCGACGAGAACACCGGCGGCAACGGTGACGGCGACAGCAGCGGCCTGACCGGAGACGAGGCCGCGCGCGGCGCCCGTACGGTCCTCCCGGGCATCGGCCAACTCGGCGAAGTCGTGGACCGGTTCAGTGAGACGGGACGGATACCGGCCCGGCTCGACCTGGCCCCGGACGTCACCGACGTGCTCTCCCGCGAGGGAGCCGCCACGGTCCACCGGGTCGTGGTGGAGGCGCTCACCAATGTCCGGCGCCACGCGCCGGGAGCGGCCGGTGTACGAGTCGAGCTCGGCACGGACCGTACGACCGTCGAGGTCAAGGTGACCAACGGCGGTGGCCGCGGCCGCTCTTCGCACCTGCCGGCCCTCTCCCGGCTCGAACGGGGCGCCAGGGGCGGCGGCGGACTGCTCGCACTGGCCGAACGCGTCCGCGCCTCCGGCGGCACCTTCGCCTCGGGCCCGTACCAGGACGGCTGGCGCGTGACCGCGACCCTTCCCGCCACCACCGGACCGCACGCCACGGCATCATGATCCCGTGACCACCCGCATTCTGATAGCCGACGACCAGGAAGACGTACGCAACGGCTTCCGGCTCATCCTCGACTCGCAGCCCGACATGACCGTCGTCGGGGAGGCCGCCGACGGTGCGACAGCGGTCGAACTCGCCCGTACGCTGCGGCCCGACGTCGTACTCGCCGACATCCGGATGCCGCGCCTGGACGGCTTGGAGGTGACCCGGCTCCTGGCGGGCCCGACCGCCGAACACCCCGTCCGCGTCGTAGTCGTCACGACGTTCGACCTCGACGACTACGTGCACGCCGCACTGCGCAACGGCGCCTGCGGCTACCTGCTGAAGCGGTCGGGCCCCAACCTGCTGATCGAGGGCGTACGGGCGGCGATGGCCGGAGACACCCTGATCAGCCCGCAGCTCACGGTCCGGCTGCTGCGCAGCCTGTCCGCGCCGCAACCCGGCCCGCAACCCGGCCCGCAGGCCGTTCCCGCACCGCAGAGCGCAGCCGAGGACCCCCTCACCGCGCGGGAGCGCGAGATCGCCCTGCTCGTCGCACGCGGCCTGACCAACGCCGAGGTCGGCGCCGAGCTGTTCATCTCGCCGGGCACCGCCAAGACCCATGTCGCCAACATCCAGGCGAAGCTGGCGGTGCGCAACCGGGTGGGCATCGCGGCGTGGGCCTGGGAGACCGGCCTGGCGAGCGGCACTTGAAGGACCGAGGTCAGGACTTTTCGTAGTAGTAGCCCTCGCCGTGGGAGGGGCCGACGTTGTGCTGGAGGCCGGCCGGCAGGCTCTTGGTGAAGAAGGAGGGGTCCAGGACCCCGCAGAACTGGCTGGTGGACTTGGACTTGTCCACCGCGGCCGCGCCGATGTTGATCCGGGTGCCGCCCGAGGCCAGCGACGTCACCTTGGCGATGTTCTCGCAGTGGCCCATGTTCGATTCGGTGATCAGCCGGACGGCTCCGGACCGGGTGATGGTCACCGTCTCCGGCTGGCCGATGTTGAAGTCGCCCTTGTAGGTCCAGGTGCCGGTGAAGTACGCGGGGACCGCGTCGCTGCCGCCGGACGAACCGCCGCTGGGCGAGCCGCCACTCGGCGAACCGCCGCCACTGGGGGAGCCCCCGCCGCTCGGCGAACCCGAGCCGCCCGGGGTGGCGCTCGGGCCGGTGCCCGTACCGGTGCCTCCGGCGGCCGGGCCACCGCCGCCGCCCTGGCTCGCGCTGCTGCCGCCCGGGGTACCGGAGCCTCCGCCGGGGGTCCCCGCGCCCGCCGCGGCGCCGCCCTGGCCGTCCGGCACCGGTACGGGCGGGCTCTGGGCGGCCTGGGGGCTCTCGGAGTTCGGACTGCCCGGGGCGGCGGGTGACCCGCTCGCCGCCGAAGGGGAGCCGGAGGAGGCGCCGGGCGTCACGGGCGCACTGCTCGCCGGGGGCGAGGCCTGCGCCCCGTCGCCACCGCCGCCGAACGGCTGGAGCAGGGCCACCGTGCCCCCGCCGACGGTCAGCACCAGGACGGCGGGCACGGCGATGGACCACCGCCGCCGTGCCCCGCGCCGCTCGTTCTCCGCGGCACCGCCGGCGACGGCGGCCGGTCCGGCCGCCGGAACGGCAGCCGGTCCCCCCGCCTGTCCGCCCGCCGGCTCGACGACCTCGACGACCTGCTCGCCGGACCGGCCGGACTCACCAGCCGCACCAGCCGCACCCGCCGCACCCGCCTCCGGACGCAGCCCGACCGTCCCCCGGTCCGGGGTCTGCGTATCCCCCGGGCCCCCGCCTTCCGCGGCCGCGGCCACGGGCACCGCCTCCGCGTCGAGCAGCCGCGCCGCCTGCCGGGCCAGCCGTTCCACCACCTCGGGCGGCAGCCACGCCCCTCCACGCACCGCCGGGCGGACCCGCTCCGGATCCGCCAGCAGCTCGTCCACGCCCGGCCGTTCCTCGACGCCCTTGACCAGGCAGCGGCCGATGAGCGCGCGCAGGGTGGCGTCCGCCACCCGCTCCAGGGCCGGTTCGCCCTCCACGATCTGGAACATCACCGCGTGCTGGTTGCTGGCGCCGTGCCCGAAGGGCAGCTCGCCCGTGGCCGCGTACATCAGGACACAGCCGAGGGTGAACACGTCGCTCTTCGCCCCGGCCCGCTGTCCGCGCACCTGCTCGGGCGACATGAACCCGGGCGAGCCGACGACCATGCCGGTGCTGGTGAGCAGCGACTCGACGGAGGTCTCCAGGGCGCGCGAGATCCCGAAGTCGATGACCCGGCTGCCCTCGACGGTCAGCATCACGTTCGACGGCTTGAGGTCGCGGTGCACGATCCCTGCGCTGTGGATGTCCTTCAGCGCGTGCAGCAGCCCGTCCGCGAGGGCGTGTACGGAGTCCACGGGCAGGGGGCCGTGCCGGCGCACGATCTGCTCCAGCGAGAGCCCGGGTACGTATCCGGTGGCCACCCACGGCCGTTCGGCGTCGGGATCCGCGTCCAGGACGGGCGCGGTGTACCGCTCGCCCACCTTCCGGGCGGCGTCGATCTCGCGGCGGAACCGGGCCCGGAACTGCGCGTCGGCCACGTGCTCCTCGTGCAGCACCTTGACCGCGACCGTACGCCCGCCCTCGGACCGGGCCAGGAACACCCGGCCCATCCCGCCGGCACCGAGGCGCCCGAGCAGCAGGTACGGCCCGATCCGGCCCGGATCACCGGCCGCGAGCGGCTTTATGCCGCCGTCCGCATCGCCGACGTGGCCATCACTGCCGCCACCCTGCCCCTTGCCGGTCCCGCTGCCCATGCTGCCCGTCCCCCGGTGATCCCCTGCGGGCGGCCGGTCGGCCCGTCCCGTTCGAACTCGGCTCAGGGTAGAGCCAGTTCACCTGCACCCTGAAGGCGAGGTCGGGCGCGTACGAGAAATGGCCGGGCGGACGGCCTCCGTGCCACCGGCCGTACGGGTACTCCTGCCGAGCCCTGACGCCTGGGGAACGGTGCCACCGGAAACCCTTCTCTTCAAGGGGGGTGGGGCAAGGCCGGGCACGAGGCGGAGGCCCCGCGCAGGCGCGACCCCCAAGGGCCGCTATGCCCGCTCCCCGGAAGTTGCTTGAGTGCGCGTGTTCCCTTCGCACTTCATCCCCGAGGAGCCCCCCTGCCCCACCGTCCCCACCTCCGCAGCGCGGTGATCGGCGCGGTCACCGCGGCGCTCCTCACCGGCTCCGGCCTGCTCGCCCTCCCCGTACAGGCGGAGAGCCGACAGGCTCCGGTTACCGCCGCCGCTCAGACGGGAGCGACGGTGACGGACCGCTGGGGCACGGACGCAAACTCCATCGGAAAGACGGTGTGGTTCGAGTGCGCCGCCGCCCCCTGTGACCCGGTCCGGGTCAGCCGCGGGCCTGAGCCGCCCGGGCGCGGTCGCAGACGATCCGCATGAACTCCTCCGCCTCGCGCTCGGATCCGGCCCCCTCGCGCAGGGGCCCGTAGTGCATCTCGATCACGACGGTCCCGACGCGTGCCCTCCACATCAGGTGGCGGCCGATCTGGGTGGGGTCCGCAAGATGCTCGTCGGCAACGGTGTACGCGGTCGTCGCGCTCTCGTCGCCCAGTTTCCGGGTGGCGAAGGGGACTTCCTTCCCTCCGCCCGGATTGTCGAGTTCGGCGACCAGCTCCGTGTAGCCCCGGCCGGCGGCCGTCGCGTCCGGGCAGGAATACACCGAGAACCGCACCGTGAGGTCGGTGTGGCCGTCGGCGTCCTCCGCGGCCGAGCCGTAGTCGGACCAGCCCGCTCCTCGGGGCCCCCCGGTATCACGCGGCGCTCCGAAGCGGTGTCGTTCCCCCGTCCGGGCAGGAACACCCCCTTCCGGCCCCCCTGCGGTCAGTGGCTGCGCGCGTGCTCGACGGCCGCCGCCGCCAGGCCCGTGACGAACGGGTGGGCGCGGGTGCCGTCGCCGTCCAGTTCGGGCTGGAAGAGGGTGGCCAGGAAGAAGGGGTGCTCGGCCAGTTCGGCGATGCGGATGTCGCCGGATTCGTCGGCGCCGGTGAAGGTCATGCCGTGCGCCCGCAGCAGGTCCGAGTGGAGCGGGTTGGGGCCGTAGTTGCAGTGGTACCGCGCCTGCGTGCGGTCCGCGCCGAGCAGCCGGGCGGCACGGGAGCCGGGTGTGACCCGTACGGTCCCCTCGTGGCCCACGAGCGAGCAGGCCAGCGGGACGACCACGGCGTCCGCCTCCGTGGTCGCGGGGTCGTTCTCGGCGTGGGCGGCCCGGTCGAGGCCGCAGACGGTACGGGCGAACTCCAGCAGGGCGTGCTGGAAGCCGCCGCAGGTGCCGAGGAAGGGGATGCCGTTCTCGCGGGCGTCCCGGATCGCCGCGAGCACCCCGCCCTCGCTGCGGTAGGGGCTGCCGGGGAGGACCCAGACGGCGTCGAAGCCGTCCATGCCCTCGCCGGCTTCCTCGGTGGGGATCCAGTAGGCGTCCAGGTCAAGGCCCTCGCGCAGGCGCAGTGCCTCCAGCAGGCCGGGGACGCGGGCGTGGGAGCGTACGGCGTCGGAGCGGTCCGCGATCAGGGCGATGCGGGCGGTTGCCGTACCGGCGGTCTGGTTCACGTTCATCATGACGGCCATCCTCCGAGCCGCCGCCCATCACGTCCAACGATGATCCGCACTACTCCCATAAGCGATACTGATGCCCATGGATCCGCATCTGCTGCGCACCTTCGTCGCGGTCCTCGAACACCGCTCCTTCTCCACCGCCGCCTCGGTCCTCGGCTACACGCAGCCGGCCGTCTCCCAGCACATCGCGGCGCTCGAAGCCGACTTGGGCGCCCGGCTGGTCGAGCGGCGGCCCGTCGCCCCCACCGAGGCGGGGGTCCGGCTGATGGAACACGCCCCCGCGCTGCTCCTGCGCCTGGACGCGGCCCGCGCCGACATCGCCCGCCTGCACCGGGCACCCGACGCCCGGCTGACGCTGGCCTGTTCCCCCGCGGCCTTCGGGCCGGCACTCGCACAGGCCCTGGCCCGGCTGCGCGCCGCGGGGCCGGTGGAGGTCGGCCTGCACGTCCTGGGCCGGGACGCGGTGGTCGAGGCGGTCCTGACCGGCCGCGCCGGCCTCGGCCTCGTGGACGGAGTGGCCGCGCCCAGCGATCCCCTCCCGCTGCCGGACCTGGGCCCCACCGTCACCCTCGCCGTCACCGAGGAGCCCCTGGCGGTGCTCTTCCCGCACGACCACCCCCTGGCGCGGCGCAGTTCGGTCCGGCTGCCCGACCTCGCGCAGGCGCAGTGGATCGACGCCCCCGACACGGCGGTCCCCTTGACCCGGCTCCGCGAGGTCAGCCACACCCCCGGCTTCCACCCGCGCATCCACCACCACGGCACGGACCCGCACGCTCTGGCCGCCCTGGCCGCCGCCGGCCACGGCCTGACCGCCCTCCCCCTCTCCCTGGCCGCCACGTTCCCCGGCACCACGGCGATCCCGGTCCACGCCCCCCGCCTGGTCCACCGCACGGAACTCCTGCACCCCGCGGACCCGCCCCCGCACGCGGCCCGCCTGACGGCCTTCCTCACGGGCCGTGCTGAGTCGGCCGTTCGCGGCCCGGGGCCTCACCACGTGGAACGCCGCCGGACATAGGCTTCGCCCCGGCGGGACGAGGATCGTGGCGGGGAGACGAGCGGGTGCGGGAACTGATCGAAGACCGGTACGAGTTGGAGGAGCTGCTCGGCCGGGGCGGGTTCGGCGAGGTGTGGCGGGCCACGGACCGCCGGGTGGGCCGCCGGGTCGCCGTCAAGATCGGGTACCCGCTGACGTACGAGGACACCCGCCGCTTCGAGCGGGAGGCCAGCCTCGCCGGGAGCCTCGCCCATCCCCACATCGCCACCATTCACGACTTCGGCCGCACCGAACGCGCCGGGCGCAGCACGGTCTTCCTGGTGATGGAGCTACTCCGGGGACGCAGCCTCGCCGAGGTCCTGGAGGAAGGGGTACCGCCCCTCGCCGACGCCCTGGACTGGGCGCGGCAGATCGCGGACGCCCTCGGGGCCGCGCACGACGCCGGGATCGTCCACCGGGACATCAAGCCGGCGAATGTGATGGTGGTCGGGCACGTCGGGAACGGCGGGCACGGCGGGAACGGGGTGGCGAAGGTCCTCGACTTCGGCATCGCCAAGGCCCCGGGCGGCCCCGGTACGGAGCTGACGGGCACCGGCATGATCATCGGCTCCTTCCCGTACATGGCCCCGGAGCGCTGGACGGGCGGCGCGAACGGGGTCCCCGTGGACGGCCGCAGCGACCTGTACGCCCTGGGCTGCGTCCTGATGGAGCTGCTCACCGGCGAACGCCCCTTCCCCGCACGCGAGATGCACGAACTCCTCGCCCAGCACCTGACGGCCGAGCCGCCGTCCCCCGGCTCTCTCCGGCCGGGGCTGCCCGCCGGCCTCGACGACCTCGTACTCGGCCTGCTCGCCAAGGACCCCGGGAACCGTCCCGCCGATGCGCACGAGGTGGCGCGGCGGCTCGCGGACCTCGCCCGGGGCGGCGCACCGTCCGCGCCCGCCCTCACGCCCCCGTCCGGACCCGGGCCGGTCCCGTCCTCCCCCGCCCCCTCCCCCGCGCCTCCGGTGCCGTCCTACTCCCCGACCGTCCACGTCCTCGCGGCCCAGCCGGCCGACGATCCCGTCCGGGCCCTGTTGCGGCGGCGCCTGGAGCGGCTTCTGACGGACGCCCCCGCCGACCTCGTGGAACGGCTGGGCATGCTGGCCGCCGACTCCACGGAGGAGCTCGGCGCGAACGACCCGCTGACGGTGCGGGCCGCCTACCACCGGGCGGTGCGCGTACGCGGGCAGTCCGGCGTCGAGCTGGAGCGCATCCTGCCCCGCATGGTGCGGGTCCTCGGCCTGGAGCACCACGACACGATCACCGCGCGCGTCGCGTACGTCGGCGAAGCCGCGGCCCACGGACCCGGCGACGGCCACCGCCACGAGGGGGAGCTGCGCGAGATCATCGAGCAGGCGGTCCGGGTGCTCGGTCCCGACGACCCGGTGACCATGACCGCCCGGTACTACCTGGCCTCGGCGATGCAGCGCGGCGCGCACGACCGCGACGGCCAGTGGGACGCCCGCACGCCCGAGCGGGCCGAGCGCGAACGCGCCCTGCTGGGGCCGCTGCTGCCCGGACTGGAGCGGACCCTGCCCTCCGACGGGCCGATCCTGCTCGACGTACGGCGTCGGCTGGCGCACGACGCGTGGCTGGTCGGCGACTTCGCGGCGGCCGCGCCGCTGTACCTGCGGCTGTTCCCGGACGTGGAGGAGCTCGTGGAACACGGCGACCCGGAGGTGGCTCACCGCGTGATCCGCAGCATCGGCGAGGCGGGGGATCCCGAGCGCGCGCTGAGCCTCGTCAACCCTCTGCTGCACCGGCTCCCCTTCGTCTTCGGCAGCGGCGACTGGCTGACCCAGGAGGTCACGGACACCCGCGCGGACCTGCGCCGCGCACTGCGCGAACGCCGCCGCGGCGCCGGCCCGGGGACCGGCACCCTCTCCCGTCTCTTCGGCCGCTGACCGGAAGGGGGTCAGGAAGCCGGCCCGTCCGGCCGGCCGTGGCCCAGGAGGAATTCGGTCGCCCGGGCGATGGCCTCGGCGTAGGTCGGGTGCACGGCTTCCGACTCCTCCTCCTGCCCGTCCGCGGCGACGGCGGTGTACCACCAGGCGTCGGCGTCCGGGTCGTGGTGGATGACGGCGGTGCCGCCCGCGTAGCGCAGCGGGATGGACTCACTGGCGGACCGCTTCGCCACCGCGTGGGGCCACTTGAGGCGGGCGGACTGGCGCTTGATGCCGCCCCAGGCCGCGCCGAGCTGCGTGTAGCTGGCTCCGCTGCGGCCGGCGACGGTCGCGGCGCTCTCCGCCATCCGGTCGACGGACCGTTTGGCCTCGTAGAGCGCCCGCAGCAGGGCCAGTTGTACGTCGGGGGCGGCCATGAGGACGGGGTCGAAGGGCCGGCCGGCGGCCCGGTAGGCCTGCGCGCGCGTCGAGATGCGCTGCGCCAGCGGGCGGACCGCGTCGAGCACCTGGTCGTCCATCGCGAACTCCTCGTCCTCGGCGGGCTCGCTCCAGGCGGGCTCCACCAGGGCCATGACGGTGGCCCAGAAGTCCTCGTCGTTCCTGTCGGGGGTCGGGATCGATACCGAATCATCCATGTGACATGTTTACCTGCCGCAAGCCCTAACGACAAGTAAAACTGTCGGCTGAGACGGGATGACAGCAACTCATGTCGCCCTCCGACACGGTGGGCGGGCCCGGGCATGGCGTCCTACCAGCGGGTAAGGCAGCATGGGCCGCCGACGTACGCCGACGTACGCCGACGTACGCCGATGTACGCCGACGCGTGCCGACGCATGCCGCATGCCGCCCACCCCGCAGGAGGAACACCATGGCCAGCCCCAAGCCGGAGACCCTCGCCGCCTTCGAGGCCGCCAAGGGGTTCATGCCCGTAGGGGAAGGCCTCGCCCTGTACGAGGCGGCCGCCTCCGCGGCGCGGCTCGGGCTGCCGTTGCTGGAGGTCGGGACCTACTGCGGGCGCTCCACGATCCTGCTCGCCGACGCCGCCCGCGAGGCGGGGGTGAGCGCGCTCACCGTGGACCACCACCGGGGCAGCGAGGAGCAGCAGCCCGGCTGGGAGTACCACGACCCGAGCGTCGTCGACCCGGAGATCGGGCTGATGGACACCCTGCCCACCTTCCGCCGGACCCTGCACAAGGCCGGCCTGGAGGACCACGTCATCGCGATCGTCGGCCGCTCACCGCAGGTCGCAGCGGCCTGGGGCGGCAAGCTCGGCCTGGTCTTCATCGACGGCGGCCACACCGACGAGCACGCCACGGGCGACTACGAGGGCTGGGCCCCGCACGTCGCCGAGGGCGGCACGCTGGTGATCCACGACGTGTTTCCCGACCCGGCCGACGGCGGCCAGGCCCCATACCGCATCTACCTGCGCGCCCTGACCTCCGGCGCCTTCGAGGAGGTCTCGGTGACCGACTCCCTGCGCGTGCTGCGCCGCACGGGCGAGGGCATCTGACCCGGCCCGCACCCAGCCCCACCCGCCCGCTCGTGGAGGCGACGTCGGCCAAATCCAGCCCCACCCGCCCGCTCGTGGAGGCGACGTCGGCCAAATCCAGCCCCGCCCGCCCGCTCGTGGAGGCGACGTCGGCCAAATCCAGCCCCGCCGGCGTTTGAGGCGCGGGGGTCCGGGGGCAGCGCCCCCCGGCAACGGCGCCGCACCCGCGCACAGCGCCCGGCGGCTCGGGGCCCAACAGGTCAGCGGAGCATATAACCGCACCGCGCCCCCGGATGGCCCACGGTCCGTACACCCGGCCGACCGCCGGTCTAGCATCGCCGGGTGCGCTACGACGAAAGCCTCCCGCCGCTCCCCGAGTCCTCGACGTCCATCAGTCCGGACCGGCCCTGGTACACCCGCCGGTCGACCCTGGTCGTCGCGGTGGCCGCGGTCGCCCCGGCCGCTCTGGCCGGGTGGGTACTGACCGAGGTGCTGAGCGGGGGCGTCGGCGACGACTCGCGGCCGCCCCGGATCGTGATGCCGCTCGCGGCGTCGGCGGCGGCATCCTCCGCGCCCCCGGCACCGGGATCCGCATCGGCATCGGCCTCCGCGTCGGCTCCGGCCGCGAGCCCGGCCCCCGGCGCGACCCCCGGAGGGACCGGCACCGTGCCGAGCCCCGCCGCCGCCAAGGGCCTCGCCGGCCGCACCGTCGTCATCGACCCCGGTCACAACACGGGCAACTTCAAGCACACCACCGAGATCAACCGCCAGGTGGACATCGGCACCAACCGCAAGGAGTGCGACACCACCGGCACGACCACCAACTCCGGCTACATGGAAGCCGAGTTCAGCATGGACGTGTCGCGCCGCCTGCGCACCGTCCTGGAGGCCAAGGGCCTCAAGGTGGTCCTCACCCACGAGGCCGGCAAGGAACGCCCCTTCGGCCCGTGCATCGACGAGCGCGCCCGCATCGGCAACGAGGCCGTCGCCGACGCCGTGGTCTCCGTCCACGCGGACGGGGTCTCGGCCGGCAGCCGCGGTTTCCACGTCATCCTCCCCGCCAAGGTCAAGGGCGGCGGCGCCGACACCGCGAAGATCATCGGACCGTCCCGGCAGCTCGGCGAGCGGATCGCCGGGAACTTCGCCCGGACCACCGGTTCCGCCCCCGCCAACTACCTCGGCGGCGGTACCGGATTGGTCGTCCGCGACGATCTGGGCGGACTGAACCTCTCGACCCGGCCCAAGGTGTTCATCGAATGCGGCAACATGCGTGATGCCAAGGACGCGGCACAGCTGTCGAGTCCGCAGTGGCGCCAGAAAGCGGCCCAGGGCATCGCGGACGGCATCGTCGGCTTCCTCGGCGGGTAGGGCCACCGGGACCGTCCCTCCGGGCGGCCCGCAGCCCCGATCCTCTCGGCCGCGGCAAAGCTCCGTACCATGGTGCCGCCCGCCCCCCTGCGTCACGGCGGGCACCCCACGGCACCACGAGACGACGAGACCGAGAAGGACACCTGAGACGTGAACATCCGATCCCTCACTCGAGGCGACGGCGTGGTGATCGGAGCAGCGGCGCTGCTGTTCATCGCCTCGTTCCTCGATTTCTATTCCGCGCCCGGCGTCGACGCACCGAGCGCGTGGGACACCGACGTGTACCGCCTGGCGCTGCCGAGCATCTTCCTGCTCGCGTTCATCGCCGTCGGCCTGCTCGTCGCGGCCCGCCTGCAGCCCGCCGGACGCCAGCTCCTGGGCCTGCCCTTCCAGGCCTGGGGCACCGTGCTCTCCGTCGCGGCCGCCTGGTCCGCGCTCTGGGCCCTGATCACCTGCCCGACCGGGGCCGACCTGGGCGCGGGCGCCGTCATCGGCTTCCTCGCCACGGCCGTGCTGGCCGGCGTGACCCTCTTCGGGTCGAAGGTGCCCGCGCTCGCCGGGCAGCTGATCCCGGACCCGAAGCCCGCCGCCGCCGTCGTCCCGCCGTACGGCGGCCAGCAGCAGCCGGGCGCCGGGTACGGCTACCCGGGCGGCCAGGAGCCGCAGCCGTACGGGGCCGCCCCGCAGCCGGTCCCGCCCTACGGCGGCGGCCACGAGCAGCCCCAGGCCCCGCAGGACGCGACCCCGCAGCCCGCCCCGGCGGCGGACTTCACGCCGTTCTGGTTCGCCGTTCCGGTGGCCCGCCCGCTCTTCGCCGAGGACGGCAGCCCCGCCCCGATCGCGGAGCTCGCGCCCGGCACCTGGTACCTGGCCGTGGAGCAGCGCGGTCCGGCCACGCTGATCGCCCAGACCCAGGACGGCCGCCGCGGCGTCCTGAACGACACCTCGGGCATCCAGCGCGGCTGACCCCGGGCGCGCTCACGCACAACGGCCCCCCGCCCTTCCGGGCGGGGGGCCGTTGCCCTACAGTCTCCTGACGCATCGTCAGATTCGTGGAGGGGACCGTCACATGCGCCTCGGACTCGCACTCGGCTACTGGGGCCGCGGCCCCAATCCGGACCACCTCGACCTCGCCGCCGAAGCCGAGAACCTCGGCTACGACTCCGTGTGGACCGCCGAGGCCTGGGGCTCGGACGCCTTCACCCCGCTCACCTGGATCGCCGCGCACACCTCGCGCATCCGCCTGGGCACCGCCATCGCGCAGATGGCCGCCCGCACTCCGACCGCCACCGCGATGCAGGCCCTGACCCTGGACCACCTGTCCGGCGGCCGGATGATGCTGGGCCTCGGCCTGTCCGGCCCGCAGGTGGTCGAGGGCTGGTACGGGCGCCCCTTCCCCTCCAGCCCGCTGACGGCGACCCGGGAGTACGTGGACGTCATCCGCCAGGTACTGCGCCGCGAGGCCCCGGTCGCGCTGGACGGCCGCTTCCACAGCCACCCGTACCGGGGCGCGGACGGCACCGGCATCGGCAAACCGCTCAAGCCCATCACCCACCCGCTGCGGGCCGACCTGCCGCTCCTGCTCGGCGCGGAGGGCCCGAAGAACATCGCCCAGACCACCCGCATCGCGGACGGCTGGCTCCCCCTCTACTGGTCGCCGACCCGCACGGACGTCTACCAGGCCTCGCTGTCCGAGCTCCCCGAAGGGTTCATGATCGCTCCGATGGCCCGGGCGAAGGTCTGCGACGACGTCGCGGAGGGACTCCTCCCGGTGAAGGCGATGCTGGGCTTCTACATCGGCGGGATGGGGCACGCGGCACGCAACTTCCACGCCGACCTCATGGGCCGGATGGGCTACGAGGAGGAGGCGCACCGGATCCAGGAGCTGTTCCTGGCCGGGCGCAAGGAAGAGGCCGTCATGGCCGTCCCGGACGCCTTCGCGGACGAGATCTCCCTGGTCGGACCGCGGGAGCGGATCGCCGAACGCCTGGAGCTGTGGCGCAAGGGTCCGGTGACCGACCTGCTCCTGACCGCCCCCGACCCGCACACCCTGCGGGTCCTGGCGGAGCTGAACAGCTAGGTTCCGGCCCGTCAGAGGGATGCACGCCGGCTCGCGTCCGGAACCAGGATCGTCTTTCCGCGGACGAGAGTTCCCGCTTCCGCTTCCGCGTGTACGTCGGCCAGGTCGGCCAGCGGGCGGACCGCGGCGGGGGCGACCTCCAGGTCGCCCGCGTCGACCAGTGCGACCAGCCGCGAGAGCTGCCCGGTGTCCCGGCGGGCCACCAGGTGGATGCCGCCGGGGATCGGAGTCGCCACGGAGACCGCCACGCCGCCCGGGCCGAGGAGGGCCGGCAGGGCGGCGGCGGCCGCCGGGCCGAGCGGGGCCAGGTTGAGCACGGCGTCGAGCGGTTCGCCCTCCAGGGCCGCGCGGAGCGGGCCGGCCGTGTGGTCGATCACCCGCTGCGCCCCGTACCGCCGCACCGCCGGCGCACTGCGCGGGCTCGCGGTCGCCACGACGGTGGCCCCGGCCCAGCGTGCGAGCTGCACGGCGAAGGCGCCCACGCCCCCGCCGGCCCCGTTGATCAGGATCCGGCTGCCCCGGCCGATCCCCGCCGCCTCGAACAACGCCTGCCAGGCCGTCAGGCCGGCCACCGGGATCGCCGCCGCGGCCGCGAGGGGGAGGGAGCGGGGGGCCGGGACCAGCAGGTCGGGGGCGACGGACACGTACGGGGCGGCGGCTCCGCCCGAGTCCAGCCGGCCGATCACCCGCTCCCCCGTGGCGACGACCGTGCCCGCCAGGTCCCAGCCCGGGACGTACGGCAGGTCCAGGGGCAGGACCTGCCGCAGCAGCCCGGCGCGCAGGGCGAGTTCGGACGGGTTGAAGGAGGTGGCCGCCACCTCCACGAGAACCTCGCCGGGAGCCGGGACGGGGACCGGCACCTCCTCGTGGCGGATGACGGCGGGGCCTCCGTAGGCGTGGACGCGGGCCGCGCGCATCGTGGCGGCGGGCTGTCGGGTTTCGTTCTGTCGGGTTTCGTTCATGCCCCCACGCTATGAGCCGGGCGGAAGACGATCCATGCGTGAAGATCCATGTTTCCTGCGCATCCGTCTAAGCTGCCGGGCGTGGACGTACTCAGCGATGTCATCGCGCTCATGCGTACGGGCAGGCCCACGTCGGCGCTCGTACGGTGGCACGCGCCCTGGGGCCAGCGGTTCCCCGCGGTCCCCGGGTCGGCGGGCTTCCAGGTGGTGCTCAGCGGGAGCTGCCTGCTGGCGACCGCCTCGGAGCCGGTCCGTCTGAACGCCGGGGACGTGCTGTTCCTGCCGCACGGGCACGGGTACACACTGCTCGGCGAGCCGTCGGCCGAGCCGGCCGAACCCCGCTGGGAGCCCGACCGCGAACCCGCCCTGCTCGTCCGGGACACCGTCGGGGAGCCGGGCGCCGGGCCGGTCACCGTGACCCTGTGCGGCGGGTACCGGATCGAGGCGGAGCACGCGCATCCGCTGTTGCGGGAACTCCCCGAGGTGCTCCACCTGCCGGGCGGACAGCCCGGCGCGGCCGAGGCGGTGGCCCTGCTGGCCCGGGAGGCGCAGGAGCCCGGGCTGGGGACGGACACGCTGCTCCCGGCCCTGCTGGACGTGCTGCTGCTGTACGTGCTGCGGGCGCACGTGGGCGGGGTTTCCGGGCCGGGCGGGGCCGCCGGGGAGGCCGGGCGGACGGGCTGGGCGGCGGCGCTCGTCGACCCCGCCGTCGGCGCCGCGCTGGCGGCCATCCACGCCGAACCGGACCGCCCCTGGACGGTCGCCTCCCTGGGGGCGCGGGCCGGACTGTCGCGGGCCGCCTTCGCCCGCCGGTTCCACGAACGCGTCGGGCAGCCGCCGCTCGCCTACCTGACGTGGTGGCGCATGACCACGGCCGCGCGCCTGCTGCGCACCACCGACACACCCCTGTCGGTCCTGGCGGCCCGCTCCGGCTACACCTCGGAGTACTCCTTCGCCCACGCCTTCAAACGGACCTACGGGATCCCGCCCGGGCGCTACCGCGGCGGGCGTCGCGACGAAGAGACGACCTAAGCCGTCCCTTCCGTCCCTTCCGTCTCTGCCGCCTCTGCCGTCTCTGCCGTCCCGCCGTCCGCCTGCTCCACCGCGGCCAGCAGCTCCCGCAGGTCCAGCGGCATCACGGCGATCTCCATGCCGCCGGAGGCTCCGCGCTCGTCTCCCGCGAACTCAACGGTCACGATGCGCGAGCCCGGGTTGATGGAGATGCCCTCCTTCACGGAGGGCGCCCGTACGCCGGTGGCGCGGGCTCCGGTCAAGGTCACGGGCTCGCCCCGGCCGGGCACCCAGCGGGCCGCGCCCTGGTCGGCGTAGACCCGGCCGCTGCGCCAGCGGCCGGTGCCCGCGGGCTGCCGGGCCATGCACGGGATGCCGGGCACGGGCCCGACGGCCTGGCGCCGGAGGTGCTTGCGGCGCATCAGCCAGCCGGCTGCGGCGGCGGCGCCGGCGAGGACCACGTACTCGATCACCGGCCCATTCAAACAGGTGGAACAGGCCGGACCGGAATGTTCCGGTCCGGCCTGTTCCGGGGCTGCGGCATCGGGAAGGCGGCGGCTGCGCTCAGCCGGTCAGCTGCCCGGCGCTCGGGATCTTGTCGGTCACCGTGGCGCCCGCGCTCTTCCCGGCCTCCTTGACGCCGTTGATGACGTCCTCGAAGGCGCTGATGTCGGCGTCGCCCGCCTGGCCCTTGCGCAGCTTGGAGCCGAGCCCCTTGAGGGAGTCGATGCCCGCCGTCAGCGGGCCCACGGCCTTCGACAGCAGCGGGTCGCCCTTGGCGTTCTCGGTGGCCGCCTTCAGCCGGTTGTAGGCGAAGGCGCCCGCGAGGCCCGCCTTGACCAGGGCGAAGGTGCGGCCCTTGGCGCCCTTCTTGAACTTGCCGTCGCGGTACGGCTTGATGATCCACTGGTAGGTGGCGCCGGCCGCGAGCCCCGCGTTGGCGACGAAGCGGGTCTTGGCGAACTTCTGCTTCTCTTCCGGGGTGCTGGCCGAGGGAGTGGCGGCGGCCGCTTCCGCGTCCTCCGCGGAGGCCGCCGCGTCGGCCTCGGCGAACGCGGCCATGGCCACCGAGACCTCGTCGGCCTGACCGGCGGCGGTCCTGTCGCCACCGCCCGAGCCGCAGGCGGTGGCGCCGCCGAGCAGGGCACAGGACAGGAGCACCGCCGTGAGGGCACGGCGGAAGCGGACGGCTGTGGTGGGTACGGACACGGGTTTCCTCCGGGGACTGAGGCGTCCCCCGCAGCCTCACCCCGGCCACCCGACTCCGCCACCCGGGGGACCCGTTCGGGTTCACGCGTACGGGTTTGCCCGGCCCGGGAGCGGCAAGACGCGCGGCATGCCCACACACACGCGAGTGCACACCAGAGGAAGCAGCCGGGCGGGCCGTGCCGTCGCGGTCGTGGCGGACGTCATGGCCTTCGTCATCGGCCTGTGGATCCTGCTGTACCTGCTGGACGCCAACCAGGGCAACGCCCTGGTGGACTTCGTCCACGACGCCGCGACCTGGCTCGCCGGCTGGTCGTACGACCTGTTCACCTTCCACCGCGCATGGGTCCAGGTGGTGATCGGCTACGGCATCGCGGCCGTCGCCTACCTGGTCATCGGTCACGCCGTCGCGGGCCGGCTCTACCGCCGCTGACCGGCGCGCCCACCACCCCCGGCCGGCCCGGCCGGTGTCCGTCCCCCGGCACGGGCCGGGGGGCGGGCCGTACTCAGGCGGGCGTATCGGCGCAGCAGTCCGGCTCCAGGCCGGCCGGCAGCGTCAGCCCGCCGAAGACCGTGCCGGTGGCCTCGTCGCCGCCCAGGGCGGCCACCGCGAGGAGGAGCGAGCCCGCCGTCCAGGTGGTCTGCTCCACGGGCCAGACCGCCCGGTCGTCGAAGACGTACCCGGTCCAGTACATGCCGTTGTCGGCCCGCAGGTGGCCGATCGAGCGCAGGATCTCCAGGGCCCGGTCCGACTCCCCCGTCGCCCACAGCGCGAGCGCCAGTTCGCAGGACTCCCCGCCGGTCACCCAGGGGTTCGGCAACACGCACCGTACGCCGAGGTCCGGGACGACGAACTCCTCCCACCGCTCCTCGATCCGGGCCTTCGCCTCCGCGCCGGTCAGCGCCCCGCCGAGGACGGGGTAGTACCAGTCCATGGAGTAGCGGGACTTGTCGAGGAACCGCTCCGGGTGCCGGCGTATCGCGTGCCCGAGGGCGCCCGCGGCCAGTTCCCAGTCCGGCTGCGGATCGCCCCGGTACTCGGCGATGGCCAGCGCGCAGCGCAGCGCCTGGTGGATGGAGGAGGAGCCGGTCAGCAGCGCGTCCGAGACGTCCTCGCCGGAGGGTTCGCGCTTCCAGCCGATCTCGCCGCCCGGCTGCTGGAGCCGCAGGACGAACTCGACGGCCGCGTAGACGGCGGGCCACATCCGGTCGAGGAAGGCCTCGTCGCCGGTGGACAGGTGGTGGTGCCAGACGCCGACGGCGAGGTACGCGACGAAGTTGGTCTCCCGGCTCGCGTCCTGCGGCTCGCGGGTGTCGACCCCGTCCTCGCGGTCGGCGTAGGCCGCGTACCAGGAGCCGTCGTCGTTCTGGTGGCGGACCAGCCAGTCGTAGGCCCGCTCGGCGGCCTCGTGCTCGCCGGCCGCGTCGAGGGCCATCGCGGCCTCGGTGTGGTCCCACGGGTCGAGGTGGTGCCCGCGGAACCAGGGGATGGCCCCGTCGGCGCGCTGCGCGGCGAGGATCCCGGCGACGGTGGCGGCGGCCTGGTCGGCGGTCAGCACGCCGTCCAGGACCAGGTGTTCGGGTGCGGTGCGCCCGGGAGAGCTCACTGTGCGGCGCCCACGGCCGCGGCCCCGGCCACGGCCGCTGCCGCGTCCACGGGGAGGTGCGGCTTGGTGGCGTAGGCGACGAAGCTCTTGCCGATGACCGGGTTCAGGGCCTGCTCCGCGAGCCGGGTCAGCGCCGGCTTCTTCATGATGTCCCAGACCAGGAGCTTGTGGTACGCCTTGACGGGCAGCGCCTTGTCGTTGTCGACGCCGAAGGCGCACTTGAGCCACCAGTACGGCGAGTGCAGGCCGTGCGCGTGGTGGGTTCCGTACGGCTTGAGGCCCGCGGACTCCATCTTGCCGAGCAGTTCCTCCGCCTTGTAGATGCGGATGTGGCCGCCCTCGACCTCGTGGTAGGCGTCGGACAGCGCCCAGCAGATCTTCTCGGGGCCGTAGCGCGGCACGGTGATGGCGATGCGCCCGCCGGGCTTCAGGACGCGGACCATCTCGGCGAGGACGCCCTTGTCGTCGGGGATGTGCTCCATCACCTCGGAGATGATGACGACGTCGAAGGACTCGTCGGGGAAGGGCAGCGCGAGGGCGTCGCCCTCCATGGCGGTGGCGGTGGCGCCGGCCGGGGCCTCACCCGCCTCCTTCATCGCGGCGAACCACTTGGCGACCTCGCGGATCTCCTCGCCGTTGCGGTCGAGGGCGACCACCTGGGCGCCGCGCCGGTAGCACTCGAAGGCGTGCCGGCCTGCGCCGCAGCCCAGATCGAGTACGCGGTCGCCTGCGGCGAGCGGGAACCGGGAGAAATCGACGGTCAGCACGTGGTCCTGCCTTCGCGGTCGCGGGGTGGGGAGGGGAACTGCATCGGACGGAAGGGGGAGGTCACCGGGCGGTACGGGACTTCGGGGCCCGGGACCGGGGAGCCGGCGCCGCGGCCCGCTCGATGGCGGCGCGGTAGTGCACGACGGTGCCCTCGGCGGCCTTGGCCCAGGTGAAGCGGGACAGCACCCGCTCGCGGCCGGCGGCGCCGAGCCGGGTGCGCAGTTCGCCGTCGCCCAGCAGCCGGCCCAGCGCGGCGGCCAGCGCGCCCGCGTCGCCGGGCGGCACGGCCAGGCAGCTCTCGCCGTCGGGTCCGGTGACCTCGGGAATCGCGCCGCCGGTGGTGGCGACCAGCGGGGTGCCGGTGGCCATGGCCTCGGCGGCCGGCAGCGAGAACCCCTCGTACAGCGAGGGCACGCAGGCGATCTGGGCGCTGCGGACGAGGTCGACGAGCTCGGTGTCGGTGATGCCCTTGACGAAGCGGACGGCGTCCTGGAGTCCGTACGTCTCGATCGCGCGGGCCACCGGGCCCTGTTCGGCGCGCTTGCCGACGACGACGAGGTGGGCCTCGGGCTGTTCGGTACGGAGCTTCGCGAGCGCCTCGACGAGGTGCACGAGCCCCTTGAGCGGGACGTCGGCGCTCGACGTGGTGACGATCCGTCCGGGCACCTCGGCCACGGCGGGATCGGGCGACCAGAGGTCGGTGTCGGCGCCGATGTGGACGACGTGGATGCGCTCGCCCTGGACGCCGAGGTGCTCGGCGATCTCCTTCTTGGAGGAGCCGGAGACGGTGAGCACGGAGGGCAGCCGCCGGGCCACACGGCCCTGCATGCGCGTGAACCCGTACCAACGCCGCACGGAGGCACGCTTCCTGCGGTCCTTGGCGGCGGCCAGGTCCAGCTCGCGGTCGACGGTGATGGGGTGGTGGATGGTGGTGACCAGCGGGGCACCGAGGTCCGCCAACAGTCCGTAGCCGAGGGTCTGGTTGTCGTGGATCACGTCGAACTCGCCTGCGCGGGCGGCCAGATGGCGGCGCGCCCGCAGCGAGAAGGTCAGCGGCTCGGGGAATCCGCCGGTCCACATGGTCGCGACCTCGACGGCGTCGATCCAGTCGCGGTACTCGTCGCGCTTGGGCGTGCGGAACGGGTCCGGGCTGCGGTAGAGGTCCAGGCTGGGCAGCTCGGTGAGGGTGGCGCCGGCGCCGGTGAGGGCGTCGGTGTCCAGCACCGGGTAGGGCTGCGCGCCGATGACCTCGACGCAGTGGCCCAGCTTCACGAGTTCGCGGGCGAGGTGGCGGACGTAGACGCCCTGGCCACCGCAGAACGGGTTCCCCTTATAGGTGAGGAGTGCGATCCGCAACGGGCGGCCGCCGTCGGCGGCCGGACCCGTGAGAGGGCTCGTCACCATGGCCTCTGCGGTCACTCTCGGCCCCCTTCTCCCTGCACTTTCGCCGGAGCGTAACCGCTCGGATAATGTAGAACAAGTTTCAGACTTGATCCGTTGAAGAGCATTGAATCTACCGGCCGGAAACCACACCGTAAGAGGGGTGGCGGGTGATTCGCGCCACGGCTCGGGCGCCTGCCATGCTGGGCGCGCGACGGCCCGGGGCAGCTCCCGCGGCCGCCCCGGCACAGACATGAACGCCTTGGAACTGGAACGCCTTGGAACCGGAACGGGACAGATGACAGCGGAAGCGAAGGCCGTGACCCCAGCCGTCACCACACCGGCGTCTCCGCCCCTGACGGAGCGCCAGGAGGCACGCCGCAGGCGGATCCTGCACGCCAGCGCCCAGTTGGCGAGCCGGGGCGGTTTCGACGCGGTGCAGATGCGGGAGGTGGCGGAGTCCTCCAGCGTGGCCCTGGGCACCCTCTACCGGTACTTCCCCTCCAAGGTGCACCTGCTCGTCGCGACCATGCAGGACCAGCTGCAGCACATGCACGGAACGCTGCGCAAGCGCCCGCCGGCCGGGGACGAGCCCGCGGCCCGGGTCGCGGAAACCCTGATGCGCGCCTTCCGCGCACTGCAGCGCGAGCCGCACCTGGCGGACGCGATGGTCCGGGCCCTCACCTTCGCGGACCGCAGCGTGAGCCCCGAGGTGGACACGGTCTCCCGGCTGACGACGGCGATCATCCTGGACGCGATGGGCCTGGACGCCCCGCCGACGGCGGAGCAGCTGTCGGCGGTCCGGGTGATCGAGCACACCTGGCACTCGGCGCTGATCACCTGGCTGTCGGGCCGGGCCTCGATCGCCCAGGTGAAGATCGACATCGAAACGGTCTGCCGCCTGATCGACCTCACGGCCCCGGACGCCGGGCCCGGGCCGGCGACTCCGTCGGCGCCTCCGAAAAAGTCCTGATCCAGCTGTCCGGGCGGGGCACGGCCGCAGCTACTCCGCGGCCACTCCTCGGCTACTCCTCCGGCGCTTCCTGGAGCGCCTCCGCCATCTCCGCCTCCGTGAAACGGCCTTCGCACGCCAGGTCGGAGGCGAAGAAGGACAGCATGTCGGGCATGCCCATGCCGGAACCCTTGCCCGCGGAGAAGTCGTAGCGTCGGGCGAACAGGATCCAGCCCTGCTTCTTCAGGGTCACCTGGCTCAGCATGTCGTGCCGGCTCCGGTCGCCCGCGGCCTTCCAGCCGCGCCGCTCCAGCTCCGCGATCGTGGCCGTGTACGCCTTCTCGGGGTCCGCGACCCGCTCCATGGTCTGCCAGGGAGCCATGCACTCGGCCATCTCGGCCCGGCGCACGTCCGCCTCCGCGTCCGCCCCCGTCGGGGCCGGGGAGGCGGTGGCGGCCGCCCCGGGCTGCGGCAGCCCGCCCGCCGCCGTGGCGGCGGCGATGTCGGCCGCGGCCTGCTCCTTGCCGAAGACACCGGGCACACCGGGCGCACCGGAGGCGGCCGCGGAGGCGGCCGGCGCGGTCGGCACACCCGGCCCGGTGGGCACACCCGACCCGGTCGGCGCGGCGGACCCGCCCTGTCCGGCGGTCCCGGCGGACGCGGCCGGCCCGCCCTGTCCGGCGGTCCCCGCGGGCGCGGCGGACCCCTTCGACGGCTTCGCCTGCGCCGACGCCGGCGCCGCCGAGTCTCCACCCGACCCACAGCCCGTCACCAGCAGCGCCCCGAGCACCACCCCGGCCGTCCACCCGCTCCTGCGCATACCGCTCGTTCCCCACCCTCACCATGCCGCCCGTTCACGTACGCCGGGCAGTCGTGGCACGAGTCTCACACGCCCGCACGTGCAGGCCGACGTCGGCCAAATCCAGCCCCGCCGGCGTTTGAGGCGCAGGGGTCCGGGGACTGGTCCCCGGCAACGGCGCCGCACGCGGCAACGGATCCGGGGGCCGGGGGCCCGCCAGGGCAGGGCAGGGCACCGCCCGGAGCAGCGGGGCCTGGGCCCGAACCCCGGCCCCGGCCCCCCGGCGGCCCCCTCACTCCTCCGGAGGGAACACCGCCTCGCCACTGCCCAGCAGCGTGATCGCGATCGCCTCGACCGGGCACCCCTCCGCCGCCGCGAGCACCGGCTCGCTCGCGTCCGTCTCCGCGACCCGCGGATGCGACTGCCGCGCCGAGTCGAGGGCGAAGCCCTCAGGTGCGTGGTTCACGCACATCCCCGAGCCGATGCAGACCCCCCGGTCCACCTCGACGTGCCACCGGTCACCCATCACGCACCGGCCGCGGGGGGTGCGTACCCTGCCGGGAGGTGGATCATCTTGTGCTCCAGGTACTCGCTCAGCCCCTCCGGGCCGAACTCCCGCCCGACGCCGCTGTTCTTGTAGCCGCCGAACGGCCCGAGCATGTCCAGGCTGAAGGTGTTCACGTTGAAGGTGCCGGTCCGCACCTGCCGGGCGAAGTCGATGCCGTGCTCCACGTCGCCGGTCCAGACGCTGCCGCTGAGCCCGAACTCCGAGTCGTTGGCGACGCGTAGGGCCTCCGCCTCGTCGCCGTACGGGATCAGGCAGACGACCGGGCCGAAGATCTCCTCGCGGGCGATCCGCATCGAGTTGTCGACGTCTCCGAAGAGGGTCGGCTCCACGTACCAGCCCTGGTCCAGGCCCTGTCCCGCCGGACGCCCGCCGCCGGACAGGACCTTGGCGCCCTCCTCCTGGCCGATCCGGATGAAGTCGAGGGAGCGCTGCTGCTGCCGCCTGGCCACCAGCGGGCCGATCTGCGTCGCGGGGTCGAGCGGGTCGCCGACGACCAGCGCGGAGGCCGCGGCGGCGAGTGCCTCGGCGATCTCCTCGTAGCGGCTGCGCGGGGCGAGGACGCGGGTCTGGGCCACGCAGGCCTGGCCGTTGTTCATCCAGGCCGCGGGGACGATGCCGGCGATGGCGGTGTCGAGGTCGGCGTCCGGGAGGATGACGGCCGCGGACTTGCCGCCGAGCTCGAGGGTCACGCGGGTGAGATTCTTCGAGGCGACCTCCATGACCCGCCGGCCGGCGGGGACGGAGCCGGTGAAGGCGACCTTGTCCACGTCCGGGTGGCCGACGAGGTACTCGCTGACCTCGCGGTCGGCGGGCAGGATCGACAGCACGCCCTCGGGCAGTCCGGCCTCGCGGGCGATGTCGGCGAGGATGTAGGAGTCGAGGACCGCCTCCGGGGACGGCTTGAGGATCACCGTGCAGCCGGTGAGCAGCGCGGGCGCCAGCTTGGCGGCGGCCACGAACTGCGGGACGTTCCACGGGATGACGGCGGCGACGACGCCGACGGCCTCGCGGCGGACGAGGATCGGGCCGAGGACGCCCTGGCGGAACTCCTCGTAGGGGTAGTCGCGGGCCACGGTGATCGCGGCGTCGTAGACCATCATCGGGCCGAGGGCCTGGGCGAGGATGCTCCAGGAGTACGGGGACCCGTTCTGCGAGCTGATCGAGCGGGCGATCTCCTCGTGGCGGACGGCTATGGCGTCCTTGATCCTGGTCACCACGGCGATCCGCTCTTCGAGCGTGGTGCGCGGCCAGGGGCCCTCGTCGAAGGCCTTGCGGGCCACGGCGACGGCCCGGTCGACGTCCGCCTTCGAGGCGTGCGGGACGCTGCCGATGACCTGCCCGGTGTGGGGCGAGACGACCTTGATCGTGTCGGAGCCCAGCGGATCCGTCCACTCACCGCCGATGAACAGTTTTCCGTGTTCCACGAGCTCGGTCATGGCTGATGCCTCCTGCGGCTTGGCGTTCCAGAACTGATACCAGTTCTAGTTCTAGGAGTCCACGGCCCTGACCGAACCGCCCTCTCGCCACTTCGCCCGAGACCCCAAAGATCCAACGACTAGTCAGGAGGCCGCAGAAGTGGTCGACTTGGGCGACTATTGCAACACGTTCTCGTTAGACCTGTTCTCGTTGGTCCGTTGGACCTGTTCTCGTTAGAGCGGAGCCCCTCATGGCAGAGGACACCCCGGACGTGGCACCTCACGTCACCGATCACGGCGGCGGCGTGTGGGGCATCAAGGTCCCCATCCCCGACAATCCGCTCGGCCACACCCTCGTCCACGTCCTCGACACCGACCGCGGCCCGGTCCTCATCGACACCGGCTGGGACGACCCCGCGTCCTGGGACACCCTCGTCGCCGGCCTCGGCGCCCTCTCCATCGCCGTCGCCGACGTCCACGGCGTGGTCATCACCCACCACCACCCCGACCACCACGGCCTGTCCGGCCAGGTCCGCGAGGCGTCCGGCGCCTGGATCGCCATGCACGCCGCCGACAGCGAGATCGTGGTGCGGACCCGGGCCTCCGAACCCGGCGTCTGGTTCGACTACATGAGCGAGAAGCTGGCCCTCTCCGGAGCCCCCGAGGAGCACATCGCCCCGCTGCGCGCGGCTCGCACGAGCGGCCGCATGAGCACCCTGCCGGGGCTGCGGGCCGCCGTCCCCGACCGGGAGATCGTGCCCGCCGAGCTGCTGCCGCTGGCCGGCCGCCGGCTGCGGGCGATCTGGACCCCCGGGCACACCCCCGGCCACGTCTGCCTGCACCTGGAGGAGAAGCACCCGGCGAACCTGCCCGGCAACGGCCGCCTCTTCTCCGGGGACCACCTGCTGCCCGGGATCTCCCCGCACATCGGCCTCTACGAGGACCCCTCCTCGGAGCAGGTCACCGACCCCCTCGGCGACTACCTCGACTCCCTCGAACGCATCGGCCGCCTCCGGCCCGCCGAGGTGCTCCCGGCCCACCAGCACGCCTTCACGGACGCCCCGGCCCGCGTACGGGAGCTCCTGGAGCACCACGAGGAGCGGCTGACCGGGCTGCGGGACCTGCTCGCCGCCGAGCCGCTGACCCCGTGGGCGCTGGCGGAGCGGATGGAGTGGAACCGGCCCTGGGAGCAGATCCCGTACGGCTCCCGCAACATCGCCGTCTCCGAAGCGGAGGCCCACCTGCGGCGTCTGGTGAAGCAGGGCCGCGCGGAGGCGGTGCCGGGCAGCGACCCCGTGACGTACCGCGCCGTGTAAGGGGTGCGGGTGGGCGGCGCCACCGGATACCGGAGCTACGGGCCGGTAGAGTATGGGCGTCGTCCACACTTCCGTACGGGGGGAAGCCGGTGCGAATCCGGCGCTGACCCGCAACCGTGACCCTCCCCGGCAGCATCGGGGCGGGGAGCCGGATTGCCCCGTGCCGGAGGTGCGCGGCTCGTGCCGCCGGGCCCTCCGGCGGCCGGCACCGTCGAGGTAAACGGAGCCGGAGCCCGGTGCCAGCCTCCGTTGCTGTGCTGCCTGCCTCCGGGTCCCCAGCACGAGAGGCCCCCGCCCCGCCATGAACGTCCGCCGCAGCGCCGCCACGCTCGCCGTCTCCGCCGTGCTCTGCGTGGGCGCGGCCCCCGCGGCCCTCGCCGATGTCGCGACGCCGTCCCCGGCGCCCGTCGTCCCCTCCGGGCTCTTCGGCAAGAACGACCCGACGTACGACGGGGTGTGGCGGCAGTCGTTCGCGCTGCTCGCCCAGCACACCGTGGGCCTGAAGCCCGCGCAGCAGGCCGTGGACTGGCTCGTCGGCCAGCAGTGCGCCGACGGCGGCTTCGCCTCCTTCCGCGCGGACACGGCAGCCGCGTGCGACGCGAAGACGATGCTCGACACGAACGCCACCGCGGTGGCCGTGCAGGCGCTGAAGGCGCTCGGCGGCCAGGACGCGGCGGTGAAGAAGGGCGTGGACTGGCTGAAGTCCGTCCAGAACGCGGACGGCGGCTGGGCCTACGTACCCGGCTCCCCGAGCGAGGCCAGCTCCACCTCCGTGGTGATCAGCGCGCTCTCCGCGGCGGGCGAGAAGCCGGCCGAGGTCAAGTCGAAGACCGGCAAGTCCGCGTACGAGGGGCTGCTCGCCTTCCAGCTCGGCTGCTCGGCCGAGCCGGCCGCCGACCGGGGCGCCTTCGCCTACCAGCCGACGGCCGACGGCAAGCTCCCCGCCAACGCCGACGCGACGGCCGCCGCCGTACTCGCCGGCCTCGGCAAAGGCGCGCTCGTCTCCCCTTCCTCCTCTCCTACGGACACCCCCGCGGCCGCGCTCGCCTGCCCGGCGACCGCCGGTGACCCGGCGGCGGCGGCCCAGGGCGCGGCCGGATACCTGGCCGAGGCCCTGAAGAAGGACGGCCACCTCACCGCCCTCACCCCGGGCTCCGACCAGACGACCCCGGACACGGGCAACACCGCCGATGCGGTGATCGCCCTGGCCGCGGCCGGGCACAAGCAGTCCGCGGCGGGCGCGCTGGAGTGGCTGAAGGCCAACTCCGCCGAGTGGTCCAAGGGCAACCCGGCCGGGCTCGGCACCCTGGTCCTGGCCGCGCACGCGACCGGCACCGACCCGAAGTCCTTCGGCGGCACCGACCTGGTCGCGGCGCTGAACGCGACGGGCCCAGCGCCGCAGGACGCCTCCGCGAAGGCGTCGGCGCAGCCGGCGGACAAGAAGGACGAGAAGAAGGAGAAGGACTCCGGCAGCAACGTCTGGTGGATGATCCTCGCGGGCGCGGCGGCCGGCATGGGCATCGGCATCGTGCTGAGCGGCCGCCGGAAGCGGAACCAGCTCTGATGCGGCGGCGCCGTCCGGCTCTGCCGGCCTTCGTGCTCGGTGTCGTCCTGACCCTGCTGGCCGCGTCCCCCGCCCTGGCCTCGACCTACCGCTACTGGTCGTTCTGGGGCGGCGCGGGAGGCACGTGGGCGTACGCCACCCAGGGCCCCTCCTCGCTGCGTCCGGCGGACGGCTCCGTGCAGGGCTTCCACTTCGTGGTGAGCAAGGACGCGGCCGATCAGGCCGCCCCGCCGCGCGCGGACGCCGACTTCGCGGCCATCTGCTCGGCCACCGCCCCGGTGACGGGCAAGAAGCGGATCGCCCTGGTCATCGACTTCGGCACGCCCGCCGAAGCCCAGGCGGGCGAGACCCCGCCGCAGGACGCTCCGCGCACGGCCTGCGCACAGGTCGGCCCGGACGCCACGACGGCCGAGGCACTGGCGGAGGTGGCCAAGCCGCTGCGCTACAACAGCGCGGCGCTGCTGTGCGCGATCGCGGGCTACCCGAAGCAGGGCTGCGGCGAACCCGTCGCGGACACGGCGACCGCGACCGCCCCTGCCGCGGACAAGCCCGCCGCCGACTCCGACGGCGGCGGGGGCCCATCGGCGGGCCTCCTCGCGGGCATCGCGGCGGTGGCCGCCCTGGGCGCGGCCGCCTTCTGGCAGTCCCGCCGCCGCAGCCGATGACGGACGGCGGGGCGGTCGCCGACGGCGCTCGGCCACCCACGAGGGCCACCCGCACCCGCCCGTCCACCCGCACGGGTGGTGCGGGTGGGAACCCCGCCCGGCCGCAGGCCGGGCGCACGCCCCACGGCGCGGCAGGCGACGTCCCACCCCCGACCGGCCGGGTCGCCGACCAGGCAACCGGCACCCAGCACGTGCCGACGTACAAGAAGAAATGGCAAGCCCCCGAGGCCACGCGTGGCAACGCCCTGCACGCGGGTGCCTGGTGGCTGTGGGCCCTCGGGCTCGCCACCGCCGCCTCGCGCACCACCAACCCGCTTCTCCTCGGCCTGATCGTCGGCGTCGCCGGGTACGTGGTCGCGGCCCGCCGCACCGACGCGCCCTGGGCGCGTTCCTACGGGGCGTTCGTCAAGCTCGGGCTCTTCGTCATCGGCCTGCGCCTCGTCTTCTCCATGCTCCTCGGCTCGCCCATCCCCGGCACGCACACCCTCTTCACGCTCCCCGAGGTCCCGCTCCCGGACTGGACGCAGGGCATCCGGCTCGGCGGCCGGGTCACCGCCGAGCAGCTCGTCTTCGCCTTCTACGACGGCGCGAAGCTGGCCACCCTCCTCATCTGCGTCGGCGCCGCCAATGCCCTCGCGAACCCTGCGCGGCTGCTGAAGTCCCTGCCCGCGGCCCTGTACGAGGTCGGCGTCGCCGTGGTCGTCGCGATGACCTTCGCGCCGAACATGGTCGCGGACGTGGTCCGGCTCCGTACGGCCCGCCGCCTGCGCGGCCGTCCCACGGGAGGGATCCGGGCGATCCTCCAGATCGGCCTGCCGGTGCTGGAGGGCGCACTGGAACGCTCCATCGCCATCGCCGCCTCGATGGACGCCCGCGGCTACGGCCGCACCGCGCAGGTCCCCGCCGCCGTCCGCCACACCACCAACGTGCTCACCCTCGGCGGGCTGCTCGGCATGTGTGCGGGTACCTACGGGCTGCTGGCGGCGGAGGGCGCCGGCTACGGCCTCACCCTCCTCCTCTTCTCCCTCCTCCTGGCCCTGGCCGGGCTGCGGCTCGGCGGCCGCCGGTCGATCCGGACCCGGTACCGGCCGGACCGGTGGGGCGTACGGGCCTGGCTGGTCGCCGGGTCGGGCGCGGCGGTGGCGGCGCTGCTGATCCGCGCCGCGTCCCTGGACCCGGAGGCCCTGCGCCCCGGCGTCGTCCCCCTGGTCGTCCCGACCCTCCCGCTCTGGCCGGCCGCGGCGATCCTGATCGGCCTGCTCCCGGCACTGGTGGCCCCGCTACCGAAGGAGGCTTAAGCCCCCGTGATCCATTTCGAAGACGTCTCGGTGACGTACGAGGGCGCGACCGCCCCCTCCCTCGCGCACGCCGATTTCACGCTCCCGGAAGGGGAGCTGACCCTCCTGGTCGGCCCCTCCGGCGTCGGCAAGTCCACCCTCCTCGGCGCGGTCTCGGGCCTGGTCCCGCACTTCACCGGGGGCACCCTCACGGGCCGGGTCACGGTCGCCGGCCGCGACACCCGCACGCACAAGCCGCGGGAACTCGCGGACGTGGTCGGCACGGTCGGCCAGGACCCGCTGGCCCACTTCGTGACGGACGTCGTCGAGGACGAGCTCGCCTACGGCATGGAGTCCCTGGGCCTGCCGCCCTCCGTCATGCGCCGCCGCGTCGAGGAAACCCTCGACCTCCTCGGCCTGAACGACCTCCGCGACCGCCCCATCGCCACCCTGTCCGGCGGACAGCAGCAGCGGGTGGCGATCGGTTCGGTCCTGACCCCGCACCCGCGCGTCCTGGTCCTGGACGAGCCGACGTCGGCCCTCGACCCGGCGGCAGCGGAAGAAGTCCTGGCCGTCCTGCAACGCCTGGTCCACGACCTGGGCACGACCGTCCTGATGGCGGAACACCGCCTGGAGCGGGTCGTCCAGTACGCCGACCGCGTCCTGCTCCTGCCCTCCCCGGGCGCACCCCCCGTCCTGGGCACCCCGTCGGACATCATGGCCATCTCCCCGGTCCACCCCCCGGTGGTAGCCCTCGGCCGCCTGGCCGCCTGGTCCCCCCTCCCCCTCTCCATCCGCGACGCCCGCCGCCGCGCCACCCCTCTCCGGACCCGCCTGTCCGCAACCCCCCGCAAGGGGTCCGGGGCGGAGCCCCGCAAGGGGTCCGGGGCGCAGCCCCGGGGAACGGGCGAAGGGTGGGTAGGGGACGGCCGCCCGCAGGGCCCCCGCTCCGACCCCGACCCCGCGCCCGCGCCATCGCCGCGCCCCGGCCTGCTCGCCCGGCTGCGCCGCCGCGGCCACCCCACCCCGCAGCCGGTGGCCCCCACCGGGGCCACCGGGGCCACCGGGGCCACCGGGGCCACCCCGGCCCCGACCCCCCCGGCCCCCACCCAAGCGCCGCCGGCCACGGCAAGGGCCCTCTCCCTCCGCCGCGGCCGCGCCGAAGTCCTCCGGGACATCACCCTCACCGTGTCGAAGGGCGAGACCATCGCCCTGATGGGCCGCAACGGCGCCGGAAAGTCCACCCTCCTCGCCACCCTCATCGGCACCCTGGAGCCCACCACCGGCCAGGTGACGGTCAGCGGCCGCACCCCCCACCGCACGCCGCCCCCGGAGATGGTGACCCGCGTGGGCCTCGTCCCCCAGGAGCCCCGCGACCTCCTCTACGCCGACACCGTCGCAGCCGAGTGCACCGCCGCCGACCACGACGCCGGCCAGGCGCCCGGCACCTGCCGTGCGCTCGTCGCCGCGCTCCTGCCCGACGTCCCCGACGACACCCACCCGCGCGACCTCTCCGAGGGCCAGCGCCTGGCCCTCGCCCTGGCGCTGGTCCTGACCGGCCGCCCGGCCCTGCTGCTCCTCGACGAGCCGACCCGCGGGCTGGACTACGCCGCCAAGGCCCGCCTCGTGGAGATCCTGCGCGGGCTCGCCGCCGACGGCCACGCCATCGTCCTGGCCACCCACGACGTGGAGCTCGCCGCCGAGCTGGCCCACCGCGTGGTGATCCTCGCCGGCGGCGAGATCGTCGCGGACGGCCCGACCGCCGAGGTCGTCGTCTCCTCCCCCGCCTTCGCCCCGCAGGTGGCCAAGATCCTGGCCCCGGGCCACTGGCTCACGGTCTCCCAGGTCGCAGCAGCCCTCTCCGCCCGGGCGGACTCATGAGCACCCCCACCCCGACCCCGGCCACCCCCACCCCGGCCGCCCCGGCCTCCCGCCCCCGTTCCCGCCCCCTCCGCATCGGCCCCCGTGCCGCCGCCGCCCTGGTCCTCGTCACCCTCATCGGTCTCGCCGCCTTCGGCTGGCCGCTCCTCGCCGACCGCCAGTCAGGTTTCGCCCATGCCCAGGACGCCCCCTGGCTCTTCGCGGCCCTGCTCCCCCTCCTGGTCGGCGTGGTCGTCGCGACCATCGCCGACGACGGGATGGACGCCAAGGCCGTCGCCATGCTCGGCGTACTCGCCGCGGTCGGGGCCGCGCTGCGCCCCCTCGGAGCCGGTACGGCCGGCCTGGAGCCCATGTTCTTCCTGATGGTGCTGAGCGGCCGGGTCCTCGGCCCGGGCTTCGGCTTCGTCCTGGGCGCCGTCACCATGTTCGCGTCGGCCCTGCTCACGGGCGGTGTCGGACCGTGGATGCCGTTCCAGATGCTGGCCATGGGCTGGTTCTCGCTGGGCGCGGGGCTGCTGCCGGGGCCGGACCGGATCCGGGGGCGGGCCGAGCTGGCGATGCTCGCGCTGTACGGGTTCCTCGGCTCGTTCGCGTACGGCACGGTCATGAACCTTCAGGGCTGGGTGATCCTGCAGGGCATGGGCCAGGGCATCTCCTTCCACCCCGGGGACCCGGTCGCGGCGAACCTCGCGCGGTTCCTCTCGTACTGCCTGGCGACCTCGCTGGGCTGGGACCTGGGCCGGGCCGCGCTGACCGTCGTACTGACCCTCACGCTCGGTGCGACCCTGCTGAAGGCATTGCGGCGGGCCACGCGAAAGGCGGCGTTCGACGCGCCCGTGGCCTTCGATCCGGGGGCCGCAAAGGCTCCCAAACCTTCCCCTGAAAGGGGTACGGGCGGCCACGGAGGGTGAGATCCGGGCTTCCCGGCGGTGACCCGCCCCACAGGACCCAGGTCACATACGAGGCGGGATAGTAGTCCCCAACCGTCCCGCACCCGCCCCCGCACACCACCCCCCACCTGCGGTGATACCCACCCGCCCCGGGGGGGCCGTTGCGCCCCGGCTGCGAGGACCACTAGTAAGACGGGTCGTTGCCAGGCGGGCTCTACCCCCGTAGAACTGGATGAGTCGCAAGGCGGACGGAGATCCCCCGGGTTCACCCCCGGCCCTCCCGCTCCCGCCGATGAACCCCTCTCCTCCACGTGAGTGGCTCATGCACGTCTGCGACCGCCCTTGTCCCCGTCGAAAGGTCCGTCCGTGTCCCACACCGTCATCCGCCGCATCGCCGCTTCGAAGAAGGCCCTCGCCGGTACCGTCCTTGCTCTGGGAGTGGCCGGTTCCATGCTGGCCGCGGTTCCCGCGCAGGCCGCCCCGATGAGCGCCAAGGCGATCGCCCAGCAGATGATCAAGGACCCGGCCCAGTTCGCGGCGTTCAACAACATCGTCTCGAGGGAGAGCGGCTGGAACCACACCGCCACGAACTCCTCCTCGGGCGCCTACGGCCTGGTCCAGGCCCTGCCGGCCTCGAAGATGGCCTCGGCGGGCTCGGACTGGAAGACCAACCCGGCAACCCAGATCAAGTGGGGCCTGGACTACATGAACTCCCGCTACGGCAGCCCCGAAGGCGCCTGGACCTTCTGGCAGAACCACCACTGGTACTAAACCCACCAGCGGCGGCATCCGAGCAGCACCCCCACAGCACCCACGCACCGCATGCGAAGGCCCCGGCGGCCGACCTCCCCAGGTCCGGCCACCGGGGCCTTCGCGATCCCATCCCACAGGGTCCAAAGGCGGCGCAGCAGGTGCTACAGCCGCTGGATGATGGTGCCCGTCGCCAGCGCGCCGCCCGCGCACATGGTGATCAGCGCGAACTCCTTGTCCCGGCGCTCCAGCTCGTGCAGGGCGGTGGTGATCAGGCGGGCCCCGGTCGCGCCGACGGGGTGGCCCAGCGCGATGCCGCCGCCGTTGACGTTGACCTTCTCCAGGTCCTGGTCGAAGACCTGGGCCCAGCTGAGGACGACGGAGGCGAAGGCCTCGTTGATCTCGACGAGGTCGATGTCCTTGAGGGACATGCCGGCCTTGCCCAGCACCGCCCGCGTGGCGTCGATCGGCCCGTCCAGGTGGAAGTGCGGGTCCGAGCCGACCAGCGTCTGGGCGACGATCCGGGCGCGCGGCCGCAGCTTGAGCGCGCGGGCCATCTTGCGCGAGGCCCACATCACGGCGGCGGCGCCGTCGGATATCTGCGAGGAGTTCCCGGCGGTGTGCACGGCGGTCGGCATGACCGGCTTGAGCCGGGCGAGGCCCTCCATGGAGGTGTCGCGCAGGCCCTCGTCCCGGTCGACCAGCCGCCACATGCCCTGGCCGGCGGCCTGCTCGGCCTCCGTGGTGGGCACCTGCACGGCGAAGGTCTCGCGCTTGAACCGCTCCTCGGCCCACGCGGCGGCGGCCCGCTCCTGGGACAGGACGCCGAGGCGGTCCACGTCCTCGCGGGTCAGGCCCCTGTGGCGGGCGATGCGCTCGGCGGCCTCGAACTGGTTGGGGAGGTCGACGTTCCACTCGTCCGGGAAGGGCTTGCCGGGGCCGTGCTTGGATCCCGAACCGAGCGGCACCCGGCTCATGGCCTCGACCCCGCAGGCGATGCCGATGTCCATGACACCGCCGGAGATCATGTTGGCGACCATGTGGTTGGCCTGCTGGGAGCTGCCGCACTGACAGTCCACGGTGGTCGCGGCGGTCTCGTACGGGAGGCCCATGGCCAGCCAGGCGTTGCGGGCCGGGTTCATCGACTGCTCGCCGGCGTGGGTGACGGTGCCGCCGACGATCTGCTCCACGCAGTCGGGCTGGATACCGGTGCGGGCGAGGAGCTCGCGGTAGGTCTCGCCGAGGAGGTAGGCGGGGTGAAGATTGGCGAGCGCGCCCCCGCGCTTGCCGATGGGGGTGCGTACGGCTTCGACGATGACGGGTTCCGCGGCCATGAGCTCGTCCTCTCCTGCTCCTGCGTAGCGCACAGCGCGCATCGGCTAGCGCGCCTCAGCGACGGGCGGGCCGTCCCGGCGCCCCACCCGAACTAGTACGCGTTCTAGTTCTCCCCGCAGTCTTATGACCAGAACACCCGGTACGCAAGGGTCTTGCACGCGGCTTACACGGATTCCACACGCAACAGTTGGCGCGGGGCCCCTTGTCACTTCTAGAACTCGTTACTACCTTCAAGCCAACTTCTGATGGGCCGTCAGACTTTGGAGCCGCCCGATGACCTGCCCCGCACTGCCCGAAGGCTTCGATGCCACCGACCCGGACGTACTCCAAGACCGGGTCCCCTACCCCGAGTTCGCGCAGCTGCGGCAGACCGCACCCGTGTGGTGGTGCCCGCAGCCGCGGGGCATCACCGGCTTCGACGACGAGGGGTACTGGGCCGTCACCCGGCACGCGGACGTCAAGTACATCTCCACGCACCCGGAGCTGTTCTCCTCCACGACGAACACGGCGATCATCCGCTTCAACGAGCACATCCAGCGCGATGCGATAGATGCCCAGCGACTGATCATGTTGAACATGGATCCGCCGGAACACACCCGCGTACGCCAGATCGTGCAGCGCGGCTTCACCCCGCGGGCCATCCGCGGGCTGGAGGACGCCCTGCGCGACCGGGCCCGCAAGATCGTCGCGGAGGCTCTGGAAGCCTCCGCCGACGGCAGCTTCGACTTCGTCACCCACGTGGCGTGCGAGCTCCCGCTGCAGGCCATCGCCGAGCTGATCGGCGTACCGCAGGAGGACCGGTCCCGGATCTTCGACTGGTCGAACAAGATGATCGCGTACGACGACCCGGAGTACGCGATCACCGCCGAGGTCGGCGGCAACGCCGCGGCGGAGATCATCGGCTACTCGATGAACCTGGCCGCCGAGCGCAAGGAGTGCCCGGCCAAGGACATCGTCACGCAGCTGGTGGCGGCCGAGGGCCAGGGCAACCTGGGCTCCGACGAGTTCGGCTTCTTCGTCCTCCTCCTGGCGGTGGCGGGCAACGAGACGACCCGCAACGCCATCAGCCACGGCATGCACGCCTTCCTGACCCACCCCGAGCAGTGGGAGCTCTACAAGCGCACCCGGCCCTCCACCGCCGCCGAGGAGATCGTCCGCTGGGCCACCCCCGTGGTGTCCTTCCAGCGCACCGCGACCCAGGACACCGAACTGGGCGGGCAGAAGATCAAGGCCGGCGACCGCGTCGGCATGTTCTACTCCTCCGCCAACCACGACCCCGAAGTCTTCGAGAACCCCGACGTCTTCGACATCACCCGCGACCCGAACCCGCACCTGGGCTTCGGCGGCGGCGGCCCGCACTTCTGCCTCGGCAAGTCGCTGGCCATCATGGAGATCGACCTGATGTTCAACGCCCTCGCCGACGCCCTGCCCGACCTGCGCCTCGCCGGGGAGGGCCCGCGCCGGCTGCGCGCGGCCTGGCTGAACGGCATCAAGGAACTGCGGGTCAGCCACGGCTGACCCGTGATCCAGGACGGCAGGGGCCCCACCTCCCACGCCCGGCCCCTGCCGTCCCTCGGCTGCCTTCCTTCGGTTGCCCTCACTTGTTACCGGCCGGTCGCCGGTCGTTACCGTCTCGCCGCCTGCGAGATCATTGCCTTGGCGCCGGACCGGACCCCAGACTGCCCGGATGAACCTTGAGGACCCCAGCGCGAGACGGTGGCAACGGCTGCCCACGACGTGGCAGCGGATGGTCGACCTCGGCGGCGGTTCCGAGCCCATGAGCCAGGGGGTACTGGCCCTCATCGAGGCCGCCCGCGAGGAGCCGGAACTGCGCCGGCTGTACCCGTACACCAGCCACTTCACCCTGTGGTTCAGCGCCTCGGCAGGCCACCCCTTCGCGGTAACCGCCCCGGCCGTCGAACCCCTCCCCGACGGCCGCTTCCGCGTCCGCGGCCCCCGCCAGACCACCATCCTCGGCGAAGCGGACACGGCCCGCGCGGCCATAGCCCTCGTAGTCGCCCACCTACCCCCGCACTAGCAGCCCGACTGGCCGACTGGCCGGGGGCGCAGCCCCGAGGGGTGGTCCGGGGCGCAGCCCCGAAGGGGCCCGGGGCCTCGAGGCAGGTCCGGGGCGCAGCCCCCGAAGGGGTCCGGGGCACAGCCCCGAGGGGTCCGGGGCACAGCCCCGAGGGGTCCGGGGCACAGCCCCGAGGGGTCCGGGGCACAGCCCCGGGGAACGGGCGAAGGGTGGGTAGGGGACAGCCCCGCAGGGCCCGCACGGCCCCGCCGCCTCCGCCACCCCCGCCCCGAGTGGCGCAAGCCGCCCCGCGGGCGGATCCTGACAGAACGCGGCGATCCATCGCGAAGGGGTGCCGAGGCGGGCTGCTACACCGCCCCGGCACCCCTTCGTCGTCACACAGGCGGCAGGCGGCAGCCGACCGGCCGCCGAGCCGGCTACGCCCGAGTCCGCCCCGCGGACCCCGCTCCGACCCGCTCCGGCCGCCGAGGCCGAGGCACGGCCACCCCGGCCGGCACGGCATCGCCCCGGGGCCCCGACAGCACGTAGACGAGCCCGAACCCGGCCACCACGACAACCGCCCCGCCGACCGCATCGAGCACCCAGTGGTTCGCCGTGGCGACGATCGCGCACACCGTGATCGTCGGATGCAGCGCGCCCAGCAGCTTCTGCCATCCCTTCGGCGCGATCATCACGATCACGATCCCGCACCACAGCGACCAGCCGAAGTGCAGCGAGGGCATCGCCGCGTACTGGTTCGAGATCGCGGTCATGGCCCCGTAGCTCGGGTTCGCCAGATCCTGGACGCCGTGCACGGTGTCGACGTAGCCCATGCCGGGCATCAGCCGCGGCGGCGCCAGCGGATACAGCCAGAAACCTATGAGCGCCAGCACGGTGGCCAGGCCCAGCGAGGCCCGCGCCCAGCGGTAGTCCTTGGGGCGGCGCCAGTACAGGACGGCCAGGATCGCCAGCGGGACCACGAAATGGAAGGAGGTGTAGTAGAAGTTGAAGAACGCCTCCAGCCAGGGCGTGTTCACGACGGCGTGGTTCACGGCGTGCTCGATGTCGATGCCGAGCGCCTGCTCGATCCCGTGGATCTGGCTGGCGTTGCCCTCGGCGAGGGTCCGGCTGGTGGGCGCGGCGGCCCGGATGTGCGAGTAGAGCGAGTACCCGACCCGTATCAGCAGCAGTTCCAGCAGCAGGTTGGGACGCGACAGCACGCGCCGCCAGAACGGCAGCAGCGGCACCCGCGCCCACCGCGCGGGCGCGGGCCGCCCGTAGGCGGTGGGGACCGGCTCGCGCCAGTACGGGGAGGAGCGCGGCAGGAACGGCACGGCGCAGGCCGCCGCGAGGGCCGCGAGCAGCAGCACGTTGTCCCGTACGGGGGCCAGCGCGACCAGGTTGGGCAGCAGCACGTCGCTCGGCAGGGTCATGGCGAGGACCACGGCCACCGGCCACACCGGCCGGTCCGCGGCCCGCTTGCCGACCTTGCCGGCGACCGCGAGCAGCACCCACAGCATCTGGTGGCGCCAGCCGGTCGGGGACACGGCGACGGCCACGCAGCCGGTGATGGCGACGGCGAGCAGCAGTTGGCCGTCGCGGGCGTAGCGGGCGGCGCGGCGCAGGCCGATCCAGACGATCGGGGCCGCGAGGGCGGCGTAGAGCAGGATCTCGCCGGGGCCGGAGAGGCCCAGGCGCAGCAGGGCGCCGTGCACCGACTGATTGGCGATGCTGCCGGGTGCGCCGCCGAGGCCGGTGCCGGCCAGGTGCTGGACCCAGTACGTCCACGAGTCGCTGGGCAGGGCCGCCCAGGACAGGGCGGTGGCGCCGGCGAAGGTCACGGCGGCGGAGCGGGCGGTGGCCCTGCGTCCGGACAGCCACAGCAGTGGCGCGAAGAGCAGCAGGGCGGGCTGCAGGGCTGCGGCCAGGCCGATCAGGAACCCGGAGGAGCGCTCGCTCGGGACCCGGAACACGGCGAGGAGCACCAGCAGCACCGGCAGTACGGCGGTCTGCCCGGGCAGCGCGGCTTCCCGGACGGGCAGCGAGACCATCATCAGCGTGACCAGCACGGGCGCGGCGAGCAGCGCGGTGCGCCGCGGCACGGGGTCGGGCAGGGCGCGCGCGGCGACCAGCCCGATGGCGGCCACGAGCAGCAGGGTCACGCAGGTCCAGGCCACCTCCAGGGAGGGCGCGGCGAGGCCAAGGAGCGGTTTGAGGACCAGCCCCGCGAAGGGGGTCCCGGTGAACTGGCCGCTCGTGTAGAGCGAGCCCGGCAGGCTGCCCGGGAGGTGGAAGCCGCTGAGCCACTCGCCCGGTGGCACGCGCAGCACGACCGCGGCCTGCCTGACGGCGAGCAGCAAGGCCAGCGCCCACAGCATGAGGCGTGCCGCCCCGAGCCTGCCGCCGCCGCTACCGCCTATGACCCCGGCATGTCCGTTCGCACCACTGTGCTCCGCCGCGTTAGCCACGCCTCGCCGGCCTCCCGCCCTGTTGACCGCAACCCTGACTTCGCCTGGCTGCCGCGTTTCGTACCGCGTTTCATACCGCGCGCTTCATTTACCCGGACGACGATATCCCCCGCGCGATACCTAAGATGGCGCGCATGAGCATCGTGAAGATCAACGCCCTCACCGTCCCGGACGAACAGCGGGAGGTTCTGGAGCAGCGGTTCGCCTCCCGTGCGGGCTCCGTGGAGAGCTCGGACGGCTTCGAATGGTTCGAGCTGCTGCGGCCCGTCGAGGGCACGGACCAGTATCTCGTGTACACGCGGTGGCGTTCCGAGGCGGACTTCCAGGCGTGGATGGAGGGGCCCATGAAGGCGGCCCACCAGGGTGGCGGTCCGGCGGGCGGCCAGGCGGGCGCCGAAGGCGGCGCGGAGCGGCCGAAGCCCGCCGCCACGGGCTCGTCGGTGTGGTCGTTCGAGGTCGTGCAGCAGGCGGCGCCGAAGCAGGGCTGAGCCTCGGAAGGGCCCGGAGCCGCGGCTCCGGGCCCTTCTCAATTCCCTGTGGCTCCCCTGTCAGGCCCGTCGGGCCCCCTCGGGCCCGTCAGGCCCAGGAGGCCCCTCAGGCCCCTCAGGCCCCTCAGGCCCAGAAGGCGTCGCTCTCCTCGATGTCCTCGGTGCAGACGTCGAGGTCGCTGATCTTTCCGGCGACGATCGTGAAGAAGATCCCTTCGTGGATCTCGATCCCGCGGTCACCGCGGTCCGCTCGGGCCGTGTGGAAACTCATGACGTGGCCGCGGCCGTCGGCGAGCAATTTATCCAGATGCACATTGAATGTGCCGTTCGTCTCCTCGCCGAGCCGGCGGTAGAGGTCGAAGACGGCTTCCCGCCCCTTGTGGTGCCCTGAGAGGGGGCCGCTCCCGGGCATGTGCTGGATGACGTCGGCCGTCATCATCGTGCTCAGCTTCTCCATGTCGCCCTGGCCGAAAGCCTCGTAGCCGCGGCGGATCAGGGCACAGTCAGGATGCTCCGACATGACGGTCACGCCCTTCGTGCGAACGGTTTGCCCTTTTTCCTATCATCGGCCCGGTCCTGTGGATATTCCAACGCGGGCGGCCGACGGCCGCTCCACAATGACGTCATGACCAGCAGAGAGACGCTCACCACGACAGCGGCCACGACCGCGACGACCACGCCGTCGACGCCAAGCTCGACCACCACCACCACCACAACTACCGCCACCACTACCACCACCCCATCCCCGGCCGGGACCTGGCAGGTTGCCGCCGAACCGTTCACCACCCCCGACGCCACGCTGCTGCGCCGCGCGTACTACGCGGAGGTCGCCGGCCGCTACTGGCGGCGGTCCGTCACCGAGGCCGAGATCGACCAGGGCCTCCTGGACTTCCCGGACGACGAGCTCACCGCGCCGACGGGCCGGTTCGTGGTCGGCAGACTCGACGGACGCCCCCTCGCCTGCGGGGGGATACGCCTCCTGGACCCCGTCACCGCCGAGCTCACCCGGGTGTACGTGGACCCGCGCGCCCGCGGCACGGGCGGCGGGGCGGCCCTGCTCCGGGTCCTGGAGGACGCAGGCCGCGCGCTGGGCGCCGAGCGGGTCCGGCTGGACACCCGGTCCGACCTGGTGGAGGCCCGCGCGTTGTACGCGCGCCAGGGATACGCGGAGATACCGGCGTACAGCTCCGGTCCCTACGCCGAGCACTGGTTCGAGAAGCGCCTGGTCTGACCGGTCACCCGGCGGAATGTCACCCGGCGGAGCGGGCCACCGGTGAGGGGGGTCACCTGGCGGAATGGTCCCGGCGCGGCAAGGTCTCGTAGGGCTCCTCGTCGACGGAACCGCAGAGCTCCGAGTTGATCTCCGCAACCAGCTCGGACAGGTCGGTCGGGCGGTCCGCGGTCCACCAGTCGCCGAGCAGCTCGGCGAGCGACTCCTCCCGCGCGGCGGACAGCTTCAGCGCGCTCTCACGCCCCTTCGGCGTCAGGACGAGCGGCATTCCGTCGCGGACGGCCAGCCCCCGCTCCTCGATCTGGCGGCCCGCGTCCGTGATGGCGCGCAGCGGCACCATGGTCTTCTCCGCCAGGACGGCCGGGTCGGCGCTGCCGTACCTGTTGATCCGCAGCAGCAGCCAGCTGGCGGCGGGCAGCAGGTCGTAGCCTGCCTTTGCGGTGATCTTCTCGTAGACGTGCTTGCGGCCCTGGAGGGTCCCGAGCACGGTCAGGGCGCGGGCGACCTCCTCCCGCGAAGAGCGCTGGACGGGGTTGGAGGCGAGGGTCTCGGTGACATCAGGCGCCGTCACCGAACCGCGCAGCTTGTCCTCCCTGAGGAACCAGGCCACGACGAAAGCCACCAGCACCAACGGTGCCGCGTAGAGGAAAACATCGGTGATGGAGGTGGCGTAGGCGTCGAGCACGCGCGGCCGCAGCACGGCGGGGAGAGCGCTGATGGCGCGCGGGTCGGCCTCCAGCGCGCTCACGTCCAGCCCCGGCGGCAGCGGGATCCCCTTGAGCGCACCGGCCAGCTTGTCGTCGAGCCGGTTGGTGAAGATCGTGCCGAAGATGGCGACGCCGAAGGAGGCGCCGATGGAGCGGAAGAAGGTGGCACCCGAGGTGGCGACACCGAGGTCGGCGTAGCTGACGGAGTTCTGCACCACCAGGACGAGCACCTGCATGACCAGTCCGAGGCCGGCGCCGAAGACGAAGAAGTAGAGGCTCATCTCCCAGGTGGAGCTGGTGCGCTCCAGCTGGTGCAGGAGGAGCAGCCCGAGGGCGGTCAGGGCCGTGCCCGCGATCGGGAAGACCTTCCAGCGCCCGGTGCGGCTGACGATCTGGCCGGACACGGTGGAGGTGATCAGCAGTCCGAGCACCATCGGCAGCATGTGGACGCCCGACATGGTCGGGGAGACGCCCTGGACCACCTGCAAGAAGGTCGGCAGGTAGACCATCGCGCCGAACATCGCGAAACCGACGATGAAGCTGATCAGCGAGCAGAGGGTGAAAGTCCGGATCCGGAACAGCTTGAGCGGGAGCACCGGCTCCACGGCCCGCCGCTCGACGATGACGAAGGCGACCAGCAGGACGAGGCCGAGTACCGCGAGCCCGATGATCTCCGGGGAGCTCCAGCCCCAGGTGCCCCCGAGCGAGGCCACGAGCACCAGGCAGGTCGCGACGGAGGCGATGAGGAAGGTGCCGAGGTAGTCGATGGTGTGCTTCTCGGTGCGCACCGGGATGCGCAGGCTCGCGGCGATGACGACGAGTGCGACGAGACCGATGGGGAGGTTGATGTAGAAGACCCAGCGCCATGACAGGTGGTCCACGAACAGTCCGCCCAGCAGCGGGCCCAGCACGCTGGTGGCCCCGAAGACCGCACCGAAGAGCCCCTGGTACTTGCCGCGTTCGCGCGGCGGGACGATGTCTCCGACGATCGCCATCGACAGCACCATCAGCCCGCCGCCGCCCAGCCCCTGCAGCGCGCGGAAGCCGATGAGCTGCGGCATGTTCTGCGCCAGGCCGCACAGGGCGGACCCGATCAGGAAGATCACGATGGCGGACTGGAAGAGCTTCTTGCGCCCGTACTGGTCCCCGAGCTTGCCCCACAGCGGCGTGGCGGCCGTCGAGGCGAGCATGTAGGCCGTGACCACCCACGACAGGTGCGACATCCCGCCGAGATCGCTGACGATCGTCGGCAGGGCCGTCGAGACGATCGTCTGGTCGAGCGAAGAGATGAGCAGCCCCAGCAGCAGCGCACCGATGGAGACGAGCACCTCGCGTGAGGCGTGTTCGGCGCTGGGGCCGGATGCCCGCTTCCGCGGGTCGGGCTCCGTGGTCACGTCCTGCACCATCGGCTCCTCCTCGGGCCTGATCGACTCCTCCATCCTGAGCGGTGTGTCCGGTTATGGCCTGTCGGGCGGGTTGGGCGGGTTACCGGAGGTCTGCATAATCGCAGGCAGCGGCCAGGGGAGGGATTCGAGTGAGCACTGAGCAATGTCCGGAATGCAGCACAACGAGAGGGGCCTGCGACTGCGCACCGGGCTTCCAACCCTTGCGCGTCCGCCCCTACGTATCCCTCCCGAACCCCGCCCCACCCACCCCCGGCCCGACGGGCAGCACGGCACACCCCACCCACACGGCCCGCCCAGCCGCCCAGCCGGCCAGCACGGCACACCCCGCCCAGCCGGGCGCCACACCACACCCGGTCCAGACGGGCGCGAAGCCACCCCACGCAGGCTGGTCGGACACCACTCCGCTGCACCCCGCCCAGGCAGGCGCCACACCACACCCCACCCCGACGGGCGCGAATCCAGCCCACGCAGGCTGGTCGGAGACCGCTTCGCCTTACCCCGGCCAGGCAGGCGCCACACCCCGTCCCACCCCGACGGACACGACGAACCCACACACAGGCTGGTCAGAGACCGCTCCGCCGCACCCCGGCCAGGCGGCCGCCACACCACGTCCTACCCCGGGCACTCCGCCGAACCCTGACCGGGTGGGCGCTACGGCACACCCAGGCCGGACGGCCAACCTGGGGCCACACACCGGCCCGGCAGGAACCGACGCGTCCTCCGATTCGACGGCCACCCCACCGCCCCACACCAGCCCCGTGGGCACCACCGCGCACCCCGACCCCACGGGCACCCCGCCACACCACCCCGGCCCGGCGACCGCCTTCCCGCCCTACCCCGGCCCGGCGGACGCCACGTCACCACACCTCGGCGTGGCCGACACCCCGCCGGAACCCACCGGCCCGACCCGCACCGCGCCACTGCCGCCCGGGGCTGAGACTCCCGCGTACGGGTCACCCGTAGCCTCCCTGCCCGAAGAAACGATGCAGCTGCGCCCGATCCCGGCGTACGGGCCGCACGCGACGCCCGGGGTCCACGGCTCGTACGGGTCACTCGACGCCCCCGAACGGGACCAGGCCGGCCCGGCCTACGGGTACGGGACGTACGGGATGGACGGGGCGGACGGGCCGGTCTCCTCCGGGCCCCCGCGGCGCCGCATCCGCGCGCTCCCCATCACCGCGGCCGCCGCCACGGTGATCGGCGCAGCCGTCCTCGTCCTGAGGGCGTTCTCGGGCTCGCCCGCGCCGGAGACCACCCTCCTCGACGCGAAGCCCTCCTCCCCCTCGATCAACCTCACCCAGGTCACCCCGACACAGCCCGCCGCCAAGAGCACCGGCCCGTCCCCGTCGCCTTCCCCCAGCCCCTCCCGGTCCGCCTCCCCGTCCCCCTCGCCGTCGCCGTCGCCGTCTCCCACCCCGAGCCGTTCGTCGACCCCCTCTGCCGCCCCGTCCCGCACCCCGTCCCCCATCCCGAGCCGTTCCTCCGCGCCGACCTCCCGGCCCCCCGCGGCGCCGACCCTCAGGTACGGGGACTCGGGCCCCGAAGTGGAGAAGCTCCAGCGCCTGCTGGCAGCGCAGGGCATCTACCGCGGCAAGTACGACGGCCGGTACGGCGCCCGTACGGAATCGGCGGTCTCGACGTTCCAGGCGTACAACGGCATCGACGAGGACCCTTGGGGCGTCTACGGTCCGGCGACGCGCCGCGCCTTGGAGGGATAGAACACACCGGATCCGGTGGCGAGCACCCCTCCCCGTTTTGTATTGTTCAGGAACAAAGTGGTTCCGTCCTCACTCCCTGACCGGTGGACGGAACCACTTGTTCTCTTTCCCGTCCCGTCTGGAGCCCCTCCGATGCCGGCCAGCACCACCACCGCCCCCGCCGTCCTGACCGCCAGGGCCCTGCTCCTGGACATGGACGGCACCATCGTCAACTCGGACGCGGTGGTCGAGCGCTGCTGGCACGACTGGGCCGTCGCCCACGGCCTCGATCCGGAGGAAGCCCTCAAGGTGGTCCACGGCCGCCAGGGCTACGCCACGATGGCGATCCTCCTCCCGGACCGCCCGATGGAGGAGAACCGCGCCGAGAACGCGGTGATGCTCGCCCGCGAGACCGCCGACACCGAGGGCGTGGTCCCGATCGGCGGCGCTGCCGCCTTCATGGCCGCCCTCAGCGCCCTCCCGCACGCCTTGGTCACTTCCGCCGACATGGCCCTGGCCACGGCCCGGATGACGGCCGCCGCCCTGCCGATGCCCGAGGTCCGGATCACCGCCGAGTCCGTGCAGGCCAGCAAGCCCGACCCGGAGGGCTTCCTGATGGGCGCCGCCGCCCTCGGCGTGGACCCGGCCGACTGCATCGTCTTCGAAGACTCGGCCGCCGGCATCGCCGCGGGCCGGGCCGCGGGCATGCGGGTCATCGGCGTCGGCCCCCGCGCCGCCGCCCACGGCCCCACCGCCCACGTCCTCGACCTGACCACCGTCGCCCTCACCACCTCCCCCGACGGCTCGATCACCCTCACCCTCCAGACAACCTGACCCTGGCAGCCCACCCCGGGCAACCTGACCCAATCGGCCTGCCCCCCGGCGGCCTCCCCCGGCGGGCTACCCCGAACAACCCGCCCCGGTCAGTCCACCCAGGGCAACCCGACCCGCGCAGCCAAACCCAGAGGGCCACCCCCGGTCGATCCACCTCGGCAAGCCAGACCCGGGTGGCACCCCCGATCGGCTGACCGAATCGGCCGGCCCCGGGCACCCTGACCCGGGCAACCCGACCCGGCCAAGTCCGCTCCAGCAAGCCTCACTCGGACGGCCAAACCCCAGGGGACCGCCCCCGGTCGACCTACCCCGCCCGGCCAGACCCGAGTAGAGACCCCGGCCGGCCGACCCGACCGGGCCGACCGGGCCGACCGGGCCGACCGGCCCGACCGGGCAACCCGACCCGGGCAAGTCCGCTCCAGCAAGCCTCACGCGAGCGAACAAGCCCTGGAGGTCCCACCTCCGATCGGCCGACCCCAACCGGCCAGACCTAGGGGATCGTTACCGGGCAACCCGACCTCGGCGGCCAGACCCAGCGGCCCACATCCAGGGAGCAAACCCGGGCGACCTGTTCCAAGGGCCCTGCCCCAGCGAGCCTGTCCCGCCAGCCTCAACCAGGCAGACCCGCGGAAGCGGATCCAGGGGCATCCCGCCCCTGCCAGTAGGCCCGGGCAGCCAGGCCCAAGTGACCCGCCCTGGCAGGCCAGACCCTGTCGGCGGGCAGATGTCGGCGTACTGCTGAAGGTGCCCACCGAAGTACAGGTGAACGTGCTCAGGCAGCGCTGCCCGACTCAGCGGAAGGCGGTGGCGTTCTCCGCGGCCCACTGCCGGAACGGCCGGGCCGGGGTTCCGGTGACCTGTGCAACCGTGTCGCGCACCATCAGCAGCTCCTCGTTGACGTCTCCGCCCGTGACGTCGAGCACCGCGTCCGCGGCCTCGGCCCCGAAGACCGCGGCCATCTGTGCGTGCGCCTGCGAGCGGCTGATCTCGGCGAAGGGCACTTCCCGGCCCAGTGCTGCCGCGATGGCCTCCACCTGCTGTCGGGCGGTCACCGGCTCCGGACCGGTCAAGGCGTACGTGCGTCCCTGGTGGCCGGGCTCGGTCAGTGCCACCCGTGCCACCGCCGCGATGTCTGCCGGGTGGATGGTCGGCAGCGCGGTCTGTGCGTACGGCGCGCGGACGGTCTCTTGCTCACGGATGGAAGCCGCCCACATCATGGCATTCGAGGCGAACTGCGTAGGCCGCAGGATCGTCCAGGCCATGCCGCTTGCCTTGAGCAGCTGCTCCACCGCCAGGTTCTCGCCGGCGGGGCCGAGGTGAGGATGGGTCTGGACGGTAATCGACGACACCAGCACGACGTGCTCCACACCCGCCTGCCGGGCGGCTTCGAGGATGTCGGCGTCCGGTCCCAGACGGGACACGAGAAACAGCGAGCGCACCCCCTCCAGTGCCGGCTTCAACGACGCCGGCTCCGCGAAGTCGCCCTCCACGGCCTCGACCCCTTCGGGGAAGGCCGCCTTCGCGGCATCACGGGTGAGCCCCCTCAGCGGCCCGGCACCGCGTACGTGCAGCTCCTTCAGGAGGGCGCTGCCTATGTTCCCGGTGGCTCCGGTCACGAGGATCATGAGTGTGGTTCCCGTCGTCAGATGATCAACTACACGACAGGTTAAAATCTCAACCACGCTTCGGGTCAAGGGCGCTCCGGCCATTCCCGCTGCTGGGCACGTTCGTCCGTACTCGGCTGGGCAGGTTCACGTGTACGCAGACAGCAGGGCCCCCAGCCAAGCCCCGGCTGCGCGGCAACCCACCCCGAACGGGCCACCCCCGGCCGACCTGCCCAGCGAGCCTGCCCCGAGCGGACAGCCCCAGAGACAACCCACCGGACAGGCGGGCCCGGTGCACAGGCCCAAGCAGCCAGCCTCACCCCACCTAGCCCAGGTGGGCCACACCTAGACAGCCGGACACACGCCCGAGCCGGGCGACCCGGGCGACCCGAGCGACCCGTTGTGCAGACCACACCCGGTCGGCAGGCCGGCCCAACCCGGCCACCCAGCCGGACCCCAGCGGCCAAGTCCCGCCCGCCCAGCGAACCCGCCCCGCCCAGCAGGCCCACCCCGCCCGGCACACCTGACCGACCAAGCCGCCCCGCGCTCCGCCCCACCCCGAGCCGACCGGCCGGCCGGCCGGCTCAAGCGACGCAGAACTCGTTCCCCTCAGGGTCCTGCAGCACCACCGCGTAGTGCGTCTCCAACTCGTCCAGCACGCGCAGCACAGTCGCCCCCGCCCCGGTCAGCCGCTCCACCGTCTCGTCGACCCGCCGCGTCCGCAGCTCCATCGGAACCCCGCGCCCACCGCTGACCTTCAGATCGAGATGCACCCGGTTCTTGCCGGCTTTGGGCTCCGGAACCTGCTGGAACCACACCCGGGGCCCCCGCCCGGACGGATCCACGATGGACTCCGGCACCTCCCCCGCCCCTTCGGGCAGCTCCTCCGCGGGAACCCCCATGCCCTCCCAGTACGCGCGCCAGGTCGCGTGCCCGTCCGGCGCCGGCTCCGGCACGTAACCCAGCGCTTCGGTCCAGAACGTCACCATCACCTTCGGATCGGCGCAGTCGATGGTCAGTTGCAACGTCGTCTCCACGCCCTCAGCCTCGCAGGCAGGACTGACAACAGAAGGTTCGGTCGGCCCATGGCACACCGGATCACTGGAATGCGCAGGCCGAGAGCGTGACCACGGACGAAAGGTCATGACCGAACCGGCCCCCTCTTCGCCCTGATTGGGACCTTGGGGCTGCACGGCGGAGGGACTCCTGATCGAGCTGGAGTGCCCCGACCAGCTGCGCAAAGACCGAACCACCTACAACTCCATCCCGGCCCACAACAACCCCTTCCCCACAGGGCTCTGATTCCAGACCACGGCGCCGCCCCCGGACGGACCGGGCGCGGCGCCGTTGCCATGCGCCACCACCACGACGGCCAATCCCGCCGCCGAAGCGTGCCCGGGACGAGAGCCAGGGCCGAACTCAAACTCGAGCCGGGGCCGGGGCCGGGGCCGGGACATTAACCCCACCCCCACCCAACCCCACCCAGGACCCCAACTCCCCCACCCCCAAAGCCTGTCACCCACCTCGCCATGACATGCTCATGCCTCCAGACTGTCACCTCGCGCCCATCCCCACGCAACCCGGTGCGGCCAGCATGGCCACGCCCCACAGCGCACCCACCCCACCCACTCCCACCCCCACCCTCACCCAGGAGCCCCTCATGCCCTCCAGGAACCCCTCCACGCCCTCCGTCTACGCGCGTCGACTCGGCGCGCTCGCCTCCATACTCGCGGTGGCCTCCCTGACCACCCTCCTCACCGCCCCCACCGCCGCCGCCTCCCCTCCCACCCCCATCAGCGCCGCGGCCGCCCGCTCCTACCTCGCGACCGTCACCCCGAAGACCGAAGGCTCCACCACCGGTTACAGCCGCGACCTCTTCCCCCACTGGAGCACCGTCTCCGGCACCTGCAACACCCGCGAGACCGTCCTCAAGCGCGACGGTTCGGGCGTTGTCCAGGACTCCGCCTGTGCGGCCGTCAGCGGCAGTTGGTACTCCGAGTACGACGGCGCCACCTGGACGGCCGCCTCCGACATCGACATCGACCACATGGTGGCCCTCGCCGAGGCCTGGCGTTCCGGCGCCAACTCCTGGACCACCGCCAAGCGCCAGCAGTTCGCCAACGACCTCACCCGCCCCCAGCTCATCGCGGTCACCGACAACGTGAACCAGGCGAAGGGCGACCTCGACCCGGGCAAGTGGCTGCCGCCGCGCACCGCCTACCGCTGCACCTACGCGCGCATGTGGGTCGGGGTCAAGCAGTACTGGGCCCTGAGCATGGACTCGACCGAGAAGACGGCCCTGGTCAACATCCTCAACGCCTGCTGACCCCCACCCGCACCCCACACGCACCCCACCCACTCCACCCACTCCACCCACTCCACCCACTCCACCCCTGGCCAAGGATCTTTCCCCCGCCAGGGGGAGGTGGACCACCCCCTCTCCGTCGTACGGTGATCAAACGGAACGCCTGATGAAGGAGGGGGAGTTGCATGGGGGCATTGCGCCTGGGACCGCTGCTGCGCCACGTCGACTGGGACGCGGGCGACTCCGCCACGCTATGGATCGAGGCGGACCGCCCGTGCACCGCCGAAGTGCGCTGCGCCGACGGCTCCGGCGGCAGCGTCCACACCTTCCAGATAGCCGGCCACCACTACGCCCTGATCACCGTCACCGGCCTCACCCCGGACTCCACCACGGCCTACGAGGTCCTCCTCGACGGGCTCAAGGTCTGGCCCCTGCCCGACAGCCGGTTCCCCGCGAGCACCATCACCACACCTCGCGCCGGAAGGCCGGGCTCCACGACCGCTCCCGACCTCCGCCTGACCTTCGGCTCCTGCCGCCAGGCCGCCCCGCCGGCCGACCGGCGCGGACCGCACGGCCCCGACGCACTCGACACCCTCGCCGCCGATCTCGCCGCCGACCCGGAGGCGGTGCGGCCCGACGTCCTGCTCCTCCTCGGCGACCAGGTGTACGCGGACCAGCTCTCCCGCTCCACCCGCCAGTGGCTGGCGGCCCGGCGGGACCTCCGCGAGGCCCCCGGCGCTCAGGTCGCGGACTTCGAGGAGTACACCCGGCTCTACTACGAATCCTGGCTCGACCCGGAGATCCGCTGGCTCCTGTCCACCGTGCCGAGCCTGCACATGTTCGACGACCACGACGTCATCGACGACTGGAACACCAGCGCCGCGTGGCTGGCGGAGATGCGCGCCACCCCGTGGTGGCAGGAGCGGGTGGTCAGCGGCCTGATGTCGTACTGGGTGTACCAGCACCTCGGCAACCTCTCCCCCGCCGAGCTGGCGGCCGACCCCGTGTTCGAGGCGGTCCGGGCGACTCCCGACGGGACCGACGCCCTACGGGCCTTCGCCACCTCCGCGGACGCCGACCCGGCCACGGTGCGCTGGAGCTACCGCCGCGACTTCGGCCGGTCCCGGCTGCTGATGGTGGACACCCGGGCCGCCCGGGTGCTCGCCGAGGACGGGCGGGCCATGCTCGACCCGGCGGAGCGGCAGTGGCTCCGCGAGAACGCCCTGGCTGGACACGGGGGTTACGACCACCTCCTCATCGGCTCGTCACTGCCCTGGCTGATGCCGCCGCTCGTACACGACGCGGAGGTGTGGAATGCCGCGCTGTGCCGCGGGGAGCGCGGCCCGAGGTGGGCCCGGATCGGGGAGAACCTGCGCCGGCGGAGCGACCTCGAGCACTGGGCGGCGTTCCCGGCCTCGTTCGCCATGCTCAGCGACCTGATCGAGGAGGTGGGCACGGGCCCGCGGGCGCCCGCGACGGTGTGCGTGCTCTCGGGGGACGTGCACCACGCGTACGTGGCCGAGCCCCGAATACCCAGCACGGCACAGCTGTTCCAGCTCACCTGTTCCCCGGTCCACAACTCCATCCACACCGCCGTGAAATGGGGCTTCCGGCTGGGCTGGTCCCGGCTGGGCCGGTGGCTGGGCCGGGGCTTCTCCCGGCACGGCCGGACGGGCCGGCCCCCGCTGAGCTGGCGGCGTACGGGCGGCCCGTGGTTCGGCAACCAGCTCATGACGCTCGCGCTGTCGGGGCGCTCCGCACGGCTGCGCCTGGACCAGGCACGCAAGGGACCCCGCCTGGTGACGGTCCTGGACCGTGACCTCACGCCTCCCCGCTGACGCGCGGCGGGGTGACCCGTCACGCCGGAGCACAGCCCCGGGCGCCCGGTCCGTGGACGCCCGGCGTACGCTGTTCCGCTGTCAGCCGCCCCTGCCGCTCCCCGCGACGTCGCGGCGCCTCACGCCGAGGCACGTCAACCGGACTGGGGAGTCCCGTTTTGCTTGAGACTCTGGGCTCGCTGACTTCGAGCCCATGGATCTACGCCCTCGTGGCGCTGTCCATCCTGCTCGACGTGTTCCTGCCGGTGCTGCCCAGTGGGGTTCTGGTGGTCACGGCTGCGGCTGCCGCCGCGGCGGCAGCCGGTGCCGCGGGACCCGTGCCCGTGGAGTCCCAGGTGCCGGACATCCTGGCGCTGCTGGTGACGGCCGTCACCGCCTCGGTGCTGGGCGACATGGCCGCGTACCGGCTGGCCAGGCGGGGCGGTGCCCGTCTCGACCGGGCCATCGCCCGTTCCCGCCGGCTCACCCGGGCCCACGAGCGCCTCGGCACCGCCCTCGCGCGCGGCGGCGGCGCCCTGGTGGTGGTCGCCCGCTTCGCCCCGGCCGGCCGCTCGGTGGTCTCCCTCGGCGCGGGCAAGACCCAGCGCAAGGTCAGGGAGTTCCTGCCCTGGTCGGTCCTGGCCGCCATCGCCTGGGCCGGCTACAGCGTCGCCCTCGGCTACTTCGGCACCCAGTGGCTGGGCACCACCTGGCTCGGCACGGCGATCTCCCTGATCGCCCTCTTCGCCGCGGGCTCCCTGGCAGCCTTCGTAGTCCGCCGCCCCACCCCCACCGCCTAGGCCGTCCCTTCCGGATCTCGCCCGACCCGCACCGCCCGGCACCACAATGTCGGGGCACACAGGTAGGTCCAGTACACCAGTACAACGGGCACACCTCCGCGTTGCGATGCACGGCACCGGACGACGCGGGCTCAACCGGCAAGATCCGAAAAAGACGGCCCAACCCCACACAGGCTCCCCACAACCCCAGCCGTCCACCCGCCATTGCCGGCCCCGGCGCACACCCCCGCCAGCCCCCACACATTCACCCACCCTGCCCCCATCCCTGACACCCCGGACCGCCCCACCCCGCCCCCGCCCCTCCCGGAGCCAGCCCCCTGCTCGAGCCCCGGCTCCTGCTCGGGCTCGGACTCCGGCCCGGACTCAGGCCCGGACTCGTACTCCGGCTCGGACTCGGACTCGGACTCGGACTCGGACTCCGGCCCGGACTCGGACTCGGACTCGGACTCCGGCCCGGACTCCGGCCCGGATCGGACTCCGGCTCGGACTCGGGCTCGGACTCGGGCTCGGACTCCGACTCCCGCTCCCACTCGCACTCCGGCTCCCCCTGTTGCTCCCGCTCCGGCTCCCGCTCCCGGTCCGACCCCGACCGCAGCGACCTCTCCCGGTCCGCTCCGGCTCCGGCTCCGGCTCCGGCTCGGGATCGGGGTCGGGCTCCCACCCCGGGGCGGGCTCGGATTCCGGCTCGGGCTCACGCTCCGGCTCCGGCTCCGGCTCCGGCTCCGGCTCCGGCTCGGGGTCGGGGTCGGGCTCCCACGCCGGGGCGGGCTCGGATTCCGGCTCGGGATCACGCTCACGCTTCGGCTCCGACCCCGGCTCCCGCTCCGGCCTCGGCCCCGGCCGAGGCCGAGGCCGAGCCCGCCGTCAAGCCCGGGGCTCCGAGGCCATGCCAAGAGCCCGGGTTCGGACCAAGACCGGGACCGGGGGCCAGACCCGCCTCCGCTCCCCCACCCAAGCCACCACGCCGCCACGCCACCCGGTCCACCCCGCCTCCCCCGGGCGGAGCAGTGGCTCACCCGTTCACCCGGCAGCGATCGCCGCGGCCGCGCCGGGCTCCTAGCGTCCAGAGAACGGTGCGCACTCGAATCCGCGCCGCGCCGTTCCCGGAGCCCGAGGAGTCCTCTCCATGCCCGCCACCCCCCACAGCCCCCGCCGGTACCGCCCCCTCCCCCGCCTACTGGCCGTCGCCGCCGCGACCGTCGCCTTCGCCGCGGCCGCTCCACCGACCCTCGCCCAGGCCCAGCCCTCCGGCAGCGTCTCCCCGACCAACGTCGCCCCCGGGGGCCGGGTCAGCCTCAACGTCACCGGCTGCGGCACGCGTACCGGCAAGGCCACCTCCCGCGCCTTCGGCGACGTCTGGCTGACCCCCGGCAACGCCGAGGCGACCAACCTCTTCGGCTCCGCCGTCACCTCCCGGAACATCAGTGCCGGCTCACATCCCGTCACCTTCGAGTGCGGCGGCCCCGGCGGCGAGCGTGTCACCGTGGCGCTGAACATCACCCCGGGCGCCGCCCGCGGTGGACTCGGCGGCAGCGTCGGCTCCATGAGCCCGGGCCAGATCGCCATCGGCGGCGCCCTCGTAGCCAGTGCGCTGGGCGCCGGCGCCTGGATCCTGCGCCGCCGCACGGGCCACGCCTCCTGAGCGGACCAGCCCGACGTCCCCACGCACCCCACCCACCCACCACCCAGGCACCCCACCCCACCCCACCCCGAACCCGTGCCCCCTCCCCGCCACGGGAGTGGCCGATGGTCCCGCCCCACTCGGGACTTTCCCCACTCCCGCCCGGGGCCCCCTCCCGCAAGGCTGAGTCCACGCACCGCTGCCCCCGAGGAGCCCGCCATGGACCAGAGCCCGCGCCCCGTGATCGCCGCCGTCGACGGTTCCGCGAACAGCAACCGGGCCCTGGAATGGGCCATCTCCCAGGCCCTGATGGCCGGAGCCCCGCTGCGCATCGTGCACGCCCGCCTCTACGTGAACACCATCGGCGCGGCCCTGGCCGGGGGCTTCAACGAGCCGGGCCTCGACGACGACCCCGTACTGATCCGGGTCCGGGAGGCCCTCGACGGCCGCGCGGGACTCCCCCCGACCGAGTACGCCTCGCACCCCGGCGCCCCCGACCAGGTACTGCCCGATCTGGGCGAGGACGCCCAGCTGATGGTCCTCGGCTCGCGCGGCCGCGGCGGCTTCACCAGCCTCCTCCTCGGCTCGAACGGCATAGCCTGCGCCGGCCGGGCAGCCTGCCCCGTGGTGGTCGTCCCGCGCGCCGAGCCGCCCCTGCACGACCCGTACGGGCAGGTCGTACTCGGCCTCAACAGCGCGGCCCCCGACCCGAGCACCACCTACTTCGCCTTCCGCGAGGCGGCCCGGCGCGGCGCCCGGCTCCAAGTCGTGGTCGCACACGCCTGGCCCGGCCGGACCTTCACCACGGCCGGTGCCATCGCCACGGCCGCGCACGAGGAGACCGCCAACGCCCACCAGGTCACGGCCCTGGCCGCCGCGCACCTGCGTCCGTACGCCGAACGGTTCCCGGAGGTGGAGATCGAGCAGGTGTCGGCGCCCGGCGACGCGGCCGGCCACCTGGTGGCCGCCTCCCAGGCTGCGGACCTGCTCGTCATCGGCCGCCACCGCAAGCGTCCGCTCTCCCCGCGCCTGGGCTCCGTCACCAACGCGGTACTGCTCCACACCGGCTGCCCCGTCACGGTGGTCCCCCTGGAAGAGAGCGCCGTCCCGGCAGCCGCCTGACCACCCTGCGCCCGACCGGCCCTCACCCGGTCACGGCAGCACCCGCCCCCCTGACGTGAATCCCCTCCAGCAGCTCCCTCGTAGCCTCCGCGACCGCGTCGACGGCGGCGGCGAAAACCTCCTGGTTGTGCGCGGCCGGCACCCTGAAACCGGACACCTTCCGCACGTACTGCAAGGCGGCGGCCCTGATCTCCTCCTCGGTCGCCTTCTCCGGAATCGCGGGCGGACGCAACGTCTTAATCGATCGGCACATACCCCCACTATCCCGCCCCCCGACCAACCCGTCACCGCCCCACACCCCCCACCCGAACCCACGCAGAAGCCCCCCGCCGTTCACGGCAGGGGGCCTTCTCACTGATGGGCGCGAACGGGATCGTCGTCGCACCGCTCCAGGACCAAGCCGACGGACCCATCTTCCAAACCATTGCTGTCTTCGAGGTGCAGGTGGCTCCCATCCGGGACGCCGTCGCCCGCAAGCACGAGCAGATGTCCCGCGAGCGTCCTGAGACCCGCGGCGTTCGCCTCGACAACGACCTCTCCCCCGAGGCTCCGCACCTCGATCCGCGCGTCCGCTTCCCACCTGAAGACGTGCGCGACACCATCGTCAGATTTCCAGGAGTGGCCCATGCCAACCCGCTGGCCCTCAAGACGAACTCGACCTCTTTCGACCCCTGGTAGGTTCTCAATCAGAGGTGGTATCGGAGCTCAAATCGCTCAGCTTTTCTTCCAGCTTGAGCCCCTCCTCAGCGAGATTCAGTGAGCGAAAATTCCTGGCCAGTTGCCGAGCTGCGGCCGGACGAACCTGCACCATTTCGTTCAGAATTTCGTCTACTGACTCCAGTCGCCCGGATTCCGTAAGTCGAATCACTAGTCCCGCAATCTTGCTGGGGTCTCGATGGGCTCCAGCTGCCCTAGCCAGGGCAACGCGATCGTCGGGGGACAGCTCGGCGATGATCTCGGCGAATCCCGCGCTGCTCTGATTCGCCGCGGCAGATGCGAAGGCGACCTCTTCCAGCTCTCCAGAGTTGATGGCCGGCGAGTCCCTGATTGCTTCAATCATTTGCGTGAAGCATGACGAAGGCCGATCCCAGACATGCCAAGAGATCACGCTATGGCCGTTCCGGATCAGACCGTCGGATGAGTATTCGGAGCCCCATCCGACAGATATCGCAAGGACGTCCGCCGTGTTGCGTTCCGCACTGGACACCAACACCTTCCTGGCGGCGTCACTCTGCTCGCTCCCCTCCAGTTCTCTCGTCAGCTCCACAACGGACTCTGCCGGGTAGCGCAAACCAATGTCGCGAAGAAGGGAGCAATATTCTGTTTCTTCCCAAGTTGCGGATAGCTGCAGGAGCTGACCAGCCAAAGCTTTTGGCGGGGTGGAAATTAATACACTGACCTCCTCTGGCTTTTTGTCTTTATATCGCCGAGATTGGGTTACCGTTTCATGTCGCCGATCCCGCATCTCTTCGACAAGTCGCCGCAGCCGTTCCGCTTCGGCCCTGGCTTCCGTGACCTGCTGCAATGCGTTGTCGAGTTCTTCGTTAATGCGGGATTCAGATCCAGAATCTGCCCTCGCCTCGGCTTCTTCCAATCTCTGTTCCAGATTCACACACCTTGCCTCCGATTCGGCAGCGCCCTCCTTGGCCAGATCTAGTTGCAGCTGGAGATCGGCAATTTCCTGCCGCAGGCGGTTAATTTCCTGGGTGTTACTCTCCGCGCTCGCCTCAAGCCTGGCGAGGGTCGCGGAGCTCTCCAGGCTTTCCCGCTCCCGAGACGCCTCGATCTCCTGCTGGCGCATCTCCAGTTCTGCGATGCGCCGTTGCCGGCTCTGCAGCGCTTCGAGCAAGGCTTGCTCTCGAAGGTTGGCTTGGCGGTGTACACGGTCCGCCTGTTCGAGCTGGTCCTGAAGGTTTTGCACCTCATAGCGGCCCCTGTTGCCGGCCTGCAACGCTGCCCTGTGGAGTTGCCGAACGTGCTCGTGAACCTCAGCCCGTATGGGGGTCTGCCGTTCCTCACCAAGTTCGACCAGGAGCTGACGAACGAACGGCCAGGGCGCAATGCGGCTTCCGTTGAGGTACCGCGAGATCGTGCCCGGATCTGTGTGACACCGCGCTGCGTATCGCCTCACGGAGACCTGAAACGGCAGGAACAGGTCGCGCAGGCTTTCCGCAAGCGCGCGAGCCAGAGAACGAGGCGCACCAGACTGACGGTCTGTGCCCAACGAACGCGGACAGTGGTCGCCCTGCCGCAGGAGACCCGTCGCAGCGGGAGGCCATCGGGCGCATGGGCCGGCTGCTCGGGCAGCAGCCCGGCCGTCCTGGCTGCTCCCGCTGATGTCGGATCCGGATGCAAGAGACCCCCTGCCATGATCGGCAGGGGGTCTCTTTGCTGGTGGGCGCGGACGGTTTCGAACCGCCGACATCTGCTTTGTAAGAGCAGCGCTCTACCCCTGAGCTACGCACCCGTGGATGAGTGGACAGCCTACATGCAGGGCACACCCCCCACGCAAACCCGTTCCCGTGGGGGAGAATGGACCGGGGCAGGGGAATTGCGGACGGACCGGGTACGGGAGAGGCGACTGTGACGACGGCACCCCGGCGGTGGTTCGGCGGCGGCGGGCGGGACGAGAGTCGGCGGGCGGATGCGCAGGCGGCGAAGGATGCTGCCGCCGCGGCGTTCTACGAGCTGGACACCGCGCAGCGGGATCTGCGGATCTCGATCGAGACGATCGCGGCCGCGGACGGCTCGCCGGAGGCGCGTCGGGTGGGTGAGGGGTTCGTCGCGCTCGGGCAGCGGATCGACCAGGTCAGCCACGTGTACATCAATGCCGTCGACGCGCACGATCTCGATCGGGTGGAGCTGGAGGCGTCCGCCGCGACGCGGGCCCGGGAGGAGCTGACGCGGGCCAAGGAGGAGCTCGTACGGGTCAAGGGCGAGCTCGACCGGTTCGCGCTCGGGCTGCAGCCGCTGCTGGACCGGGCCGAGACGCAGCTGGCCCGGGTGGCGCCGGCCCGGGAGCGGGCCAGGGCCGCGCTGCTCGCGGCGAGCACGGCGCTGGACGAGGTGCGCGGCAAGGGGATCCGGGCCGACGACCTGGCCGCCCGGCTGGCCGCGCTCGGGCCGGAGCTGACCAAGCTGAACCAGGGCGCCGCGCAGCACGGGGTGCAGGAGACCGTGCAGCGGGCCGACCGGATCCTGCGCGACGCCGAGGCGATACGGGCCGAGGCGGCGCGGCTCCCGGAGCGGGCCGCGGAGATCGACCGGCGGCTGGTGAGCCTGCGGACCCGGGCGCAGGCCCTGCGCAACCGGGCGGACCGGGTGGATCCGGTGCTCAGCGAGCTGCGCCGGCGCTTCAGCGCGGCCTGCTGGCAGGACCTCCAGCAGGTGCCGGAGCAGGCGGTACGGGACGTGGCGCAGGCGGAGGACCGGCTCGCGGAGGCCGGCCGGGCGCGCGACCAGCAGCAGTGGGCCGTCGTAGCGGCCCTGGTCGAGGCGGTACGGGCTTCGCTGGACGCCACCGACGAGGCGGTGTCGGCGGCGCAGGACCGGCTGACCCGGCTGGAAGCGGTGGCGCGGGATCCGCAGGCCGAGGTGCAGCGCACCCGGTTCGCGATCCGGGACGCGCAGCGCCTGGCGATGGAGGGCCGCACGGTCCCCGAGGACCGGCACGCCCGCCCGCTGGACGACGCGGTGGCCCGGGTGCCCCGGGCGCTGGCCGCGCTGGAGGACCGGCACCCGGACTACTGGGCCTTCCTCCAGGAGATGGAGGCCGTACGGTCCTCCGTGCAGCGGGTGGTGACGGACATCCGGACCGAGCGCGGCCACGCCTGAGGGCCCGCGCCGGTGCGGCCGCGCCAGAGGGGGCGCCGGCCCAGACTTGTCCGGGTCGGGCCATCGGCGGATGCTGGAGGGGCCAGGAACGGAGCAGAGGAGGGCGCCATGGCCGCCCACGCTTCACCCGCACCGCAGGAGCCGTACGCACCCCACGCGCTCTACGGGTGCCACGAGCCGCACGAGCACTACGCGCCCTACATGGCCCACGAGCCGTACGCGACCGCGTCATCCTCCGAGGACTCCGCCGGGGTCTCCAGGATCCTGCGCCGCCTGATGCGTCCCGTCAACGCGCGCCTCGACGAGCACCTGCCCGCCGATCACCGGCTCAGCAAGGTCTACCGGGTCGGCGCCGGCCTGACCGGACTGCTGCTGGTCGTCTTCGGGATCCTGGGGCTCATCGACCGGATCGGATTCTTCGACACCGGCGGGGACACGGTGCTCGCCCTGAACACCAACGGCGCGCTGAGCGTCCTGTCGATCTGTATCGGGCTGCTGCTGTTCGCCGGGATGGTCATCGGCGGCAGTTTCGCCTCGACGCTCAACATCGTGCTGGGCGTGCTGTTCATCGCGAGCGGGTTCGTGAACCTCGCGCTCCTCGACACGAAGATGAACTTCCTGGCCTTCCACATGCCCAACGTGCTGTTCAGCTTCGTGGTGGGCGTGATGCTGATGTGGTTCGGGATGTACGGGCGGGTGGGCAGCGCCCTGCCGCACGACAATCCGTACTGGCGTGCCCGCCACCCCGAGCAAGCGGCTCGGGAGCAGCGGGCACGTACGAGTACGAGCGGGAGGCCCGTCGGCAGGCCGGCGTAGGGCAGGGCAGGGCAGGGCAGGGCACGGCCGCCTTCCGCCTTCTCATGCCTCGATGCGTTCGACCTTGTCCACCAGGAAGAGGAAGGACAGGGCGCCGCCGATCGTGATGCCGCCGATCAGCATCAGCGGGAGGGCGAAGGAGCCGTCGCCGCCGCCGATCATGTAGCCGATGACGATCGGGACGACGATGCCGGCGAGGTTGCCGAAGACGTTGAAGACCCCGCCGGCCACGCCGAGCATCCGCTCCGGGGCGATCTCGGTGACCAGGACCCAGGAGAAGGACGCGAGGCCGTTGGCGAAGAAGGCCACGCACATGATGGCGATCATCGCGGCGTTCGAGGTGACGTAGTTGGCGGCGACGATGACGCCCGCCAGGGCCAGGCCCGTCACGATCGGGGTCTTGCGGGCGAAGGAGGCCGACATGCCGCGCTTGACCATCCAGTCGGACCAACTGCCGCCGCACAGCACGCCCACGAGGGCGGCGACGAAGGGCAGGGCCCCGGTCAGGCCGCCCTTGTCGAGGCTCAGGCCGCGCTCGTTGGTGAGGTAGGTCGGGAACCAGGTCAGGAAGAAGTACAGCGTCGAGGCGATGGCGAACTGGCCGAGGAAGACGCCCCAGATGCGGCGCCGGCGGAGCAGGAAGCCCATGTCCCGGCGGAAGGCGCCCTTCTCCCGGGCCTGGGCGGAGCTGTCGGCGGAGGCCTCGTCCCCGGTGATGTGGACGAGCTCGTACTCGCCGACCCCGGGGTGCTGTTCGGGGCGGTTGCGGATGACCTTCACCCACACCAGCGCCCAGGCGATGCCCATGCCGCCGAGGATCCAGAACACGTGGCGCCAGCCGAGGGCGGCGGCCATCCAGGCGATCAGCGGGAAGGCCACGCCGAGGCCGATGAACTGCCCGGAGGTGTAGACGGCGACCGCCCGGCCGCGTTCGGCGCGCGGGAACCAGGAGGCGGCGACGCGCCCGTTGCAGGGGAAGGCGGGGGCTTCGAAGAGGCCGAGGCCCATGCGGCTGGCGAAGAGGAAGCCGAAGCCCTTGGCGAGCGAGCCGAGGGCGGTCATCACGGACCAGCCGATCAGCGCCCAGGCGTAGACGATGCGCGGGCCGAACTTGTCGACAAGGCGGCCGCCGGGGATCTGGGCGAGGGCGTAGGTCCAGGCGAAGCCGGAGAAGAGCCAGCCCATCATCTCGGGCGAGATGCCGAGGTCCTTGGAGACGTCCGGCGCCACGATCGACAGGACGCTGCGGTCCAGGTAGTTGATGGCGGTACTGACGAAGAGCACGGCGAGGATCGCGAAGCGGTACTTGCCGATCCGGCGCTTCGGCAGGCCGGACGGGCCGGCGCCGGTGCCCGGCCGCGTGGTCGCGGCGGCCGGGTCGTGGCTGAGGGACATCGGTGTCTCCCGAGGACGTGTGACGTGTGAGGTGTGAGGTGTGAGCTGTGGAGCGCTGAGCGGCGCAGAGCAGCCGGAACCAGCCGTTCCGGTGGCGCCACGCAATAATTGCTAATTAAGGATTACTTGTGCAAGCCTTTGCCTTGTCAGGGGAGCAAGTAGGGACCAAAGCCCCGACAGGGAGAGGGGAAACCGGAATGAACAGCAGCAGCGAGGCCGCGTACGGCGGCCGCGGGGTCCACAAGGCCGCGGTGGAAGAGCTGGCCCGCCGGATCTTCGACGGCACGTACGACGAGGGAGCCACGCTCGACCTCCCCCTCCTGATGGAGGAGCTCGACGTCAGCCAGACGGTGCTCCGCGAATCCATCAAGGTGCTCATGGCCAAGGGGCTGCTCGACGCCCGCCAGAAGCGCGGCACCTTCGTGCGCCCGCGCACCGACTGGAACCTCTTCGACGCCGACGTGCTGCGCTGGAAGCTCGCGGCCGGCGCGCCCGACTGCTTCTTCTCGGACCTCCTCGAACTGCGCCGCTCGATCGAGCCGGCCGCCGCCGCGCTGGCCGCCATACGGGCCACCGAGCAGGACCTGGCCGCGCTGGACGCGGCGCTGACCGCGATGGCGGCGAGCGACCGCGACCCGGTGCTGCACGTCCGGGCGGACGCCTCGTTCCACCTGGCGCTGCTGACCGCCTCGCACAACCTGTTCTTCGCGCAGATGTACCGGGTGATCATCCCGGCCCTCGTGGAACGCGACCGCACGGTGCACAAGGGGGACTTCGAGCACCCGCACGCGATCCACCGGGCCGTGGTCGACCGGGTCCGGGCGTGGGACCCGGACGGGGCGCACCGGGCCGTGCTCGACCTCCTCGACATGGCGCAGCGCGACCACCCGTAGAACCCAGAGAGCCCCGAGAACCCGTAGGCCAGCCCCGCAGACCGGCCCTCAGAGCCCCTAGCCCCGCAGTACCCGCAGACCCCGTCCTGCCGCCCCCACCAGGAGAGGACACCGTCCGCCGTGAAGATCACCCGCATCGAGACGTTCATGGCCCCACCGCGCTGGATGTTCGTGCGCGTAGAAACCGACGAGGGCGTCGTCGGCTGGGGCGAACCCGTGGTCGAAGGGCGTGCCGAGCCGGTGCGCGCGGCCGTGGAGGTGCTGTCCGAGTACCTGACCGGCCAGGACCCCATGCGGATCGAGGACCACTGGCAGGTCATGACCAAGGGCGGCTTCTACCGCGGCGGCCCCGTGCTGTCCTCCGCCGTCGCCGGGCTCGATCAAGCGCTGTGGGACATCAAGGGCAAGGCGTACGGGATGCCCGTGCACCAGCTCCTCGGCGGGCCGGTCCGCGACCGGATCCGCGCCTACGCCTGGGTCGGCGGCGACGAGCCGCACGAGATCAAGGACGCGCTGGTCCAGCAGGTCGAGGCGGGCTTCACGGCCGTCAAGATGAACGGCTGCGGCCGCATGAGCCCCCTCGCCACCCGCTCCGAGGTCCGCGACTGCCTCCGGCGCGCCGAGACCGCCCGCGAAGTCCTCGGCGACGACCGCGACTTCGGGCTCGACTTCCACGGCCGGGTCTCCCCCGCCAACGCCCGCCGGATCCTCCCCCTCCTCGCCCCGTACGACCCGATGTTCGTCGAGGAGCCGGTCCTCTCCGAGTACATGCAGGCCGTCCCCGATCTGGTGAACGCCTCCAACATCCCCATCGCGCTGGGCGAACGACTCTTCTCCCGACGGGAGTTCCTCGCCCCGCTGCAGGCCGGCGTGGCGATCCTGCAGCCCGACATCTCACACGCCGGCGGCATCTCCGAACTGCGCCGCATCGCCTCCCTCGCCGAGGTCTACGGAGCCCAGATCGCGCCGCACTGCCCGCTGGGGCCGGTCGCCCTGGCGGCCAGCCTCCAAGTCGCCTTCACCACCCCGAACTTCCTCATCCAGGAACAGTCGATCGGCATCCACTACAACCAGGGCGCCGAGCTCCTCGACTACGTCACCGACCCCGCGCCGTTCCGCTTCGACGCGGGCTCCCTGATCCGCACCGAGCGGCCGGGCCTGGGCGTCGAGGTCGACGAGGCGGCCGTCCGCGCCGCCGACAAGAAAGGCCACGCCTGGCGCAATCCGGTGTGGCGCCACGAAGACGGCTCCTTCGCCGAGTGGTGAGCCCCCACCACCCCTCGCGATCCCCCTCCCCCCTCCCCCACACACATCAGAAGGCAGGCATTCCCATGGAGTTCGGCGCAGCGCTGCGACAGGAGCGGCTCGTCGCCATCGTCCGCGGACGGGACGCGGAGGCGTCCTTCCGCACCGTCATGACCCTCGTCGAGGAAGGCGTCCCGCTCATCGAGGTCTCCCTCAGCGGGACCGACGCGCTGGACGTCATCGGCCGGGCCCGCAAGGAGCTCGGTGACGAGGCCTGGCTCGGGGCCGGCACGGTCCTCACCGCCGAGGACGCCCAGCGGGCCGCCGACGCCGGAGCCAACCTGATGGTCACCCCGGGGCTCGGCGCCGGCGTGGACGAATCCGTCCGGCAGGGGCTGCCGGTACTGGCCGGGGTCATCACCCCGACCGAGGTCATCGCGGCCGACGCGGCGGGGGCCTCCGCGCTCAAGCTGTTCCCGGGCTCGATCGGCGGACCGGCGTACCTTCGGGCCCTGCGCGCCCCCTTCCCCGACCTGCCCTTCGTACCGGTCGGCGGGGTGGACGCGGCCGCCGCGGCCGAGTACCTGTCCTCCGGCGCGGTGGCGGTCGGCGTCGGCTCCCCACTGATCGGGGACGCGGCCGACGGCGGCGACCTGCTCGCGCTGCGGCGCAGGGCGGCGGAGTTCAAGGCGGTCTGCGCATGAAAGGCGGTCTGCACGTGACCGGGCCCGAAGCCGCTCCCGACACCACCCCCGAGGTCCTCACCTTCGGGGAGACGATGCTCGCCCTGCGGGGCAGCGGCCCGCTGCGCCTGGGCGGGAGCATGGAGGTCTCCGTCGCGGGCGCCGAGTCGAACGTCGCGATCGGCCTGGCCCGGCTCGGGCACGCCGTCCGCTGGGCGGGCGCGGTCGGCGAGGACGAAGCCGGTGAGCTGGTCCTACGGACCCTGCGTGCCGAGGGCGTCGACGTCCGCAGAGCCTGTCTCGACGACGGCGGGGCCCCGACCGGGCTGATGCTCGCGGAGCCGAGGCTGCCGGAGGTGACGCGGGTGCACTACTACCGCGCGGGCTCGGCGGGTTCGCGGCTCAAGGCCTGCTCGGTGGAGCGGGCCTTCACGGCGGCCCCGCCGAAGGTCCTGCACCTGACCGGGATCACCCCGGCGCTCTCCCGCTCGGCCCGCTCGGCCTGCACCCTCGCCCTGCGCCTCGCGGCCGAGCACTCGGCGCTGGTCTGCCTGGACGTGAACTTCCGGTCCCGGCTGTGGTCGTCCGAAGAGGCCGCGGCGGTGCTGCGCGCGTGGGCGCCTTCGGTGGACGTCCTCATCGCCTCGGACGACGAACTCGCCCTGTGCCTGTCTTCCGACGCCCCGGCCGACACAGCCCTCCAGGCGAAGGAACTCCTTGCCCTCGGGGTCGGCGAGGTCGTGGTCAAACTCGGCGCGGCCGGCGCGACGGCGTACACGGACGACGGCTCGGTGGTCCACGCCCCCGCCCGGCCGGTCCGCGCGGTCGACGCGGTCGGCGCGGGTGACGCCTTCGTCGCGGGCTACCTCTCGGCGTTGCTCGACGGGTCGACGCAGGAGGCCCGACTGGACCGTGCGGTCACGACGGGCGCCTTCGCGGTGGCCTCCCGGGGGGACTGGGAGGGCGCGCCGACCCGTGCGGAGCTCGGCCTCCTCGCGGCCCCGGCCGGCACGGTGGTCCGCTGACCCCGGCGGGGCCGGGCCGACACGGGGGTGCGGCCCGGCTCCGCCGGTTGCGGGTGTGCCGCTGCGCGGGGCGGAGTTCCCCTACCCGCCCTTCCACCGTTCCCCGGGCGCTGCCCGGACCCCGGTCCTCAATCGCCGGACGGGCTGAAAGCAGGGCCCCGGGCTGCGCCCGGACCCCCTGGGGCTCCGCCCCAGACCCCGCGCCTCAAACGCCGGCGAGGCTGGATTCGGCCGGCGTCCACCTTTGCGTGCGGCCCACGCCGGCCAAAAACCAGCCCCTCCGGCGTTTGAGGAGCGGGGGTCCGGGGGCCGGCCCCCCGGCAACGGCGCCGCACCCCGTACCCGGGGATTCCGGTGAGGCGTCCCGACTGCGTAGCCTGTCCGCATGCCCCGTTACGAATTCCGCTGCCGGACCTGCGAAGACACCTTCGAGGTCAGCCGGCCCATGGCCGAGTCCTCCGCGCCCGCCGACTGCCCCGCCGGGCACGCCGATACCGTCAAGCTGCTGTCCGCCGTCGCCGTCGGCGGGAGCAGCGCAGCCCCCGCCGCGGCCGCACCCATGGGGGCGGGCGGAGGCTGCTGTGGTGGGGGTGGCTGCGGCTAGCGCTTGCGGGAGAGGGTGATGCCGTCGGAGATCGCCAGCAGCACCGACTCCATGCGGGGGTCCGCCGCGACGTGGTCGTTGTAGGCCTGGACCCCCGCCGCCCCGCCGGTCGCCGCCGGGTCCAGCACCGTGCCGTGGTACAGCGTGTTGTCCGTGACGAGGAGACCGCCCGAGCGCAGCCGCGGTACGAGCTCCTCCCAGTAGGCGATCTGGCTCTGCTTGTCCGCGTCCATGTACGCCATGTCGATGTGCGGCTCCGCCGGCATCGCGCGCAGCGTCTCGATCGCGGGCGCGATCCGCAGGTCGATGCGGTCCGCGACGCCGGCCTTCGCCCAGGCCTCGCGCGCGTACGCCGTCCACTCCTCCGAGACGTCGCACGCGATGAGGCGTCCGTCCGCCGGCATGGCCTGGGCCATCGACAGGGAGGAGAAACCGGTGAAGGTGCCGATCTCCACGATGTGCCGCGCGCCGGTCAGCCGGACCAGGAAGGCCAGCAGCGGCCCCTGCTCCTCCGCCGACTGCATTCCGGCCGAGTCCGGGAACACCTCGTACGTCGTCGCCACCAGCCCCCGCTGGACCTCGTCCAGCGGGGGGTTGTGCGCGAGCATGTACTGGTAGAGCTCGTCTGTGATCTTGGTGCTGTTGCCCTTGGTCATGGGCCCAGTGTGCCCAAGATCAGGCGGCCGGTGTGCCGAGTCGCGTCACTTCGCGGGTGAACGCGCGCACGATCTCCTCACCGGCCAGCACGCCCGCCTGGGCCAGCGACGTCACGTGCGGCGCCGTCCAGCCGGCGTCGGCCAGCTCCCCGTGGCCCGGCCGCCAGGCCGTGTCCGCCGCGAGCAGCAGGTCCGCGTCGAGCAGCGAGTCCCCGGCGGCCAGCGTGCTCGTGGCCTCCGTACGCCGGGCCACCTCGTGCATGGCCGCGCTCTTGGTCAGCGGCCGCGGTACGGCGTAGATCTTCCGGCCCTGGAGCGAGACCGTCCAGCCGCGCGCCTCGGACCATTCCGCCAGCGTCTTGATCCACTCCGCGGGGACCAGCGCCCGCTCCACGACCAGGTACGCAAACAGGTCCTCCGCGACCCGCGCCTTGCGCAGCCACGCCGGGTCGGAGACGGACATCAGGTGCGCGTGCATCTCCTCCAGCGGGACGGACTCCGCGGCGAGCCGCGCCGCGACCTGGCGGCGCCAGTCCCGGTCCGGGACCCCGTCCACCAGGAGCTGGCCGCCGTTGGCGCAGATCGCGTACTTCGCCGGCCGTCCGGGGAAGCGGATGCGCTGGTACTGCTTGCGGGTCCGGGTGGTGGTCGGCACGAACACCGCGCCCGGGTCGGCGGACAGCTCCGCCAGCAGCCCCGCCGCCGTCTCCGTCATGTACGACAGCGGCTTGCTCTCGTGCACCTCCACGCACAGCAGCCGCGGGGCCACCGGGTCGGGCATGGTCAGGCCGAGCGCGGCCGCCGAGTAGATGAGCGTACGGTCGAGGTCACTGGCTACGAGAACGGTCACTTGGTGGCCACAGCCTTTCCGTCGGCGCCCGTGGCGCCGCGCGTGAATCGGGGATGAATGAGTCCTACGCAGCTGTAGGGCAGGCCGTCGACCTCTTCCACCGGCACCCCCCGCTGCTCCGCGAGGAGGCGTACGTGGTCCAGGTCGGCCCCGGCGCCGCGCTGCGCGAGGATCTTCCACGGCACCCGGCGCAGCAGCACCCGCGTGGTCTCGCCGACGCCGGGCTTCACCAGGTTCACGTCGTGGATGCCGTACTCCTCGCTGATCCGCTCCACCGCCCGCCAGCCCACCCAGGTCGGCGTGCGGTCGGCGGCGAGGAGCTCCTTGACCTCGGCGTCCACGGCCTCGGCCACCTCCTCGAAGTGCGCGGAGACGGTGTCGACGAACGCGACGGAGACATCGGCCCCGGCGAGCTCCCGGTAGAACTTCGCGCCGTGGAAATCGGCGGGCCCGACCAGGTCGGACCTGAGCACCGTACGCGAGACCAGTCCGGAAACAGTGGAATTGAGACAGGCGGAGGGGATCAGGAAGTCCTCGCGCGTGCCGTACGTCTCCACGCACGAGCCGGGGTCGGCGAGGACCACGATCTCCGGGTTGAAGCCCTCGAACTCACCCAGGGCCTCCCGCAGTTCGCGGGTGATCGCTCCCTTGCCGGTCCAGCCGTCGACGAAGACGACGTCGGCCGGATCGTGGTGGGCGGCCAGCCAGCGCAGCGCGTTGGCGTCGATGCCGCGGCCGCGCACGATGGAGGCGGCGTAGTGCGGCAGGTCCAGGCCGTGGCGGGCCTGCGCCCAGCGCCGCATCAGCACGCCGACGGGGGTGCCGGCGCGGGCCAGGGAGACGAGGACGGGAGAAGGGGAGCGCTCGGCGAGGACCGTCTCGGTGACGGTTCCGACGGCGCGGGCCATCCGGGCGGCGGAGGCGGTCAGCGCGCTCTGGTAGAGCTGCTGGTACTCCGGGGACGGCTGGAACTCCACCGGCAGGGATTCCGCATAGTGCGCGCCGCCCGCCTGGATGGCCTCCTCGCGTTCCTCGGTCGGGGCTTCGAGCTCCACGTCGGAGAGGTCCTGGAGCAGCCAGCCGACGTCCTCGGCGGCGTAGGAGGAGAAGGCGGGCCCGCGCAGTGGTTCGCCCAGTGGTTCGCCCAGTGGTTCGCGCGGGGGCTCGGTCATGATCGGCTCCTGCCGGTCGGGTACGTACGAAGGTATGACCGCCAGCACGACCCGGCCGGTGTGCGGCGCGAGGGCCGCGAGGAGTCCGGTGCGGAGCTCGGGGGTGTCCCCGGCCGAGTCCACGACGGCGACCACGGCGTCGAAGCCGGCGCCGGCCGTGCTCGCGACGTTGTACGCGTACCGGTCTCCCGGGCCGTCGGCCGGGTCGTCGTGCGCGGGGAAGACGAGGCGGGTGCGGATCGCGTAGCCGGGGTCGTCCACGGCGAGCACCGGCGAGCGGGTGGTGGTGGAGAAGCGGACCTCGGCCGCGGCGCCGGACGCCTCCAGCGCCTGCGCGAGGCGCAGCGGGGCGTACATCAGCTCCTCGTTGCCGAGTACGAGGACCCGGGCGGGGGCCGCGCCGAGCGCGGCCGTGAGCCGGTCCGCCATGGCGGGCAGCGCCGCGTCCAGTGCTGCGCGGTGCGCGGGGGTGAAGCCGTGGCGTCCGCCGTCGGGTATGCCGGCCGGCCAGCCCAGTTCCACGTGGGTGATCGGGTGCGGGCCGTCTGCCGGGGCGCCGCCCCGGCCCCCGCTGCTCAAACGCCGCAGGGGCTGATTTTGCCCACCCCCCGGCTGCGATTCGCCCGTAGCGGGCTCGGATCCGGCAGCGGCGGCGTGCCCGGCCGCGCTCGCGGCGGCGGCAGCGGCGGCAGCAGCGGCAGGACCAGCGGGAGAGCCGGCGGCGGAGGAGGCCCCGGCAGGGGAGACGGGAGAGGCCGCGGCAGCCATCGCCGCGGCCTCGGCCTCGTACTGCTCCACCAGGGCCTGGCCCTTTTCCAGGACCCCCTCCGGGAGGGAGACCGTGCCCGAGGCCAGGGCTATGAGGTCCACGCGGGCGCCCAGCTCGGCGGCGAAGTCCGTCAGGCGGGCGCGGTCGGCCGGGGAGCGCATGTCGACCAGGGCGACGACCACGTAGTGGGCGCGCGGGTGGCGGGCGTGGAGGTCGGCGATGGTGTTCAGGACGGTGTTGCCGGTGGAGAACTCGTCGTCGACGAGGACCAGCGGGCCCGAGCCCGCCAGCAGCTTCGGGTCCTCGGGCAGCAGCAGGTGCGAGGTGGCGTGCGAGTGGGCCTCCTCGAAGCCGCCCGCGGCCTCCACTCCGGGCACGGAGCGGCGGGTGGAGTGCAGGTACGGGGCGGCGCCCAGGCCGTCGGCCACGCAGTGGCCCAGCCCGGTCGCGGTCTCCGCGTACCCCAGGACGACCGCCGTGGCGGCCTCCTCCTCGCCCAGCAGCTCCCGGACCCGCTCGCCGAGCCCGTACCCGGCGGCGTACACGGCCGCCGGGGACTGCGGGACGTGCTTGCCCAGCACCCGCGAGACCAGCAGGTGCGCCCGCTTGGGGTTGCGGCGCAGCGCCAGCCCGAGCAGTTCGTCCAGCCGCGGGCCATCACCCGCGCCCTCCTGCAGGCTCACGCCCAGCCGGTCCGCGACCCACGTTCCCGACCACACCGCTTCGATCTTCTTGCCCTTCTTCGCAGTCAACGGCCCGCTCACACCTGGAGCCCGGCCGTGAGGAGATCGACGAAGCCGACCTCCTCCTTCGCCACACCGAAGACCTCGGCGCGCAGCATGGTGCGCTCGGCCCAGGCCCGGTGGGGCTTCACCTCGTTCATCTTGTTCGTGTAGGCGGAACGCATCACTCCGCCGCCTCCGCTCTCGGGGCGCAGGATGTCTTGAGCATCGCTGAACTCCTCGTGCGACACCACCGAGAGCGCGTGGACCGGGGTGACGTGGGCGGGGTGGATGCAGGTCTTGCCCAGCAGCCCGTTGGCCCGGTCGAGCTCGATCTCGCGCAGCAGCCCGTCCAGGTCGTGCTCGATCAGCGCGGTGCGCAGCTCCTCGACGCCCTCCTCCAGGAAGGGGCTGCGGCGCAGCTGCGGCTTGAAGAGGCGCTGCTGGCTGCGGAAGTACTCCCACACGGGCCCGGTGACGGTGAAGCCGGTGCCGTCGGCGCGGCTGAGCACGTTGACCACGTCGGCGATCACCCCGGCGACGATCTGGACGTCGTACGCGGTCATGTCGGGAGTGCGGCGCAGCCCGTATGCGGAGCAGAAGTCGGTCACGCCGAGGCGCAGCGCCAGGACCCGCTCGCGGTACTTGTTCACCGTGCGGGAGATCCCGGCGAGGGCCTCGACCCGGGTCTCCAGGTGGAGCAGCTCGGGGGTCTCCAGGACGGGCATCGCGTACAGCCGGGGCTGTCCGCTCGCGGCTTCCGCCTGTGCGACGGCGTCGAGGAAGGCGACGCCCCGGCTCTCGCTGAACTTGGGGAGCACGAATCCGGCCAGTCGAGCCGCCGAGCCGCCGAGCCGGTGCACGAGGTCGGGGATCTGCTCGGGTTCCCGGACGCGGATGAAGAGCAGCGGGAGCTCCTCCGTGTCCTCGTGGAGCGCGGCGAACTGCCGGACGAGGTTCTCCTCGCCGCCCGCGACGTCGGCGTCGCTGATGGAATCCTCCAGGCAGAGGACCATGGAGACGACCCCGAGGCCGGCCTGCTTGCGGATGTCACGGGCGAGCTGCGGGCGGGTGGCCGGGCTGTAGAGCGTGGCTCCCAGGGCGGCCGCGAGCGTGGCGGAGGGGGAGGCGGCGGTGAACTCGGCCGGCTCCTGGTGGAAGAGGTCCTTGCGGACAGTGGGCGATACGTGCCCGAAGTGACGCATGTGCTTCCCCCGTACAGGCTCGGCGGCCGATCTGGCATGGCCGGTAATAGTACGTACGAACGCGAGTCAAGAGTTCCTCAAGCACATGAAATCCAGGTAACCCTCTTGCACCATGCCCAGGTCTCGCGATCCGGACAAGGTCTACGGGGGGCCGCATTGTCCCGCTCCCGCCCGGGAGGGCAGGATGACCGCCATGACGCACGCGATGCAGAAGGGCTCCAACATCCCCGTGACCGCCGTGGCGGTCCGCGCGGTGCTGCGCTGGACCGGGGGGCCCGACGTGCCCGACGTGGACGCCTCCGCGCTGCTCGTGGGGGCGGACGGGCGCGTGCGCTCGGACGAGGACTTCGTCTTCTACAACCAGCCCCGGCACCCCTCCGGAGCCGTCTGGCGGCTCGGGAAGAAGCAGCTCGGCGACGGGATCACCGACGCCGTCCAGGCGGACCTGAGGGCCGTCACCCCGGCCGTGGACCGGGTCCTCGTCGTCGCCTCCGCCGAGGACATCCCCTTCGAGCGGGTCCGCGACCTGCGGATCCTGCTCTACGACGCCACCGCGACCGGCGGCTCCGAACCGCTGGCCTACTTCGACGTGCGGCCGGAGACGGGCGCCGAGACGGCGCTGATCTGCGGGGAGCTGTACCGGCGGGGAGACGCGTGGAAGTTCCGCGCACTCGGCGAGGGCTACTCCAACGGGCTCGTCGGCCTGGCCACCGACCACGGGATCTCCGTGGACGAGAACGCCCCCGAGGCCCAGGGACAGGGACTGGGACAGGGACAGGGACAGGAGCAGGCCCCATCGGCCTCCCCCGCGACCCCGGCGCCGCCCACCCAGGCCCCGCCGGCCTCCCAGCCCGCCTACGGCTACCCGCAGCCGGTATCGCAGGCACCGGCGCCGGTCCCGGTGCCGGCCCCGGCACCGGACGCGGCCTTCCGGCTGCCGGCCCAGGGCCCGCAGTTCATCCGCCGGTGACAGCGGCCGGGTCCGGCTGACCCGGCCCGGCCGGACCGGCCGGGCCGGCCGGACCCGTCAGGTCTTCGTCTTGTAGCCCCGGCCCCACTGGAGGCCCCACCCGTACAGCCGGTCCAGCTCGGCCTGGAACCCGTACACGAAGGTGACCTCGCGCCGCACGATCAGCTCTCCCTTGATGTTCTCCAGGGAGACGACCGCGCAGGAGCGGGCGTGCGGGTGGCGCTCCTCCAGCGGGATCTCGATCCGCGGCCCGGTGATCGGGTAGAGGGTGACCAGGGCGTGCGTCCGGTCGAAGGCCGGGGTCTGGTCGTAGATGTACACGAAGACCAGCAGCCGCTTGATCTCCTCGGCGTGGTCGAGATTGACGAAGACCGTCTCGCCGGAGGGCGCCCCGAACCGGTCGTCCCCGCTGAGCTTCACGTACGGCGGACTGTTGATGTCCCCGTGCAGGTTCCCCAGCGGCTGGACGACGCCCCGGGTGCCGTCGGTCAGCTCGTAGAGACAGCCGATGTCGAGGTCGACATTGACCATGCCCTGGGTGTGCGCCTGCACCATGTCCGGCTTGAACAGTTTGAACGGATGCCGGAAGAGCTGCCCGCTCTGGCCGGCGCTGCGGCCGCCTATGTCCGAGGTCCGCATCCGCCAGGAGAGGTTCACGCGCAGATTTCCGTGCACTGCCCCCTGTTTGGTGAGCGATACCGTCGGATGGCGTTTGGTCAGCTCGATCGCGTTCGACGAGGCACTGCCCGACTGGAACTGCGTGCCGCGGCTGCCCCTGATGCCGTCGAAGAATCCCATCCCCACAACCCCCCTTGTCCCTTGGCGCGCCCGGCCCCCTGCCGGCACGCCGGCGTCCCGACATGCGGACGGGGCGGTCCGGCAGGTCCGTGGACCTGCCGGACCGCCCCGCACTTGAGCGTTCCGCATTACCGCCGTGATCATGCGTCGGCGGTGGAACCCTCCAGCTCCAGGCGCTTGTTGCGGCGCACCGAGGACCAGAAGGACCATCCGATCAGTACGACGCCGACCAGGCCGGTGATGACCTCGTTGATCTCGTACTGGATGGTGACGAGCAGGATGACGGCGAGCGCGCCGATGGCGTAGTGCGCGCCGTGCTCCAGGTAGACGTAGTCGTCGAGGGTGCCCTGGCGGACCAGGTAGACCGTGAGCGACCGGACGTACATGGCACCGACACCGAGGCCGATGGCCATGATCACGATGTCACTGGTGATGGCGAAGGCGCCGATGACCCCGTCGAAGGAGAAGGAGGCGTCGAGGACTTCGAGGTAGAGGAACATGAAGAACGCGGCCTTGCCGGCCATGGCGACGGCCGAGACGGGCTTGCCGCTCTTCTTCGCCGCTTCCTCGAGCTCGTGTTCGTGCTCCTCCTCTTCCTCCAGCTTGTTCTCGAAGTAGCCGGAGAGGCCGCCGACGATCATGTAGGTGATCAGGCCGAGGACGCCGGAGATCAGGACCGTCTGCGCCTTGTCCACGTGCGTGCCGCCGTGCTGGTGGGCGTTGACGGCGAAGGTCATCGAGGTGATGACCAGGACGATCAGCGCGATGCACGCCGACAGCATGTCGATCTTGCCGAGCTTGGCGAGCGGGCGTTCCAGCCAGGCGAGCCACTTGATGTCGCGGTCCTCGAAGACGAAGTCGAGGAAGATCATCAGCAGGAACATGCCACCGAAGGCGGCGATGGACGGGTGGGCGTCCGTCACGAGCTGCTTGTACATGTCCTGGTCGCGCACCGCGAGTTCGACGGCCTCGATCGGCCCGATCTTGGCACTGATCGCGACGATCACGATCGGGAAGACCAGGCGCATGCCGAACACGGCGATGAGGACACCGATGGTGAGGAAGATCTTCTGCCAGAAGGCATTCATCTTCTTCAGGATTCCGGCGTTGACCACCGCATTGTCGAAGGACAGCGAGATCTCCAGGATGGACAGGATCGCAACGATCCCGAAGGCCTCCCACCCCCCGTAGAGCACCGCTGCGACCAGTCCGAGCGCAGTGACTGCGAACGACCAGCCGAAGGTTTTCAGAACCACTGGCATCCCATCGTGTTGTACGGCTTTACGAAACGTTGACCCCGAAGTCTAGAGCGATGCCGCGGAGCCCCGACGCGTACCCCTGCCCCACCGCACGGAACTTCCATTCGCCTCCGTACCGGTAGACCTCGCCGAAGATCATCGCGGTCTCGCTGGAGGCGTCCTCGGAGAGGTCGTAGCGGGCCAGTTCCTGGCCGTCCGCCTCGTTCACCACGCGGATGAAGGCATTGCTGACCTGGCCGAAGCTCTGCCGGCGGGCCTCGGCCTCGTGGATCGAGACGGGAAAGACGATCTTGTCCACGCCGGCCGGGACCTTGCTGAGATCGACGATGAGCGACTCGTCGTCGCCGTCACCCTCGCCGGTGAGATTGTCACCCGTGTGTTCGACGGAGCCCTCGGGGCTCTTCAGGTTGTTGTAGAAGACGAAGTACTCGTCCCCGAGCACCCGGCCGTTGCTGCACAGCAGTGCGCTGGCGTCGAGGTCGAAGTCGGCGCCCGTGGTCGAGCGCGCGTCCCATCCGAGGCCGATCAGAACCCGGGTGAGGTTCGGTGCGGCTTTGGAGAGGGAGACATTGCCCCCCTTGGCGAGTGTGACGCCCATGTTGTTGGTCCTCCCCGGACGACGGTGGCGGTGTGGCGGTACATCGGTGTGGCGGTACGGCTGTGTGGCGGTGTGGCGGTACGTCGGTGCGGCCCTGCGGCGGTCCGGCCCTGCGGCGGTGTGGCCGCCGTGCATGCCCGGTGGGGCCGTAAAGCCGGTCCGGCGCCGTACACACGAGTGCACGGCGCCGGACGGATGGAACGACTGCTCTGGTCGAGCAGGCTCAGACGTTGACGCCGAAGTCCTGCGCGATGCCGCGCAGGCCCGAGGCGTAGCCCTGGCCGATGGCGCGGAACTTCCACTCCGCGCCGTTGCGGTAGAGCTCGCCGAAGACCATGGCGGTCTCGGTCGAGGCGTCCTCCGACAGGTCGTAGCGGGCGAGCTCGGTGTTGTCGGCCTGGTTGATGACGCGGATGTACGCGTTGCGGACCTGGCCGAAGCTCTGCTGGCGGCTCTCGGCCTCGTAGATCGAGACCGGGAAGACGATCTTGGCCACGTCGGCGGGCACGCCGGCGAGGTTGACCTTGATCGCCTCGTCGTCACCCTCGCCCTCACCGGTGGTGTTGTCACCGGTGTGCTCGACCGAGCCGTCGGGGCTCTTCAGGTTGTTGAAGAAGACGAAGTTCGAGTCGCCGGTGACCTTGCCCTGGTCGTTGGCCAGGATCGCGCTGGCGTCGAGGTCGAAGTCGACGCCGGTGGTGGTGCGAGCGTCCCAGCCCAGACCGACGATGACCGCGGTCAGGTTCGGCGCGGCCTTGGACAGCGAGACGTTGCCGCCCTTGCTGAGGCTGACTCCCACGGGTCCTCCATAAGGTTTTGTGTGGGGCGGGGCCCCGTCGTGCGGTTGCTACAGGATCAACGTTTCGATCCTAGTGACGGGTTCCCGCCTGTACGGGCTTATTCGAGGCGAACGGGCCCACGTGCCTGGGGGCACGCGCCCATGAGCCTGCGACACGGACTCAGAGGCTGTCGAGAGCCTTGATGTACTCGTTCAGGTCACGCGCGTCGGGCAGCCCGTTGACGACGGTCCAGCGCACGATGCCGTCCCGGTCGATGACGAAGGTGCCGCGCACCGCGCAGCCCTTCTCCTCGTCGAAGACCCCGTAGGCGCGGGAGGCCTCCCCGTGCGGCCAGAAGTCCGACAGCAGCGGGTACTCCAGCCCCTCCTGCTCGGCGAAGACGCGCAGGGTCGGTACGGAGTCGTTGGAGACCGCGAGGAGCTGCACGTCGTCGTTCTGGAAGCGCGGCAGCTGGTCGCGCAGCTCGCAGAGCTCGCCGGTGCAGACGCCGGTGAAAGCGAAGGGGTAGAAGAGCAGCACGACGGCCTTCTCCCCCCGGAAGTCGGAGAGCCGCACGACCCTGCCGTGGTTGTCCTTGAGCTCGAAGTCCGGGGCCTTGCTGCCGACCTCGATCGCCATCTGTCGCATCCCTTCGTCCCGCATCCCTGCGTTGGGCTGTTCGGGTGATCCCAGCTTATGGGTCCGCTTGTGGGTCCGACGCGCGTACGGCCCCGGTCAGCCCGCCGCGAAACGCACGCACCCCGCCCACCGGGAAGCTTCCGGCGAACGGGGTGCGTGTGTCCGCATGGCTGCGGGGCGCGGCTCAGCGCTTGGACTTGGCCGTCTTCGGAGTCGCCAGCTTGGTGGCGGTCCACTCCTTGCCGACGGGGAGACCCTTGGCCAGCGAGAGGCCGGCGGTCTCGGCGGCCTCGCTGATGTCGCTGGCCTCGACGAAACCGTCCTTGCCGGTCTTGGGAGTCACCAGCAGGATCAGTGCGCCGTCCTCGACCAGCTCGGTCGCATCGACCAGGGCGTCCGTCAGGTCGCCGTCGTCCTCCCGGAACCACAGCAGAACCGCGTCTGCGACATCGTCGTAGTCCTCATCGACGAGTTCGGTGACGTGATCCTCTACGGCATCACGGAATTCCTGATCGACGTCGTCGTCGTAGCCGATCTCCTGGACCACCTGTTCGGACTGGAAACCCAGCCTGGCGGCCAGGTTCTCCGCGTGGTCCGCGGTCGCGCTCACGGGGTGCCTCCTGCTCATGTTCGGTGAATGTTCTTCGGCGGCGCGCGTACGCGCAGCATTGGGCGTAGTCCACACGGGCGCGGCGGATCGCGCAAGTACCCGGCCGCCGAGACCGTCGAAACGGTGACGATTGCGGCCGTCTCGCCGCAACTTTCAGCCCTTCCGGATGTACCCCTGGTGATTCATCCCACACCATTCCACCTCATTCGGCACGGCCTCGGGACTTTCGCACCTGTTTGAGGGACGAACGGCCTTGCGAAGGGGGTGATCGACATGGGCGTAAGGTTGCGGTTTGGGCGTTGTCGTCACCACCGCCGGCACAATCCCTCCACACTCCAGGGATTACCCAGCGGTAAAGATGACGATTTCTGCCGAGCGTAAGACCATGGGAGGCGGCGAACCCCAAGGCACGACTCCCCCGACAGCGAAGGAACAGCGTGGCTTCCGCATCCGATCGCAATCCGATCATCATTGGTGGCCTGCCGAGTCAGGTACCGGACTTCGATCCGGAAGAGACGCAGGAGTGGCTGGACTCCCTGGACGCCGCGGTCGACGAGCGGGGCCGTGAGCGTGCCCGCTACCTGATGCTGCGGCTGATGGAGCGGGCCCGCGAGAAGCGCGTGGCCGTGCCGGAGATGCGCTCCACGGACTACGTCAACACGATCGCCACCAAGGACGAGCCCTTCTTCCCCGGCAACGAGGAGATCGAGCGCAAGGTCCTCAACGCCACCCGGTGGAACGCGGCCGTCATGGTCTCGCGCGCCCAGCGCCCGGGGATCGGCGTCGGCGGTCACATCGCCACCTTCGCCTCCTCCGCCTCCCTCTACGACGTGGGCTTCAACCACTTCTTCCGGGGCAAGGACGAGGGCGACGGCGGCGACCAGATCTTCTTCCAGGGCCACGCCTCGCCCGGCATCTACGCCCGTGCCTACCTCCTGGACCGGCTCTCCGAGCAGCAGCTCGACGCGTTCCGCCAGGAGAAGTCGAAGGCCCCGTACGGCCTTTCCAGCTACCCGCACCCGCGGCTCATGCCGGACTTCTGGGAGTTCCCGACCGTCTCGATGGGCCTCGGCCCGCTCGGTGCGATCTACCAGGCCCGGATGAACCGGTACATGGAGGCCCGCGGGATCGCGGACACCTCCAAGTCACACGTTTGGGCGTACCTCGGCGACGGCGAGATGGACGAGCCCGAGTCGCTCGGCCAGCTCTCCATCGCGGCCCGCGAACACCTCGACAACCTGACCTTCGTCGTCAACTGCAACCTGCAGCGCCTCGACGGCCCGGTCCGCGGCAACGGCAAGATCATGCAGGAGCTGGAGTCGCAGTTCCGCGGCGCCGGCTGGAACGTCATCAAGCTGATCTGGGACCGCTCCTGGGACCCGCTGCTGGCGCAGGACCGCGACGGCATCCTGGTCAACAAGATGAACACCACGCCCGACGGGCAGTTCCAGACGTACGCGACCGAGTCCGGCGCGTACATCCGCGAGCACTTCTTCGGCGACGACCACCGGCTGCGCGCGATGGTCGAGAACATGACCGACCAGCAGATCCAGCACCTGGGCCGCGGCGGTCACGACCACAAGAAGGTCTACGCGGCGTACGCGGCGGCCAAGGCCCACAAGGGCCAGCCGACGGTGATCCTCGCGCAGACGGTCAAGGGCTGGACCCTGGGCCCGAACTTCGAGGGCCGCAACGCGACCCACCAGATGAAGAAGCTGACGGCCGACGACCTCAAGCGCTTCCGCGACCGTCTGCACATCCCGATCACGGACGCCCAGCTGGAGGACGGCGCACCGCCGTACTACCACCCGGGCCGCAACTCCCCCGAGATCCAGTACATGCACGACCGCCGCAGCGCGCTCGGCGGTTACGTGCCGACCCGCGTGGTGCGCGCGAAGCCGCTCCAGCTGCCGGGCGACGCCACGTACGCGGCGGCCAAGAAGGGCTCGGGCCAGCAGTCGATCGCCACCACCATGGCCTTCGTCCGCATCCTGAAGGACCTGATGCGGGACAAGGAGATCGGCAGGCGCTTCGTGCTGATCGCGCCCGACGAGTACCGCACCTTCGGCATGGACGCGTTCTTCCCGAGCGCCAAGATCTACAACCCGCTGGGCCAGCAGTACGAGGCGGTCGACCGCGACCTGCTGCTCGCGTACAAGGAGTCGCCGACCGGCCAGATGCTGCACGACGGCATCTCGGAGGCGGGCTGCACGGCCTCGCTGATCGCGGCGGGTTCGGCCTACGCGACGCACGGCGAGCCGCTGATCCCGGTCTACGTCTTCTACTCGATGTTCGGTTTCCAGCGCACGGGTGACCAGTTCTGGCAGATGGCGGACCAGCTGGCGCGCGGTTTCGTCCTCGGCGCGACCGCCGGCCGGACCACCCTGACGGGTGAGGGCCTGCAGCACGCCGACGGCCACTCCCAGCTGCTGGCCTCGACCAACCCGGGCTGTGTGGCGTACGACCCGGCGTACGGGTACGAGATCGCGCACATCGTCAAGGACGGTCTGCGGCGCATGTACGGCCCCGACGCCGAGGACGTCTTCTACTACCTGACGGTCTACAACGAGCCCATCCAGCACCCGGCCGAGCCGGCCGGCGTGGACGTGGACGGCATCCTGCGCGGTATCCACCGGATCTCCGAGGGACCCTCGGGAGCCGTCGGGGCGCAGATCATGGCCTCGGGCGTGGCGGTGCCGTGGGCGCTGGAGGCGCAGCGGATCCTGGCCGCCGAGTGGAACGTCAAGGCGGACGTCTGGTCGGCTACGTCCTGGAACGAGCTGCGCCGCGATGCCGTCGCCGTGGAGGAGTACAACCTGCTCCACCCGGAAGAGGAGCAGCGCGTCCCGTACGTGACGAGCAAGCTGTCCGGCGCGCAGGGTCCGTTCGTCGCGGTCTCCGACTGGATGCGGGCGGTCCCGGACCAGATCTCGCGCTGGGTGCCCGGCCCGTACACCTCGCTGGGCGCGGACGGCTTCGGCTTCGCGGACACGCGGGGCGCGGCCCGGCGCTTCTTCCACATCGACGCGCAGTCGGTGGTCCTCTCGGTGCTGACCGAGCTGGCCAAGGAAGGCAAGATCGACCGCTCGGCGCTGAAGCAGGCGATCGACCGGTACCAGCTGCTGGACGTCCGGGCGGCTGACCCGGGCGCGGCGGGCGGCGACGCGTAGCAGTCGCCTTTCGTGAGGGGGCGCCGGGACACCTGTCCCGGCGCCCTTACTCGTTCCTTACGATGCTCCGCATGAAGCAACCCTCTCCCCAGGAGCGGTGGGAGCGCCGGACGCAGACGCCGCTGCTGGTGCTCGCCCTGGGATTCGCCGTGGCCTACGCGGTGCCCATCGTCCTGCCCGACGCGAGCCCGGCGGTGCACAGCGCCTGCAGGCACGCCGAGTGGGTGGTGTGGGCCGCCTTCGCCGCCGACTACCTGGTGCGGATGGGCCTGGCGCAGTCGAAGAGGGCCTTCGTACGGACCCACTGGCTGGACCTGGTGGCGGTGGTGCTGCCGATGATCCAGCCGCTGCGGCTGCTGCGCGTGGTCTCCACCCTGATGCTGGTCGGCCGGCGGGCGCGGATGGCCCCGCAGATCCGGCTCACCACCTACGTGGCGGGCTCGGTGGTCGGGCTGCTGATGTTCGGCTCGCTCGCGGTGCTGAGCGTGGAGCGGGACGCGCCCGACGGCAACATCAGGAACCTCGGGGACGCCCTGTGGTGGTCGGTGACCACGATGACGACGGTCGGGTACGGGGACCACTCCCCCACCACCGGGCTCGGCCGGCTGCTGGCGGTGGGGCTGATGCTGTCCGGGATCGCGCTGCTGGGTGTGGTGACCGCCAACATCGCGGCCTGGTTCATCTCCCGCTTCGAGCGCGACGACCAGGTCGAGCGCGCCCAGACGGCGGCGATCTCCGAACTGACGGCGGAGGTACGGGCGCTGCGTGCCGAGGTCGCCCGGCTCGGGCTCGGCGGCCCTGGCGGGCCCGGCGGGCTCGGTGCAGTCCCCGCGCCCGGCGGGCCCGCCCGGGAGCCCGGCCCGGACGCGGTGGCCGGCGACCGGGGCGGGCCGGTCGAGGCCGGCAGCGGCGGCGCCGTCAGCGCTCCCACACCTTGAACGCCCTGACCTGGTAGGGCGACTGGGGCAGCCACACCCCGTCGCCCGGGTAGGTCTGGAACTCACCGGTCTCGGCGCACTCGGCCGACTGGTAGGTGGTGACCGGGCGGCCGGTCCGGTTCGTGAGGGACTGCGCCGTGGTCCCGGCGGGCAGGGCGGTGCAGCTGTTGATGTCGAGGGTGCTGAGCTCGTGGGTCGTGCGGGCGCCCTTGAACTCCGGCTTCGCCCACAGGCACAGCTGCCCGGTGGCGCACGCCCCGAGCACCGGCGGCCCGGCCGCCCGCCCCCGAGCCCGCCCGTCGCCCCGTACCGCGGCCGGGGCATCCGCGCGGGCCTGGCCCTGGGCTTGCACCCTGGATCGAGCCGGGGTGGCCTGGGCCTGGGCCGGAGCCTGGGTGCGGCCCGCCGCGTGGGCGGATTCCGCGGTGCCCGGGATCAGCAGGGTGGCGGCGAGAACGGTGGCCGTGGCGGCGGTGCGCCCGGAGAAAGTGGTGCTCCACGTACGCATGACGGGTCAACTCCTGGTGGACGTACGGGCCCCGGACCGTTTCCGAAGGCTCCGTCGGCACCACGCTGGCCTGCGCGGACGTCTCGGCGGAAGGGCCCGCGGGCGGGTCCACCCTGATAGGCGACAGCCCCGCCGGAACCGTCCGGCGGGGCTGCTGCGGCCCCGGAGTTGACGCCTCCGCGACCACCGTGACCGCCACGGCCGCCCGGGCCCGCGGCACAGCGCCAGCGGGGCACTGTCCCGGGCCGGGCAGCCGGAGCGGGGCTAGACGGCCTAGATGTGGGCCGCGGCCGCCCCCGGCTCCGCGTTCTCGCCGCGCTTCGTGAAGCAGGCCACGACCGCGGCGAGTACCGCGACCACGCCCGCGACGGTGAAGGCGGTGCCCATCCCTGACACGAACGTGTCGTTGGCGACCCCCGTGATGGTCGCCGCGAGCTGCTCGGGAGCGTCCGGCGGGATCGGGGCGATGCCGACCTGGATGCCCTTCTCCGCGAGGTCCGCCTGCTCCGGGGTGAGCGGCGGCAGCCCGGCCCCGGCCCAGTTGTCCTCGAAGACGCTGCCGACCTTGCTCGCCATGACCGCGCCGAGCACGGCGGTGCCCAGGCTGCCGCCGACCTGCATGGCGGCCTGCTGGAGCCCGCCGGCCACGCCCGAGAGCTCCAGCGGGGCGTTGCCGACGATGACCTCGGTGGCGCCGACCATGACGGGCGCGAGCCCGAGCCCCATCAGGGCGAACCAGAGCGACATGGTGAGGGTGGAGGTGCCCGGGGTCAGCTGGGCCATCCCGAAGCAGGCGACGGCGGTGGCGACCATGCCCGCGACGAGCGGCAGCCGCGGGCCGACCTTGGTGATGGCGAAGCCCGCCAGCGGCGATCCGATGATCATCATCCCGGTCAGCGGCAGCAGGTGCAGGCCGCTGTCGACGGGGCTCATGCCGTGGACGTTCTGCAGGTAGAAGGTGACGAAGAACAGCCCGCCCATGAAGGCGAAGGCCATCAGGACCATCAGCACCGTGCCCGCGGACAGCGGCAGCGAGCGGAACATCCCGAGCGGGATCAGCGGCTCGGAGACGGAGTTCTCCCAGAGGGCGAAGGCCACGAAGCACAGCACGGACCCGCCGAGGAAGGCCAGGGTCCTGGTGTCTCCCCAGCCCCATTCGGATGCCTTGATCAGCGCCCAGATCAGCGAGAACATCCCCACCGACAGCAGCAGGATGCCCAGCACGTCGAAGGAGCGCGGGGCGTTCTCGGCCCGGTGGTCGACCAGGATGAACAGGCCGAAGGCGAGCGCGAGGATGCCGACGGGCACGTTGATGAAGAAGACGGACTGCCAGCTCACGTTCTCGACGAGCAGGCCGCCGACGATCGGCCCGGCGGCGGTCGAGGCGCCGATGACCATGCCCCAGATGCCGATGGCCATGTTGAGCTTCTCGGCCGGGAAGGTCGCGCGCAGCAGGCCCAGCGCGGCGGGCATCAGCAGCGCTCCGAAGACGCCCTGCGCGACGCGGAAGGCGATGACGAGCTCGACGCCGCCGGCCAGGCCGATGGCCGCCGAGGAGACGGCGAATCCGGCGATGCCGATGAGGAAGGTCTGGCGGTGGCCGAAGCGGTCGCCGAGCTTGCCCGCGGTGATGAGGGAGACCGCGAGGGCGAGCAGGTAGCCGTTGGTGATCCACTGGACGTCGGCGAGCGAGGCGCCGAGGTCCTTCTGGATGGCCGGGTTGGCGACGGCGACGATCGTGCCGTCGAGGGTGACCATCATGACGCCGATCGCGACGGCGAACAGGGTGAGCCACGGGTGGCCCCGGAGGCCCGTACGGACCGGCGAGGGGTCCGGTTCCTTGCTGAGCGAGAGTGCGTCCTCGCCGTCGACGGTGATCCGACTAGTCATACGGACAGGTTAGTGACAGCGACTGACACTTCACAGGCCGGTTCGTCACACAGCCACTGTCAGGTCCGTCACAGGTACCCTGGCGGCCGTGATGACCGATCAGCGGCCCGCGCCCGCACCGGCCGCCGGACTGCGCGCGCGCAAGAAACAGCGCACGCGCGACGCACTGCTGCGCGCGGCCCTCCTCCTCTTCATCGCCCAGGGGTACGAGGAAACGACCGTCGACGAGATCACCGACGCCGTGGACGTCTCCCAGCGCACCTTCTTCCGGTACTTCGCCAACAAGGAAGAGGTCGCCTTCGCCGTCCAGGACCTGGTCGAATCGCACTTCGTCGCGGCGCTGCACTCCCGGCCGCCCGCCGAGGGCCCCTTCGAGGCGATGCGCTCGGCCGTGCTCGACGCCTGGGACACCGTCGACGAGGCCATTTCCGACCTGGTCCCCATCGACCTGTACATGCGCAGCTACCGGCTGATCGAGTCCACCCCGGCCCTGCTCGCCGTGCACCTGCGCCGCTCCACCGAGTTGGAGGAGCAGATCGCCCGGCTGATAGCCGAGCGCGAGGGCCTGGACGTGGACGCCGACCCGCGCCCGCGGGTGGCCGTCGCCGCCTTCACGGGCGTGATGCGCGTCACCGGCCGGCTCTGGGGACAGGGCGAGGACATCAGCGTGGCCACCATCCGGCGGATGACCGAGGTCTACCTCGACCAGATCGGCCCGGCGCTGGCCGCCGACTGGCGCCGGCCCGCCTGACCGGCGCGGTCGCCTCCCGGGCGGGCGGAGGTCCCGTACGGGCACGGGCGCCCGCGCACGCAGGTCCCGTACGGGCGCACCCGCCGGCGGGGCGTCCCACGGTCGGCGGTGACTCCCGTCACCCGGCGCGCACGCAGCCGCCGAGGTCTCCTACGCTGGGCGCAGTGAACCTGCCCGGCCACGCCCACGCCCACTCCGCCGACGCCCCCGCGCGCCCGGCCGCCCTGCGCGCCCTGCTCGCGCTGGCGGTGGTCTTCCTGATGCTCACGACCACGGGCTGGACCGCCGTCTACCGGCCCGCGAGCGAGGCGTCCCCGCGCGAGGCCGCGCTCGCCTCCTGGGCCGGGGCGCGCTTCGAGGGCCGGGCCCTGCCCGCCGCCGATGCCCCGGCACCCGCGGTGGCACGTTTCTTCGCGCGCCTCGACGGCGCCCAGCGCGCCCGGCTCACCGAGGGCCACCCGCTGGTGGTCGGCAACCTCGACGGCGCGCCCCCCGGCGTCCGCTACCGGGCCAACCGGATGTCCCTGCGGCAGGCCGCACGGATCGAGGCCACCCGTGCGCACGACATCACGCTGGCTCCCGCCGACCGCGCCACCGCGGCCCGGCGCGCCCACCGCTTCGAGTCCCTCGCCGAGCCCGGCCGGCAGATCCTCGTCTTCGACCCCACCGGCGGCGCCCTCGTCGCCGAGGTCTTCGGCGACCTCGCCGAGGCCCGCCGGATCTCGGTGGTCGTGCCCGGGGTCGACACCGACGCGGTCACCTTCGAGCGCACGGTGCGCCGGCTGACCTCCCCCGTCGGCATGGCGCAGTCCCTCTACGAGGCCGAGCGCGCGGCCGCCCCGGCCGGCCGGACCGCGGTCATCGCCTGGGCCGGCTACACCGCCCCGACCGGCGTCGGCATGGACGCGGCGACCGGGCGGCTGGCGGTGGACGGCGCGGCCCGGCTGCGCTCGCTGACCTCCGCGCTGCCCGGCCGGGCGAGCGTGGCGCTGTTCTGCCACAGCTACGGCTCGGTGGTGTGCGGGGTGGCCGCGCACGAACTGCCGCGCCGGGTCACGGACATCGTGGTGGCGGGCAGCCCCGGGATGCGCGCCGAGAACGCCGCCGAGCTGGACACCCCGGCGCGGGTGTGGGCGATGCGGGACGCCGGTGACTGGATCGCCGACGTGCCCCACCTGGAGTTCGGGGGCCTGGGCCACGGCGCGGATCCGGTCTCCGAGGAGTTCGGCGCACGGGTCCTTTCGGCGGCCGGAGCCAAGAGCCACACCGGCTACTTCGAGCCAGGGACCGCATCCCTGGACAACTTCGCCAAAATCGGAACCGGTGCGTTCGGTTCCACGGTGTGCGCCGCCGGGGACGACACGTGCCGACGCGGTACATCCGGGACAGAAGGCTCCTGACCCGCTCGGCCGACCCGAAACCGGACCTCACAGCGGGGGGACGCACAGGGGTGCGTCCCTTTACGATGTGCCGCATGGGTGACGTACTGGCCGGAAACCATGCCGTCTGGGAGTTCGACCGCACCACGAACTCGCTCATCATCCGCTTCGCACGGGGGATGCGAACGCCCAGACTCTGGCACGCCCTGGGGGAACGCCGGATTCCCCTCGAGGCGTTGTCCGGGGTGGGCCTGACCGTGGGACGGCGGGACACGGTGGTGCTGCACGCCCGCGTGCGGGTGGGAGCGGACCCGCTGATGGAGGCCGCGGCGGGGCAGTTGAGAGAAGCCTGCGATCCGTACCGGCTGGTGCTGCCGGGAGGCGGCGGCGGGTCCGGGCGGGCCGCGGCCTTCACCGAGGCCCTGCGCGAGCGGCTGGGTCCGGCCGGGCCGGCCGAGCGGTTCCTGGTCTCCGCCCCGGAGCCGCCGGCCACGCTGAAGGCGTACGACGCCCGGCTCGCCTTCGACGGCGGCGCCGTCACCTTCCGCTGGTCGCGCACCGGGGCCACCAGCGCCAAGTGGAAGGCGGGCGACCAGCGGTATCCGGTGGCCGCCCTGACCGGGCTGGTCTGGCACTCCCCGGAACGGTCCGGCGGGCACCTGCGGCTGTTGCCCCGCGAGGGCGCCGGTGATCCCCGGCCGGACCACGATCTCGCCTCCGCGGTGTTCGGGGTGGGGTACGGGGCCGTGTACGAGTCGCTGCCGTTCGCGGCGGCGCTGCTTGCTGCGCTGCGGGCGCGGGCGCCGGTCGCCTCCGGTGCGGCGGGGGCCCCTGTGCCCGGGCCGCGGTCCTGGGAGCGGATCCAGCACCTTGCCGAGCTGCACAGTGCGGGGCTGCTCACGGACGCCGAGTACCGGGCCCTGCGGGACCGCTTCACGGCCGGGGCCTGACCCTGCGGGGTCCCTGCTCGGCCCTGCGGGGCTGTCCCCTACCCGCCCTTCCACCGTTCCCTGGGCTCCGCCCAGACCCGCGCCTCAAACGCCGGCGGGGCTGGAATTTGCCCTGCGGGCAATCCAGCCCCGCCGCCGCACGCGGTCACACCTCGCGGGCCGTTGAGGTCGAGCTCATGTCCGGGTAGCGGTCGCCCGCGACCCCCGCGGCGATCGGGTCCAGGAGGGACAGTTCCGCGGGCGTCAGGGTGATGCCGGGCGCCGCGGTGTTTTCCGCGAGGCGGGAGGGCTTGCGGGTGCCCGGGATCGGGACGACCGTGAGGCCGTGGGCCGCCGCCCGCTGGTGCACCCACGCCAGGGCGATCTGCGCCGGCGTGGCCCCGCGGGCCGCCGCGATCTCCCGTACCGGCGTCAGCAGCGCCCCGTTCGCCTTCGCGTTGTCCCCCGTGAACCGGGGCTGGTACCGCCGGAAGTCATCGGCCGTCAGGTCCGCCGACGCGTCCGCGAACGCCCCGGTCAGGAAGCCGCGGCCGAGCGGTGAGTACGCCACGAAGGCCACGCCGAGCTCCGCCGCCGCGCCCACCGCGCTGCGCTCCACGTCCCGGCTGAACAGCGACCACTCCGACTGGAGCGCCGCGATCGGGTGCACCGCGTGCGCCTCGCGCAGCTCGGCTCCGGTCACCTCGCTGAGCCCGAGGTGGCGCACCTTGCCCTCCTGCACCAGCTCCGCCATCGCGCCCACCGACTCGGCGAACGGAACGGCCGGATCGCGCCGGTGCATGTAGTAGAGGTCGATCACGTCGGTGCCCAGCCTGCGCAGGCTGTCCTCGACCGCGCCGCGGATGTACGCGCGGTCGTTGCGGACCCCCCGGTACAGCGGGTCGTCCGTCCGCTCGATGGCGAACTTCGTGGCGAGGGTGATCCGGTCGCGGTGCGCGGCCACGAAGGGCGCGAGGAACTCCTCGTTGGCTCCCCGTCCGTAGACGTCGGCGGTGTCGAAGAGGGTGACCCCGGCGGCCAGTGCCGCGTCCAAGGTCTGCCGGGCGGCCGCCTCGTCGGTGTCCCCGTAGAACTCGCTCATGCCCATGCAGCCGAGTCCCTGGACGCCCACCAGCGGGCCGCCCTTGCCCAGTTCGGCCTGCTCGAGCCCAGCGGTGCTGCCGGTCATGTCCGGTCTCCCTCTCCCGCGACGGTGGTGCACATCGCATACGTATCGATCTTGTAGTCCAGGACCGCGAGCGCGTCGGTCAGTTCCGCGATCCGCGTGCGCACCTCGTCGCGCGTGCGCTCCAGCAGTTCGCGCCGGTCGTCGGCGGTGTGCGGGCCCTCACGGACGAGTTCGGCGTACCGGACCATGTCCGCCACGGACATGCCGGTGGTGCGCAACTTCCCGACGAAGCCCAGCCAGTCGAGGTCCTTGTCGGTGAACCGCCGCTGCCCCGAGTGGGAGCGGTCCACGTGCGGCATGAGGCCGATCCGTTCGTACCAGCGCAAGGTGTGCTGGGTCAGACCGGTCCGGGCCTCGACCTCGCTGATCGTGTACCGCGTCTGCGTCTGCAGGGGGGCCTGCAGGGGGGTCTGCGTCGGGCTCATGGCTCCACGCTAAATCCTTGGAGTGCACTCCAAGCAAGTACCCTCGGCCGCATGGAGAGCTTGCAGAGTCTGCGCATCATCGAGAACTGGCCGGTTCCGACCGCCGCCGCGGCCGTCGTCCACGCCGACGGGACCGTGCTCGGCGCCCACGGCCCGGTGGACCACCGCTTCCCGCTGGCCTCCGTCACCAAGCCGCTCGCCGCCTACGCCGCCCTCGTCGCCTACGAGGAGGGCGCGATCGAGCTGGACGAGCCGGCCGGGCCCCAGGGTTCCACCGTGCGCCACCTGCTCGCCCACACCAGCGGCCTGGCCTTCGACGAGCACCGGGTGACGGCCCCTCCCGGGCAGCGCCGGCTGTACTCGAACGCCGGCTTCGAGGAGCTCGGCGACCACATCGCGAAGGCCACCGGCATCCCCTTCGCCGCGTACCTGGCCGAGGCCGTCTTCGAGCCGCTGGGCATGGCGTCGAGCAGCCTGGAGGGCTCCCCCGCCAAGGACGGGGTCTCCACCGTCTCCGACCTCCTGCGCTTCGCCGCCGAGCTCCAGCAGCCGCGGCTGCTGGACGTGCGCACCGTCGCCGGGGCGACCTCCGTGGTCCACCCCGGGCTCAAGGGCGTCCTGCCCGGCTACGGCCACCAGTCCCCCAACGACTGGGGGCTCGGCATGGAGATCCGCGACGGGAAGGCCCCGCACTGGACGGGCGCCGGTTCCTCGCCGCGCACCTTCGGCCACTTCGGGCAGTCCGGGACGTTCCTGTGGGTGGACCCGGACGCCCGCGCCGCCTGCGTGGCGCTGACGGACCGCGCCTTCGGCCCGTGGGCCGTGGAGGCGTGGCCCCCGTTCACCGACGCGGTGCTCGCGGAGCTCCGGACCCGCTGAGGCCCCTGCGGCCACCGGCTACGAGGCCCCGCCTACGAAAACTCCCAGATCAGCACCTCGGCCGGGGATCCGGCGACCAGTTCGAGCTCCGGCTCGCCGGAGATCCGCGCCGAGTCCCCGGGCCCGAGCTCCCCGCCGTCCAGCCGCAGGTCTCCCCGTACGACGTGCAGGTACACCCGCGCGGCGGCCGGTACGGCCACCCGCTCGCCCGCGCCCGGACGCCGTACGTGCAGTACGGCACCGGCCGCGGGCACGGCGTAGGGCGTGCTGTCGGCGATCCCCCTGACCAGCGTGTACGTGGGCTCCCCGGCCGGGTCGGCCGGGGCCAGCCACATCTGGACGAAGCGCAGCGGCCCGGGGCCGTCGTTGCGTTCCACGTGCCGGGTCCCGGACGCCGCGCCGAGGTGCTGTACGTCACCGGGCCGCACCAGGGTGGCGGCGCCCGTGGCGTCCCGGTGGGTGAGCTCGCCCTCGGCCACCCAGGTCACGATCTCGGTGTGGCTGTGGGGGTGCTCGTCGAAGCCGGCGCCGGGGGCGAGGCTCTCCTCGTTGCACGCCATGACCGGGCCGAACCGCAGGTTGTCCGGGTCGTAGTGCGGGCCGAAGGAGAAGGCGTACCGGGTGGTGATCCCGGCAGCGGCGCCCTCGGAGGCTCCGCCCTCGTACCGGTCGGAGCCTCGGCGTACATCAATCATGGGGGCCACCGTAGCCCCCGGGGCGCGGCCCGGGATGAGACCGGACTCCGCACAGCCGTCCCGATAAGGCAGTCTTGTCACGTGCCCCAACCCGAACGTGAGCATTCACCCGCGGTCCACCCCGCGCATCCGGCTCCGCCCCATCCGCACGCCGCGACGCTGCGACGGCTGGAGAAGTCCTCCGGCCGGCTCGCCGCCAACGCCATCGCGCGCATGGACGAGACGCTGTCGTGGTACCGGGCGATGCCGCCGGAGAACCGGTCGTGGATCGGTCTGGTCGCCCAGGCCGGCATCGCCGCGTTCACCGAGTGGTTCCGGCATCCGGATACCGCGCAGGCGATCTCCACCGATGTCTTCGGGACGGCTCCGCGCGAGCTGACCCGGGCGATCACCCTGCGCCAGACCGTCGAGATGGTGCGCACCACGATCGAGGTCATGGAGACTGCGATCGACGAGGTCGCCGCGCCCGGCGACGAGTCGATCCTGCGCGAGGCCCTGCTGGTGTACGCCCGGGAGATCGCCTTCGCGACCGCCCAGGTCTACGCCCAGGCCGCCGAGGCGCGCGGCGCGTGGGACGCCCGGCTGGAGTCCCTCGTGGTCAACGCGGTGCTGTCCGGGGAGGCCGACGAGGGTGCGCTGTCGCGGGCCGCGGCCCTCGGCTGGAACTCCCCCGAGCACGTGTGCGTGGTGCTGGGAACGGCTCCGGAGGGCGACAGCGAGCTGACGGTCGAGGCGATCCGGCGGGCGGCCCGCCACCACAAACTGCAGGTGCTCACGGGTGTGCTGGGCGACCGGCTCGTCGTCATCGCGGGCGGCAGCGACAATCCGATGCAGGTGGCGAAGTCGCTGATCGGGCCGTTCGCGGCGGGTGCGGTGGTCGCCGGGCCGGTGGTCCCGGACCTGCTGAACGCCACGAAATCGGCGCAGGCGGCCGCGGCCGGGCTCAAGGCCTGCACGGCGTGGCAGGACGCTCCCAGGCCGGTCCTCGCGGACGATCTCCTGCCCGAACGTGCGATCGCCTCCGACCCTTCGGCCCGCGAGCAGTTGGTGGAGGAGATCTACAGACCGCTCGAAGAGGCCGGCTCGGCTCTGCTGGAAACGCTGAGTGTCTATCTGGAGCAGGCGAGCAGTCTCGAAGGCGCGGCCCGGATGCTGTTCGTGCACCCCAACACCGTGCGCTATCGGCTCCGACGTGTGACAGACGTCACCGGCTGGTCGCCCTCCGATGTCCGCTCCGCGTTCACACTGAGGATCGCTTTGATCCTCGGGCGTCTGGCCGACGGCGATCCTCAGTCCTAAGCTTTTGTCGGACATCAACAATTACCCCGATGGTTCTTCGTCCCTGTCCCCACGGGCGGCGAGGACCGAACACAAGAGAGAGTGTGAGGGTGCTCGTACTCGTCGCTCCCGGCCAAGGCGCACAGACGCCCGGCTTCCTGACTCCCTGGCTCGAACTGCCCGGCGCCGCTGACCGCGTCGCCGGCTGGTCGGACGCCATCGGGCTCGACCTTGCCCACTACGGCACGAAGGCCGACGCGGACGAGATCCGCGACACGGCCGTCGCACAACCCCTGTTGGTGGCCGCCGGCCTGCTCGCCGCGGCCGAGCTCACCGCGATCCCCGCAGTGGGCCGCGCCGCCTTCGGCGCCGTGGCGGGCCACAGCGTCGGCGAGATCACCGCCGCCGCGTACGCCGGGGTCCTGTCCGACACGGACGCACTGTCCTTCGTACGCACCCGGGGCCTCGCCATGGCCGAGGCCGCGGGCATCACCGCGACCGGCATGGCCGCCGTTCTCGGCGGGGAACCGGACGTGGTCTTCGCGCACCTGGAGAAGCTGGGTCTGACCCCGGCGAACGTCAACGGCGCGGGCCAGGTCGTGGCCGCGGGGACCATGGAGCAGATCGCGGCCCTGGAGGCCGAGAAGCCCGAAGGTTCCATGAAGGTCGTCGCCCTCAAGGTCGCGGGCGCCTTCCACACGCACCACATGGCTCCGGCGGTCGCCGGCCTGGAGAAGGCCGCGGCGGCCCTCTCCCCGGCCGACCCGGCGCTGACCTACGTATCGAACAAGGATGGTCAGGTCGTGACCACGGGCGCCGATGTCGTCGCCCGGCTGGTGGGCCAGGTGGCCAACCCGGTCCGCTGGGACCTGTGCATGGAGACGTTCGCCGCGCTGGGCGTCACCGGGATCGTCGAACTGTCCCCCGGTGGCACTCTGACGGGTCTGGCCAAGCGCGCGCTGAAGGGCGTACCGAGCGTGGCGCTGAAGACCCCGGACGATCTCGACAAGGCCGCGAAGCTCGTCGCCGAGCACGCGGTCTGAGAGAAGGAGCCCACTCAGCATGTCGAAGATCAAGCCTGCCAAGGGCTCCCCGTACGCCCGCATCCTCGGTGTCGGCGGCTACCGTCCGACCCGCGTGGTGCCGAACGAGGTCATCCTCGAAACCATCGACTCCTCCGACGAGTGGATCCGCTCCCGCTCCGGTATCGCGACGCGGCACTGGGCTTCCCCGCAGGAGACCGTCGCCGCGATGTCGGTGGAGGCCTCCGGCAAGGCCCTGGCCGACGCCGGGATCGCTCCGGAGAAGATCGGCGCCGTGATCGTCTCGACGGTGTCGCACTTCAAGCAGACCCCGGCCGTGGCGACCGAGATCGCGCACCGCATCGGTGCGGGCAAGCCCGCCGCCTTCGACATCTCCGCCGGCTGCGCCGGGTTCGGCTACGGCCTGACCCTGGCCAAGGGACTCGTCGTCGAGGGTTCCGCGGAGTACGTCCTCGTCATCGGCGTGGAGCGGCTCTCGGACCTGACCGACCTGGAGGACCGCGCGACGGCCTTCCTCTTCGGTGACGGCGCGGGCGCCGTGGTCGTCGGCCCCTCGGACGAGCCGGCCATCGGCCCCACGGTGTGGGGTTCGGAGGGCGACAAGTCGGAGACCATCAAGCAGACCGTGCCGTGGGACGAGTACCTCGGCAAGGACGGCGGCGAAAAGTTTCCCGCCATCACGCAGGAGGGCCAGGCGGTCTTCCGCTGGGCCGTCTTCGAGATGGCCAAGGTGGCCCAGCAGGCGCTCGACGCTGCCGGGATCACCGCTGATGACCTGGACGTCTTCATTCCGCACCAGGCGAACATGCGGATCATCGACTCGATGGTGAAGACTCTGAAGCTGCCGGAGCACGTCACGGTCGCCCGTGACATCGAAACCACCGGCAACACCTCGGCCGCCTCGATCCCGCTCGCAATGGAGCGGCTCCTGGCGACCGGCGCGGCGAAGAGCGGCGACACCGCGCTCGTCATCGGCTTCGGGGCGGGGCTCGTCTACGCCGCCACGGTCGTTACCCTCCCCTAGGGTCCGGGATCCACATCCCGGACTCCGTTTGACCCCCAGCTAGCTATAGAAGGAGCGCCAACATGGCCTTCACCCAGGAAGAAATCGTCGAAGGTCTCGCGGAGATCGTCAACGAGATCGCCGGCATCCCGACCGAGGACGTCCAGCTCGAGAAGTCCTTCACGGACGACCTGGACGTCGACTCGCTGTCCATGGTCGAGGTCGTCGTCGCCGCCGAAGAGCGCTTCGAGGTGAAGATCCCGGACGAGGACGTCAAGGGTCTCAAGACCGTCGGCGACGCCGCGAGCTACATCCTCAAGCACCAGGCCTGAGCCTGACGAGCGTTTGTCGCCACCTGGCGGTGGCGCCGTGACAATTCACCCCCTGAAACGTGGAGAAAGAATTCCTGTGAGCCCGACCAATCGCACCGTGGTCGTCACCGGTATCGGCGCAACCACTCCGCTGGGTGGCGACAGCGCTTCGACCTGGGAAGGTCTGCTTGCCGGCCGTTCCGGCGTTAAGCCCCTCGAGGGTGAGCGCTACGCCGAACTCCCGGTCCGCATCGCCGCAACCGCCGCCGTGGACCCGAGCGAGGTGCTCCCCAGGCCGCTGGCCCGCAAGCTGGACCGCTCGGCCCAGTTCGCGATCATCGCGGCCCGCGAGGCGTGGGCCGACGCCGGTTACACCGCCCCGGCGGGCGAGGAGACGACGACGGGCGCTTCCATCGCGCCCGAGCGCCTGGGCACCGTCATCGCCTCCGGCATCGGCGGCGTGACCACCCTGCTCGACCAGTACGACGTACTGAAGGACAAGGGTGTGCGCCGGGTCTCCCCGCACACCGTCCCCATGCTCATGCCCAACGGCCCGTCGGCCAACGTCGGCCTGGAGGTCAACGCCCGCGCGGGTGTGCACACTCCGGTCAGCGCCTGCGCCTCCGGCGCCGAGGCCATCGGCTACGCCGTCGAGATGATCCGTACCGGCCGCGCCGACGTGGTCGTCGCCGGTGGTACCGAAGCGGCGATCCACCCGCTGCCGATCGCGGCGTTCGCCAACATGATGGCGATGTCCAAGAACAACGAGAACCCGACCACGGCCTCCCGTCCGTACGACAAGGCCCGCGACGGCTTCGTCCTCGGCGAGGGTGCGGGCGTCGTGGTCCTGGAGTCCGCCGAGCACGCCGCCGCGCGCGGCGCCCGGGTCTACTGCGAGGTGCTGGGCCAGGGCCTGTCCGCGGACAGCCACCACATCGCGCAGCCGGAGCCCACCGGCCGCGGTGTCTCGGCCGCCCTGCAGAACCTGCTCGACAACACGGGTCTGGACCCGGCCGAGCTGGTCCACGTGAACGCGCACGCCACGTCCACCCCGCAGGGTGACACGGCCGAGCTGAAGGCCCTGCGCAAGGTGCTGGGCGACGACCTCGACCACATCGCGATCTCGGCCACGAAGTCGATGACCGGTCACCTTCTGGGTGGCGCGGGCGGCATCGAGACCGTCGCGACGGTGCTGGCGCTGTACCACCGCCTCGCCCCGCCGACGATCAACCTCGACGACATGGACGAGGACATCGACGCGGACATCGTGCGCGACGAGCCCCGCAAGCTCCCGGCGGAGGGCCCGATCTCCGCGATCAACAACTCCTTCGGTTTCGGCGGCCACAACGTCTCGCTGGCTTTCAGGAGCATCTGAGACCAGAAGCCGACACGCTGACACGTAGGCACGTAGGCACGTAGAAGGCCCGCCCGGGATTCCCGGGCGGGCCTTCGGCGTGTCCGGGGCCTCAGACCACCTGGTGGAGCCAGCGCACCGGGGCGCCCTCACCCGCGTAGCGGAAGGGTTCGAGCTCGTCGTCCCAGGGTTTGCCGAGCAGTTTGGCGATCTCCGCTTCCAGGTCCGTCTCGCCGTGCGCGGACCGGGCGAGGGCGGCGCGCAGCCGGTCCTCGGGGATCAGGATGTCGCCGTGCATGCCGGTGACGGCGTGGAAGATGCCCAGGTGCGGGGTGGAGCTGTAGCGCTCGCCCTCGGCGGTCGGACAGGGTTCCGCGGTCACCTCGAAGCGGAGCAGGTGCCAGCCGCGCAGCGCGGAGGCGAGTTTCGAGGCCGTGCCCGCCTCGGCCTGCCAGGAGAACTCGGCTCTCCAGGTGCCCGGGGAGGCGGGCTGACGGATCCAGTCGAGGTTCACCCGCACCCCGAGCACCCCCGCAACAGCCCATTCCACGTGCGGACAGAGCGCGCGCGGTGCGGAGTGCACGTACAGGACTCCACGTGTCGTCACCGGGACCTCCAGTGTGGGACGAGGTCGGGAATAAACTCCAGAAAACGGACAGTATGTGACGTGATGTAATGTAACGGAAATTATTTGACATTGCGTTGCGGGACTTGCGGCCGAAACGCCACGGGAAAAAGCTACCGTGCGCCGGGGGTCCTGGTGTGACGTACGGTCGCTCCGAGGCCCGTAAACACAGAGCATTCACTCAGCAGGACGCCACCGAATGACGCGGGGGCGACGAGGAGGGACCGTCCGCATGCGCACCACCGCCCCACGCCGCCGCGCGCGTCGGACTTCCGCGGGCGCGGGCGCGGCCGCGGCGGCCGCCCTGCTGCTCCTGACGGCGGGTGCGCTGACCGGGTGTTCGGCGGACCGGGCGACGACCGGGGGCGAGCGCGGTGCGCAGGCGGCTCCCCGGTGGAACACCGCGCCGGCCTCGGTCGCCGCCGTGGGCGACTCCATCACGCGCGGTTTCGACGCCTGTTCGGTGCTGGCCGACTGCCCGGAGGCCTCCTGGGCCACCGGTGACGACCCCGAGGTGCGTTCGCTGGCCGCCCGGCTGCTCGGCGAGGCCGAGGTGCCCGCGCGCAGCTGGAACTACGCGGTGACCGGCTCCCGGATGGCGGACCTGCCGGGGCAGCTCGCCTCGGCGGCCGGGCACAAGCCGGGCCTGGTCACGGTGATGGTGGGCTCGAACGACGCCTGCCGGCCCTCGGCTTCGTCGATGACTCCGGTGGCCGCCTTCCGGTCCGGCTTCGAGAAGGCGCTGGCCGGCCTGCGGGCGGCCTCACCGGCCTCGCAGGTGTACGTCTCCAGCATCCCGGACCTCCAGCGGCTGTGGGAGCAGGGCAAGGACGACCCGATGGTGCGCCGGATCTGGAAGCTGGGCATCTGCCAGTCGATGCTCGCCGATCCGACCTCGGCCGCGACCGGTGCGACGGCCCGGCGGGAGCAGGTGCGGGCGCGCGTGGTCGAGTACAACGAGGTGCTGCGCGAGGTCTGCGCGAAGGACGAGCTGTGCCGCTACGACGGCGGCGCAGTGTTTCAGTACCCCTTCTCGGCGGAGCAGTTGAGCCGCTGGGACTGGTTCCATCCGGGCAAGGACGGGCAGGCGCGGCTCGCGGAACTGGCGCACCGACAGGTGACCTCCGCCGAGCCTCCGCGTTGACGCGGCAGGTGGATCGGACCGGGGGCGGGTGTCAGGGCCCGCCCCCGGTCCAGCTTTTTCAATCACCCCGAGAGGGGTGATTTCCGGCCATTACAGGTGGAGGGCCGCCGTCAGCCGCGTGTCGCCGTGCGAGCGGCTCGCGCGGACCTCGTACCCGCCGCCGATCCGCTGCCAGGAGCGGGAGGGCTGGTCCCAGATCTCGAAGGCGCGCGCCGGCAGGGGGATCTCCACGTCGACGCTCTCGCCGGGGCCGGCGGTCACGCTCGCGAAGCCCGCGAGCCAGCTCGCCGGGCGCAGGGCGCCGTCCGCGACGGGCGCCAGGTAGATCTGTACGGTCTCGCGGCCCGGCCGGGTGCCGGTGTTGGTGACGCGGACCGTCGCCTGCGTGGGGGTGGCCTCCAGGGACTCGTAGGCCCAGTCGGTGTAGCCGAGGCCGTGCCCGAAGGGGAAGGCGGGGGCGATCCCGTGCTTCTCGTAGGCCCGGTAGCCGATGAAGAGCCCCTCGGTGTACTCCAGGCACCCGTCGGTGGGGGTGACTTCGGTGACCGGCGCGTCGGCGAACTCGGCGGGCCAGGTGGTGGGCAGCCGCCCGCCCGGCTCGGCCTCGCCGAGGAGTACGTCGGCCAGCGCGGCCCCGCCCTCCTGCCCGGGGAACCAGGTCAGCAGCACGGCGGCGACCTCGTCGCGCCACGGGAGTTCCACCGGGGAGCCCGCGTTGACGACGACCACGGTGTTCGGGTTGACGGCGGCGACGGCGCGCACCAGGTCGTTCTGGCGGCCCGGGAGGGTGAGGTCCTTGCGGTCGAAGCCCTCGGACTCCACGCGCTCGGTGGTGGCGACGACCACGACGGCGGTGTCCGCCGTGCGCGCGGCCTCCACGGCCTCGGCGATGAGCTCGTCGGCGGAGCGCTGGGGGCCGAGGTGGAGGAAGGAGAACATGATCGCCTTGAGCGGCAGGGTCGTCACGTCGGGGACCTGGTAGGTCAGCGAAACCTCGACGGCTTCGCCCTCGGCGAGGGTGAGGCGGGTGCGCACCTGGGGAGCGCCGAAGAACGCCTCGAAGGGGTCGGCCTCGTCGCCCATCGGCTGGACCCCGTGCCAGCGGGTCTCGCCGTCGACGGCGAGGGTGAAGGCGCCGAGTCCGCGGGTGCCGAAGGCGTGCTCGCCGCTCTCGCGCGGCACGAACGTACCGGTGACCTCGAGGCTCGCCATCGTCCCGTACGTGACGCCTTCGGGCAGGTCGTCGCCGATCCACTGGACCTGGCCCGTGGGCAGCGAACCGGTGCCGAGGACGGCGCCGGAGGCGTCCCGGCAGACCGCGCGGAGCTGGAAGCCCTTGTCGGCGGGGGTCAGTTCGTCGCTGGGGTCGGCGCCGACGGTGTAGGTGAGGGCTCCGTCGGGGAGGGCCGCGGCCAGTCCGTCCAGGGGGGAGACGATCCGCTCCGGGAAGACGGTGGCGCTGCCGCCGCCGAGGACGCGGGCGTCGCGGGCGGCGGCGCCGCTGAGCGCGACGGTGTGGCCGGGTGCGGCGGCGAGCGGGAGCACGGGCTTGCCGTCGGCGACGGCCTCGTTGCGTACGAGGACGAAGCCGCGGGCGGCCAGCTCGCGGGCCAGCGCCTGGCCGTCGATGGGGGCCGGGACCTCGCCGACCGCGGCGGGGGCGCCCTCCAGGATGCCGACGCGGGCCGCGAGGCGCAGGACGTTGCGGACGGCGTCGTCGACGGCGGACTCGGGGACCTCGCCGGCGCGGACGGCTTCGGCGAGCGGAGCTCCGTAGACGGTGACGGGGCCGGGCATGGCCACGTCCATGCCGCCGAGGATGTCGCCGGCGGTGGAACGGGCGGCCATCCAGTCGGAGACGTTGCAGCCGTCGAAGCCCCATTCGCCGCGCAGGACCTCGTTCACGAGGTAGCGGTGCTCGGTCATCGTCGTGCCGTTGACCCGGTTGTAGGCGGTCATGATGCCCCATGGGTGGGCGTTGGCGACGATGGCCTCGAAGGGCGCCAGATACAGCTCGCGCAGCGGGCGCGGGGCGATGACGCTGTCGACGGTGAAGCGCTCGGTCTCGGCGTCGTTGCCGACGAAGTGCTTGACGGTGGTGCCGACGCCGCCGTCCTGGACGCCGTTCACGTAGCCGCTGCCGACCGCGCCGGTGAGGTACGGGTCCTCGGAGTAGCACTCGAAGTGCCGGCCGCCGAGCGGGGAGCGGTGCAGGTTGACGGTGGGCGCGAGGAGCACGTGGACGCCCTTGCGGCGGGCCTCCTGGGCGAGGAGGCGGCCGGCCCGGCGGGCGAGCTCGGGGTCCCACGCGGCGGCGAGCGCGGTCGGGGAGGGCAGGGCGATCGACGGGTCGTCGGCGGTCCAGCGCACGCCGCGCACCCCGATGGGGCCGTCGGACATGACCAGGGACTTCAGCCCGATCTCGGGGACGGCGGGCAGGGACCACATGTCCTGGCCGGCCAGCAGCCGGGCCTTGGTGTCGAGGTCCAGCTTGCCCAGGGCCGTCTCTACGGCGTCGTTGCGGACCTGATCGGCATCGGTCACGGCCATGCCTCCTCGTTGAGTGCGGGGTGCGGGGTGCGGGGTGCGGGGTGCGCGGTGCGGCGCCGTGCGGTGCGGTGCGGCGCCGTGCGGTGACCCCATGGTGGACCCGTTACCTGTAGAGCGGTAGGGTTCGTAATCTGTTCGTAATCTACAGATGCCGTACGGTCCTGCTGGCAGGCGTGGAACGGAAGGGGTGGCGGGGCGATGGTCAGGGCCAGGAGTGAGGAACGGCGCGTGGAGATCGTCCGCGCGGCCGTCGAGGTGATCGCCGAGCGCGGTTACCGGGGCGCGGCCCTGGGCGCGGTCGCCGAGCGGGTGGGCCTGACCCAGCAGGGACTGCTGCACTACTTCCCGACCAAGGAAGCGCTGCTGGTCGCGGTCCTGGAGGAGCGCGACCGCTGGGACACCGGCGGCGGCACGCGCGCGCTGGCCGACGCCTGGCGCCCGGACCTGCTGGCCTCCCTGGTGGAGTACAACGCCATGCGCCCCGGCATCGTGCAGACCTTCTCGGCGCTGCTCGGCGAGAGCGTCACAGACGGCCACCCGGCGCGGGAGTTCTTCGCCGAGCGGTACGCGCAGGTGCGCGGCGCGATGGCGGACGTGCTGCGCGCGGAGTACGGCGAGCGGCTCCCCTCGGGCCTCACCCCCGAACAGGCGGCCCCGCTGCTGGCCGCCGTGATGGACGGCCTCCAGTACCAGTGGCTGCTGGCCCCCGAATCCGTGGACATGCCCGGCACCTTCCGCGCCTTCCTGGACCTGATCCAGGGGCCCCGGGCCTGAGGGACGCCCTGACCGCGGGGCCGGCATGCCGGACTGGAATGCTGGGCCGGGTGAAGATCGCTGCCGCGCAGCTGAGCTGCGCCCCCGCCGACGTGTCCGCCAACGCCGTACGGGCGGCCGCGCTCGCCGTGCGGGCCCGGGAGGACGGCGCCGGGCTGGTGGTGTTCCCCGAGTTGACCCTGACCGGCTACGAGTTGGCCGCGCTCGCCGCCGACCCCGGCCTGTGGCTGGCCGACGCCGAGGATCCCCGGCTGGATCCCGTTCGCTCCACGGGGATCGCCACCGCCGTCAATGTCGCGCTGCGCACGGACGGCCCCCGGCCCGTCATCGCGACCCTGGTCCACGACGCGGACGGCGCGCACGTGACCACGTACGCCAAGCAGCACCTGTTCCGCCACGAGCAGGATGTCTTCGCCGCGGGGACGACCCCGGGCCGCTTCGAGCTCGGCGGGATCCGCTTCTCCCTGGGGATCTGCTTCGACAACCACTTCGCGGACGTGCCCGCCGCGGGCGCCGCGGCCTGCTGCCGGGTTCACCTGGCGAGCTCCCTCTACGGCACGGGCGACGGCGTCGCCGAGCGTGCGGCGGTCCACCCGGGGATCGCCCGGGACTCCAGGATGTACGTGGCCCTCGCCAACCACGTCGGACCCGCCGGACCGTGGACGGGCTGCGGGGGGCGCGGCCGTATGGGCACCGGGCGGGACCCCGCTGGCCGAGGCGGACGCGCACACGCCGTCGGTGGCCGTGGCGGAGGTGCCGGCGGTCGGGTTAGCTCGATCGTGTGACGGTCCGCTCTCTACCTTGCGGCGCCCTGGGCTGATCGGGTTAACGTGATCGGGCGATCTGGGACGCCGAGTGCGGTGCCAGCGTGCGGGGCCCCTGCTCCACCGGAGTGATGGTTCAGGGCCTCCCCGTCGCCTCTGGCCGTACCCACATGGCCAGGTCGCACAGGGAACTGGCCTCCCGGGATCGGACCACGTACAAGATGCGTGTCGCCGCCCCGGGGTCGAGTACGCCGGGGACCAGTGCGCTCAAGACCGTTTGGGGCGTGCGGCTGGTCGGGCTCACCCCCGCTCAGTCTTCAGGAACGGTTCGGATGGACCGGAACAGACGCAGTGTCGACGATGTGCTCGCCCTCGTGGACGGGCTCTTCGCACCGGAGGCGGACCGCTGGACGGCCGGCGGTTCCGCCTGGTGGGACGGCTTCTACGCGGACCGCGAGCGGCCGGTGCCGTTCTTCGCGGCGAAGCCCGACGAGAACCTGGTCTCCTGCCTCGACCGCGGGCTGATCCCCGCGGGCGGCCGGGCCCTGGACCTGGGCTGCGGTCCCGGCCGCAACGCCCTGCACCTGGCCGCGCGGGGCTTCGAGGTGGACGCCGTCGACCTCTCCCCGACGGCCCTGGCCTGGGCCGGGGAACGTGCCCGTACCGCGGGAGCCCGGGTCCGCTTCCACCACGGGGACGCCTTCGGTGCGGCCGGCGCCGGGCTCGTGGGCCCGTACGACCTGATCTACGACTCGGGCTGCTTCCACCACCTGCCGCCGCACCGCCGGGTCAGCTACCTGGCCCTGCTGGACCGGCTGCTGGCACCCGGCGGGCGCTTCGCACTGACCTGCTTCGCCTCGGGCGCGATGGGCTCCGAGCTGCCCGATGCGGAGTTCTACGGCAGGGCCCGCCTCGAAGGCGGGCTCGCGTACACCCCGGAGGCGCTGCGCTGGGTCTTCGAGGACCTCACCGAGGTGGAGCTGCGCCGGATGAACGACGAGCCCGCGTCCTCCGAAGCCTTCGGTGAGGCGTTCCTGTGGACGGCGCTGTTCCGCCGCCCGGAGTGACCTCAGGCGGTGCGCCGCGGCCCGTCGGGGAGCAGGTGCTTGGTGCCCCACGCGCCGAGGGCCTCCAGGGCCTCGTTCAGCTCTTGGCCGAGCGGGGTCAGGGAGTACTCCACGCGCGGCGGGACCTCCTCGTAGACCTCGCGGTGGACGATGCCGTCCGTCTCCAGCTCGCGCAGCTGGGCCGCGAGCACCTTCTCCGAGACCCCCGGGACCAGTCGGCGCAGTTCGCCGAACCGGCGCGGGCACTGCTCCAGCTCCCACAGGACCGACACCTTCCACTTGCCGTCGATCACGGACATCGCCGCGGCGATCCCGCAGTGATCCGCCCCCGGCCGCTGTGTCATTGCCATCACGCACCCCTCCCCACCTGTTCGCTCACCTCGGGGTAACCACCCACTCCGAAGTGCGTACTTGAGCACATGACGGCCCTCCACCAGGCTAATCGGCATGACCGACACCAGCACGAAGACCCCGATCACCCTCCTCGGACTCGGCGCGATGGGCACCGCCCTCGCCCGCACCTGGCTCACCGCCGGGCACCCCCTCACCGTCTGGAACCGCACCCCCGCCAAGGCCGAGGCCCTCGCGGCCGAAGGCGCCGTCGTCGCCGCGAGCCCCGCCGAGGCGGTGGCGGCGAACGGCCTGATCGTGGTCTGCCTGCTGGACCACGCCAGCGTCGGATCGGCCCTGGAGGGGCTGGACCTCTCCGGCAAGGACCTGGTCGACCTGACCACCGGCACGCCCGCCGACGGCCGCGCCCGGGCCGCGTGGGCCCAGGAGCGCGGGGCCCGGTTCCTCGACGGCGGGATCATGGCCACCCCGTCGATGATCGGCGCCCCCGCCGCCGGTGGATACGTCTTCTACAGCGGCTCCCCCGACCTGTTCGAGGCCCACCGGAGCACCCTGGAGGTCCCGGCCGGCGTCCGCTTCGTCGGCTCCGACCCCGGCCACGCGGCCCTGCACGACGTGGCCCTGCTGAGCGCGATGACCGGGCTCTTCGCCGGGATCTCGCACGCCTACGCGCTGATCGAGGGCGAGGACATCTCCCCGAAGGACCTGGCTCCGCTGCTGACCGAGTGGCTGGGGGCGATGGGCTTCTTCGCGGGCGCCGCCGCCGAGCGGCTGGTCTCGGGGGACTTCACCACGGGCGTCGAATCGAACCTGGCCATGCAGGTCACGGCGAGCGCCACCCTGCTGCGGACCGCCGCGGAGCAGGGGGTCAGCCCCGAGCTGATCAGTCCCTACCTGGACCTGATGCGGGAACGGCTGACGGCCGACCCGGCGGCCCACGCCGGCGAGGACACCGCCGGGGCGATCACTCTGCTCAGGCGCTGAGCTGCTTGCCCGGAGCCTGGCCTTGCGCGGGACCCTGGCCCTGAGCCTGGCTGTGGCTGTGAGCCTGCCCCTGGCCCTGCTCCGGCCCCTGCTCCGCGTCTTCGCCCACCAGGTCACGGACCATGAGCGTCGCCCCGGCCACCGCGCCCGGCATCAGGAACACGGCGACGAGCGGTACCAGGAAGGACACGACCAGCGGCACCCCGAAGCCGAGGGCCAGCATCCGCCGCCCGCGCAGCAGCGCGAGCTGCTCGGTGAGCTGGACCCGGCGGCGCATCAGGGCGACGGAGGTGAGCTCCTGGGCGAGGAAGAAGCCGGAGACGCAGAAGCCGAGGACCGGGACCACGGTCTGCCCGATCACCGGGACGAAGCCGAGCCCGAAGAGCAGGATGCCGAACAGCAGCACCCGGCCCAGGATCCGCAGGCTGTCGCGGGCGGAGATCCACAGCTCCTGCGGGAGCGTGAGGCCCGACTCCGGGACCTCGCCGCCCTCGGTGCGGTCGACCTGCTCCGAGAGGGACTCGTAGAACGGCTGGCCCACGAGCAGGGTCACGGCGGTGAAGGTGATCACCGCGAGGAAGAGTCCGAGGCAGAAGACCAGGGCGGTCAGGAAGCCGCGGAAGAGCCCGAGCCACGGGGAGGACCAGCCGTCGGCGAAGGGGGTCGCCCAGGCGGTCAGGTCGTCGGCGCCGTAGCCGAGGCCGATGAGCGCGCCGGCGTACAGCACGAGGGAGACGAGCCCGGGCAGCAGCCCGAAGCCCAGCCACCGTCCGTGGCGCAGTACCCATCGCTGTCCGGCCAGCAGATAGCCGAATCCCCCCGCAAGATCACGCATGGTTCCAGTTTAGGGCGGGCGCCCGGGCAGGCGGACGCCGGGCATGCCGAAGGCCGCACCCCGGTGCCTGGGTGCGGCCTTCGACGTACCGTGCGTACCGGATGAACCGGCCGACCGGTCGAGCGGGTCGGAGATCAGACCGCGAGCTCGACCGTGATGTTGCCGCGGGTCGCCTTGGAGTACGGGCAGACCTGGTGGGCCTTCTCGATGAGGTCCTTGGCGGTGGCGGCGTCCACGTTCGGGATGGAGGCCGAGATCTTGACGATGATGCCGAAGCCGTCGTCGTTCTTGCCGATGCCGACCTCGGCGGTGACGGTGGAGCCGGTGATGTCGGCGTTCTCGTTGCGGGCGACGACGCCGAGCGCACCCTGGAAGCAGGCGCTGTAGCCGGCGGCGAACAGCTGCTCGGGGTTGGTGCCCTCGCCGCTGCCACCGAGCTCCTTCGGCGGGTTCACGACGACGTCGAGGCGGCCGTCGTTGGTGGCGACGCGACCGTCACGGCCGTTCTCGGCGGTGGCAATGGCGGTGTACGCGACGTCGGACTGCTGGATGGACATGTAAGGAAATCCTCCTGGTGAATCGCCGGGACTCGCGCCCACGCGTCGCGGCGGTGTGGAGTGAGCCTAACCGGTGAAAGAAACGATCATCTTTCCGGTGTTGTCGCCGCGCAGCATTCCGAGGAAGGCGTCGGTGGCGTTCTCCACTTCCCGCACGACCGTCTCGTCGGCGACGAGCTGCCCGGAACGCAGCCAGCCGGCCACGTCCTGGACGAACTGCGGCTGCAGTCCCGCGTGGTCCCCGACCAGCACGCCCTGCAGGCGCAGGCGCTTGCCGATGACGAGGGCGAGGTTGCGCGGACCGGGCACGGGCTCGGTGGCGTTGTACTGGGCGATGGCCCCGCACAGGGTGGCCCGGCCATGGACCTTCAGGGAGGAGATGGCGGCCTCCAGGTGGTCCCCGCCGACGTTGTCGAAGTAGACGTCGATGCCCTCGGGGGCGGCCTCCTTCAGCTGCTCGGCGACGGGGCCGCTCTTGTAGTTGAAGGCGGCGTCGAAGCCGTACTTCTCTGTGAGGAGGGTCACCTTCTCGTCGGAGCCGGCGGAGCCGATCACCCGGGAGGCGCCCTTGATCTTCGCGAACTGGCCGACGAGGCTGCCGACCGCGCCGGCGGCGCCGGACACGAAGACGGAGTCGCCCTCCTTGAAGGAGGCGACCTCGAAGAGCCCGGCGTAGGCGGTCAGGCCCGGCATGCCGAGGACGCCGAGGTAGGCGGAGAGGGGGGCGAGCGAGGCGTCCACCGGGGTGGCGTGCCGGGCGTCGACGTCCGCGTACTCGCGCCAGCCCAGACCGTGCAGCACGTGGTCGCCGACCGCGAAGCGCTCGTCGGCCGAGGCCACGACCTCACCGACCGCGCCGCCGTCCATGGGCTTGTCGAGCTGGAAGGGCGGGATGTACGACTTCACGTCGTTCATCCGGCCGCGCATGTACGGGTCCACGGACATGTGGAGGTTGCGCACCAGAATCCGGCCGGCGGCGGGCTCGGCATTCACCGGTACCTCGCGCAGGGCGAAGTCCTCGGCGACGGGCCAGCCCTGCGGGCGGCGGACGAGGTGCCACTCACGGCTGACGGCGGGGATCTCGGACATGCGTCACTCCTGGATGGGGGAAGAAGTGCAAAATGCTTCAGGACGTGAAACAACCATGCGCCTGGATATTTCATGTTGTCAAGTAAGTGGGTACGCTGGATCCATGCCCAGCCGTCGCGCAGATCCCCTGACCCTCGAAGTCGTCGAGCTCATCGGCGACGTCGTGACCCGCTACCACCAGGAGTACGAGCACGCGGCCTCCAGCCACCAGCTCACCGGCGCCCAGGCCCGCGTACTGAACCTGCTCTCCCTGGAGCCGATGCCGATGCGCAAGATCGCGCAGAAGCTGCGGTGCGAGCCGTCGAACATCACCGGCATCGTGGACCGCCTGGAGAGCCGCGGGCTCGTCGAGCGCCGCCCCGACCCGGCCGACCGCCGGGTGAAGCTGGCCGCGCCCACCGAGGACGGCCTGCAGACCGCCGACCGGCTGCGCGAGTCGCTGGACTTCGCCCGGGAGCCCCTGGCCGGGCTCACCGCGACCGAGCGCGCGGTCCTGCGGGACCTGCTCAGGCGGATGCTGGGCTGAGCTGCCCGCTCACCGCCCGCTCACCAGCACAGCGGGTTCCACCAGTCGTCGCAGTCCGGGGTGGGCTCCGGGGTGGGGGTCGGGGTAGGCGTCGGGGTCGGGGTCGGGGTCGGCTTCTTGCCGGGCTTCCCCTTGGGTCCCTTCGAGCTCGCGCTCTCGCTGGGAGTCGCGGAGCCGCCGCCACCCGATGTGGTCGGAGCAGCGGACGTGGGAGTCCGGGAAGGCCTCCGCGACGGCCCCGCCCCGGAGGCGGAGCCCGACGCCCCGTCCGTGGTGGCTCCGGTACTCCGGCCGGTGCCGCCCGGCTTCGCGCCCCCGGCCGTGCCCTTCCCGGAGCCGGCGGCCGGGCCCTTCGCCGAAGCCGTCCCCGTGGGCGCGGCCGGGTCCCCCGTCAGGCCCGGCAGCGGAGCCGGCTCCGCGGGACCCGCCTCGTCGGTCAGCGCCACCCTGGCCGCCCGGTCGGTGCGCTGCCCGTCGGTCGCCAGCCGGGCCAGGCCCAGGGTGGCTCCGGCGGCGAGCACTAGCCCGAGCCCCAAGGTGAGCGCGGTCCGGCGGCGTCGGCGGTGCCCGGCGCGGCGGCGGTCGGCGGCGCGGCCCCGAGCCCGGCCCCGGCCGTGCCCCCCTTCCCCGGACAGCACGACGAGGGAGTCGGCGTACACGTCGGCGAGCGCGGCCGGGTCGCTCCCGAAACCGGCGGGGCCGGGGGCGGGCGCGGCCGGCGCGGCGGATATCAGGCGTTCGGCCGGGGTCCCGCATCCGGCGCACGCCAGCGCGCCGTTGAGGTACCTGCGGCAGGCGATGCAATAGTCCATGGCGCCCCGCAGGCTACGCGTTCGCTCACAACGGCCGGATACCGGGATCGTGAGGATTCTGTGTGGAAGGGTTGACTCCATGACGAGGACGCCGGGAACACCGCCCCTCACCCCGGGCCCCTTGGGCCCCGCCGGCTTCCAACTGGTGCTGCTGCGCCGGATGGCGGACTTCCAGCCGGGGCTCGCGGAGGAGGCCCGGCGGCGGCTCGGCGCCTCCCTCGCCGAGCAGCGGGAGACCAACAAGCGCTGGCAGGCCATGGTGCGGTCGCCGCGGTCGCGGGGCGCCCTGGCCCGCTACCGCTCGGTGCTCGGCCCGCCCGGGGCCGTCTCCTCGCGCACGATCGGCGATCTGACGTGCGAGGCCCTGCTGTGGCCGGTGCCGCTCTGGCCCGATCTGCGCTTCGAGGTGCTCGCCGCGCCGGACGGGGCCGTCTGGAACGAGTGGCTGGTCCGGGCCCCGGGCGCGCCCGGTCCCGTACTGGAGTCGCCCGAGGACCTGCTGCCCTGGTCGGCGACGGTCGACGAGGTGGCGCGAGCCTTCGCCCCCGTCCGCCCGATGGAGGGCACCGCGCCGACGCGGTGGCGGCTGGCGTTCACCGCGTCGGGGCGGGCCTGCGTCGCGGAGTTCACGTACGGCCTGCTCCAGGAAGTGTCCGTGGGAGCGGCGGCCGACGGGCCCTAGTCAGGAGCGCAGGAAGGACCGTACGCCCGCCGAGGTGGGGTCGTCCCCGAGCAGGTCGTTGTGCTTGAGGCAGCCGACGGGGGCGTTCGCGGCCCCGGTCAGCGGGACGCTGTCGTCGGGGTTGACGACCTCGTCGCAGTGGGACCAGAAGGTGGCGTACCGGACCGTGCCGGGGGTCTCGTCACCGGAGTTCAGGTTCCTCACCACGTAGGAACCGGGGGTCATGTCCCGGCAGGCCTGGTCCCACAGGGCGCAGGCCCAGGCGGTGGAGGTGCCGCGGTTGGGGCCGGCGAGGGAGACCCAGCGGTCGACGTACGGGCCGCCGCCTCCGAACTTCACGTACCAGCGGGTGACCAGCGAGCCGAAGGAGTGGGCGACCAGGTCCACCCGGGCGGCGCCGGTCTGCCGGCGTACCCCGTCCACGTAGGCGGCGAACCGTCCGGAGAGCACCTCGTTGACCGACTGGTGGGTGTCGTATCCGAAGGAGAAGAGCTCGGAGTCGGCGTACCCGTCGGCGCGCAGGTCCTCGCGCAGGGAGCCCCAGACGCCGGGGTCGGCGTTGTAGCCGTGCACGAAGACCACCGGATTGCGCGCTCCGGCCGGTCCTGAGGGCGCGCCGGAGGCCTGGGCCTGGACGAGACCGGAAGGCGCGCCGGAGGCCTGGGCCGGGAGCGCGGGCGCCGCGAGCAGGGCCAGGCAGAGCGTCAGGAGGGCGAGCAGCCTCTGGCGGACCGTCAGCATCGAGTCCCCTTTACCTTGTTACGCACGAGTAGCAGGATCGGTGCGGGCATGGTCGCGCCTGGCGTCGCAGAATTCCACCCCCGTGCAGCACTCACCCGCACCCCTCGTGACCCTTCCGTATCTCACGACACCCCCCACCCGGAGCATCAAATCGGGCAATACGAGTAATTCACCCGAGAAGATACGAAGTGTGACCGGCACCCGCCGGTCTTCTTGCGTCAGCGCTCTCGGGAGGATCTGCCGTGACCGTCAGTCTTGAGCAGTTGCGCCGCTGCCACGTGGCCGTCGACCTCGGAGCGGCCAGGACCCGCGTCTACGTCAAGGGCCTCGGCCTGGTCGTGGACGAGCCCAGTGTCGCCGCCGTGAACACGCGGACCGGCGCACTCATCGCCGTCGGCACCTTCGCCGAGCGGATGACCGGCCGCACGCCCGACTACATCCGCGTGGTCCGCCCCGTCTCCGGCGGCACCGTCGTGGACATCGAGATGGCCCAGCGCATGCTGCGCCACCTCCTCGGTGAGAAGCTGCGGCGCGCCCTGCGCCGCAAGCCCCGGCTGCGGGCCGCCGCCTGCACCCCGCACGACGCCGACCCGCTCGCCCAGCGCGCGGCGGTCGAGACGATGGTCGGCCTCGGAGCCCGGCGCGTCGAACTCGTCGACACCCTGATCGCGGCGGCCGTCGGCTGCGGACTGCCCGTGGAGCAGCCGACCGCGACGATGATCATGGTGTGCGGGGCCGCCGCCACCCAGGTCGCCGTCCTCTCCCTCGGCTCGATCGTCACCGCCGTACGGATCCCGGTCGGCGGCGAGGCCATCGATCACGCCGTCGTCCAGCACCTGCGCCACGCGCACGAGCTGATGCTGCCCAGCCAGGCCGTCCGTCCGCTCCAGCTGGCCCTGCACGGCAACGGCATCACCGCCGAGGGCCCGGCCTCCACGCTCATCCACGGCCGCGACGTGTCCACCGGACTGGCCCGCTCCGTGAACGTGGACACCGCGGCCGTCCGCGACGCCATCTACACCCCGCTGACCGCCGTGCTCGACGGCATCGGCAAGGTGCTGCGCGACTGCCCGCCGGACCTGGTGGCCGACCTGACGGACCGAGGGATCATGATGGTGGGTGGCAGCGCCCTGCTGCCGGGCCTGGACCAGATGCTCCGCGATGCCACCGGGATGCCCGTGGCCATCGCCGAACGGCCGGACGTCTGCGCGGTACTGGGCCTCGGCATGATGATCGAAGGGAAGATCTCCCCCATGGTTCTGAACCCCCTGGCCGAATGACGCACGCCGAGCCGCCCCCGCCGGCCCCCGTGGACGGGAGGGGCGTCGCCGCCCGCCAGGCCGCCAGCCTGCCCGTCCTCCTGGAGGCGGTCCTCAGCGTCGGTTCCGAACTCGAACTGCGGACCACCCTCCAGCACATCGTGGATTCGGCGACCGAGCTGTGCGCGGCACGGTACGGAGCGCTCGGGGTCGTCGACCCCGAGCGCGTCCGGCTGACCGGGCTGTTCACCTCCGGCATGACCGAGGAGGAGAAGACCGCGATCGGCCGGCTGCCGGACGGCCGTGCCGGCCTGCTCGGCGCCCTGGTCACCGATCCGCGCCCGCTCATGCTGGAGGACCTGAACGAGGACCCCCGCGCGGGCGGATTCCCGCCGGGACACCCCCCGATGAAGGGGTTCCTCGGCGTCCCGATCCGGGTCCACACCGAGGTTTTCGGCAACCTCTACCTCACCGACAAGCACGGCGGCGGGCCGTTCACCGACGAGGACCTCGCGCTGCTGCGCGTCCTGGCCTCGCAGGCGGGGATAGCGATCGGCAACGCCCGGCTGTACGAGACCGCGCGCCGCCGGGAGCGCTGGATCGAGGGCGCCGCCGCCGTGACCACCACCCTGCTGGCGGGCCGGCCGGCGGCCGACGCGCTGATGTGCGTGGCCGAACGGGCCCGGCTGCTGGCCGACGCCGCGGCCGGGGTCGTCCTCCAGCCCACCCCCGAGGGCGGCATGGAGATCGTGGCCGCCTCCACGCACGGGGACCCCGGGGACCTGGTGGGCACGGCCATCGCGCCGGGCTCGGCGGTCCTGGAACAACTGCTGGGCGGCGAGCCGGTCTTCATAGAGGACTCGGCGACGGACCCCCGGATGACCACGCACGTACGGGAGCGCTTCGGCCCCAGCATGATGCTGCCCCTCCAGAGCGGCGGCCAGCTCATCGGGACGCTCGCCCTGCCCCGCGACCGCGGCGGCCCCGCCTACGACGCCGTGGACCGGCTGCTGGCCTCGCAGTTCGCCTCCCAGGCCGCGCTGGCCCTGGTCCTGGCGGACGCGCAGCACGACCGCGAGCAGCTGGCCGTCTACGAGGACCGGGACCGCATCGCCCGCGACCTCCACGACCTGGTGGTCCAGCGGCTGTTCGCGACGGAGATGATGCTGGAGAGCACCCGGCGGCGCTCCGCCAAGGCACCCGCCGGGGACACCGTCGGCGAGGAGCTGGGCCGGGCCGTGGACGAGCTCGACTCCACCATCCAGGAGGTCCGCACGGCCATCTTCGCCCTCCAGCAGCCCCCGACGGACGCCCCGACCACCTTCCGGGGCCGGGTCCTGCGGGAGACCGGCGGGGCCGCGGTCCTGCTGGGCTTCCAGCCGTCGGTGCACTTCGCCGGCACGGTGGACGCGCTGCTGCCGGATCAGGTCGCGGACGACCTCCTCGCCGCCCTGCGCGGTGCGCTGGCCGCGGCACACCGCCGGGCGGAGGTCACCTCCATCGACGTCGAAGTCGACGCGGTCCCCGCCCGGGTGCGCCTCACCGTCTCCGACGACGGCCGTACGGAATCGGGCACCCGAGGCACCACCCTGACCTGGGAAGCCCCGCTCTGACACCGGGGGTGGCGGACCCTGCGGGGCCGTCCCCGACCCGCCCTTCCACCGTTCCCCGGGCTCCGCCCGGACCCATTGCCGCGTGCGGCGCCGCTCCCGGGGGCCAGCCCCCGGACCCCCGCTCCTCAAACGCCGGAGGGGCTGGATCAGCCACATCCAGCCCCTCCGGCGTTTGAGGAGCGGGGTCTGGGGCGGAGCCCCAGGGAACGGTGGAAGGGCGGGTAGGGGACTTCGCCCCGCAGGGCCCACCCACCCGCACCAGCCCCGCACGAGGCCTCCCCGGGCCGCGCCCCATAGGGTGTCGACGTGACGACCCGCCCCTCGGCCCGCGCCGCCATCGCCTCCGCCACCGACCCCGGCAGCTTCGCCGAACTCCCCACCCCGCCCGGGGACTCCGCCCCCGACGGCCCCCTCGGCTGGGCCGGCTACGACGACTCCCGCGCCCGCGCCGCCGCACGGACCGGCGAGGACGAGTCCGTCGTCACCGGCACCGCCCTCATCGGCGGCCACGAAGCCACCGTGATCGCCTTCGAGTTCGGCTTCCTCGGCGGATCCCTGGGCCACCGCACCGGCGACCGCCTGGAGGCGGCCTACGCCCATGCCCGCGCCCACCGCCTCCCCCTGGTCTCCTTCATCGCCACGGGCGGCTCCCGCATGCAAGAGGGCATGCTCGCGCTGACCCAACTGCAGCGCGTGGCCCGCCAGTCCGCCCTCACCCGCGCCGCCGGCCTCCCGCAGGTCGCCGTCCTGCGCGACCCCACCACCGGCGGCGGCTGGGCCACCCTCGGGGCGGGGGCCGACGTGATCCTCGCGCTGCCCGGGGCCCAGGTCGGGTTCGCCGGGTCCCGGGTACGGCCGCCGGACGCGGATCCGGCCGCGTACACCGCCGAGGGGCAGTACGCCGCCGGGCACGTGGACGCCGTCGTCCCCGCCGCGGAGCTCCCCGCGACCCTTGCGGCCTGGCTCCGGGTGCTGGCCGCGCCCCGGTCCGCCGGGCCCGTGGCACCCCCCGCCGCGCTGGCCGACGTAGAGCTGCCGCCCACGGGATGGGACGCCGTCCGGCAGGCCCGTCACCCCGGCCGGCCGCGCGCGGGGCGGTACCTGGACGCGTACTTCGAGCTCCGCCTCCCCCTCTCGGGCGACCGGGCGGGCGGCACCGACCCCGGGATGCTGTGCGGGTTCGGGCTCCGCGAGGGCCGGGCCGTGGCCTACGCCGCCCAGTGCGGCACCGCCACCCGCCCGGCCGGGTACCGCACGGCGGCCCGGGTGATCCGGCTCGCGGACCGGCTCGGGATCCCGGTGCTCACCCTCGTGGACACCCCCGGCGCCGCCAACGACGCCGCCGCCGAGCACGCGGGCGCGGGCGCTGCCATCGCGGACGCCTTCGCGGCGCTCGCCTCGGCCGGGGTCCCCCTCACCACCCTCCTCATCGGGGAGGGCGGCTCGGGCGGCGCCCTCGCCCTCGCGGCGCCGGGCAACACCTGGGTCACTCCGGACAGCTACTTCTCGGTGATCGCCCCCGAACTGGCGGCGGCCATCCTCAAGCGCCCCCCGGAGTCGGCCCCGGCGACGGCGGACCAACTGCGCGTCCGCCCCCAGGACCTGGTCGCCCTGGGGGTCGCCCGCGGCATCGTCTCCCCCGCGAAGGGGGAGACTGAGGAGACGGAAGGGACGGAAGGGATGGAAGGGGTGGCTTAGCGCCCCCCGCTCCGCGCCGGCAGCTTCACGTCCAGCCGGTACAGCCGGGTGATCTCCTGCGGGAACTCGTTGTCGTCGCTGACGAGCAGCAGCCGGACCCGTCCGAACCGGTCGCGCCCGTCGTCGTCCGTGACCACCATGCCCTCGACGTTGTCGACCAGCGGGTGGTTCTGCGGCAGCTTGGACGGCGCGCCCAGCGTCGGGCAGCCGTCGAGGTCCCCGATCGGCGTCTTGCGCGCGGTCCGCAGCCCCTTCCCCTCCGACGGCACAGACAGGGCAGCCACCGTCGAGGTGTCCGTGGCGCCCAGGGGGTCGGCGAGGTACAGCCGCACCGTGATCTTGAACTGCTGCGTGAACCCGCGCTCCAGCACGAGCAGCCGGCCGTCGCGCGTCGGCGCGAGCTCCACCAGCCCGTGTCCGGCGTCCACCGGGTAGGCGTACTGCCGCCCGAGCACGAACTCCCCGTTCCGGCCGCGGCGTTCCCAGGTCTGGATCCGCTGGAGAGTCCGCCCCTGCGCGTCCTTGCCGTCTCCGGCCAGCACGCCCTCGATTCCGGCGACGAGGGTGTGTCCGCCGGGCAGCAGGGTCAGCGATTCGAAGGTCTGGTTGACGGTGGCCCGGCCCTCTGGCGCGAGCTTGAACCCGGCCGGGATCGGCAGCGAGCCCAGCACTTCACCGGTGCGGGCGTACCGCCGGATCGCAGGGGAGGTCTCGTCCGTCACGAGGTAGGTGCCGTCGCGGTCGACGACGATCCCCTCGGAGTCGACGGCCTTGCCCGCGCCGTCGGTCAGCGGCAGCCGCGCGGCCGCGGTGGCCGTCGGGGTGTCGCCGCGGCCCACGTCCAGCTTGTACAGGACCGACTTGTCGGAGATCGCGGCGATGCTGCCGTCCCGGTCCACCGAGAGCCCGGAGAGCCCGCCGACCAGCTTCCCGTCGATGAGGGTCTTGTCGAGGGAGTCCGAGTAGCCGGCGACCGAGAGGTACGGCGAGCAGGAACGGTCCTCCTTCGGCGACCCGGGCGCCCCGGAGGACGCGGGGCCCGCGGGGCCCGCGAGGGCCTGCGGGACGAGAGCCCCGGAGAGCGCGGCGGTGGCCACGGCGGTGGTGACGAGCGTACGAAGGCGCATGAAGGCCTTCCTCCTGGATCAAAGGGGAGATGCGAGGCGGGGGGTGGGAGCCAACTTCCTAACTGTCATATGGCGAATCGAAAGAAAACGGAAGACCCGGCAACGCAACGGCAACGAACCCGCCAACTTCCCTTCACACCCGTCCGGATCGGGCGAACCTCCCCGGGCTGGTCCCCACGTGCCGCCCGAAGTGCCGCGCCAGGTGCGCCTGGTCGTAGAAGCCCGCCGCCACCGCGGCGTCGGCCGGCCGCATCCCCGCCAGCAGCAGCCGCCGCGCCTTCGCGACCCGCAGCCCGGTGAGGTAGGCGTGCGGCGGGAGCCCGAACGCCTTCCGGAAGCTGCGGATCAGGTGGGTGGGATGGGCGTGTCCCAGGAGCGCGGAAGCCTCCTCCAAGGTGATCCCGCCGAGGACCCGCGCATCGAGGAGCTCGCGCAGTCGTACGGCCGTATCCGGGCCCGGAACCCCGTACGGGACCAACTGGCGCCCCTCCAGCCACGTGCGCAGCCGCTCCTGGACGAAGGCGAGCCGCGACTGCGCCTCCAGCCGCTCGACCGCCCCGGCCGGCAACTCCCGCGGGCCCAGCGCGCGGTGCAGTCCGTGGATCCGGTCGCGCAGGGCGGCGTCGAGCAGCAGCGGTGCGTCGACGGCAGCCCCGGTCAGCGACTCCGGGAGCACGGACGCGTCGAGGTACAGCACGCGCTTGCGGAAGCCCGTCTCGGTGACGGTCCGCCCGTCGTGGACCACTCCGGGCGGCAGCAGGACCACCGTCTCCGAGCCACCGACGCCGTGCCGTTCGCGGTCGAGCCCGAAGTCGACGCGGCCGCCGTCGAGGATCATCAGCGCCCACGTGTCGTGGACGTGGGCGGGGTAGGCGTGATCGGTGAACCGGGCGTGGAACACCTCGGCGATCCCCGGCACCGGCGGCTGCCAGGCCGAGACCGTGCTGAGGGGGCGTATCGCGGCCTTCATGTCAGGAACGTACAAGACCGGTCGGCTCGCACCCCGGCAGCCTGTCCGCATGACGACACCCGAGAGCACGCACGAGAACGCCCACCCGGCGCCGGCCGTGGTCAGCATCGCGGAGAAGCTGGCCGGTTTCACCGAGCAGTGGGCTCCGCACCGGATCGCCCGGGTCAACGACTACGAGGTCAAGATCGCCAAGATCCAGGGCGAGTTCATCTGGCACACCCACGAGGACACCGACGAGCTCTTCCTCGTCGTCAGCGGCACCCTGACGATCCGGCTGCGCGCCGGGGACGTCGTACTGAACCCCGGGGAGATCTACGTGGTCCCGCGCGGGGTGGAGCACTGCCCGCAGGCGGACGGGGAGACGGCGATCCTGCTGTTCGAGCCCGCCGGCACCGCCAACACCGGCGGGGAGGTCAGCGACCGCACCCGCGAGCCGGTGGACGCGTAAGGGGTCGCTCGGCGTCGGAACCCCGAGGTCCTCCCTGGGCGTCTCCTGCACGGGACACGAGGGAGGGGTGGGCCGTGCGCGGTTGCGGGGAAGGTACGGGCGGCAGGGGGTGGCCCGGCAGTCGCTTATGGGCGCCGGCGCTGGCGAATCTCCTGATCGGGGTGGTCGCCGTCATTCCGGTCGGGTGCGTCTGGTGGCTCGTGACGGTGTACCCGTCGGCGAAATGCAGTGCCCGGAGCTGCGACGAGGAAGCGGCCGAACCCGCATTCGCCACGGTGTACGGCGCCGCACTCGGCGGCCTGTTCGTCCTGGGGCTGATCCTGGTGGTGGACGTCCTCCTGCCGCGGCAGGAGGGCTGGCGCCTTCACAGGTGGCTCGGCATGGCCGTCCTGGTCCCGGTGCCCTTCGCCGTCGGCCGGGCCCTGGGCTGGTGGTAGCTCGTGCGCCCGAGCCCGTGCCCGTGCCCGAGCCCGCACCCCCTCAAGCCTGCGGCGCTCGCGCGTCGTAGTGGGCGAACCCGCGCCAGCGCGCGGCCAGCAGGGCGAGTACGAGTACGCAGCCGAGCCCGCCGCCCGTGATCGCGACGGTCGGGGAGGTGAGTTCGGCGGTGGCCCCGGCGAGGAAGTCCCCGAGCCGGGGCCCGCCGGCGACGACCACGATGAAGACGCCCTGCAGGCGGCCCCGCATCTCGTCCGGGGTCGCGGACTGGAGCATGGTCGTGCGGAACACCATTGAGATGCTGTCGGCGCACCCCGCCAGGGCCAGGAAGAGCAGCCCGAGCCAGAGGTCGCGGGTCAGCCCGAACACCGCGATGGCCAGCCCCCACGCGGCGACGGAGAGCAGGATCGCCACGCCGTGCCGGCGGATCCGGCCCTGCCAGCCGGAGAACAGTCCGCCGAGCAGCGCCCCGACGGCGGGGGCGGCCACGAGCAGCCCGACCGTCTTGGCGTCGCCGCCGTACCAGAGCACGGCGACGGCCGGGAACAGCGCCTTCGGCTGGGCCAGCACCATGGCGGCCAGGTCGGAGAAGAAGGTCATCCGGATGTTCGGCCGGGTCCCCAGGAAGCGCAGGCCGTCCAGTACGGAGGCGCGCCCCGTGCGGCCGCCCGCACCCTCGGGCCTCATCGACGGCAGCCGCCACATCGCGTAGAGGGCGGCGCCGAAGGTGAAGGCGTCGATCAGGTACGCGGCCTGGTAGCCCCACCAGCCGACGATGACCCCGCCCAGCGCCGGGCCCGCCGTCATCCCGAAGGTCAGGACGACGGAGTTCAGCGCGTTGGCGGCGGGCAGCTGCTCGGCCGGGAGCAGCCGCGGGATCATCGCCGACCTGGCCGGCCCGTTGAGCGCCCCGCAGAGGGACTGGAGCGCGACGACGGCGTACAGCAGCCAGACCCGGTGGTAGTCCAGGAGCGCGGCGCCGGCCAGGGCGAAGGACAGGGCGGTCAGGCCGAGCGCACTGGCGAGGCCCAGTTTGCGGCGGTCGACGGTGTCTGCGATGGCCCCGCCGTAGAGCCCGAAGGCGACCAGCGGGACGAGCGAGCAGAGCCCGACCAGTCCGACGGAGAAGCTGGAGCCGGTGATCTCGTAGATCTGGAGCGAGATGGCCAGGGCCGTCATCGCCTGGCCCAGCCAGGAAATGATCCCGCCGACCCACAGCCGCCGGAAGTCCGGGGAGGTTCTCAGCGGGGTGAGGTCGGCCAGTATGCGGCGCCGGGGGCGGGTGGACGGGGGCGAAGCGGTCGTACGGGTCACAACGGATGATAGGCCGCCCCGACTCGGCGCCCACTAGGCACCCGGTCGGCGCCCACTCGGTGCCCGGCCGGTTCCCACTCGGTGCCCACTCGGTGCCCACTCGGCGCCCGGTCGAGCGGGCGCCGCTTTCCCGCACGCGCACCACTCACCCCACCCGGAACCCGGGCCCCGCGACAGCACAGTCCTTGCCGCTAACTCGCCACTATCACCGGACATTTGACCGAATAGACGTGCGCTCCTCGCCTGGAGTTCAGCTCATGATGAAAAGACTCGTATGTCCAGGGAGGCGCAGTGATCGAACCTGGCACCAGCACCACGAGCACCAGCACCACGAAGGCCGGGGCACCGAGCGCGACCGGTCCGGTCTTCCCCCTCACCCTGGGGGTCGAGGAGGAATTCCTCCTCGTCGACGCCCGCACCCTGCGGGTGGTCCCGGCCGCCCCGCTCGTCCTGTCCACCGCCGCGGGGCTCCCCCACGAACTGCACCCCGAGGGCACCCGCTACCAGGTGGAGATCTCCACCCCCGTCGCCGACTCGGCCGCGACCCTGCGCAGCGAGCTCGCCGGCCTGCGGCGCACCCTCGCGCGGGCCGCCCGCGCCCACGGCTGCCGGCTGCTGGCCGCGCCCTCGCCGGTGCTCGCCGTGGAGGGCCCGCTCCACCTGACCGACGACGAGCCGCGCCAGCGCGAGCAGGCCCGGCGCTTCGGCGCGCTGACCGACACCCTCGTCAGCTGCGGCCGGCACATCCACATCGGCACCCTCGACGTGGACACGGCGGTGGCCGTCTCCAACCGGGTCCGGCCGTGGCTGCCCACGCTGATCGCGCTGGCGGCCAACTCCCCCTTCTGGGGCGGCCGCGACACCGGGCACGCCAGCTGGCGGGCGATGGCCTGGGCGGGCTGGCCTTCGGCGGGCCTGCCCCCGCACTTCGGCTCGACGGCCCACTTCCGGCGCTCGGTGCAGACCCTGCTCGGCTCCGGGGCGGCCCTCGACACCAAGATGGTCTACTGGGACCTGCGGCCCTCGGGGAACTGGCCGACGCTCGAACTGCGGGCCCCCGACATGTCCCCGGACATCGACTCCGCCATCCTCCAGGCCGAACTGGCCCGCGCCCTCGTCGCGACGGCCCTGCGCGAGATCGCCGAGCAGCGCCCCGACCCACCCGTACGGGAGGACGTACTGCGTCTCGCGCGCTGGCGGGCGGCCCACGACGGCCTGGAGGGCTTCGGGCTGGACCCGTACACGGGCGTCGAGCTCCCGGCGGCGGACCTGGCGGAGGCCCTGCTCGACCTGGTGGCCCCCGAACTGGCCGCGTCCGGCGACCTCGACCACGCGGCGAGAACCCTGGCCGGCCTCCTGCGCGACGGATCGGGCGCCCACCGCCAGCGCACGGCCTTCGCCCGCCGCGGCGACCTGAAGGACGTCCTGCGCCACCTGGCGGACGAGACCGAGGCCTCCTGACCCCTGCCGGATACCGCTGGGGGCCGCCCCCGAATCGCCGGAGCCGCAGGTGAGGTCGTTTCCTCACCTGCGGCTCCGGCCTCTCCGTCCTCGAACAGCTCTCCCAGGGCGACACGCTCGGCGAGATCGCGGCGCAGTTGCACATCTCCGAATGTACGGAGGGCCGATCATGGCGGATGTCTCTGCTCGGAGTGCAGACCTGATCATCGCCATCACGATGGCTGACATCGCCATCATTCTCGTCGCCGGATCGATCCTGGGCCGGCTGGTCCGATACGTACGCCAGCCGCCCGTCGTCGGGGAAATCATCGCCGGTATCGCCTTGGGGCCGAGTCTCCTCGGCCTGCTGCCCGGAGATCTCCCTTCCCGCATCTTCCCGAGCGAGGTGCGACCGTACCTGTCGGCCATAGCCCATCTCGGGCTGCTCGTCTTCATGTTCGGCATCGGCTGGGAATTCGACAAAAGGTTACTGCAGGGCCGGCACGGGACCACGGCAGCGGTCTCGATCGCCTCGGTCGTGGTCCCCTTCGTCCTGGCCGTCGGGCTCGCGGCGCTGCTGTACGACCGGCACGACAGCGTGAACGGAAAGCACATTTCCTTCACGGCGTTCGCGCTGTTCATGGGCGCGGCGATGTCGATCACCGCTTTCCCCGTGCTGGCCCGAATACTGACCGAACACGGGATGATGGGAACGCGCGTAGGCGCACTGGCACTGGCCAGTGCTGCCATCGACGATGTCCTCGCCTGGTGTTTACTCGCCCTGGTGGGGGCCATCGTCACCGCGTCCGGCGGTTCCGGGGATTTCGCGCAAACAGTGATACTGGCCGCGCTCTACGTCACGGCGATGCTGCTCGTCGTGCGCCCGCTTCTGTCATTCCTCGTACGCCGCTGGGTCCGCGACCGAATGCCACCACAGTTCATCGTGGTACTCGTCGCCGGGCTGTTCCTGTCTTCCTACGCGACGACTTTGATCGGCGTTCACGCGATATTCGGCGCGTTCGCCTTCGGCTTCGTCATGCCGAGAGAGTCGCGCGGCGTGCTCAGCGAAGGAGTAAAACGGCCGTTTGGTGGGATAAGCCTGGTGCTGCTGCCGGTCTTTTTCATCGTCACCGGACTGAACGTCGACATCGGCGCACTGTCCGGACGTGATCTGCTCGAACTGGTCGCCATCATCATCGTCGCCTCCGCCGGCAAACTGCTCGGCGCTTCAATTCCCGGCAGACTGGCCGGCTTGCCGTGGAGGGAGGCCGGCACCCTCGGCATCCTGATGAACACGCGAGGCCTCACCGAACTGATCATCCTGAACGCCGGCGTCAGCCTCGGCGTCCTGGACAGCCGGATGTTCACCATGATGGTCGTGATGGCGCTGTTCACCACCGCGCTCACCGGACCGTTCCTTCCGAAGGCTCAGGCACCCGCCGACCAGGCCGGTCCCCGGGCCCGCCCGGAGGAGCTGGCCGCGGCGACGCCGGCGGCGTAAGCCGGCACACATGCCGATCGACATGGCCGCCGGATCCTGTGCCCACCCCGTGAGACGCCTCGCAGACACATCCCCACCTGGTGCTACTTTCCTCCCAGTCCAGGTCGGGACGCCCCTGTTGGCTTGCCCGCTACCAAGCCCTCCCATGGTCGTGGAGCTGTGATCTCAGGCAAGGTCCGTCGCGACCATCACACGGGAGCGTTGCTGCGGGCAACGCTCCTCGCGGTGGTACTTGCCATCTTCGCGATGCACGTCCTGGCCTCACACCAGCAAGACCACAGCGGGCACACCGCCGCGTTCCCGCTCATCGACACAGGGGACAAGGCTCAGCACGCTCACTCTGACGTCGCCTCCGGGGACGCCACCCGAACACCGGTCAGCCCGGGCGGCGAATCCCCCTGCGACCACGGCGGAGTCGGAGAGAGCTGCCTGGCACTGCTGTGCATCGTCGCTGTCCTGTTCACGTTCGTCGTCAGACGTGGGGGCTCCAACCGCATCCTCCGCCGATGGGCAGCACGCACGCACGCCTGGATCAGCCGCACCGGCGACCCACCGTGCCTGCACCGACTTTCGATCCTGCGCTGCTGAGAGCAGCACCAGCGTGACGCCGCACCACTGGTGCCGGCGTGGCTTCTGCCTGCTCTCACCCGCCAAGATCTGAAAGGCCTTACCCGGATGACCACCGTTCTCGAACCCGAGCGCCACCAGACTCCCGCCCCGAAAACGCGCCGCGCCCCCTTCGACAAGAAGGCACTCCCGGCTCGCTACAGCGGCCAGATGCTCTACTTCATGGGCGCCGCCCTCATCGCCGGCGCCGTCGTCCACTACCCGATCAATCCGTCGCTGTACGCGATCATCTGCGTCGTCGGCGCCGTCGTGTTCCTCCTCGGCACCATCGTCAACGAGTTCGTGCTGGCCGACGAGCGTCCGGCGCTGAGCCAGGCGGTCTCGCTGGTCGTGTTCTCCCTGCTGCTGTCCTTCGGTGTCGGCCTGGTCGGCGGCGGCATCCAGCACTTTGAGCAGTTCCCCGAGCGCAGCGCCTGGATGACCCCCATCGGCCTGCTCATGTCGTACGTCGCGTTCGTCGCCAAGGACTCCAAGGGCCGCTGGCGGCACCTCGTCAGCCCGTTCGCGGCCGTCGTCGTCATCGTCTCGGCCCTTGCCTGGCTGGGCATGACCGCCCTCGCCGGCACCATCAGCTCCGATGGCCACAGCCACGACCAGGGCTCCACGACCGGGACCCCCGCAAAGCCGGACCAGGCTCCCGTTGAGCAGGACCCCCCGGCCAAGGCACCCGCCGAGCCGACAAAGGACGGAAGTACGTCTCATGGCCACTGACCCCGGTCCGGCAACCTCGTAGCCGTTCTCGCGGGCCCACGTGGACCACGCTGGGCCCGCAGTCCGCTCACGGCGCTTGCACTTGCCGTCGGCGGGCTCGGGATGCGGCGCGCTCTCGCGGGCGCGCAGCCGGCGAGGCGTTCCTCCAGCAGGTTCTCCGTGCTGGCGATCTTCCCCAGCTCACCGCGGCAGGTGCGGCCCTTGACCAACTACACGGGCCATTGGCCGCCTTGCGACCGCCAGGGTGGCGGCTCGGTGCAGGTCTGTACGGTCAACGGATCTGGCTCAACGGGCAGACCCTCGGTCGGATCGAACGTCACCGCACACCCAACCACCACGAGCGCCACGACCGCCACGACCGCCACGACCGCCAGCCTGGCGAACGTTCCGCGCCAGAGGACTACTTGTCGCGCATGGCTTCGATCTCGGCGGCCAGCGCGGCCACGTCGCGTGCCTGCGTGTAGAACTTGCTCGCGTACTCGTTCCTGATTGCCGGAAGCACCTTCTCGAACACCCCCACCAACCTGATCAAGCGTCCTCGAGACGCTTCGGGGAGGGGACCCTCGAGGACGCGATAGACGTAGCCAGCGGTGTCCGCGTCGAGCATGACCATGTCCTGGTCTTCGATGTCCAGGCCGCGGAACCCATTCGGGAACGGCATGGCCCTGTACTCGTCCATCATCTGCACGAGCGCCTCGAGCTCCTTCTGAAGCGCAGGTCGGATCGGTGTTGACGACTGGGGCGGGTGGGACCTGATCCGGCCCCCGCCGTGGGGCCTGCGGGCCGGGTCTGTCCGGCGCCAGTCAGCATCTCGGTCACCGTCCCGGATCCGGTGTTCGGCATGTCGTGCAGGCTGCGGGGTTGGGCTGCCCGCTGGGATGGCGAGGCCCGCCGGCGGCTGTCAGGCTTCGCCGGCGGGCCTCGCGTCTAGGGGGTGGGTGTTAGTTGATCGACCGGTACTGCAGGGTCGGGTTCACTGGAGCTGGAACTTCTGGGCTGCGAGGCCGTTGCAGTGCCAGGTCTGCAGGCGGGTTCCGTTGGCGGTGTTGCCGCCGGGGGCGTCCAGGCACAGGCCCGACTGGGGGTTGCGCAGGGAGCCGTCCGCCTGCTGGGCCCAGACCTGGCCGCCGGCACCGTTGCAGTCCCACAGCTGGACCAAGGCGCCCGGCGCGGTGCTGTTGCCGTCGATGTCCAGGCAGCGGCCCAGGGTGCGCAGGGTGCCGTCGGCGCGGTGGGTCCAGTACATGTCCTTGGCAGTGCTCAGGCAGTCCCAGAGCATGACCGGGGCACCGGCGGTCCCGTTGTCGTCGCCGGCCACGTCGACACACTTGCCACCGGGACCGATGATGGGGGCGCCGCCGTTGACGAAGAACTTCTGGGGTGCGAGGCCGTTGCAGTGCCAGATCTGCAGGCGGGTTCCGTTGGCGGTGTTGCCGCCGGGGGCGTCCAGGCACAGGCCCGACCGGGGGTTGCGCAGGGAGCCGTCCGCCTGCTGGGCCCAGACCTGGTTACCGCCGCCGTTGCAGTCCCACAGCTGGACCGGGGTGCCCGGCGCGGTTTCGTTGCGGTCGATGTCCAGGCAGCGGCCCAGGGTGCGCAGGGTGCCGTCGGCGCGGTGGGTCCACTGCTGGTCCTTGGCCGAGCTCAGGCAGTCCCAGAGCACGACCGGGGCACCGGCGGTCCCGTTGTCGTCGCCGAGCACGTCGACGCACTTGCCACCAGGACCGGTAATCGTGCCCTGCGGCCCGTTGTTCGGCGCGCCGGCCGGCGCGCCGTAGTAGATGCCGCGGCCGTCGGTGGCGATGTAGGCGCGGCCGAAGACCTGCCGGTCGCCGGTCATGTCCTTGAGCCGGGCTCCGATCGCCTCGGTGGTGTTGATTCTCGTCCAGGTGGCACCGAGGTCGTCGGAGCGGAAGATGCCGTCCACCCCGCCCACGATGCCGTGCAGGTAGGTGGAGGGCGGCGCGGCCGGGCTCGGCGAGTTGGGCTTGGGGCCCTTGCCGAAGCCGAACACGCGGGCGGCGGTGATGCCGTTCACCTTGGTGAAGGTGGCGCCGGAGTCGGTGGAGCGGTAGATGCCGTTCCAGCCGAAGTTGATCCACACCTCGCCGTTGATGCCGGGGGCGGCGGCGACCTTGAACTCCTCGAAGTAGCCGCACTCGACGCTGGGCAGGCCGCTGGCGCCGGTGTCGGTGAAGGTGGCGCCGCCGTTGGTGCTGCGGTAGAACTTGCCCGCCTTGTAGATGTAGAACTTGTTGCCGTCCACGCGGTCGGAGGCCAGCGGCTGGCAGCCGGTCCAGTTCGCGTCGGTGGGGATCAGCCCGCTCGGGGCGCCCGCCGAGAGCGTCCAGCTGGTTCCGCGGTTGGTGGAGTAGCGGACCTTGCCGTCGCCGGTGCCCTGCGCCGCCCAGACGATGCGGTCGGAGGCGGCCGAGACCGCGACCCGGCCGGCGGCCTCGGGCAGGTTGTTGAACTTGGTGTAGGTCTTGCCGGCGTCGGTGGAGTAGCCGCCGATCGGGGTGTTGCCGGAGTTTCCTTGCCGGCCGACGCGCACGAGGAACTTCGGGTCGGCTTCGGAGAAGTCGATGCCGGTGGTGGTCCCGGGCAGGGCAGCCCTGGGCTGGTTGGTGCCCGGCCACGTGTCGGTGCGGTGGCTGTAGGCCGGGAAGTCGGTCAGCGAGGTGTGGTCGTAGCCGCCGTTGTCGGCGACCCCGCTGTGCAGGAAGACGTCCCCCGAGGGGGGCGAGGTGATGTTGGAGACGACTACGGCCTCCTCGTGCCCCTTCTCGAAGTTGGTCCAGGTGGACGGGGAGACCGTGATGTCGTCGGTCTTCCAGACGCCGTACCAGTCGGTGTACCAGACCCGGCCGGGGCGGAACGGGTCGATGGTGACGCTGGCCGTGCTCGCCGACCAGTGGAAGTCCGGCCACCACGGGACCGTGTTGTTCCGCTTGTACTGCACCTGGGTCCACGTGGCCGCACCGTCGGTGGAGCGGAAGATCGGGTTGTAGAACGGGCTGGCGGTGCCGTTGCCGTTGGCCGCGATCGTGACGACGTGGGACGGATTCGCCGGGTCCACGCTGATCGCGTTGTACTGGGCGGCCGACGGCGGCGTCACGTTGTTCCAGGTCCCGCCGGAGAACTTGGCGATACCGGTCTTGTGCGTGACGTACAGGTCGCCGTTGGAGACCAGCGCCGCGCGGTTCGGCTGAACCGGGCTGCCCGCCATCCGCGACCAGGTCGCGCCCGCGTCGGTGCTGCGGTACATGCCGTCGTCGTACACCGCGGCGTAGACGGTCCGGGTGGGAGCGCCGGCCGCCTCGTTGGTACGCGCGAACAGCGTGAACACCACACCGCGGCCGGGTGTGCCGGCGACGGACAGGCGGGTGTCCCTGGCCCAGGTGGCACCCGCGTCGCCGCTGCGCCACAGCCCATTGTTGCGGGAGCCGAAGTAGACGACGCCTGACGTGCCGGGGTCGACCGCGAGGCGCTCGCCGGAGCTGCGGGAGGGGTCGTCGTCGCCGCCGGCGTTGCCATTGATGACGATGCCCAGCCGGGTGGTGGTCCAGGTGTTGCCGCGGTCGGTGGACTTCATGATGGAGCTGTTGCCGTCCCAGCCGCTGCCGGCCGCCAGGTAGACGGTGCCGGGCTCGGTGGGGGCGACGGCCAGCGATTCGATGCGGTACAGGTCGCGGTCGTCGGCCTTGATCGAGTCGGTGATCGGCGTCCAGCTCTGGTCACCGGCGTTCCAGCGGTAGGCGCCGCCGACGTCGGTGCGGGTGTAGACCAGGTCCTTCTCGGCCGGGTGGGCGACCATGCCGGTGACGTAGCCACCGCCTCCGATGGGGACGCTGCCCCAGGTGTTCGGACCGCTCGCGTTGCTCGCGGAGTTCTGGGCCACCGCCTTGCCGTGGCCGCGCTTGGGCTGTGAGTCCGCCGACTTTGCCTGGCTGGTGCCGAGGCCGGCGACCAGGCAGGCTGCGGTGATCAGGCCAATCGCGGCGGAGCGCCGGCATATGAGTCTTCGCATCTACTACCTCCTTGGAGCATCTGCTGTGGAGGGTCCTCCGGGTGGGGACTACCTCCGGTGGGGGAAGACCCGCCCGGGGCACAGGGACCAGGGCGGGGCGGATCAGCAGGGCGGTCCGGTGAGTTGGGGTTCGCCGAAGACTGAGGCGTCGGTCCAGCTTGTGCCGCCGCAGAACCTGCCCGACGGGCCTCGCCGGCTCCGGTGCCACTGCCGAGCTCAGTGCGAGCTCAAGAATTGCAAGCGCTCGCAACGACGTGAAGATGACATCTCGGGGTAACGGCGTCAACCTTCCGGACGAAAGCCAGCGGTAACTTCCCGGCAACGTCAGCGACGAGAAGCGCCCGCAGCATCCCGGCCCGCTGCTGCGAGAGCTCGACGCAAGACGCTTGCGCGATGCCACAAATGCCCAGGTCAGCAACCCAGTGCAGACCAACCCTCCCCTCCAAAGGGGGGCGGCGTCCGGCCGATCATCTCGACCCCGGCGTGTCATGAGCCGCCTGGCGGCCGTCACGAGCAGGGCCCCTTGTGCTCTGATCGCGGACGATCACCCTCGGCTTGGAACCGCGCCCCTGGCGTACGACTTGAGAGCGGCCCCAGCGCCTCTGGCCCACCTGACACTCCAATCCAGCCACTTAATGGCCATTATGTCCGCTCTTCTTTGTTGCCTTCTGGTAACGGGATGTTGACCTGGGGGGACGCTGGTGGCAGCTTTCTTGCAAGCGCAATCAAAGCTTCAGCCGGATGACCGGTTGCAGTGACCGCGAAAGGGACAGTGGTGACAGCACGGGAACCCGCTATCGCTCAGCAGGCCGGACCGCTCTTGTTCCCGCCCGGCTTCATCTGGGGCACGGCGACGGCCGCCTACCAGATCGAAGGGGCGGTCACCGAGGACGGCCGCGCGCCCTCCATCTGGGACACGTACAGCCACACCCCGGGCAAGATCCGCAACGGTGACACCGGCGACATCGCGACCGACCACTACCACCGGTTCGCCGAGGACGTGGCTCTGATGGCCGGCCTCGGGGTCAAGGCGTACCGATTCTCGATCTCCTGGCCGCGGATCTACCCCGACGGCCAGGTCAACCCCAAGGGCCTGGACTTCTACCAGCGCCTGGTCGACGAACTCCTCGGCCGTGGCATCGAACCGTGGATCACGCTCTACCACTGGGACCTGCCCCAGTCGATCGAGGACCTGGGCGGCTGGGCCGGCCGGGACACCGCCCACCGGTTCGCCGACTACGCGCAGACGGTGTACGCGGCCCTGAAGGACCGGGTGGGGAACTGGCTGACCCTCAACGAGCCGTGGAACTGCGCCTACCTGGGCTACGGGTCGGGCACGAACGCGCCGGGCGTGCAGGACCGCACAGCCGGGGTCCGCGCCGCCCATCACCTGCTCCTCGGGCACGGCCTGGCCGTGGAGGCGATGCGCGCCCACGACGACAGCAACCGGCTCGGCATCGCGCTCAACCTCATGCCCGTCGCCCCGGCGAGTGACTCGCCCGCCGACGCCGACGCCGCCCGCCGGGTGGACGGACTGCTGAACCGCTCCTTCCTCGAAGCCCTGCTGCTCGGCCGCTACCCCGACGACGTCCTGACCGACCTGGAGCAGGTCTGCGACCTGAGCCACATCCGGGCCGGCGACCTGAAGAGCATCTCCGCCCCGCTCGATCTGCTCGGCGTCAACTACTACAACCCCCTGGTCGTCGCCGGCGGCGGCGAGAGGAGCGAGCCGTCCGCGTGGCCGGGCGCCGAGGACGCGAGGTTCGTCACCCGCGGCAGGGAGACCACCGCCCTGGGCTGGGAAGTGGACCAGAACGGCCTGCGGGACACGCTGCTGCGGATACAGCGCAACTACCCGGCGCCACCGCTGGTCGTTCTCGAGAACGGCGCCGCCTACATCGACAACCCCGACCCCGAGGGCGATGTCCACGACCCCCAGCGCATCGACTACCTGGACCGGCACCTGCGAGCGGCCCGGGAGGCGATAGACGACGGCGTCGACCTGCGCGGCTACTTCCAGTGGTCCCTGCTCGACAATTTCGAGTGGACCGAGGGCTACTCGGCGCGTTTCGGCATCGTGCACGTCGACTACCCTTCGGGGCGGCGGCTGCTCAAGGACAGCGCCCGGTGGTATGCCGAGGTCATCGAACGCAACGGACTGGCGGGGAAGAAGCCTTGAGCGCGGAGCGAGAACGGTCCGGAACGCCCCGGCTGACGATGGACGACGTCGCGGCCGTGGCAGGCGTGTCCGCGTCAACCGTCTCCCGGGTCATCAACGGCTACCAGCACGTGCGGCCCGAGGTCCGCGCCGCCGTCGAGAGCGCCATCCAGCAGACCGGGTACACGCCCCACCGCGCGGCCCGCTCGCTCGCGACGCAGCGCACCGACACCATCGCGCTCGTCGTCAGCGAGAGCGAACCCCACATGTCCGCCGAGCCGTTCTTCGCCGCGCTGACCAGGGGCATCACCCGCGCTCTCTCACCCTCCCGCCAACAGCTCATGCTGCTGATGGCCCAGGGCGCCGAGGAGCGCGAGCACCTGGAGAGCTACCTCCTCGGCGGCCACGTCGACGGCGCCATCCTCGTCTCCCTGCACGGGCTGGACCCCCTGCCCGGCACCCTGCTGACCGCCGGCGTACCCGTCGTCGTCGGCGGGCGCCCCCTGGGCGACCCGGATATCCCCTACGTCGACGTGGACAACCGCGGCGGCGCCGAACAGGCCGTCGCTCACCTCCTGGCCACCGGACGCCGGCAGATCGCGACCATCACCGCACGCCAGGACATGGCCTCGGGCATCGACCGCCTCAGGGGCTACCGGGACGCCCTGCAGGCCGCGGGCGTGCGCCCGCTCCACGCGCTGATCGCCGACGGCGGCCTGGGCCAGGAGGGCGCACAGCAGGCCATGGCCGGCCTGCTGGCCAGGACGCCCGACCTCGACGCCGTGTTCGCGGCCTCCGACATCATGGCGATCGGCGCACTGCGCGCCCTGCGCGAGGCGGGCCGCCGCGTTCCCGAGGACGTCGCGGTGGTCGGCTTCGACGACTCCTCCCTCGCCCCCCACACCGACCCGCCCCTCACCACGGTGCGACAGCCGGTGGAAGAGCTCGGCGGCGCCCTGGCGAGGCTCCTGAACGTGCAGATAAAGGGTGAAGCCGCCGACTTCCCCGTGATCCTGCCCGCCGAACTCGTGGTGCGCGCCTCCGCCTGACATCACGAACCACAAGCTGCCGTCGTCCGTGTCCCATGGGCGTCGGTTGGGGACCGTGTGAGCCCAGCCGCACAAGCTGGAAACCGGCCCCGAATCGAGATCCGCGCGAACTGACCGCGCGCCCGAAGCCGATGGCACATTGGGCACCTGCCATCAACCTGCCTGCTCAGAGCATTGCCAACCGTGTATCGCCAGGCAGCGATCCGATGTCGAACCCTTGACCTCCGATGCGGCGAAGTGCACGCTCTAGCCCATTGCAAGCGCTTTCAATTTTCCTGGCCGGACCGGTACCCAAGACCACTCCTCACCGGCACTCCCACCCCATCCCACCGCGCTTCGCGGTGACCCCAGGAGGAATCGAAACCATGCTCAGCGCACACAGAAAGACGGCCGCCGCGGTCGCCGCCCTCGTGACGGGCACCCTGCTCCTCACCGCCTGCAGCGGCACCTCGGACGAGGGCGCCGCCGGCGGAGGCCAGATCACCCTCAAGGTCGGGGTCTTCGGGACGTTCGGCTACAAGGAGGCCGGGCTCTACGACGAGTACATGAAGCAGCACCCGAACATCAAGATCGTCGAGGACAGTGTCCAGAACGACAGCCAGTACTACCCGGCGCTCCTGACGCGACTGGCCTCCGGGTCCGGCCTGAGCGACGTCCAGGGCATCGAGGTCGGCCGGATCTCCGATGTGACCAAGAACCTGTCTGACAAGTTCGTCGACCTGAACACCCTGGGCGCGACAAACCTGAAGGACACCTTCTACCCCGCCAAGTGGGCCTCCGCCACCACCGCCGACGGCAAGGTCCTGGGCCTGGGTACCGACTACGGGCCGCTGGCCATGTGCTACCGCACCGACCTGTTCAAGGAAGCCGGCCTGCCGACCGACAGCGCCGCGGTCTCCGCGCTGTGGCCGGACTGGGCCGGCTACATCAAGACCGGTCTGCAGTACAAGGCGAAGGCCCCGGCGAACCAGGCGTGGGCCGACTCCGGCAGCGGCATGTACAACGCGATCGTGGGCCAGTCGGCCAACCAGTACTACGACGCCTCCGGCAACGTGGTCGTGGACTCCAGTCCGGCGATCAAGAACGCCTGGGACACCACCATGCAGCTGAGCACCCAGGGCCTGAGCGCCAAGCTCTCCCAGTTCAGCCCCGCCTGGAACCAGTCCTTCAGCACCGGCTCGTTCGCGACCATCGCCTGCCCCGCGTGGATGCTCGGCTACATCAAGAGCCAGGCCGACACCATGAGCGGCAAGTGGGGCGTCGCCAAGATCCCCGGCGGCGCCGGCAACTGGGGCGGCTCGTACTTCTCGATCCCGAAGGCGAGCAAGCACCAGAAGGAGGCCTACGACCTCATCAGCTGGCTGACCGCCCCGGCGCAGCAGGTCAAGATGTTCACCCAGCGGCAGGCCTTCCCGTCGTCGCAGACGGCGGCCAAGGACCCGGCGATCGCTGCGACCACCGACAAGTACTTCGGCGACTCGCCGCTCGGCCAGATCTACTCCGAGGCCGCGGCCGGCACCCCGCAGGCGATCATCGGCGTCAAGGACGGCGTCATGAGGGACCTGATCGCCAAGGGCATCACCCGGGTCGAGGCGCAGGGCCAGTCCCCCGAGGACTCGTGGTCCAAGTCGATGGCCGACATCAAGGCCGCCACCACCGGCTGATCCGATCCCGCACGGGCCGGTCCGCCCTCGGGGCGCGAGAGCGGACCGGCCCCGCACCTGCTCCCCACTCGAAAGCCAGGACTGAGGCACATGGCTATCACCGCACGCACCAGCCCCACCAAGAAGGCGCCGCCGAGACAGCGCGCCGACACGTGGCGCACCAGACGCGCGCGCTGGGACCTGAAGCTGTCCCCCTACGCGTTCATCTCCCCGTTCTTCATCCTGTTCGCGGCGTTCGGCCTGTACCCGCTGATCTGGACCGCCTGGATGTCACTGCACCGGGTGGAGCTGTCGAACCCCGACCAGATGACCTGGCTGGGCCTGAAGAACTTCACCGACCTGCTGAGCGACTCGCACTTCTGGAACGCCTTCACCAACACCTTCACCATCGGCGTCATCTCCACGGTTCCGCAGCTGCTGATCGCCCTGGGCCTGGCCCACATCCTGAACTACAAGCTGCGCGGCCGGACCTTCTTCCGCATCGCGGTCCTGACCCCGTACGCGACCTCGGTCGCCGCCTCGGCCATCGTCTTCGCGCAGCTGTTCGGCCGCGACTACGGGTTCATCAACTGGCTGTTGTCCTTCGTCGGCGTCGACAACATCGACTTCACCAACAGCAAGTGGCCGGCGCAGATCGCCATCTCGGTGATCGTCATCTGGCGCTGGACCGGCTACAACGCCCTGATCTACCTGGCGGCCATGCAGGCCATCCCCCAGGACCTCTACGAGAGCGCCGCCATGGACGGCGCGAGCCGCTGGCAGCAGTTCTGGAACGTGACCATCCCGGGCCTGCGCCCGACGATCGTGTTCACCGTGATCGTCTCCACGATCGGCGCCAGCCAGCTGTTCGGCGAGCCGATGCTCTTCGGCGGCGGCGGCAGTCCGGAACAGGGCGGCGCCGACAACCAGTACCAGACCCTGGCTATGTACTTCTTCGAGCGCGGATTCACCGACCAGCACCTGGGCCGGGCCGCCGCCGTCGCCTGGGCCATGTTCCTGCTCATCGTCGTCTTCGTGGCGATCAACACCCTGCTGGCCCGCCGCGCGCGGTCCGCGAACTAGCGGAGGGCTGTCATGACGACTCCCAGTCCTGGGGCGCACCGCGCCGCCAAGCGTGACCCGAAGCGACGCCGATCCGCGGCGGGGCGGCAGATGCACGCGACCTGGCTCACCTATGTGATCCTGGCCGTCTTCCTGCTGATCTCGGTCTTCCCGTTCTACTGGACGATCCTGGCCGCCTCGACCTCGAACACCGAGATCAACCAGCTGCCGCCGAACTGGCTGCCCGGCGGCAACCTGCTGAAGAACTTCCAGGCCGCGCTCGACAACGTCGACATGGGCAAGGCCCTGCTCAACTCCACGATCGTCGCGAGCACCGTGACCCTGGGCACGGTCCTGTTCTCGACGCTTGCCGGCTTCGCGTTCGCCAAACTGCGCTTCCGCGGCCGCAACATCCTGCTGGGCCTGACCATCGGGACGATGATGGTGCCCTACCAGCTGGGCATCGTCCCGCTGTTCCTGCTGATCTCCGAGCTCGGCTGGGGCGACACCCTGCCGGCGGTCATCTTCCCGACGCTGGTCACCGCATTCGGCGTCTTCTTCATGCGCCAGTACCTGATCACCGCGCTGCCCGACGAACTGATCGAGGCGGGGCGGATGGACGGCGCCTCCAGCCTACGGATCTTCTTCTCCATCGTCCTGCCCACCGCGCGCCCGGCGATGGCGGTGCTCGGGATGCTCACCTTCATGGCCTCCTGGAACGACTTCTTCTGGCCGATCGTGGTCCTGACCAGCCACAACCCGACCGTCCAGGTCGCCATCAACAACCTCGGTTCCGGCTACGTGCCGGACCAGTCGATCATCATGGCCGGCACCCTGCTCGGCACCCTCCCGGTGCTGCTGGTGTTCGTCGCACTCGGCCGGCAGATCGTCGGCGGGATCATGCAGGGAGCTGTCAAGGGATGAGAGACGACTACGTCGAGGACGTATCCCCCGGCCGCGGGGCCCTGGCTCCCCGCGCCTGGTATGCGTCCTCGGACGCGAACTCCATGTCATTGAACGGGCGTTGGCGTCTGCGCGTATCACCGACCGCCGATGCCGAGGACGGCTCGTTCGCCGAGCCCGGATTCGATCCGGCCACCTGGGCCGAGGTCACGGTCCCGGGCCACTGGGTGCTCCAGGGCGACGGCGCCTTCGGCCTGCCGATCTACACCAACTACCGCTACCCGTTCCCGGTCGACCCGCCCCGGGTGCCTACCGAGAACCCGACCGGCGACCACCTGCGCGTCTTCGACCTGCCCGACAACTGGCCGGCCGACGGAGGCGCGACGATCCGCTTCGACGGCGTCGAGTCCTGCGCCCGCGTCTGGCTGAACGGCACGGACATCGGCGGGTTCAAGGGCTCCCGCCTGCCGCACGAGTTCACCGTCGGGCACCTGCTCAAGCCGAGCGGCAACGTACTCGCCGTCCGCGTCCACCAGTGGTCCGCGGGCTCGTACCTGGAGGACCAGGACCAGTGGTGGCTGCCCGGCATCTTCCGTGACGTGACACTGCTGCACCGACCCGAGGGCGGCGTCGGCGACTTCTTCGTGCACGCCCCCTACGACCACGGCACCGGCGAGGGCACCCTGCGCGTCGACTCCGACGTCGACGGGCGGGTGACCGTGCCCGCCCTGGGCATCGATGCCGCAACGGGGGAGGCGGTCACGGTAGCGGTCCAGCCCTGGTCGGCCGAGATGCCGAAGCTGTACGACGGAGAGCTGGTCACCGAAGGCGAGCGCGTCCCGCTGCGCATCGGCTTCCGCACGGTGGAGCTGGCCGACGGCCTGATCAAGATCAACGGCAAGGCAGTGCTCTTCAAGGGCGTCAACCGCCACGAGTGGCACCCCGAGACGGGGCGCGCCCTCGACCTGGAGACCATGCGCGAGGACGTGCTGCTGATGAAGCGGCACAACCTCAACGCGGTGCGCACCGCGCACTACCCGCCGCACCCGGCCTTCCTCGACCTGTGCGACGAGTACGGCCTGTGGGTCATCGACGAGGCCGACCTGGAGACCCACGGCTTCATCGAGCAGGCCTGGCGCGACAACCCCGTCGACGACGACCGCTGGACCCCCGCCCTCCTCGACCGCGCCGCCCGCATGGTCGAACGCGACAAGAACCACCCGTCCGTGGTCATCTGGTCGCTGGGCAACGAAGCCGGCACCGGACGCGGCCTGACCGCGATGGCCGAGTGGATCCACGGCCGGGACTCCTCGCGGCTCGTGCACTACGAGGGCGACTGGAACTGCCGTGACACGGACATGTACTCGCGGATGTACCCCGGGCACGCCGAGGTCGAGAGAATCGGCAAAGAGCTGGACGGCGGCGCCCACAAGCGCCGCGAACTCCCCTTCATTCTCTGCGAGTACGGCCACGCCATGGGCAACGGCCCCGGCGGGATCGCCGACTACCAGCGGCTGTTCGAGACGTACGACCGGCTGCAGGGCGGGTTCATCTGGGAGTGGATCGACCACGGCATCAAGCACCCCGAGCTGGGCTACGCCTACGGCGGTGACTTCGGCGAGGAACTGCACGACGGGAACTTCGTCTGCGACGGCCTGGTCTTCCCCGACCGGCAGCCCTCCCCGGGCCTGGTGGAGTTCAAGAAGGTCATCGAGCCCGTCCGGATCGGAGGCGACAGCCCGGCCGGCACCGTAGGGATCACCAACGGTTACGACTTCGCCGACCTGTCCGCGCTGACCTTCGAGTGGTCCTACCAAGTGGACGGCGAGACGGTCGAGACCGGCCCGCTATCCGTGCCGGCGCTCGCACCCGGCGAGTCGGCCGACGTGAAGCTGCCTCCGCCGCCCGCCGGCCACGACGCCGACGAGACGCAATGGACGGTACGTGCGGTACTGGCGGCCGACACGGGATGGGCGCCCAAAGGCCACGAGATCGCTTGGGGCCAATTCCCCTTGACCACAAGGCCGTTGCCAACCATCAACCCGACCGCTCAGCCCGTCACGGGCGACGGCGTGGTCACGCTCGGCCCGGCCTCCTTCGACGCGCGTACCGGTGCCCTGACGGCCATCGGCGGGGTCGAGGTCAGCGGTCTGCGGCTGGACGTGTGGCGGGCAACCACCGACAACGACGACGGCGCGGACTGGCAGACCGGCATCCGCAACGCCACGGTGTGGCGCGACTACGGCCTGCACCGCATGCAGCACCGGCGGGACTCCGTCGAGCCCGGCGAGGACGCCCTGACCGTACGGACCCGGGTGGCGCCGGCCGCCTGGGAGTTCGGCCTCACCACGGTGTACCGCTGGACATCCGACGGCGACCGCCTGCGGCTGACCGTGTCCGTGCGGCCCGACGGCGAGTGGCCGGTGCCACTGCCCCGCCTCGGCGTCCGGTTCGGGCTCGCCTCAGCCACTGCGGTGCGCTGGTTCGGCGGCGGCCCCGGCGAGGGATACCCGGACACCAAGTCGGCCTCCAGGATCGGCCGCCACGAGTCCACCGTCGACGCCCTGCAGACGCCGTACGTCCACCCCCAGGAGAACGGCGCGCGAGCCGACGTCCGCTGGGCGGAGATCGGCGGGCTGCGCATCGAGGGCGACCCGGAGTTCTTCCTCAGCGCCCGGCGCTGGACGACCGAGCAACTGGACGAGGCCACCCACCTCACCGACCTCACACCGGGCGACACCGTATGGGTCAACCTCGACCACGGCCTGCACGGCATCGGCACCGCGTCCTGTGGCACGGGCCCTCTGCCGCAGTACCACCTGCAGGCCGAACCCACCGAGTTTTCCTTCGTCTTCTCGCCGCTCCACTGAAGCGGTGCCACCGAACGAGGAGGTCACATGCTGCGCTTGAGCGCCGCCCCCTGCGCGCCCCCGCCAGGGCACCTGACGGAAGGGCCGGTGTGGGACGACCGGCGGGAGGAGCTGCTGTGGGTCGACATCACCGAGGGGCTCATCCACCGTGCCTCGCTGGGTCTGCGGGGCTACGGCTCGGGGCTCCCCTATCTCGTGCCGTACGAGACCATGCGACTGGACCGCCCCGTCGGGGCCGTCGTCCCCTGCGTGTCGGGCGCACTGCTCGCGGCAGCCGGAACCTCATTCCTTCGGCTCGACGGCCACCGCACGCCCGTGGAGATCGCCGTGCCCGACATCCCTGGAGACGGGGTGCGGCGGCGGATGAACGACGCCAAGTGCGACCCCCGAGGGCGGCTGCTCGCCGGGACGATGGCGTACGACGCGACGCCGGGCGCAGGCGCGCTCTACCGCCTCGGCCCCGGCGGGCTCGAAACCCTCCTCGGCTCCGTGACCATCTCCAACGGCCTGGGCTGGAGTCCGGACGGTCGGCTGCTCTACTACGCGGACAGCCCTACGGGCCGCGTCGACGTCTTCGACCACGATCCCGGCACCGGGGCACTCACCGGTCGCCGCCCCTTCGTGACACTCGACCGGGGCGTGCCCGACGGGCTGACCGTGGACGCGGGCGGCCGGATCTGGGTCGCGGTGTGGGGAGGTGCCGAGGTCCGGGCGTACGAGCCGGACGGCACCCTGTGCGCCCGTGTCGCCGTCCCCGCCTCCCACGTCACCAGCTGCACCTTCGCCGGGCCGGAGCTGGACATCCTGGTCATCACCACCGCGTCTCAGGGGCTCGACGAGGACCGGCTGCGCGCCGAACCCGACGCCGGAAGGCTGTTCGTATGCCGCCCGGGGGTCAGGGGGCTGCCGGTGACGCCGTTCGATGACGCCGAGTTCCTCGCCGTGTGAGGGGGCGAGCGCACGGCCAGGCAGCAGGGCGAGCACGCCCCGTGCACCCTGCACCCCGCCCCCTCTGAGAAGCCCACCACCCACGATGCCGAGCAAGGGAGTTCCCCTCCATGGAAGCACCCGCCACCCCCGTCCTCCGGAGGCCGTCGTGACCGATGCGACTGAACTGCACGTCGCCCTCGACGCCGCCCCTGTCATCGCCATCCTGAGGGCGTCCCGTGCCGACCGGTTCCCCGAAGTGGCCGACGTCCTTCGGTTCGCGGGCATCCGCGCGGTCGAGTTCACCCTGACCACGCCGGGCGTTCTGGACGCGCTGCGCGAGTACGCGGCGAACGCCCCCGCCGGGCTCACCCTGGGCGCCGGCACGGTCACGACACCCGCCGACGCCCAGCGCGCGGTGGAGGCCGGAGCCGGCTACCTCATCACTCCCGCGACCTGCCTCGACGTCATCGAGGAAGCGCGCAAGCTCCATGTGCCGGTGATAGCGGGCGCGTTGACGCCCACCGAGATCCTCTCCGCGTGGCGGGCCGGTGCCACCATGGTGAAACTCTTCCCCGCCTCCATCGGCGGACCGGAGTATCTGCGGGCCGTGCGAGCGCCGCTCCCGGACGTCCCGCTGGTGCCGACCGGCGGCATCGGTCTCGACGAAGCGCCCGCCTATCTCGCCGCAGGCGCCACCGCGCTCGGCATGGGCGGTCCCCTCATCGGCGACGCCTGCGAGAGCGGCGCACTCTCGGCCCTCCAGGACCGGGCCGCGCGGCTGATCGAGGCGATACGCCGATGACAGCGCTGGTCACCCTCGGCGAGGCCATGGCGGTCGTGGCCGCCTCCCAGCCGGGGCCGCTGGACCGAGGTGCGGCCCTGCGGATGGGGTTCGCGGGCGCCGAGGCGACCGTCGCCATCGGGGTCAGCCGCCTGGGCCACAGCGCGGCCTGGACCGGGAGGGTCGGCGACGACTCCGCAGGGACGATGATCCAGGCCGGTCTGCGGGCCGAGGGCGTGGACGTGACCCACGTCCGCGTCGACCCGGACGCGCCCACGGGCCTCATGCTGCGGGAGCGCCGCACCGCCGACCGCGTCCGTGTCGCGTACTACCGCAAAGGCTTCGCGGGCTCCCGCCTTTCGCCCGAGGACCTCGACGAGCAGCAGATCACCCGGGCGCGGATCCTCCATGTCACCGGCATCACCCCCGCCCTGGGCGAGAGCGCGCGGGCGGCGGTCGAGCGCGCCGTGCGGATCGCCAAGGAGGCCGGGGTGACCGTCTCTCTGGACATCAACTACCGCGCTCAGCTGTGGAGCCGGAGCGAGGCGGCGCAGACGCTGGCCGCCCTGGTGCCGTACGCGGACGTCGTCTTCGCAGGCCCGGAGGAAGCGTCTCTCCTGGTACCGGAGATGGAACCCGCCGACATGGCACGGGAGTTGACCGGGCTCGGGCCCGCACAAGCCGTGCTCAAGCTCGGCGCTCAGGGGGCCTTGGCGGACGACGGGAACGAGGCGCTCGTCCAGCCCGTGGTGCCCGTCACCTGCGTGGACCCCATCGGGGCCGGGGACGCCTTCGTCTCCGGGTACCTGGCCGGGCTCCTGGACGGCGCCTCCCTCGCCGAGCGGCTCCACCTGGCAGCCACATGCGGCGCGTTCGCCGTCTCCGTACCCGGCGACTGGGAGGGGCTACCGCGCCGCGGCGAGCTGGGACTGCTCACCGCCCAGGACGTCAGCCGCTAGTGCTGTGACCGGAAGCACTAGACCCTCCGCCCGACCCGTACACCCCAGAGGAATCCACCTATGAACCGTCTCTCAGGTCACATCGCCGTCGTGACCGGCGCGGCCTCCGGGATCGGCGCCGCGAGCGCCGTGCGCCTGGCCGCCGAGGGCGCGGCGGTCGTGCTCGCCGACATCGCCGACCAAGCGGGCGAGAACGTGGCCGCGAGCATCCGGGCCGACGGCGGCCGGGCCGTCTTCGTACACTGCGACGTCTCCTCCCAGGAGCAGTGGGCCGCCCTGCGCGAGCAGGCCCACGCGCACTTCGGCCCGGTGAGCATCCTCCACAGCAACGCCTTCGTCCACACCGACGCCGCCGCGCACGAACTCCCCATCGAAATATGGGACCGCGAAATGTCGGTCAACCTCAAGGCCCTCTACCTCGCCACCCTCACCTTCCTCGACGATCTGCGCGCAGGGCGCGGCAGCCTGATCGCCACCTCCAGCGTGCACGCGCACTTCGGCCTGCCCGGGTATCCGGCCTACGCCGCCGCCAAGGGCGGCACCTGCGCGCTCATCCGCCAGCTCGCCGTGGAGTACGGCCCGGAGGTCCGCTTCAACTCCGTCCTGCCCGGCCCGATCCTCACCGAGGTGTGGAACGAGGTGGCCGAGGAGGACCGCGAGCTGTCCGCCCGCGCCACCGCCCTGGGCCGGCTCGGCCGGCCCGAGGAAGTGGCCGCCGCCGTCGCCTTCCTGGCCTCCGGCGACGCCACCTACATCACGGGGACCAGCCTCACCGTGGACGGCGGCTGGACTGTCAAGAAGGAGTCGAAGTGAACGAAGAGACCCGACCGGAGAAGGAAACCCGATGAAGATCACGTCCCTGCGCACCTACCTCGTCGCTCCGCGCTGGTGCTTCCTGCGCATCGACACGGACGAGGGCATCACCGGCTGGGGGGAGCCCGTCATCGAAGGCCGGGCGCACACCGTCGCCGCCGCTGTCGACGAACTGGCCGACTACCTCGTGGGCAAGGACCCGCTGCGCATCGAGGACCACTGGCAGGTGCTCACCAAGGGCGGCTTCTACCGCGGTGGCCCTGTGCTCTCCAGCGCCGTCGCCGGCATCGACCAGGCGCTGTGGGACATCAGCGGCAAGGCACTGGGCGTGCCCGTGTGGCAGCTGCTCGGCGGCAACGTCCGCGACCGCGCCCGCGTCTACAGCTGGATCGGCGGCGACCGCCCCACCGACGTCGCCGAGGCGGCCGTCGAACGCAAGGAGCAGGGTTTCACCGCGATCAAGATGAACGCCTCGGCGCAGCTGCGCCTGATCGACACGCCCGAGGCCGTCCACGGCATCGTGGAGCGGGTCGCGAGCACCCGGGAGGCGGTGGGCGACGACTTCGACATCGCGGTCGACTTCCACGGTCGACTCACCGTCCCCATGGCGCGCCGGGTGCTGCCGCTCCTGGAGCCCTATCTGCCGTTCTTCGTCGAGGAGCCGCTCGTCCCCGAGATGAGCGACCACATCGGTGACATCGTGCAGTCGACCAGCATTCCGATCGCGACTGGCGAACGCCTTTACTCCCGCTGGGACTTCAAGAAGGTACTGGGCGCGGGCATCGCCGTAGCGCAGCCCGACCTGTCCCACGCCGGCGGCATATCCGAGGTGCGCCGTATCGCAGCCATGGCGGAGGCGTACGACGTCTCTCTGGCCCCGCACTGCCCGCTGGGCCCGATCGCGCTCGCCGCATGCCTCCAGGTGGGCTTCGCGACGCCGAATCTGCTCATCCAGGAGCAGAGCCTGGGCATCCACTACAACACCGGCTCCGACCTGCTCGACTACCTCACGGACCGGTCGGTCTTCCACTACGAGGACGGCCATGTGGCGCTGCTGACCGGAACGGGCCTGGGCATCGAGGTCGACGAGAAGGCCGTGGAGCGCGCCGCCGAGACCGGCCACCGCTGGCGCAACCCCGTCTGGCGGCGGGACGACGGCTCACTCGCGGAGTGGTAGCGGCCGGTGCGGGCTCTCTTGATCATTCCTCACAGTGACGTGGGCTAGCTTCTGGCATGTCTCCCCCACGTCTCCCCCACTCCCCTCTCCTCCACCATTCCCAGCTCCGGGCGGATCGTTGTGAGTCGAACCATCGAGTTGCGTGACGTCAGCAAGAGATACGAGAGGGACGCCCATGCCGTCGACGGTGTCTCCCTCACCGTCGAGCCAGGAGAGTTCCTGGTCCTGTTGGGGCCCTCGGGCTGCGGCAAGTCGACCGTCCTGCGGATGATCGCGGGCCTGGAGGACATCACCGAGGGCGGGCTGTACCTGGACGGCGAGTACGCCAACCACGTGCCGCCGAGCGAGCGGGACATCGCGATGGTGTTCCAGAACTTCGCGCTGTATCCGAACATGACGGGGCGGGCCAACATCGGTTTCCCGCTGAAGCTGCGCGACCCCCGCGGTGACCACGAACCGCGGGTGGAGGCGACGGCCCGGATGCTGGGCATCGAGGACCTGCTCGACCGCCTTCCGGGGCAGCTCTCGGGCGGTGAGCGCCAGCGGGTCGCGATGGGCCGGGCGATCTCCCGTCGGCCGTCGGTGTTCCTGATGGACGAGCCGCTCTCCAGCCTGGACTCGAAGCTCCGCAGTCACCTACGGGCCGAGATCTCCCAGCTGACAGCCGAACTAGGTTCTGTTTCTTGGATCAGGTGCGGAGCCAGATCGTGAGGGCTGCGACCGTGACGGTCCCGAGGTAGACGTAG